>NZ_JBFTLN010000002.1:0-886005 GCF_056396465.1 Chitinophaga sp. 05T412
GGGAAGTGGGAAGTATCAAAAAAATGGACCATGCCCATTAGAAACTGGGGCATGATCCTAAATCAGTTTTTAACTATTTTTGATAAAAGAGTGAGAATCTAACTTTTAATTTGATCCCCCGATTTTTAAGTTTACACACTTAGTGAAATAGTCCCTCTTATCCACTCGTTTATCGTTGTAAACTCAACTCCGTTTTTGTAGCGAACTGTTGTAACGTTACATTAATCTCTTTCTCCAACGCTTCGCCTGTTAACTCCTTGCGGAAAGCTTTCTGCTCCAGCGTCATCATCACTTTATACAGCGGCTCGTTGTTCACTTTGTGTTGCAGGTTAATCACACTGTTAACGCCGTATACCTTATCCCAGCTTTTGCGTACTACTGCCCAGAATGCTTTGTTTTGTTCCCACCATTCTTTCGCTTTTGCACATTTCTTTTCGTCAGTACGGTTATAAGTGTTCAATCCCTTTTCTCCTACCAATACCTGATCTTTTCCGTTGCTGCGGATAATCTTGGCGTTATCCTGCTCATGCACAGATCCCGTAGCGGTAATTTCATAGTGATTAATACGGTGTAGCACATTATAGTCCTTGCGGGTAGTATACTCCCGGCGCGGCAATGGTGCATCGCTGGCGGCTTCCCAATAATGGCGGCCATCTGCATGTACCCAGGAAGCGGAGCCTTCATAACGCGGTTCGTCATCTACCCCATATACTTTTTGTGTCCATTGTCCTTTTACTTGTGCAGCAAGCAACGTCACCTTTTTCCATTCATTGTCCTGTTGATAAGCCAGCAACTGCTGATTTTCATATTGCCAGTCTTCCGTCCAGTGTTTAATCACCATGCTGTCTGCAATCAGCAAATGCTGCAATACAATACGGTTACGGTCTTCCGCCGCCACCGTCACATATTCAACAGCATCGGTAATTTTATGGTATCCTTTGGGTTTATAGCTGGTATCTGCAGGAAATGTTTCGGTGTATTCGAAGGTAACTTCCTGACAGCCGCACATGTTTTTAATAGCCGCTTTATCCTGGGCCAGTTTATCGTTACTTTTTTGCTGGGCGGTAGCGCTCAACGCTAAACAAGTGGCAGCAATGGTTAATCTGGTAATGTGTTTCATGATACTATACTGTTAATACTATTTGAAATTGCGGGAACCGTCGGCCTGGTATACATACCGGAAATTGTAGTAGCGACGTTCGGATTTATCATCTGGCGTGGCAGGTGAATTTTTGTAATAGCTGGTCACTTCCAGTTTGGCGTAATTACCTGCAGCCGTTTTCAGCACAATGATAGCGCCCGTAATTGGCGTGATGATATGGGTATCCATGTTATAGGAATACCAGCCGGTAATGGCTTTGGTGGCGGCCGCATCTGTTTTGTAGCCTGCTGCTGGCGCTTCCAGCAGGTTCTTATATACACCAGTAACCACCTGCCCTTCTCCTTTACCCGGACCGCTGCTGCCGCCGTTGACAATCACCGTGGTAGCCTTAAATCCGATATCCCATTTGGTGGTAGCGGAATCACTGTTAGGAATCACCTTATTCTCTGCCAGGCTATAAAGTGTATACACGTCTTTTCCGGCCGCATCTCCATCTATATTAATTGCCGCTTTCGACTGCAAGGTTACTACCGGCGGCGGCGCAGGCGTGACCTTATCATCTTTACTACAGGACGACAGTACGAAGAAAGACAGTAGCAGGACGCCTGCTGAAAGAAATTGCATTTTCATATAGGTTCTTATTATTTATTGTTAGTGTGAAAAAAATTCCAGGTAACACCCAGCGAATAAATCCGGCCAGGCATGGTAGCAATATGTTGTGCGTCTGTATAATTAAACAAATTTTCCAGGGTGGCTTGTAACCGCAATTGCTTACGGAACAACGTTTTGGCGGCCGCCAGGTTAACGGTAGCGTAGCCGGGCACAAATTCACTTTTCAGATCAGGCGTGTTATTGCCATTCTCATCTGTAAAGCCGTATTTGCTACGGTATAGTACCCTGGCATTGGCATCAATACCCAAACGGGGCTGGATATACGCAATTTTAAAATTGCCCGAATGCGGCGAGCGGTTAAACAATCCAAAGTATTCGCTTTTAGCCAGGGCGCGGGTTTCTCCGGTGCCGGCATCTTTGGTATATACTTCTCCTTTTTTTACTTTTTTAAACAGTTCGTTATCTCTGGACCGGAGATATTGATAACCACCTGATAACTGCCAGTAGCGGCCTATCTGCTGCGATAACAACACTTCCGCACCCGAGGTGGTAATACTTTTCAGGTTCACATAGCTATACACCGCCAGGTCATTGGTTTTTACGGCAATCACCCGGGTATCGATCAGGTTTTTTACATCATTGTAAAAGAAGTTTACTTTAATACCCGTGGCGGAAAACAGCTTCCCTTCTACCCCTATATTATAAGACCAGGAGCTTTCTGCATCCAGGTCGTGCATCTGGGCGGGATCAATTTTCACTTCTTTGATCTGTCCCTGTTGCTGCATTTCTTTCAGGATATCTGCGGCCAGTTTGGTACCTGCTACGGTATAGCCAACAGCGGCATTGTTGAAATGCAAATACAGCTGCCGGAAGTCTGGCGCCCGGTAACCACGGCCCACCGCGCCGAGTATACGCCAGCGGGAGTTGATGTTATAGGACACCGATACTTTAGGACTAAACTGTGAAGGATACTGGTTATGTGTATCAAATCTTCCACCGGCCAGAATATTCCATGCAGCTGATGGTTTCCAATTTTCCTGTAGAAAAATATAACCTGAGTTAAACGCCATCCTCTCGTCATACCGCGTGGCTTCCAGCGATTCATGTACATAGCCGACGCCTCCTGTCAGCTGATGCTGCGCATTCAACTGCCAATCCGCCTGGTATTCCGGCTTCAGGTATTGTTGTTTAAAGAAAGATAAGTCATACACCGATTTATCCTGTTGGTAACGCATCTCTTCATTCGTCGAATACCGGGAGTAATACAGTCGTAATACCTGCTTAAAATCCTTTCCCGGCGTATGGCTTATCTGTGCGGAAGCATTCATATCTTTCTCCTTACCAATATCATCTACGATCCCTTTGGTATCATTAAAGTAGCTATTGTAGCGTTGTTCATAGTACCTGCCGGAAAGCGTGGTATGCCATTTGGGCGACCAGTCGTGCTGCCAGCGCGATTGCGCCGTCACCGTTTTAAAAGGTGATACCGTTGGCGCGGTAGCGCTACCTAACGTATAACCGTCACTGTTATAGGTACTCACGCCGGCGGTAAACGAACCATTCTTATAAGGGATGCGGGTATTGCCATCCAGCGTATACGTATTATTGGAGCCATAGCGCGCGCCAATGCTGGTGAAGCCGTTTTGTTTATTGCTGCTGGTAATAATATTAATCACACCGGCCAGCGCATCACTACCATAGAGAGAAGACACCGGGCCTTTAATAATCTCTATTCTTTCTATATTACTCACTACAATACGCGACAGGTCGAAAGTGCCGGCTGTTCTGCCGATCAGCGGTTCGCCATCCAGCAGAATCAACGTATACTCCGCTTCGAGGCCCTGCATCTGCACACCGGTGCCATGATTCGATGTAATAAACAATCCTGTTTGCTCGGCCAGTACCTGTTGTAATAATACAGCGCCCATCGACTGCAACTGCTGTTTGTTGATGACGGTAACCGGTACAGGTACCTTATCTATTAACTGCTCGTTGCGCGTAGCGGTAACTACTACTTCGGGCAGTATTTTAGTGGTATCTGTTTGGGCAAAAAGAGTCCCTACCCGCATCAAGCAGGCGATCAGGAGTAAATATCTAAACATCTTAAAGCTTATCTGAAATTGTGACGCAAAAGTAAGGGGCCACCCAAAAAAGTCTTTACGAGTTCGGGAAACAAATTTGCGAAATCCGGAAAATTGAACGACCGCTTCACAACACGCAAAAACATTCGGTGAAGCCAAACCGCAGTGTACAAAAAAAATACGCGCCATTCCCCACATCCAAAGTCACCCAAAATGACGGTGTTAATAAAATCATTTTGAGACTGCGCCGGACATTAGGAAACAGTTAACATCCCTTTTTTTGCAACGTGCATATTATTCCAACCGGAATCATTAAATTTATATTGCACCGAAGAAAAGGGTCATATAATGGTATGATTAACACGAATCAAAATAATTATATAGGGTTCGAAGTGCTCTTTAATCATGCCACCATTGGCATCCTGGTAGCCGATAGCCATAGCGACATCGTGATGGCTAACCCCTTCCTTCTTAACCAATTCGGCTACACGAAAGAAGAAATCACTGGCCAGAAAGTCAGCCTCCTGCTGCCTTGCGACGAGAAAGAACACATTGCACTGCGAAAGAATGGCACCAGGTTCCCGGTAGAAATCAGCCATGGCGAACACAACACACCGGAAGGATTGCTAACCATTACTTACGTCATCGATATTTCTGACCGGAAAATCTCTGAACAAACCCGGCAACAGCTCGATCAGCAGAAAAAGGAAGCCGCCATTAAAGATGGTACCCTCCAGCGGATGAACAGCTTCCTGAACAGCCTGTGGAGCAATGCCGGCGCCATGATCATTGTGATCAACCCTGATGGATTTATCAAATGGTTCAACCCCGCCGCCGAAAGAATACTCGGTTACAAAGCCAGCGAAGTGATAGATGTGTGTACCCCCCTCATGCTGCATGACCAACAGGAAGTGGCCCTCCGGGCAGAAGAGTTTTCCCGGCAGCTGCAACAACCGGTAGAACCCGGTATGGAAACACTCATTATCAAAGCGAAACTCAACATACTGAACGAATACGAGTGGAGTTATATCCGGAAAGACGGCACTTCCTTACCTGTATCACTGACGGTATCCGCCATCCGCAACGGCAGCGAAATCACCGGTTACATCGGCGTTGCCATCGACCTGTCACGCATCAAGGAAGCGGAATCTGAACTGCGGATATCCCTGGAAAAAGAAAGAGAACTGAATGAACTGAAATCCAGATTCGTGTCGCTCGCCTCCCACGAATTCCGGACACCCCTCAGCGCCATCCTTTCCTCCGTATACCTGGTGTCCAAGTACGAGGGCACGGAAGATATCCCCAAGCGCAGTAAACACATTCAGCGGATCATATCTTCCGTAAATATGCTGACAGACATCCTGAACGACTTCCTTTCCGTAGGAAAAATAGAAGAAGGGAAAATTCAGGTCCGTTACAGCACTTTTGATACTGCCAAACACGTCGGTAATATTCTCGGTGAAATGGATGGCCTCAAAAAACCTCGACAAAACGTTTATTATGCACACCACGGTACACCACAAACCAACCTGGACCCTACGTTATTGAAACACATTGTGATGAACCTGGTGTCCAATGCCATCAAATTCTCCCCCGAAGGAGGCATCATTTCCATCCGTACACAAGGTACCCATGACTCCTTCCTGCTATCGGTAAAAGACCGGGGAATCGGTATTTCTGCAGAAGACCGTCAACACCTGTTTGAACGCTTCTTCCGTAGCCAGCAGGTGGCCAACATCCAGGGCACCGGCCTTGGTTTACACATTGTAGCCAGGTATGCGGAACTGATGAATGGCACGGTGGCCTGCAACAGTACGCCGGAAAGTGGCACAGAGTTCATCATCTCCCTTCCTCTCCCCCAAAACCAATGAACATGGAAAAAATACTGCTGATAGAGGATAATCCTGCTATCTGTGAAAATGTGGCTGAGATACTGGCGTTAGCAAACTACCAGGTACTCACCGCCGCCAATGGAAAAGAAGGTGTATCTATGGCCCTGGAACACCTTCCGGATCTCATTGTATGCGACATCATGATGCCGGTACTCGATGGATACGGCGTATTGCATATGCTCCATAAAAATAAAGCCTTACAAACCACGCCCTTTATTTTTCTCACGGCCAAAGCAGAAAGAACAGATATGCGGAAAGGCATGGAACTGGGCGCCGATGATTACATCACCAAGCCCTTTGAAGGCACGGAGCTGCTCAGTGCTATTGAAAGTCGCCTTAAACGATGTGCTGAAATAAAACATACCCCTGCCAATGGCCTGCAGGGCTTTAATATGCTGCTGGCAGCCAGCAGTGGCGCCGACCAGCTATCGCTGCTGAAAGAAGACCGCAATACCCATCATTATAAAAAGAAACAAAGTATTTATGCTGCCGGCAACCGCCCGTAATATTTATACTACCTGCTACAGGGAAAAGTAAAAACCTACAAACGCAATGATGAGGGCAAAGAACTGATCATTGGTCTCTATAACGAAGGCGATTTCCTCGGCTATAACACGCTCCTCGAAGGCGGCAACTACCAGGAAAATGCGGAGGCTATGGAAGACACTGCCCTGGCCTTGATTCCCCACCATGATTTCGAACAGCTCATCAGCAGCAACCCGGAAGTCCTGGGAAAATTTATCCGGCTGCTCTCCCGGGAAATGGCAGAAAAAGAACAACAACTGATTGGCCTGGCCTATAATTCGCTGCGCAAAAAAGTAGCGGAAGCATTAATTATGCTGGAGAAAAAATATAATACAGCGGGCAATAAAAATTTTACGATAGATATCAGTCGCGAAAATCTTGCAGCAGTGGCGGGAGTTGCCAAAGAGTCGCTGATACGCACCCTGGGCGATTTCAGGGATGAAAGACTGATTGCATTGAAAGAGGGGCAAATAGCGGCGTTGTCGGTGAAGAAACTTTCCGAAATGATTAATTAATTTTCTTTGGCGATAAATAAGAGGAAGGCAACTTTCACTTTTTCATGACCAGCCATCATACCTTTTACATCATTTTCCAATACAGAAAAAGTATGCGGCGCCGTAACGCCTTCCGGCTGTTGCTCCAGCCAGCTAAGCTGTTCCCCGATCTCATGCCGGAGCAGGATCATCGACTCTTCGCGCGCCAGCATGGTGAGCTGAAACTCTTCCGCCTCTTCTATAAAAGAACGACGGCTGGTTCCCCGCAGCGCGGCGGCCAGGCGATTAATCAGAGAAGCATTGTCTTCCCGCAAGGTTTTCAGTATCCGGATCCATGTCCTGCAAACTTCCTGGTACTCAAGATAGGGTGGATCACGCTGCAGTTCGTAAGACATTTTTGTTCGCTAGTTGTAATAGGTTTGAAGTCCATTTAAATTTTTATCGGATTCCCATCTCTTCAACAACTGGCAAAGGTTTTTCTGTATAAAATATAACTGCTTAATATCTGCCTGCAAAGCGGCCAGTTGCCCGGCCGGTCCTTGTGGAATCGCATATTCTTTTTCCACTACGTCCTCCATCAGATGCACAATGGACTTGCTTTGCAAAACAAATTCCTTTACCAGTTTATATACCTTACTGATATGATCATGTCCCTGTTCGATAAACACATCTCCTTTCTTTGGTTTCAATACCGGTTTTAATTCTTCTTTCAGGTTGCGTAATACAACGCTATGATATACTGATACTTCCCGGTAATAATGGATAAACAGTTCATTAAAATCCTGTAAAACACCCGGGGTAGGGCTGGCCATTTCCTGCATCTTCGTATAAAAATCTTCCATTCTGGCCAGCACCTGCGCGGCCTGTGGGATCGCCCGGTGTGTTATATAATCATCTACATCTTCGGCATGACCTGTATTATAATCTAACACCTTCAACTTCATATCCAGCAGGTTTTTCACCCCCGACTGCCGGTTGTATTGCCTGAAAATATGATTCCCGTATTTGCGTAAATGCTTGATGGGAAAAAAGAGAAAACCTTCGCAAAATTTGCGTTGCCGGGAAGTAGGTGTGAGTCCACTAAACATGAGTTGCATTTTTTATGTGCGGATAAAGAGTATCACCGCCAGTGAACGGTGATACTTTATCAACAGCACATCTCCGTCATTCATTAATTATTTTCTTTGGTGATCCAGGTGGATGTCCAAATGCTACAGTAAAACTACCTCCGTTTGAATTGCTGAACAATGATGGGCGTTATCCGGCCCATTGATGTTGATCATTTTTTGAGATGACCACGGTCATTGCCTGCCCAAAGGCGGATGATAATCCAGGCAGCGGAATACCAGGAACTTCCGCACCACACGGCCTTGTTGCCGTACTACAATAGGCGACAGCTGGGTAACAGAACTGAAATAAGGCGCCAGTTTTTTTACAAATGCCAGTTCGTCAACGGCATCATTTACATCCGTGAGGGAGTTAATAAAGAGGGCATTCCTCCCTTTAAGGGCATTTACATCCGTTCCTATGAAATCAAATTGCAGGGCGTTTTCCCCGATAATATTCCTGGAATACACCATACGTCCCAGGTACAAATTGAGCATGGCACTGGTTTTATAATCATCTGCCGAAAAGATAAAATCGTCGGGATAGGTAGCCGCCAGCTCCTTCACCCCGTCACCTAATCCACGCCAACCTATCATGGTATCATCAGAATGAATAGGGACCGGGTAAAAAAGAACCTCCACTGCCAACGCCAGATGCACCACCAGTGAACAAATCCACTGCCAGCGGATATACCGCATCGTTACCCAGGTGCTGACCCAGATAATCCCTGTGATATAGGCCGGCATCATCCAGTTGATTTTTATCCAGTAAACAGGAGATATTAATAAGAAGATCCAAAAAAGCGGTACAAAGAAACATAACAGGAACAGCTGCGGCGCAGGAATACGGGTGATCCGCCAGGTATATTTACGTGCAAATTTATAGCAGTAATACAGCAGCACGCCTAACAAGACAGGCAACAAAATGGCTGCCTGATGCCCGATCACGCCCAGGAAGTCGAGCGGATGAAACTCCACACCCCCTACTCTTTCGGATGATTGAAAACGGAAAGACGCAAACTGGTTATTCACATTCCAGATCACCACCGGTAAAATTGTCACCCCAAATGCCAGGATACTCGCCAAAAACCAGGGCGACCACAAATACCGCCGGTGCGGCTTACTCAGCAACAGGAACAACACCGCTCCCGCTGGCAGCAGGATAGCCGTATACTTACTATCAAAAGCCAATCCCATGGCAATACCGGCGTATATCCAATATGCTTTACGCGACTCAAATACCGCCCGGTATATCGCTATCAGCGAAATACACCAGAAAAATAATAAGGGAACATCTGGTGTGGATACTAATGATAAGATGGTCACCATCAGCGTGGCATACAGCAGCAACAGGCTATTCCAGGCCCGTGTTGGAGAAAGAAAGCAGCGCGACAACCGGTAAAAAGCCACCAACGTACCCAGGGTAACCAACGTATCCGCCAGCTTGATCACAAATACATGTCGCCCAAACAGGTCGGTAAATGCCCTTAAAATCCATGCAATAGCGGGTGGATGGTCAAAGTAAGAAAGTGCGAAATGCTGCCCATAGAAATAGTAATACGCATCCTGTGGCATCGCGCCCATCACCCCTATAAAAGAAAGCCTTAATAAAATAACTACCGCTATGGCAAATGCCATCCACCTGTGGGTGGTGATATAGGTAAAAAAACGATTCCCCTCCGCTGATTCCCGCATATGTAACGCTGACAGTTCTATAAATGACAGTGCCACCCTTCCCACAATCTCTATGCCGCTTGATAAGCTGACATGCCCTATTTAACCATATTTAACACTGCCATTGCTGCTGCCATCGGCATCAATCTGCTCTTAAACTCTCTACCGGGTTAGCACTGCCTGCCCGTAGTGCTTGTAAACCCACTGTAGCAAAGGCAATCAACAAGGCGCCTATAGCTGCCAGCGCAAACAACAGCCAGCTGACTTGTACATGGTAGGCAAAATCACGCAGCCAACGTTCCAATAAATACCAGGCTACCGGCGTAGCCACCACAATAGATAAAATCACCAGTATGAGGAAATCCTTTGACAACAACGCCACAATACTACCCATGCTGGCACCCAGCACTTTGCGGATACCAATTTCTTTAGTGCGTTGCTCCGTGATATAAATGGTTAATGCCAGTAAGCCCATCACGGAAATAAAAATGGAGATCACGGTAAATACATAAATGATATATCTCACCCGGTTATACCCGCTAAACAATTGTTGAAAATTATCATCCAGGAAAGAATACCGCAAAGGGATTCCCGGTTCCACCGTTCCCCATAACTTTTGAATATCAGCCAGGGTTTTATCCAGGTTGGCCGTATTCACTTTCACCATCAGCGCGCCACCCGACTGATACGAACAATGCGCATTGGAAATGCTGTACAACGTTGGCCGCACATAACTATCAAACCCCTGCACCTGAAAGTCCTTTACTACCCCCACTATTTCATAGGGTACACTATCACATTCGGCATAACTGATCCTTGATCCTATAGGGTCCTTTACTCCCAGTGCTTTAGCGGCCGACTCATTGATAACAGCCGTGTTGTCCTGGTCTTCCGGATGTGCATCACTAAACATTCTGCCCAGCAGTACCTGCATCCCCAGTGTGAGGAAATAATCACTGCTTACCCGTACAGAAGTAAGCATTTTAGGCTCTCCTCCGTAGGTGAAAGTGGTGGAAGAAGTATCTACATGTTCATTACCCGGTACCGCTGTAGTTTTAGATACGTTTTGCACACCAGGAATCAGCAGCAGCCGGGTTCTGGTTCGTGCAAAATTTTCTTCACGGGTAGATTGCATGGCTTCTATCTGCACCACCTGGTTGGGATTGAAACCAATATCACGGTGCTTCATGAAATTCATCTGGTGCGCCATTACCAGCACACTGACAATGAAAAACACCGATACTGCAAACTGCACTACAATCAGCGAATGACTGAAACGCCTGCCGGTAACGCCCATGCTGAAGTTGCCTTTCAGCACACTCACAGCACTCTGCCGTGCAAACATCACCGCCGGATATAAACCGGAAATCAACACAATAGCGATCAACGCTACCCCACATTGCCATAACATATCAAACGACTGCATTTGCCGGAAGAAAGACAACGACAAACCAAAAGTTTTGTTGAACACGGGCAATGTCAGCATACACAATATCGCGGCTAACATCAGTCCTAGCAGGCATTGCAGGGATACCTCTGTCAGAAATTGTGCAAGCACCTGCGAACGACTGGACCCCATCACTTTTCGTACGCCCACTTCCCGTGAACGCTGTAATGTTCTTACCAACGACAGGTTACTCGAATTCAGTGCGCCGCTCAACAACAACAAACCCGCCAGCACGAAAAGAATCATCGTGGTTTTAAAAGAGCTTTTACCAAAGCGGGGGAAGTTGTGAATATTCTTCACTGCATCTATCAGCAAAGACGGCTTATGTCCTGCCTTCAGATATTCCGCGTAAGATTGCGCGCCTGTTTTCTCATGAAAATCGTAGAATGTATGATTTACTTTATCCTCCAGATCAGCCACCGTCATATCCTTACCTAAACGCACATACGAAACATAGGACATATTGCCCCAGCCGTTGAACATCCTGGGATTTCGCATGATGGCGGAAGCTTTGAAATGCGCCGGCGTTTCTGGTATCGCTATAATACCGGTCACCGTAAACGGCACTTCGTTGTACATCATTATCACTTTGCCAATAGGATTGCTCTTCCCAAATAGCTTATGGCTCAATTCCTCCGTAATAAGCGCTGATCCTGGTTGCAGGAAGGCAGTAGCGGCATTGCCGGCTAACAATCGATAGGGAAATACTTGTAAAAACCCACTGTCCGCCATGACCACATCTTTCTGGAATATTTTCTTATCCCCGTAACTCATGAGTGCTTCATAGTTACCGCTTGGCTGTATCCGTGTATACGCCACTATCTCTGACATATGCTCCTGCAGCAACGGCGCCAGTGGTGCCGGTGCCTGATTGTTCGCAAAATTACTCTCCGAGTGCTTAGATATCCGGTAAACCCGTTGCAGAGAAGAATCCCATTGATCATAACTCAATTCATAATTCAGGTAAAGTAAAATAATGAGGAAGCTGGCTAAGCTGATCGCTAAGCCTCCGATGTTAACAAAGGATGTAAATCTGTTTTTCAACAGGCTTCTGAATGCTGTTTTACAATAGTTCCTGAACATTTTCATGGGCGTTTGAAGAATAGAAATAAAAAAAGTGCCGGAATCCGGCACTTCTGATTATCAACACTTTAAGTAAACTAAAAATGAACTTTCATGTCCGCTTTCAATGTATAATGTTCATTTCTGAACAAGACAACGTCCGCTACACTATTGCTCCGCCCATTGTTTCTCCCACTGGAAGAATGCCGGCGCTGGTGTGTTTTTACCTTCCAGTTGATCCGTTAATGCCGCAATATACATTTTCCAGCGAGGCAGGTAATAACTGCGCATCAGTCCACCCCACTCCTTATTGGCATATTCATGCAGGTCGGTATCCGGATTATCGGGGCCCCAGTAAGTGATCTGTGTTTTGGCGTTACGCACCAGCAGTTTCTTTTCTGCCGGTGTTTGCCCTAAGGTCTGCGCTGCATTCACCCAGGTATCCAACCGGAAATGTTTGTTACCACTCAGCAGGAGATCCTGTTGCTGCATCAGCGCCAGGAAACGCGCAGCAATTTGCTTAAACGCTGCAAGGTCTTTTTTCTCAAAAGCGGCTACMATCTCTGCATAAATTTCTTCCCCACGATTGGCATTTACCTGCCGTTGAAAATCGATCGCATCAATTTCGTAGGTAGCGTTATTCTTCATGGCCGGCGCGGCTTTCAGGAAAGTAGCCACCGCGGCTGCAAATGCTTTGGTATCGTAATTACGCTTACGGGTACCCCAGGTAGATACCGGTACATCCTTTAATGTAGGACGCGCACAGAATACAGATTCGTTAGGGCCTTCCTGGTATTGTGGAAAACTGCTGTAAGCAGTAGTCACCAATCCCTGCCAGGCCGTCTGTAATTGCGGATTGTCACTGCCATAACGGTAACGTACATATGATTTTATCCAGTCTTTCACATCTACTTTATCTGCATGCCAGGCCAGTTCCAGGATCAGGTCATAAATAACCGGGTTGTTATGAATACCCTCCGGCATAATGCCCACACCTTTAAACAATGACCCATATGGGCTATGTGCTGCGCGGAATGTCTCATCTGCAAAACGTTGCAGCTTACCATACAATCCCAGCTTTTCACCGAAGTTATTCACACTGCACCAGATGAATGGCGTGCCTTCATATCCCTTGCGGGTTTCCCAGTTGGCCGTATTTTCTCCAAATAATTCCTGTACCAGCACCTTAGACTTATCAAGCCCTGCTAATAACGCTCCTGAAGGGTTTGCCTGCCAACCCTGCAATACCCAGGTGCTACCCGGAAAATGTTGTTGCATGGTTTGCTGAATCACGCCAGCAGCAGCGCTCACATCTACCCCTTTGCTGATACCTCCTTCGTGAAAAGGATCGCCAGCGAAGAAATGGATGTTACTACCGTATAATTTTTTCAACTCTTCATAGTAAATGCCCGCAATTTTGGTGAAGTTGCTGTCGCCGGGAATGAGGAAATCCGGGCGCTGAAAGCCACCCGCCCATTTACCCTGCTCTACTACTTTTATTGGCATCTTTTCTTTCAGATTCACCGGTATCATGCCATAGAAGCCCTGCATGACCGGAGCAATGCCCAGCCCGTTCATGCGCGCCAGTATCTGTTTTTCCAGCGCGGTTTGCTGGTCAATCATTTGTTGCGTTACGGGCCCTCCCCAACCTTCGAGGTTGCCCATGAGCCACCAGGCAGTAAAGCCCGGCCCTGCTACAAAGCGACGCGCCTCTTCAGGGGAGTAGCCCAGGCGTTCCAGTGTATGTTGCCAAACAGCTTCCGTACCCATAGTGGCCAACATTACGTTCACCCCGTTGAGTGCCATCCAGTCCAATTCATGTTCCCAGTCTTTCCAGTTGTAGTAACTCATGGTATAACTGATGGTACAATAGTTCAGCGCATAGCGGTAATCATACGTGGTGTTGATACGTACCGGCTCCTTCACCGCCGGCAATGGTGCTACCGGCGACAAGTTATCTCCCATATGTGACATCGAACGATGGCAGTAGTATTTCAGGTACCAGTTCAGCCCGGCAGCAGCAGCGCTGGGGCTGGAAGCACTAATCTGTACCTGCTTGCCCGGTGTGGTAATTTCAAACTGATCTTTTCCATTTTCAGCTGGTATACTTTTCAACACCAGCGATTTGGCCAGCCAGGGAACACGGCGTTGCGCCAATTGCTGCACAGCGGGAAAATCTTGTGCAAATACACTGGTAGACAGGCATAGGAATAGCCCTGCCAGCAAATTTTTACCTTTCATTTGTTTCACTGTTATGATATAAAGAAGGTAAATGTAATGATCAATTGCCTTAATTCGTAAATTTAGTATCGCACTGGTCTTCAAAACAACTTATATGGCAGGAAATATTAATTTACCAGAACATATTAAGGGACTGAATGATGCGGAAGTAGCCGCCTCCAGAGAAAAATACGGCAGTAATACCCCTCCTGCCCCTACCACCAATCCGCTCTTACATCTGATAAAGGAAATACTGGGAGAACCCATGCTATTATTGCTGATAGCAGTAACTGTTATCTATTTTGTGATGGGGGAACTGGGAGAAGCCTACTTTATGCTGGTAGCTATTGCGCTGGTATCAGGCATCTCCTTTTACCAGGACAGCCGCAGCCGTAAAGCATTGGAAGCCCTGGAAAAAATAAATGAACCACTCAGTAAAGTGATCCGGAATGGCGAACTGAAAAGCATTGCCACCAGCGATATTGTTACCGGCGATATGCTCCTGATATCAGAAGGCAACACCATCAATGCCGATGCCATCATCATACATGCCAACGATTTTTCCGTGAATGAGTCCGCCCTCACCGGCGAAGCCTTTGCTGTTTTTAAACAACCGGATGGAGAAGATAACCGGGTATATAGCGGCACACTGGTGGTATCCGGTCTTGCAATCTGTGAAGTGCAACAGGTAGGCGCCCAAACAAAAATCGGCCAGCTGGGCGCTGCCATCCTCAATATTAAAGAAGAACCAACGCCTTTGCAACAACAGATTGAACAATTTGTGAAATGGATGGCAGTAGCAGGCATTGCCGTTTTTCTGGCGGTGTGGTTGTTTAATTTTATTCGCAGTGGCAGCTTAACCGATAGCCTGCTGAAAGGCTTAACACTGGCGATGTCCATTTTACCGGAAGAAATTCCCGTGGCCTTTGCCACCTTTATGGCGCTGGGTTCCCGGCGACTCATGCAAATGGGCATCATCGTAAAAAAAATCCGCACTGTAGAAGCACTGGGCAGCGCCACTATCATCTGTACAGATAAAACGGGTACCATCACAGAAAATAAAATGAGCCTGCCCGCCATTTATCGCGGGGCAGACCAAACTTTATATGGGGAAGACGAATTGCCGTTGGATGTATTGACCATAGCCATGTGGGCCAGTGAACCGGTTCCTTTTGATCCCATGGAAAAAACACTGCACCGGCTATACGAAAAAATGACTTCCGCGGATGAACGGCCTGACTATAAAATCGTACATGAGTATCCATTAGCAGGCAAACCGCCTATGATGACGCATGTGTATGAAAACAATGCCGGTCATCGCATCGTGGCGGCGAAAGGAGCGCCGGAGGCGATCATCGCCGTTTCTCATCTCCCGGAAAAAACAAAAAACGAGATGATAGAACAGGTGCGTACACTGGCTCAACAAGGTTACCGGGTACTCGGCGTTGCTACATCCGACTTTACCGGCACCCAATATCCCGATACGCAACAGGAACTTCCCTTTTCCTTTGTGGGATTACTGGCCTTTTATGATCCGCCTAAAGCCAACATTAGCGAAGTGTTCAGCAAATTCTATGAAGCAGGCATCGTCGTTAAAATTATTACCGGCGACAATGCCGTTACCACCTGCGCCATTGCACAGCAGGCAGGCCTGAAAAACGCCGGCAAAGCCATTGATGGAGAAGTCCTGATGCAAATGGATGCTGCTCAAATGCAACGGACTTTATTGTCCGTCAATATATTCACCCGCATGTTCCCGGAAGCCAAACTGGCGGCTATCAATGCGCTCAAAGCCGATAAAGAAGTAGTAGCCATGACCGGAGACGGCGTAAACGACGGCCCTGCCCTGAAAGCCGCACACATCGGCATTGCTATGGGCAAAAAAGGTACAGAGATCGCCAAACAGGCGGCTGCATTGATCCTCGTAAATGATGACCTCAGCGGCATGGTAGACGCCATTGCCGTAGGCAGAAGGATTTATACCAATATCAAAAAAGCGGTGCAGTATATCATCTCTATTCATATCCCCATCATCCTCACGGTATCGCTCCCGCTGTTCCTCGGCTGGATATATCCTAATATTTTCACGCCGGTACACGTGATATTCCTGGAGATCATTATGGGCCCCACCTGCTCCATTGTGTATGAAAATGAACCCATGGAAGAAAATGCTATGCGGCAGCCACCACGGCCTATTACACAAACCTTTCTCTCCTTCCGGGAAATGAATATCAGTATCCTGCAGGGACTGCTGATTACTGCCGGTGTACTCAGCGCCTACCAGTGGAGTGTAGCACAGGGTTATGACGAAACACATACCCGCAGTATGGTGTTTACCACATTGGTATTGGCCAATATTTTCCTGACACTGGTGAATCGCTCCTTTTACTACTCTTTCATACACAGCATGCGCAATCACAACAAACTAATGGTAAGCGTTATTATCATTACATTGGCACTGCTGGCGGTCATGCTATACGTCCCGCCTGTGGCACAATTTTTCAGCATCAACGCGCTACAACTACCGCAGTTATTGATATGTGCAGGCATTGGCGCTGTAGCGGTATTATGGTTTGAAGGCTGGAAATGGTGGAAACGAAGCACACGGCCAGCCCGCAAACAACAACGGGAAACACTGTCCGCAGCGGGCGCAGGAAGCATATAATCAACATCTCACAAAAGAAAAACAGACATGAAAGTATTCACAACAAGAGTTATTCCGGAAGAAGGGTTGCTGCTACTGCAGCGTGCAGGCATTACCGTTAAACAGTGGGCTGAAAGAAAAGAACTGACGCTGGAAGATATGATTGCGCAATGCAAAGACCAGGACGCACTACTCTATGCCGGCGGCAGACACATAGATCGCCCTTTTATGGAACATGCCCGGCACCTGAAAGTCATTAGTTTGCTATCAGTAGGCTATGATAATGTAGACCTGAAATCCGCTACAGAATTAGGTATACAGATCACCAATACACCCGGGGTGCTGAGCAATGCCACCGCCGACACCGCCTTTTTATTAATGCAGGCAGTAGCACGGAAAGCATTATATCAACATAAAAGAATATTAAACGGCGACTGGGGATTTTCCACACCTACCGCAAACCTGGGCATTGATATAGAAGGAAAAACGCTGGGCATCTGGGGACTAGGCAATATAGGAACGGTGATGGCTAAACGCTGTAAGGCCGCTTTCGATATGAAAATCATTTACTGCAACCGCCATCGCAATGAAGCGGCCGAAAAAACATTGGGCGCCACCTTTGTTTCTTTTGATGAACTGCTGGCACAAAGCGATGTAATCAGCGTACATACCAGTCTCACGCCGGAAACCAAAGACAAATTTAACCGCGAAGTCTTCCGGAAAATGAAGCCCACCGCTATTTTTATCAACGCCGCCAGAGGAGGTATTCACAACGAAACAGATTTATTGTTTGCTTTACAGGAAGGGCTCATTTGGGGTGCAGGACTGGACGTGACCAATCCTGAACCTATGCAGCCGGATAGTCCCTTGCTGAATATGCCTACAGTAGCCATTTTACCACATATCGGCTCTGCTACTGTGGAAACAAGGAATGCCATGTCGCGCATTGCCGCAGAAAATGTATTAGCTGCTTTAGATGGCCGGCCGGTACCGAATCCGGTGAACCATCTTTATTCGCTTTAACTATTATTCATTCTTCAGACTGAGCACGGGGTTGGCCAAATGCGGCGCGTACGGAATTCACACTGATAGTCAATATCACCATACCGAACGTGATCACCGCAGGCAGCAGGAAGTGGCCCGTCCCCAGCGTTAGCCGGAAAGCAAATTCCTGTAACCAGCTATGCATCACATACCACGTCACCGGAATGGCGATGAACAAAGAGATCAGCATCAGGCGGACAAATTCTTTCATAAACAACCACAGAATAGCGCTTACGCTGGCACCCAATACTTTCCTTACCCCGATCTCCTTTTTGCGCTGCGCCGCCATAAAAGACACCATACCCAACAAGCCAATACAACCCACCAGGATGGCCAGCGAAGAGAAAATACGGATCAGGTTTAACAATACTTCTTCCGCCCGGTACATACTGCGGATATTATCATCCAGGAAGTTATATGACCAGGAGTATGCAGGATACACTTCCTTCCAGGCCGCTTCCATTGCCGGTAACAACCGGCTGGCGCATTTTTGGCGAGAAAATCAGGAAATACTTTTTCCACTGAGGGATGCCCTGAGAATAATCTTCCTTTCCCTCTATTGTCATGGATACAATCCGGAAAATCCGGTCTTTATCCCGGTGAAAATTATCGAAGCTCAAATGATAATACAGCAGACAAAAAATCAACATGGCACCGGTAAATCCAGCGGTCAATCCTATCAGGTTGATGATAGCAAAAGACTTATTATGTTGGATATTTCTCCAGGTGGTTTTAAACCAGTTAACGTGCATCATGCGGTAATGATTTAGAATGTAGCGCAGGCGACATAAAGCAGGCCAATATACAAATCCGCCACCAGCTTAGTTCATTAATTCTTATCCTGTCCACATACGGACAAACAGGTCCATAATTGAACAACGCCTACCGGTTTTTCAGTAACTTTAGTAAAAGCACCTCTCTATGAAAAAAGTCGCTATCATTGGCGGACAACGAATCCCTTTCGTAAAGTCTTTCAAAGAGTATAACCATATCAGTAACCAGGAAATGTTGACCGCCGTTTTAAACGCGCTGGTGAATCGTTACCAGCTGGCGGGCAAACGCCTGGGCGAAGTGGCATTGGGCGCCTTACTCAACCGCTCCACCGAATGGAACTTTGCCCGGGAATGCGTATTAGGCACCGCCCTTGATCCCCATACCCCTGCCTACAATTTACAGCGCGCCTGCGGTACCAGTCTGGATGCTGCTATACAGCTGGGCCTGCGGATCGGATGCGGACAAATAGATACCGGCATCGCCGGCGGCAGTGATACCAACAGCGATATTCCCTTACTGTTTAAACAACAACTGGCCTGGAAACTGACAGACCTGCGTGCCGCTAAAACACTCGGGGCGCGACTGAAAATATTAGCCTCCATCCGTTTCAAAGACCTCTCCCCCGTATATCCTTCTATCGTAGAACCCAGAACAGGTATGTCTATGGGACAACATACCGAGAAAATGGTGGCGGAATGGGGTATCACCCGGGAAGCGCAGGACGCCCTGGCCTATCAGAGTCATATGAACGCCGCCAAAGCTTATGCAGAAGGCTTTTTCAATGACCTGATCTTCGAATTCAAAGGCGTGAAAAAAGATACCATTGTACGTGGAGATACTACGCCGGCTAAACTCGCGGCGCTAAAACCCGCATTTGATCCCAATGGCAACCTTACCGCCGGCAACAGCACGCTATACACCGACGGCGCCTCCGCCTTATTGCTGGCCTCGGAAGAATATGCACAGCAACAAAACTGGCCCGTGATGGCGCATCTCGTAGATGCAGAAACAGCCGCGGTAGATTATGTAAATGGAGAAGGATTACTCATGGCGCCTACTTATGCCGTAGCGCGCATGCTAAAACGCAATCACTTAAAGTTGCAGGACTTTGATGTGTATGAAATTCATGAGGCCTTCTGCGGACAAGTACTCTGTACCCTCAAAGCCTGGGAAGACGCCGCCTACTGCAAAAAATTGGGTTGGGATACACCACTGGGCAGCATCGACCGTAGTAAGCTAAATACCAAAGGCGGCAGTGTGGCTATCGGTCATCCTTTTGCGGCTACCGGTACACGCATTCTCGCACAGGCCGCAAAAATATTACAGGAACGTGGGAGTGGAAGAGCCCTGGTATCTATCTGTACCGCAGGCGGTATGGGTGTGGTGGCTATCGTGGAACGATAATGTTTTATTACGACAGACACCACACCGGAAATGGAAATATAATTTAGTGCAATACTTTTTCCAGCTCTTGTTCCAATGCTTCACCACGCAGGTTGGTAGCAATGATACGTCCTTCAGGATCTAACAGGAAGTTTTGCGGAATAGAATTGATCATATACAATTTTGCGATATCGCTGCTCCAGTATTTCAGGTCACTCACATGATGCCAGGTAAGCCCATCCTTTTCAATAGCAGCGGTCCATTTAGCCTGATCACCGGTTTTGTCGAGGGATACACCCAGGATGTCAAAGTTTTTATCTTTGAAACGGTTGTATGCTTTTACTACATTCGGATTTTCTGCACGGCACGGACCACACCAGCTGGCCCAGAAATCGAGCAGTACATATTTACCGCGCAGGTCAGAAAGTTTCATGGTTTTACCATCAGGACCCGCAGCGGTAAAATCGGGCGCTACCCGGTTAACAGACAGGGCTGCAGAAGCTTTCAGGATAGATGCTGCTTTCTGTCCAACACTGGTGGCGCGTAATGCCGGTGAAAATTTATCGTATATTTTTTGAGTGCCTTCTACATCCTTTACGCGGCCATCCATCGTTTTCAAGAGCGCTACCAGACTCACGTAATAGTCAGCGTGTGCGAGCATGAATTTCTCCTGAGTTGCGTGCTGCTCATCCATCAGTTTTTGAAACATCGTGCTCAAAACATAGTAGCCGGTGGTATCTCTGGGCACCGCCATCATCATGTGCTGAAATTCCGTACGCAGCGAGTCTATCGCCTTGGTTTGTGGTGCTACCAAAGCGTTCAGCTCATCCTGTTGCTTTGTAAAAACAGAACCTTTAATTTCCGCGCCATCCAGCAGGTTGTTAGTACCGGCGGTTTTCTGCGTGAATTTCATTTTATCTGTTGGGGTAATATACAGCAAGCGGTGGCCAATGTGCTTAGGCTCATTCTTCAGGCGGATACTCAACATGGCTTCTGCGGTATCCTTCACTTCATAATTCAGCGTAAACGCTCCTTTTTCCACCAATGCGGAGTCTAAAGGATTAAAGCCATAACCGGCCGATTTAAGCAGATAGATATATTCGTTGTTGAAATCAGCAGGCACTTTACCTGATATGGTAGCCTTTTTTTGTGCAAATGCACCAGAAACAGCCAGGGTGACCAGGCCGCTAAGGAGAACTCTTTTCATTTGTGGTTGGTTGGTTTTGGCCGAAAGTAGAAAAAGGGGGGCAACGCTTCAACCGCTTAATGACAGGCGGTTGTACCGGCGTACCGCCGGAATTACGAATTACGGATTCCGAATTACGGATTTGTGGGGAGATATCAGCGAATATTATCACTCGCGTTTACCATCTCCCCACAAATCCGTAATTCGGAATTCGTAATTTTCTAAATCTTACTAAGCTGAAAATACCCAAGATGTAATTCATCTTCTCCGACATTCACAGCCGGGGTTATCTCCAACGTATATCGTTCTTTCAGCTGCGCTGGCAAAATATCTTTTACCACATAAACATCATCCACATCTACCCCATATTTATCATCTACATGGGAAGTGGCGGTTCCAAAAGTAGTATGCTTAAAAAAAACTGTTTCTTTAGATGCACGAATGGCTATACCAATATCCTTTTGTACACTGAGCATTTTATAATGAAACTCTTCCATTTCATTAGGTTTATAACCTCCCAGGTTCAAAAAGAATAATTGCATATCCTGCTGTGTCGTTGCCGTTGCCGGCTTCTCTACCACCCGGATCTGATGCCCGTCTACCATAGTCACTTCTCTCCAGCCATCAATATGTAATTTTCCTTTTGCTTCCGGCCAAAACGCCAGCATATCAGGAATCAGGTCTCTCAGTTGACTGCCAATACCAAAAAAAACATCGTGTTGCTCGGTGTGACGCCCTTCAGGCGTACATCCCAGCAGCAACATAAATAATTTTAACTCCGCCATGATAATAGATTATGGGGCGGAAGTTAGCATTATTTTACTTTGCTTGCATCGCGGCCCGCATCGTCTGTTCCTTATCGGCACTCCAGTATTTACAATCCAGATTAATGAACACAGATGAATAAGCCAGCGTAGTATTGGTTTTCAATACTACCACTTTAAACAAACCGGCAGTTTTATCCATCTTCGCAAAAACCGAATCATGTAATAAGGTTTGCACCGACTGTCCCTTAAAAATCTGTTGCAAGGTATCCCGGTAACCAGTAGCACCCGGCACAAATGATAACTCCTTATCCAGGTAAAGGATAGGGCTTACATGCGTGCCTTTATTCAGTTGCTGAATGGTGTAATCGGCCACCTCCGGCAATGCCGCGTTGGTATTGATATACACCATCCCCGGAGCCGACTGAAACGGAAATGCCTTATCGGCAATAATAATCCAGTTACGGTGCCCCAGCAACGGCAACACGCTATCCAGCTGGGTTTGCCAGGAGGCAGCAGCGGCAGGAGTCGATGCCGGCGTATTTCCCGGCTTGCAGGAAAACAAACATAAAACGGCAACGGCTATCTGAAGTAATGATTTCATGGGTCAGGCAATTGTAATTTGAAGTGATTGTCCCGCTTGTACACGCACAGGAGCAGATAATTGTATGGTCACCCATCCGTTTTCTTCTGTAAAGGTGACAGGGGTTTTCTGACCAGCCACACTCACCTTCTTCGCTCCGGTATGTGCAAAGCGCAACGTTTGGAGCGACAAGCTACCATACTTTAACAACAGGGTATGATGACCATTCTTTTGCGTATAAGTACCCCATCCTTCTGCAGTCACAAAAGGTGATTTGAAATTTTCTTTATTCATGGCAGGTGCAAAAGCAATGTATCCTTTAGGGCCATGGTATTGGAAACCGGTAGCCGTTACAAAGGTGCCATAGCTGGCCATTGCACGTGCATAGTGATCACTGCACTCTATCTCATTAAATGGATTGCGTTTAAACGCATGGTAACGATCGTGTACTGCACGTGTGAGGGTCAGCGCTTCCTCCGTCATTCCTTCCGCCATCATATGCGACGCCACCTGATGCTCAAAGCCCGTCATGCATTCATTGAAGTAGCCGAGCTGCCACGCATCTTTCACGCCGAAAGGATATTGCTCGTTATGTGGGTTGGTGTTCAGAATCATACCACCTTCACCTGCCAGCGCATAAGGACGGCCACCGGGATGTGCCGCGATGTACGGACCTACATCCGCTTTGTAGTTGTATTTGTACAACGCCTTTAATGCTGACATTGTTTTTGCTTTATCAATCACGCGGTCCATGCCCACCTGGAATGCCCAGCTCTGGCCATATACCTGATCAATATGACAAGTGTTATAAGAACCAATCACAGAACGTCCTTTTACTTTGTCCGGCTGATGAATAAAGTATTCGCCGTTGAACAGCTGGGATTCCATATTGCGCTTTCCCTTCTCCACATAATCATTACACATGGCGGCAAACTCGGTATCCTTCACTTCCGTAGCCATGAGGGCAGCGGCTTTTACGGCGGCAATGCACAAGCCTACAATCCATGCAATTTCTCCATCCCAAACGGCATCGAGGGTATTTTCCATCGGCGTATCTTCCATACCATCACCGTTGCGGTCCTGGTGAATAATAAACAGCGATGCTTTTTTAATATTCACCCAGTTGCCTTCCAGGAAGCTGCGGTCCTTACTCATCTGGTGCTCACGGTAAATGCGTAATACGGTACCGGCTTGTCCGTCAATAGCAGGGCGCCTTTCCGCTTCTCCTCTGAAAAGTATACCGCCATCTGCCATGAGTCCGATGCCCAGATCCACCCGCTGCCGGGTATCTCTTTCCAGTGCAGGGAAGATGCGGCCCACCGCCTGTGCATATTGCCATACGTGTGTACAGGTGCCTTCACAGGCGCCCACGCCTTCCCAGGCATAGAAGCGGCCGTTGCGGAAACGATGTGCGGTAGTAGTAGCCAGTGTGGAGATATTCATAAAAGTACGCTCCATAAACCACCATGGCAATGTAGCATCGTACCAGGTATCTTTCCACAAACGGCTTTCACGGTATAAGCGGGCATAGTTCTTCTGCACATAGCTCATTACTGCGGCGGCATCGCTGAAGTGATTGGTATAATAACGGCCGGTATCTTTTACCTGGGTAAACCAGAGATTTGGCGTATACCAGCTGATGGCGAAATCATTTCGTATAGACTTTCCCGGTAGTATCTTATTTTGAATGGCCACGCTACCGGTTAGTTTCTCATGAATGGGCTTCACTACCGGTTTTGCTGAGGTAGCTTTAAAATCAGCGGCTGATAATTCACCTTGTGGCAACAGCGGATTCACTTGTACGTTTGTACCAAAGGCGGCCAGGCAAAGGTTACCATAGTCGTATAATTTGCTGAACTCCTCATTGCTGCCATTTTTCACACGCACGGTGGCATGTACGCCTTGCCAGCCTTTTTCTTTCACCACGGTATTGGTGCGCTCATGATCAGCGCCGGCGCTATAGATAGCTGCTTTATTTTCCAGCCAACCCAACACGGTAGCGGTAACCGGTGTAGTACCTTTGTTAATAATTTTGTAAGATAGGATAGTCACTGGCAAACCAGAGTCATCTTCATTTAACGGAATGAACGGAGAAAAGGCTTCCAGCGTTACTTCTACAGGCAACGCCGGATCTGTATACCGGATCAGGGCCATCGGATAAGTAGCTTCAAAGGTTATTTCCGGCCAGCTTGCCTCATCAAATTTGCGTATAATCGTTTGATTGTTGTAAGTCAGCTGCAGCGCAAATCCCTGATCTAACGGACGAATGTTCTTTGCCGGCTCAATATAACAGGCTCCATCGCGGGAACGAACTTTCTTGCCACCATTGAGTACGTCGGCATGGAAATCAACCGTTTTAGGTTCTATACCTTCCTGGTTTCTGTTGAAAATATCCCATAGCCATAAACGCCCGTCGCCGCCCAGATATAGCGTACCGCACATAATACCACCTACCGGCATTCCGATATATTGCAGTTCGTTTTTGCTTTTGCGATAAGTGGTAACAGTCCCCCGTTCATATAACGACGCTATCCAGGCAGCATCCGGCTGACGGGTGGTCAGCAGATAATGAGGGGTGTCCGCAATAGCGCGCCCCACTACCGGAAGACGTACTGTCAATGCGCCGGCCATCGTTAATCCAATGTTTCGTAAGAATTTTCTCCGTTCAATTCCCATAGATGTAGTTTTAAATTTGGGCTGTTTCTATTTCCAGGCACTTGTTTGTACCAGGTTTTTGTTTTTATCAATAGCTTCCTGTGGAATAGGCCAGGTATAATGCTTTGCCGGATTAAACGTTCTGTCCTGTGCTTTGAATGCCGGTTGTGTCCAGTCGCCAATAGGCGCTTTCTCGTTCTGGTTAATACCATAAGCCGGTTTATTCAATACGGTTTCAGCTGTCTTCCAACGTAAAATATCGAAATACCTTTTATGCTCCGCCACAAACTCATGACGGCGCTCTTCTCTGATTTTATCACGCATCGCCAGCTGATTGCCCAGCAAGGCATCTACGCCAGGCAAGCCCGCACGGGCACGCACCTGATTCATGGCGGTCACAATCAGCTGATTACCCGGGTCATATTCGTTCAACGCTTCTGCCAGTATCAACAATGTTTCTGCATAACGATATAAAGGAAAATTCATGTAAGCATGTTCCGGATTTGGATTATCCGGCTCTGCAAATTTCAGATACATAAAACCAGTTAAGCCACCGCCTTCATTGTTCATCTTTTCCGGCTTATTATAGGCAGGATGTGGCTCGTAAGGCGCATAACTACCATTAGGACGTAAACAAGGTACTCCCGGTAGCAGGAACGTCTTTTTCAGGCGGCTGTCGCGGTTTTCCCAGGGATTGTTTTTGTCGTACTTCGCAGATGTTTGTATGCTCTTACCATCTGTGCATTCATATGAATCCACGAGATCGCGGGTGGGGCAAAAACTGGCCCAGCCTTCACCGGTAATAGAGCAACCGGTAGGCAATGCCAGCACCGGCAACATATTGGTAATTTCATTCTGAATATACTGGAACGCCAGGATCACTTCCTTATTGGCATTGTTGGCTTCATGTGTAAACAGATAGGAATAATCTTTTTCAAGATCATAGGCGCCGGTATTGACCACATCCTGGGCCGATTTGGCGGCTTCTTTCCATAACAAAGGATCATTTACTCCTCCGTGAAACTGTTTATAACTGGCCATATAGAGATACACGTTGGCCCGCAGCATCATAGCTGCTGCTTTATTAATACGCCCGGTATTAGCACCAGTATAAGTATCTGGTAAGAAGGAAATGGCACTGTCTACATTGGTGACTACGTAATCCAACACGTCCTGCTTAGGACTTTTAGCCACATTCGCATTTTCCAGTGTCAGCGGTTTTTCTTTGATCAGTGGAATATCGCCATACAGCTGTGTMATACGGAAATAGCGCAAAGCCAGTATAAAGCGGGCTTCACCCAGGTATTGCTTTTTCTTAGCCGGATCAATGGTCATTTTGGAAAGCTGATCGATGGCTGTTAAAGCGCGACTGATATAATCATACCGCCATTCTTCTTTAATATAGGCATCTGTGGCCGCCTGGCTACCCTGGCAAATGTATCCCATTCCTCCCTCGCCCCAGGCGTTGGTCATTACAGAATTATCACTGCTGCAATCACGCCAGAAATCACGGCTATCAGGCAATGCAGCGTATAACGCATTCACGCCCTGTTCCGCATCCGTGGCGGTTTTCCAGAAGGCGTCTGATGTAGCACTGGCCAAAGGCGACCGGTCCAAAAACTTAGAACAACTTTGCAGCGTGGCTGCTATTACTAATATAAATAAGCAAATCTTTTTCATAATCATCAGAATTTTAAATTCACACCAAATGCCCATGTTTTCGACAACGGATAGTATCCACCTTCCGGATCAAATCCTTTGTAGCCGCTGAAAGTCGCGAGGTTCTGACCAGAAACAAATACCCGCAGGTATTTTATCCGCAGCCGGTTCAATACTTCCTTTGGCAGGGTATAACCCAGCTGTACATTCTGTAATTTCAGGAAGTCTGATTTGCGCAGCCAATAGTTAGAATACTTCGTATCATTGGAAGTATACTGAATAGACAAGCGCGGATAACTGGCATTGGGATTGTCTGGCCGCCAGGCGTCCTGGTGCATGGGGCGGGCATTCTGCGATAAATAAAAAGCCCAGCCTTCAAAGCCACTCATATAGCGGTAAGTGTTCAACATACCGTACATATTTGCGGAAAAATCAAAGTCTCTCCAGCCCAGGTTGAGATTCAACGCATACATCACCGGCACTTTGGTATTCAGTATTACACGGTCGTTACCATCAATGATATTATCGCCATTCTGATCTTTGTATTTAATATTTCCGGGGAAAACATTCGGTCCCTGGTTAGGGCTCTTTGCAATTTCATCTGCACTCTGGAACAAGCCAATAGCCTGTAAACCATAAGGCAACTGGTACTGACCATTTTCTGCGGTGTAAGTATCGTTATCAATCCACGGGCCGGTTCCCGCCAGGTTAGTAATTTGATTTTTAGAGAAGCTCACATTAGCCGTCACGCCCCAGCTAAAGTCGCCTTGTCTGTCTTTGTAAAATACAGAAGCATCTAATCCGCGGTTGCGCATAGCCAGCAGATTGGTATATGGCGCATTCATACCAAACTCCAGTGATACCGGTGCACGATACAAAATTTTATCGCGGTTATTGATAAAGTAATCTACCGTGAATCCTACTTTATTTTCCAGGAAACTGGCGTCCAAACCTATGTTGCCCAGTTTGGCTTCTTCCCAGGAAAGATTTTTATTTACCGCAGTATCCACAAAAGCACCCGGTACAATGGCATTATTGAATCCATAAATATTAGGCACAAAGTTGAGGATAGATGCGGTAGCATAGCTGCCCACTTTTTCTGCATCTCCCAACACGCCCCAGGAAGCCCTTAATTTCAATTCTGTGATCCAGTTAAAACGATCAGCGATGAAGTCTTCGCGATGAATATTCCATCCGGCAGAAAACGAAGGGAAAACGCCCCAGCGATGCCCGGGTGCAAACCGGGAAGATCCATCTCCACGCATGTTGGCTTCCACCAGGTATTTGCCGTCGTAATCGTAGTTGATACGGCCAAACACTGATTGTATGGCCACATCGTTGGCAGTACCGCCATTCTGTTTATTCAGCGTCCCCATGTCGAGTACATCAATTCCCGCGAAGGGCATTCCATCTCTGGATGCATAAAAATTACTGCTGTTATATAATTCCTGCGAATAACCCAGCAACCCTTTAAAGTGATGGCGTCCCAGGCTGTAAGCATAATCTGTAGTGAATTGCAGCGTATTACGATAACTGGAATTAGTGCTGTTCTTTAAACTGTTCACCTGATTTTTAGTAGCCGCAATATTGCCATTATCATCATACAGGTAGTAGGTATTTAAGCGGCTGGATATCCAGTCGTCATAACTATACTTTGCATAATTACCTGTAATATTCCAGTTCTTCAGCGGAGTATAAGTAATGCCGAAGATGGCCATCAACTCTTTCACTTTMGTTTTATTGATGCCTCCTTCATTTACGCCGGCAATAGGATTCCCGGCCATAGAGGAGCCAATACCATATTGTCCGGTAGCAGATGTAATGGGAGAAATGGGAGAAATGCGCGCCGCCTGCGTTTGCCAGTTGTCGGTGCCTCCCTGTGGTGTTGTAAGCTGTGTTTCGGTGTATTGAATATTCGTAGATACGGAGAGGTTATCCCGCAGTTTGATGGAGAGATCCGGTCTAACTGTATAGCGGCGGTAATCATTGTTCGGCAATGTGCCATCCTGGTAATCATAAGAACCTGATACGCGATAGCTGATGTTATCCTTTTGTCCGGAGATAGATGCGTAGTTGTTGTTGATCAGCGTATTTTTTTTGTAGATGTCTTTATACCACCTGTTATCCGGCAGCTTCCCCGATTTCAAATCGTCTTGTCCTTTTTGTCCGTATACAGGTGCTTTCCCATCATTCACCATGGCTTCATCCCACAGTTTCATATAATCCGCCGCGCCTACAAAATCGAGGCGAAATTGTGGTTGCTGTACACCCACGCTGGAAGAGATATCTATCACCGGTTCTTTGCTGGCGCCACCTTTCTTGGTGGTAATCAGGATCACGCCATTCGCGGCGCGTGATCCGTAGATTGCCGCGCTGGCAGCATCTTTCAGCACAGATACGTTAGCAATATCATTAGGATTAAGGGTATAGATATTACCAGGAATACCGTCTATCAACACCAGTACGCCGGAACTGCTACCGATGGTAGATGTTCCCCGGATATTGATAGCCGCACCGGAACCTACGGCGCCAGTGCTTTTGCTGATATTTAATCCCGGTACTGTTCCTGCCAGCAACTCCTGTGTATTGGTCACTGGTCTGGATTTGAAGGCCTGCGCTACATTCACGGTACCTACGGAGCCGGTCAGGTTGGCTTTTTTCTGGGTACCATAAGCCACTACCACCAGCTCATCCAGTTTACTGGTAGATGTTTGTAATACGATGTTTATGGTGGTACGTTGATTCACAGATATCTCCTGTGGCGTAAACCCTATCAGGGAAAATGTTAGCACCGCATCATCCGGGGTACTCAGACTGTAGCTCCCTTTCTCATCGGTGAGTGCGCCTTTACCGGTGTTTTTATTGAGTATGGTTACACCCGGTAGCGGCAATCCCTGTCCATCGGTTACCTTGCCGGATACCGTGATTACTCCTTGCTGCTGCGGCCCCGGCTCTATGAGTACCAAACCGGATGGCCGTATTTCAAAGCCGAAGCCGGTACCGGCCAACACGGTCCGGAGTACGTCTTCCAGCGAAGCGTCCTTTACTTTTAAACTCACCGTTTTATTTTCCGGCAGCTTATTATCATTATAAAACAACCGGTAATCCGACTGTGTCATGATCAGTTGTAATACCTCCTTAAGGGATGCATTCTTCACATTCACATTTAATTTCTTTTGCGAGAAGGCAACTGATGCATGCACCTGCAGCAGGGCAGCAATCATCAATACTGCTGTAATTTTCATAATTCGCAAACACTTGCGGAAACAATGGTGGTATAATACCCTTTGTTTCCTGTGGTCATTTTTCATAAGTTTGTATTGAATTGTGGAGGCAATAGACGCCCTCTCCTTACAAGCAAGGAACGTCTGTTTCTGATAAACAATTTTCGGGGGGGAATGGCGCAATCATTCTCCCCTTTTTATTGTACGGTGTTGGTTATACTAGTGGCATGACATACCTGATTTTGGTGGTGAAACTTATTTGCTGCTAATCTTTAATACACTGCTGGCCTGATCATAACGGTAAATAAACTGTCCGGAAGTACGGCTTAACACCTCCATTACTTCCTGAATTTTTTCTCCCTTTATACTTCCTGTAAATTCAAGTTTTTTCAGTCGTGGTTGTTCAAATACAACAGTGATATTATACCACCTCTCCAGCCGGGTAGCCAGACTGGCAAAGGATTCCCTGTTAAAAGAAAGGGTATTATCTTTCCATACAATCTCTTTAACGTCTTCTTTTTTATTACTCCAGAGTGGCTGCCAGGTGGAGGTAAATCCATTCCCCGGCTGACGGGTCAGTATCAGCTTCTGTCCCGGCTTCAGTAACGCCTGCCTTGGTTTGGCATCTTCCTGAAATTGTAATTGCACGCTGCCGCTGATCAACGCGGTTTCCACTATTGCTTCATCGGTATAAGCGCGCAAATTAAAGGAGGTGCCCAATACCTTTACGGTAGCACCTTTTACCTTTACTTCAAATGGTACGTTGGCCTGTTGGGCTACATCGAAATAGGCTTCGCCTTCCAGCCGCAATAAACGGTCATGGACACCGTAGTTGTCGTCGTACACCAGTTTGCTCCCCGCATTCAGCCATACTACGGAGCCATCCGGCAATCTTACCTGGCTACGGGTACCACGGTTAGCCACCACTTCATGCAGGGCAACCTGTTGCTGATGGGTATAAAATAACCACACACTTCCAATAGCTGCCAGCAACAGGAATCCTGCTGCCCAGGCAAAGCGGCTGCGCCAACGCCTGACAGGAGTGACTACCGGCGCAGGGGTGATTTCAGGCAGCCGCTGCTCCAGCATAGCCAGTAAACGTTGTTGTTCTTCCGCGCTCACAATAGGCACTTCCTGATGCCATACCCGCTCCAGCGCATTCACGGTAGGGGTTATCTCCGGGTGCGCGGCAGACAAGGCGTCCAGCTCCGCGAGTTCTTCCGGAGTGGCTTCACCATTTAGTTTGCGTGCGGTTAATATCCAGTATCGTTCAATGGGCATTGATAATTACTTCGTCTTAATCATAAGACAAAACAACCGGAACAATCACCTAAAGGAAATAGAAAATTATTTTACAAGATGTGCATCCACTGCCGCATGAATCCGCTGAAAGGCAATAGCCAGCTGGCTATCAATGGTGCGGACAGAAATACTGAGGATCGCCGCTATTTCTTTATATTTCAAACGTTCCTCTTTGGCCAGCTTAAAGATTAGCCGGCATTTGGAGGGTAATTTATCAATGGCTTCCTGCATGGCCTGTGTCATTTCACCGGCAATCAGCTGTTGCTCCGGGTTAATAGTCCCCAGTGGTTCCAGCAATACTTCCATTTCTTCAAAAGCATAAAAAGTAATCCGGTCCCGCTTCTGCAGGTAATTCATACAGGCATTCCGTACACTGGTAAAAAGATATACGCGGAGATTATCGATTCTAAGGAGTTCCGACCGGTTACTCCACAATGCCGCGAAAATATCCGCTACAATGTCTTCCGCTGCGAGGGAGTCTTTCACAAAAGAATGCGCAAACTTCGATAACCCCGGCATTAAATGCAGGTATAACGCCTTGAAAGCATTACTATCATTGTTCAATGCAATATTTTCCTGCCAGGTGTTGATCATAACGAGCGTGACAGGCAATATAGGTAACCTTTAGGCAGATTGTACCTACTTGTTAAACCAGCGTCACGAAATGTGAAGAAATCATCACCGCATAAAAAAAGCGGCGTTCTGTGAAAGAACGCCGCCGGAATAAGGACAAAACATTATAATATTTCTTTCAACTTTTCTTCTAACGCCGCTCCCCTCAAATCTCTACCGACAATCTTCCCACTGGGATCAACGAGGAAATTGGTAGGCACTGCACTTACCCCGTACAATTTTGCAGCAGGGTTTTTCCAACCGCTCAAATCTGAAACGTGTGTCCAGGTGAGATGATCTTTATCAATAGCTGCTTTCCATTTCTCTACATTGTCATCCAGTGATACCCCCAGCACCGTAAATCCTTTGGCTTTATATGCTTCAAAAGCTTTGACCACATTAGGGTTTTCAGCGCGACAAGGACCGCACCAGCTCGCCCAGAAATCGATCAGTACATATTTACCTTTGAAATCTGCCAGTGACACCGTTTTGCCATTGACATCCTTCATTGAAAAAGCCGGCGCCGTTTTTCCTTCTGCGGTTTTGGCAGCTACGGCCAGGAAGGCCTGAATGTTTTCACCAAACAAAGATGCTTTTGCTACAGGTCCCATCTTATCATACCATTCCTTTGCTTCTTTATCTCTGCCGGGACCGCTGTGAAAACGCCCCACCAGGTAAGCTTCCAGCACAGTGTTATGCTTAGTATCCAGGTAATATTTTACAATACTATCTCCTGTTGCATCTAATGCCCTGAAGCCAGCATTTACTTTTGCCACCGTTATTGAGTCAGGCTTGCCGCCATTGGCTTTCCGGGAAGCATCGTACATTTCGTTCAACTGCGTAGCCACAGGAAACAATGTTTTCAAGGCACCATCAAATGCGCCCCAGTCCTGTTGTGCCGCCCCGGCAGTTACCACGGCGTTTCCCAGTTGCATATCTGCGGACACGATAGTGGCTACTTTATCTTTCTCCAGCATCACGGAAAGATAAGAGGAACTGCCGGCAGTATGCAGGAAATATAAGTTGGTGCCAGTAGTTTTCACAGAAAAGGAAAACTGCCCGTTTTTAATTTCGGCCGAATCTTTCACTTCTTTCTGATGGTAATCATAGCTTATATACACTTTGCTATTTTCGCCATTTTGAATGGTTCCCCGGATCACGGACTGTGCCTGGGTTACGGCAGATAAAGATAAAAGCGCCGCAGTTGCGGTCATTAGTTTTTTCATATGCGGTTAGTTTGTGTAACCAGCGTTCTGCTGGATAGCTGTATTGGTGTTTAATTCGTATTGAGGTACTGGCCAGAGGATGGCAGTGGATTTCCAGGTAGGTTTTACCCCCCGCAATACTTCATCTGCCTTATTGGTGCGGATCAGGTCAAACCAGCGGTGTCCCCATTCTGCAAATAGTTCTATTCTCCGTTCCTGCGCAATGGCTTTGAGTAAAGCATCTTTGGCAATCGCCGGCGACAATAACGGCAGCCCTGCACGGGAGCGGATACTATCCACATCTGCAATAGCAGGTGTCAGGTTACCAAGTTGTGCATTGGCTTCTGCACGGATCAGGTATTGCTCCCCTAACCGGAATACAATTTCATACTCTGTGGCGTTTGCCGGCACCGTAGAGCTACCCACCCTTACTTTATATTTAGCGGGATACTGATACGTTTTACCATTGTATTTTTTGATGCCTACCCAATTGGCCAGACGTTTGTCGGTTGCTTCAAAAGCGGCGGACAATACGGAATCCAGGGCGTACTTCGGAGCAGAAGAACTACTCGTATCCGGAATAAACATATTACCGGTAAAAGTATTGACGCCACGATTGAGTACCGGCATCAGCTCCCAGATAGCTTCCCCACTTTCTTTCAGAAATACATTATTCAGATCTGCTACTAATGTATACGGCCCTGCAATGACTTCTCCTGCCTTCGCTGCAGCTTCCGTATATTTACCCCGGTACAGATAAGCTCGTGCCAGCAAAGCAGATGCTGTAAAGCGGTTCGGTCTTACTTTGCCGGTAGTTGGATAGGATGCTTGCAACAAACCTTCCGCCAACTTGAGGTTGGCGATAATAGTATCATATACTACAGCCACTTCTGCGCGTGGCAGGTTACTGTTCATCTGATAATCCGTCGCTTCCGTTAAAGGAATTTTACCATACAGATTGGTCAGCTGGAAATAGATGAATGCGCGCAGGAAATACGCCTCTCCGAGCAATTGGGCATTCATCCCCGCACTAACACCGTTAGGCGCCTGCAGGCCCTTCAAAATAGCATTTACACGGTATAGCGACGCATACCCATACTGCCATAAATATTCTGCCGCTGAATACGACTGAAAAGTTATCTGGTTAGTAAAGAACTCCTGGTCGGCGCCACTAAAACTGTATATTTCATCTGCCAATAAGCCACTATACACACTCAAGGTACCATTGGCAATACGGGCAGCATTTGTCCCCATCATATCCTGATACACACCGGATACCGCCGCCAGGGCATTCGCATCGTTTGCAAATAAACGATCTGCCGGCACCACATCTTTTGGAGGATCAGCGTCCAGAAATTTCTTGCAGGACACCATTGTTACACAACATAATAGCAATACTATGAGCAGGCTGTTCTTTTTCGTATATACGTTCACGTTTTGCATCTTTTAATCATTTACAAGGATAACTGAATACCGGCAGTATACATTTTTAACGGTGGCTGGAAAATGCCCTGTGTTTCCGGATCAAAGCCCAGGTAGTTGGTAATGGTGAGCAGATTTTGCCCCTGCAGATAAATACGGCAGTTACTCAACTTTAACTTCGACATCCACGCCGATGGCATATTATACGCCAGGTACACATTTTTCAGACGGATAAACGAAGCATCCCCCCAGGCTTGGGTAGAGTTCATATAGTTGTACCATACCGACGAATAAGTAGTGGCACGGGGAACATTAGTGGCATCTCCCGCCTTCTTCCACCGGTCCAGCGCTATCACATCAAAATTGCTCATAGCACCGATATTACTCCACGCATTGTTCAGATAATTAAATCCGGATTGTTTACTATACTGGAAAAACACATCCAGTTGCCAGTTCTTGTACCGCAGCGTATTTTGTAACCCTCCATAGTATGCGGGTGTTCTGGTACCCAGTACTATCCGCTTATTGAAGTCCATACTGGTAAACTGCGGTATACCTGTTTTATCATCCAGTCCTGTAAATTCATATCCTTTTGACACCTGCAAAGGTTGACCTATAGCATAGTTATAGCGATAGGAAGAACTTTCCAGTCCGGGGTAACTCACCAGCTTATTTTGTGGAATAGTGAGATTAAAGGAAGTAGTCCATTTAAATGATTTATGGGATAAATTAGTGGTACTTACTTCAAATTCCCAGCCCTGATTACGTGTTACGGCAGGTAAATTATATTGCACGGAAGTGAACCCGGTAGAAAATGGCAGGTTATAGCCCACCAACTGGTTGGTGGTTCGGTTACTGTAAAAATTGATATTGACCAGCAGCTTATCCTGCAGAAAACCTGTTTCCAGTGCTACATCAGTTTTCGCAACTTTTTCCCAACCAAAAGTTGAATTCGCCAGCCGGGAAGGCGCCAGCGTGCTCACACCATTATAACTGTTGCCAGTCACCGTCCAGCTGGACATATAACCATAGTCGCCAATCATATCATTACCAGTAGTGCCATAACTGGATCTCAGCTTACCAAAACTCAAAAATGGCAAATGGTCTTTTACAAATGATTCTTCACTGAAGATCCAGGCCGCTCCCAATGCGCCAAAATTGCCATAGCGGTTTTCCGGTGCAAAACGGGAAGAACCATCCCGCCGCGCCGTGGCATTCACTACATACTTACCCTGCAGATTATAAGTCAACCGGCCGAAAAAAGATTGATAGCGATAATCATTATACCCGGCATTGGGATTGCCATAAGAGGAAGAAGCCACCAGCGAAGTAGCCCCCTGCATAGACCCCATCGTTTCCTCAGAAGAATAACCTGTGGCCGTGATGTAGTAACCATCAGAAGTACGTTTCTGCCACGTGGCGCCTACCAATGCTTTCAGGCTACCGCTCCCCAGCTTAAGCTGATAATCCACCTGTGGTTCAATGATAAACCCTTTACGCTGCGTGTTCCCAAAAGTGGCAGAAGATTGTTTATAGTAGCGGGGGTCCAGAGAAGATAATGGATTCGCCAGGTATTGGTCCATGCTATTCTGGTTATATCCCAGGTTCACTTTTGCCTGCAGGTTATCCAGGATGGCATAACGCATGGTAACATTGCTGTTCAGGTAAGCCGCCTTATTATTATAGCGTTGCAACAAATTCGCCGCCGGATTACTTCCCATATCCCAGTTCATTTTTCCGTCTGCCTTATATAATGGAAAATTGGGAGGCAGGTTGTATATAGTTGACAAATCGCCGGAAAAATTTTTATCATCATCATTCGTGTAATTTGCCGCGAAAGCAAGATTGAATTTTGAATTCTCTGAAGTGAAATCGTAAGACGCATTGAATGCGATGCGCTGATCACGGCCGTTTCCCGGATTCACGGTAGTTTCCTTATAATAGCTGCTACCCAGCATAAAACGATTTTTACTATCGCCACCACTTAACGTCACCTGTGCATTGGAAACATGCGCAGTTCCTCCTATCAAATATTTTTGCCAATCGGTATAGGCGTGCTGGTCATAAGTAACCAGATCAGGCGCGTTGGCGGCGGTGGGTTGGATATTATCGTTGGCAAAAGCCTCTTTTCTGAGTGCAAGATATTGATCGGTATTCAGCATATTCAGCATGTGCGTTACTTTTCCAGCACCTGCATACACATTGGCATTCACCGCCAGCTTGCCATTTCGTTTAGCCTTCTTTGTGGTAATAAGAATAACACCATTCGCACCTTTTGAACCATAGATAGCAGTGGCATCTCCATCTTTCAAAATTTCTATGCTGGCAATATCATCCGGACTGATACTGTTGAGCGGGCTCCTGGAGCCTTGTACCGGCGTACCCAGCGCATCAAACTGATTCAGCGGTACAGAGAAAAAAGGTACCCCATCTACAATATATAAAGGCTCATTACGGGTTACATACGGACTATTTTCCCCAATGGAATTCTGCCCACGGATTTGCACCGCCACATTAGCACCCGCTTTTCCGCTGGTAGCCGTAATCATCAGCCCCGGCGCCCGGCCTTGCATAGCCAGCAACGGATTACCTACGGGTTGTTCTTCAAACACGGCACTGTTAATACGACTAATAGCACCAGTATTATAACGCTTGGTAGTAGTACCATATCCCATGATCACTGTTTCATCCAGCACACTGGCAGCACGCGATAATTTTATATGAATCACTGGTCTTTTACCAATGGCAATATGTTGTGGTACGCAGCCCAGGTAGGTAACATCCAGTGCAGCATCTTCCGAAATACCTGCCAATACATATTCACCCTGTGATCCGGTACTGGTGCCTGCATTACTGTTGCTTACCTTGATAGTAACACCCGGCAACGGCGTACCTTCTGTGTCTGTTACAGTACCAGATAAACTAAAAGCAGCAGCATTCGCCTGGTTATCTGCTACTTTCCTGTTTAATACAATCACCTGGTTTCTCCTGATTTCATAGCTGATGTTCCTGTTGGCGAGTACATAATTCAATACTTCTTCCAGTGTACCATTCTTAAAATCAAGTGTTACTTTCTCCTGGTCATCCAGCAACCGGCTATCGTAAAAAACGGTGAGCCCTGTTTGGTTTTTGATTGTTTTAAAAATGCTTTCTAAAGTCAGCTGTTGTCCTGAAACATGGACCCTTCTTACTTTTCCGCCCGTTTGTGCATATACAACGGTGCATACTAAAACGGAAAGCAGTGCAGTGATACTACCAACTGCCAACGACTGCCGGAGCCTTCTCCGCAGTGAGTTTCTTCCCATAAAATAGATTTTGGTTTAATCCGAAATAATCAACATCGGATTAACTACAAATGAACAGATGCTTCGGGTGAACGGTAGTAACAAACTTTTTTAAGGCAAGCTAAAATGTAACTGGTTGCCGTTAAAATAATAGCGTAGGTGTGTAGATGTTTGCAGGTCCTGTAAAAATTCCGGCAACTTATTTTTCTCTACCATGCCGGTAACCGATGTATTGGCCACCGCTGGCTGATCAAATACTATTTTTATATCAAACCATCTTTGCAGTAATGGCTGCATCTCCAATAAAGTAGTATGATGAAAATAAACGATTCCCTTCATCCAGCTCAATACTTCTCCTTCATCGAATCCCTGCACGGTCAATGGACTTTCGCCATGATATACGGACTCCGTACCAGGTTTTAAGGGTACCTTTTTATTGCCAGCGCCCATTACAATCACAGCGCCTTCCACCAGCGAAGTAGTTTCGCGGGTGCTGTAGGTGTTAATATTAAAAGCCGTACCCAACACCTGTATCGTCGTGTGCGGCGTATGTACGATGAATGGCAGGTCGCTGTTTTTAGCGACCTTAAAATAAGCTTCCCCTTCGATATATACTTCCCGCTGACGCCCGGAAAAAGCAAAAGGGAAACGCAACCGCGTAGCGGCATTCAGCCATACTTCTGTACCATCTGACAACGTAAGCTGGTAATCTGCGGCTGCAGGTACCAACAGCGTATTCATAGCGTCATTACCACTGCCGGTATAGGCAAGTCCATGCTCACTATTTTGTAACTGCACACCACCGGATTGTAATTGCTGAATAGCGCTATCGCCGGTTAATGCAAGGGCTGTTTGTCCGGCTATCAACAGTTGTACCGCCTGCGGTTTCGCCGGCGTATACTGATGGGCCAATGGCGCCACCACCCGCGCCGGCTTCAACAGCTGATAAAGCCCCGTTGCCACCAGCAACAACAATACCGCCGCTGCCATACGGATCAACCACCGATAACGGTGCCGTAAGTTATCCGATGCCCTGGCTACCGGTGCCGCAACTGTTTCCTGCACCGCGTGTAGCCGCGCTAACTCCTCCACAGGGTCCAGCTCAAATGCAAAAGTAGTAGCATCCAATACCACCGATTCCTCCTGTAGAGACGCCCACATCTCCCGCGCAGCGGCATCTGTAGCCAACAGGTGGGCCAGCTCCTCCGAATCAGATTCGGACAAGGTGCCGGTAAGTTGTTCCATGAACAAAATCCGTATGTGTTCGCTACTCGTGGCCATTACAGTTATACTACAATTAAAAGGTGCTATCGGGTGAATCCGTCCCACTAATTTTTATCCTCTCCCGCAAAAATCTCAATGCCAGCTTCAAATGTGTTTTCAACGAATTAACAGAAATACCCATATCATCCGCTGCATCCTGATACTTTTTTTGTTGCAGATATACCAAACGAAAAGCTTGTTGCCGTTGTACCGGTAACTCACTTATTACATTTATTACCTGCTGATATATTCCGGGAGAGCGGGTTTCCGGAATCATATCCCGCTCCAGTTGCAGTCCATACGCTTCCAGCTCCCGTTGTTGATAGGCTTGCTTCTTCAGTAAGTTAAGGCATCGGTGTTGCACTGCACGGAAAAGATATCCCTTTATTTCCCCATGCAACTGCCGGTACAACTGCTTATCCCACATTTCCAGGAAAAATTGCTGCACCAGGTCCTTGGCCTGCTGTTCATCCTGTAAAAGAAAATACGCATTCGTACATAGCATCCGGTAATACTTCAGGAAAATAGCGTCATACGCTGATTTATCCCCTGTATTTAACTGCTGTAACAATAATATGTCCTGCTGCTCCTCCATGACTGGCTCCACATCCTGAGTACACTGGTTGGTTGGTTTTGCGGGATAAATGTAGTAAAAAAGGAATCAGGTAGTAGCTACCTGATATAAAAAAGACCTGTCAACACGTGACAGGTCTTTTAATTGTCTGGTAAACAATCAATGTAGCGTTAATTGTTTTATTGGGTTGACCACTCCTTATTCTGCTTCAGCTTTGTATTCTCCAGCTCCAGTTGAGGAATAGGTAATACTTCATTTCTGCCCGGCACAAAATTCCGTTTAGGCAGGATAGGCGCAAAAGCGGCGGCAGCGCGGCCTGTTCTCACCAGGTCAAAGAAACGATGTCCTTCTCCGGCCAGCTCCAGTCTTCTTTCCAGGAATATGTTATCAAAGGTGGCAGGAATAGGCCCTAATCCTACACGCGCTCTTACGGCACTCAGCAACGCATAGGCACGCGTGCCCGCGCCGCTGCCTTCTCCGGCATTTACACGGGCTTCTGCTTCCATCAGATAAGTATCTGCCAAACGGATTTCATATAGGTTTTGTGGAAAGTTCAGCACCATGTCACCACCACCGGTAGAAGCATTGGATGCTCTGCCGGCAAACTTATTCAGGAAGTACCCCGTGTTGTCAAAGCTGGGGTCATAAGTTACTTTCTTCGCTTTAACAAGGCTATCCATATCCAATACGGTGGCCGCAAAACGTGGATCATAATGAATGGCGGCATACAACTCTTTACTTACCAGCAGGAAGCCCCATCCCGAAACGTAATCAGGCGCATCTGATGCTGTTTTGACATAGGATCTTGGACCACACAGGATATTCAGCATATTACCTTCGGTTTTCGGTACACCATCTCCCCAGTTACCGCCGGAAATAGAAGTATAGGAAACCTCGAAAATAGATTCGCTGTTGAATTTGCTGGCGTCATCTGATTTCCAGAGCGATGCAAAATCTTTCAACAGATTATAGTTATACTTTGCACTGGGCTGTCCGGGTGTTTCACCATTTACTTCTTTCAATTCAGCAGCTGCGGCTGTCCATTTCTTTTCGTATAAATATACCTTGCCCAGCAACGCATGCGCAACACCTTTACCAACACGACCAGCTTCTCCTATACGTGGTGGCACATCCGGTAAATTGCTTTCTGCAATCGCATCTTTTAAATCCTGTTCAATTTGTTTGTATACGGCTTCCGGTGCTACCTGCAATACATTATACATCTGATCTGCCGGTACCGGCTCTGTAAACAACGGGAGATCTTTAAAAAGTCGCACCAGGTCAAAATAAAAATGTGCACGCAATATCTTCGTTTCCGCTACATATCTTTTCTTCAGGTTGTCATCCATCGTTACACCCGGTAACTTGCTCAGCAGCGTGTTGGCACGGAATATACCAGCAAATCCTTTCTTCCATAATTCCTCCTGTGCCCCAAATGCCGGTGTTAGTGTAAAACGGGTTAACACCTGGAGTACATTGATATCCGTAGCACCACCACCACCTGTCCAATGGTCATCAGACATGGCATCCATAGCGCCTACTTTGGTAGTATAGTTACCCGCCTGCCAGCCTACTACATCGTATACCGCTACCAGTCCGTTAAAAGCTTCCTGCTGGTTTTTATAATAGTTGGATTCCAGGAAACTTCCTTTGGGTGATACATCCAGGAATTTATTGCTGCATGCGCCCAATAACTGCATGCCGGCGACAACTGCCACTATATATTTAAAGTTTCTTTTTTTCATTTTTGATCAGCTTTAAAATTATCAGAAAGTAACATTCAAACCACCCATGAAGGAACGCGCCTGTGGATAGATACCACGGTCGATGCTCAACGCATCAGTACCACCAATCTCCGGATCATAACCGGTGTATTTGGTAATGGTCAACAGGTTTTCGCTCATCACGTACACCCGTATTTTCTGTAAGCCTATTTTTTTAGTCACCCTGCCTGGCAGTGAGTAACCAATCTGCAGGGTTTTAATTCTGAAGTAACTGCCGTCTTCCAGGTAGTAAGCGGAAGCCCTGGTATAGTTGTGATTTTTATCTTCTATACTCAGGCGGGGTATGGTATTGCTGGTACCTTCACCGGTCCAGCGATCCAATATTTTGGTTTGCCAGTTGGCAGTAGAGATATCGAGACGACGTAAGCCCTGGAAAATTTTATTGCCGCCGGCACCCTGTCCGAATACAATCACATCAAACCCTTCGTAAGCAGCGCTGATGGTAGCGCCATAGGTCCACGTAGGTGTTGGATTGCCGATAAATTTACGGTCCTTGTCTGTAATGGTTCCGTCGCCATCCAGATCCGCCCAGCGGAAATCACCCGGCTTGGCGTCTGGTTGAATTTTTCCACCGCTTTTATTTACCCAGGCATCTACCTCTCCCTGATTCTGGAAAATACCTAACGACTGATAACCGTAAAAAGAGTTGAATGCTTCCCCAATTTTCGTCTTCACAATATCATTCATCCCCTGGAAATTAAGGATCTTATCATTCAGCGACTCTACCCCATTGCCGAGGAAAGTAACCTTATTCTTCAGGTGAGATACGTTTGCATTGGCAGAGAAATCCACTTCACCCAATTTTGCACGATAACCTAACTCCAGTTCCAGACCACGGTTCTCCATACTACCCACGTTGGCCGCAGGATTATCAATAGCACCTATGTACAAAGGAATACGGGGTTTCATCAGGATGTCTTTGGTCTTTTTATTAAACCAGTCGAATCCAACAGTAATATTGCGAAGTACCGTAGCTTCAAAACCAATATTGGTCTGACTGGTAGATTCCCATTTCAGATTCGGATTGGAAGGGGCATTGGGACTATATCCAACTGCATATAAAGGCTTACCATCTACTCCAATAAAAGTATAGTTTCTGCCACTACCAATAGTTGCCAGAAAAGCACCATCACCAATATCATCACTACCCACGGTGCCATAACCGCCACGGAACTTCAGAAAGTCTACTACTTTATTTTCCGGCCAGAACGCTTCTTTGGAAGCTACCCAACCAACGGAGTACGAAGGGAAAATACCATAGCGGTTATTGGCACCGAAGCGGGAAGATCCGTCCCGGCGTACAATCGCTTCTGCCAGATATTTTTCACCGTAGTTATAGTTTAATCTGCCGAAAATGGAAGATACTTTATGTTCTGTTCCCTCACTACCATCAGAAATGCGGTTCGTTGCAGCCGCCTTAAAGTTCAGGGATGCATCTGCAAATGTTTCTGCAGGAATATCGTAGAACGTTACGTTAATAGATTTAGAGCGGTTCTCCATGTAAGCACCCTGGCCTGCAAGTAAAGTAACATTATGTAAGCCAAAGTTTTTGGTATAGGAAACGGTATTCTCCAGGTTAAAATTATAGTTCTGATTTTGCCCGCGCTTAAAGTTGGTGCGCGGTGTAATGCTGGAAGTATTCAGGTAAGAAATAGGGGTAAATGTTTCATCTCCATAGAAAGATAATTTTGCACCAATAGTAGAACGGAATCTCAAGCCTTTAACGGGCTCCATTTCCAGGTAAGTATTACCTACCACATTGTGTGACCAGTTATAATTGCCCAAACGGGTAGAAATATAAGCCAGTGGATTGGCAATTTCCTGTGTTACAATATCGGAGATACCATAGAAACCTCCCTGTGCATCTTTCCTGGCACCCAGATTTTTATACTTGGTCAACGCTGCTTCCGCCGGATCAGTTACAATAGCAGGGGTAATAGGATCAAGGTTGATAGCTGAACTTAATGGTCCGCCAAATTCATTGTTGGTATTACCAATGCCGATTGTTTTTTCATAAGAATATCCCACATTTTCACCCCAGGTCAACCATGGCGTAATTTTATGCGTGGTATTCACACGGAAGTTAGCACGCTCATATTTGGAAATGGCAGTAGCCACAATACCTTCCTGCTTCAGGTAGCCGAAGGAAGTATAGAAAGTAGATTTTTCGCTACCACCACTGATGCTTAATTCGTGATTCTGACGGGTAGCATTATTATTAAAAATCTGTGCCTGCCAGTCAGTGCCTTTACCAAATGATTTAGGATCCGCAAACACTGGCATAGCACCGTCATTGGTGAGTGCTTCGTTTCTTAACGTAGCATATTGTGTAGCATCCAGCAGCTTCAGTTTATGCGCCGGAGCAGAGGTACCATAATAGCCATTATAGTTCACGGTAATCTTTCCTGCTTTCCCTTTCTTGGTAGTTACCAGGATAACGCCGGCGGCTGCACGCGCACCGTAAATAGCCTGCGAAGCTGCATCCTTCAATACTTCCACGGATTCTATATCGTATTGATTCAAATAACTGATGCCACCATTATCTACTACTACACCATCTACTACCCACAATGGATTATTATTATTGAAAGAAGTGATGCCTCTTACCCGCACGGCTGCATTAGATCCTGGCTGGCCGGAACTGGCGGCAATCGTTAACCCCGAAGTACGGCCCTGTAATACCTGCTCAATGCGGGTTACAGGTTGTGATTCTATATCCGCTGCACGAACGCTGGAGATAGCACCGGTTACCACGCTTTTCTTCTGAACACCATAACCTACTACCACAGTTTCTGTCAGCGCAGTATTAGCAGGCTTCAGCTGAATATGCAACGGACTGCCGGAAACAGACACCGTTCGGGTATCATAACCGATAAAAGATACCTGCAATACACTTTTACTGTTAGGTACTCTGAGGCTAAACTTTCCCTCGGGGTCTGCGGCGGTACCAGCACCTGTATTTTGTATCCGGATGGTAGCACCGGGAACAGGCTCTCCGGCTTCATTCACCACTCTGCCAGTTACAACAATACTGGAATCCGCAGTACCTTTCTCCGCATAAACATTCACCAGCGTGATACGGTTGCCCTCTACCACATAAGCCAGGGGCTTATTTCTCAGGCAAACGTCTAATGCTTCTTTTACCGATACGTTGGTAACGTCTACATTCACATTCGTGAAAGAAGATAACAATGCTTCATCATACACCATGGAGATCCCTGCTTGTCGAGCCACTTCCTTCAGTACTTTCTTTAATGGAGCATTTTTTTCTGAGAGAGTGATCTGCTGCGACAATCCTTTTGCGCTGATATGCAGGCAAGCTGTGAGTAGCAAAAAGGCGGTCATTTTCATAACGCAGAACATTTTGGTTGATAGTAATTTCCGGGTACAGGAAATTATACCACATAAGTTTAATTGCATACTTTTGTAGTGTTTGGGAATTCTTGTAAAATAGTTCTTCGATTAAGGGATTGATTTTCAAGGGATGCCCAGATATATACCGGCAGTGTTGCGAGCACTTCCGGTTTTTTTTGGACATACGTTCCCTGACTAGCTAGTCTCGGTTGTTGCCATCTTGTTTAAAATTTATCAGTTTTAATAAATAATACGTGGTGCCGCAACGTGGAAGCAGCAATTCTCTAAGCTTTCATCTTATTTTATCTAATAACAGTTAGTTTTCTTCCTTCAAGTTTAAATTTAGCGCCACTGCTACCCAACAGGGCCAACATCTCCGATAACGGCAGATTTCTGTTAAGCCGGCCACCGAAAAGTCTGTTGTCAGCAGTTTTTGTATCTACTTCAATATCATACCAACGGGCTAACTGCCGCAGGATAACATTTATATTGGCATTATCAAATTCAAAGAAACCAGTTTTCCAGGCTACTACTTCCTGTACATCCGCACTACGTACCAGCATCACGCCGGTAGTATTATCAACAGCTGCCTGCTGTCCGGGCTTCAGGTATTTTTCCACACTACCCTGCTTCACTTTTACCGCGCCACTCACCAGTGTTGTACGCTGCTCGTCTTCATCATCATAAGCCATAATATCAAAGCCGGTACCTAATACCTCTACTTCCATACTATTCACTTTCACAATAAAAGGCTGTCTGGCATTTTTCTTTACTTCAAAATATCCCTGTCCCTGCATTTCTACAGTACGGTTATCCCCGTTAAAAGCAGTAGGATAACGCAGGCTGGAAGCGGAGTTCAACCATACCTGTGTACCGTCTGGCAGTACAACCGTAAACTGACCACCACGAGGCACCTTTAATGTATTGTAACCAATAGCGGTCTTATCGCCTCCGGTAGCATATTGCAATTCGCCATTCTTCTGCTCTACCTTGGTGCTTCCTTGCTGTATCACCTGGTTGCCGGCACTATCCAATGTTACTACCGAGCCATCTGCCAGTGTTAATACCGCTTTATTAGAACCCGGCTTCACGTCTGCTGCTTTTATGGCCAATCCTACCGGCGCAGCGGGTTGATGCCATTGATAAAACAAGGTGGTACCTGTTGCCAGCAACAAGGCAATGGAAGCTGCGGCTACCCATTTCCACCGTTGTGTGGTGCGCATACGCACAACTTTATTCTGTCCGATAGAAGCCAGCAGCCTGGTTTCTATCCGGTTACTGATTTCTTCCGGCACAGCCGGATGCGCATTCATCACCCGCTCAAAATCTTCCTGCATCGCTGCCAGCAATGGTTTGTGCGCGTCAGAAGAAAGCAGCCACCTATATAAAACAGCTATCTCCTCCGGACTACATTGCCCGTCAAGGTATTTTTTTATGAGTGCTTCTTCCGGTTGATGCATACTGGTAACACAGGCCATTTACCTACAGGCCCTGTATATAATATCCGGAAATAAAGAAAGAGGGTACCCCTGTGGAAAAATATTTTTTTAAACGATGGCAGTGAGGAGAAAGGTGGCCACCAGAATATCACCATGACGGAAGATATAATCCTGTATAAACCGCATACTGAGTACCATATGTTTCTTAACGGTATCGCGGGAAATGCCCAGTATAGCAGCCGCTTCATCGTAGGTTTTGCCTTCCTGGCGACAAAGCCGGAATACATTTAAACGCTGACTCGTCATCTGACTCAGCGCCTCCTGCAACAGCCGCTCATACTCTCTCGCCCGGATGGTGAGGTCTGTTAGTCCCGCATCCTGGTGAGCCAGCTGCAGCAACAACTGCTCCCGCATTTGTTCATCGGTAGATAATTTGGCGATAGTTTTGAAAACATGATTACGGGCAATCCGGTACAGGTAGCCGCTGAAAGAAAGCTGTGGATTAATACGATCCCGGATCTCCCAGATTTTAAGGAATACATCATGAACAAGGTCCTCCGCCAGGGAAGGCACTTTGCAAAAGCGTAACAGATAGATATAGAGCGAAGAATGGTAGTGCCGGTAAATACTGGAAAAAGCCAATTCATCACCTCCTATCATCCGCCGCAACACCTCTTCTTCTGATGGCATTCGCTCCATTGAGTATAACAAGTTTTAAATGATGCACACCGTTCGGATGTAAACTATAAAAAAGTAATAATAATAGCAATACCCCAAATTATCCCTGCTGAATAAAGGCCAATGCCCGCTTCTCTGACCAGTAAAATTCTTCTCCAAACTGCACAAAACCAACGTGTCCGCCCTGCTGCGGCGTTTCCAAAAAAACATACGGACTAGCCGCCGCCACCTCATACGGATAACATGCCGCCCCCAGAAAAGGATCATCCTTGGCATTAATGACTAACACGGGTATACGAATATCAGGCAAAAACGACCGGGAACTACATTGCTCCCAATAAGTCAGGGCATCCTTAAAGCCATGCATAGGCGCGGTATAACGATCATCAAACTGCCGGAACGACTTCACCCCTTCATACCCGTCCATACGAATGCTGCCGGGAAACTGCTGTTCCTTGGCCTGCAACTTATTCCCCAGCTCCCGGATAAACCGCTGCATGTATATAATGTTATGCGGCTTCTCTAACTCCACCGCACCACTTTGCAGGTYACAGGGTACCGAGATAGCCACCGCCGATTTAATGATCTCCGCTGCAGCTGCTCCCTGCTCTCCCAGGTATTTCAACGTTACATTCCCTCCCAGAGAAAACCCTACGAGGTGTATGGCCTTATATTTATTCAACGATACCAAATGCGCAATCACGGTTTGCAGATCTCCCGTTTCGCCACTATGATAAAAACGGAGCTGTTTGTTGGGCGTTCCTCCACAGCCGCGGAAATTCATAGATACGGTATCAAACCCGGCGCCATTAAAAATATGTACCATCCCCAGCACATACTTACGCGTGGAACTGCCTTCCAAACCATGTAAAATCACTACAATACGATCATGCCCCTGCTCACTGAAATCMAGATCCAGGAAGTCATTATCTGGCGTAGAAATCTGCTCCCGGCGGTATACCGCCGGTTTAATATTGCGAAACAAAGAAGGATAAATCGTCAGCATATGACGATTTTGTAAAAGAAAAGGCGCCCGGTAGTCCGAGTGGTGAATCAATGGCATAAATGCGAAATTACGAATTCGTAGTCCTTAATCCGTAATTTTACACCATGTCACTGCCTACCTTCGGTATTGAAAAGATTTTTAATCTTCCCTACAGAAAGGAAGATTTCAAAATCGTGCACCATACGCCCATCAATATGCCGGTGATACCGGAAGCGCATAAACATGATTTCTTCCTGCTGCTGATGATTTCTCATGGCAGCGGTACCCATACCATCGACTTCAAAGATTATAAAGTCAGCAACAGCACCGTGTTTTTTCTGGCACCCGGACAGGCACATCAATGGCATCTTTCTAAAAATACCAGTGGCTACCAGGTAATGTTTTCTGCCGCGTTTATGCTGCAAAAAGGTCCATTATGGCCTTTCTTCACGCCCGCCGCTGTTCCGGTATTAAAACTAAATCCTGCACAGTACGAACAGCTGACCGGCGAACTACAACTCATGGAAAAGGAAACCGCCGCCAATATCATCCAACACCGGCTACAGATTGTGCTACTGTTGCTGCAGCGCTGGTATGTAGCCACTCACCCCGAAGAAGTAGCCGCAGCGGCCAACCACCTCATTAACCGCTTCCTGTTACTACTGGAAGAACAGTATTCCCAATATCATGAGGTCAACCACTATGCCGCTCAACTGCATGTAACTGCCAGCTACCTGAATCAGGTATGTAAAAAAGGCTCCGATAAAACAGCCGGTGAATATATACGCGAACGATTACTGCTGGAAGCCAAACGTATGCTCACCCTCACGGGCATGGACGTAAAAGAAGTGGCCTACACCCTGGGGTTCAATGATACCTCCTATTTCTCCCGCTTCTTTAAAAAATATACCGGCGCTTCACCGCTGGATTTTCGCCGGAAGTCATAAAATGTACCCGCACTTTTATAACCTGTACCATTTTCCGCCCCGCTCGCCCGGTACCTTTGCGGTATGGAACAAGTGTTAATAAGAAAGGTCCGTCAACCCGGATCTGCAGTGAACAATAGTTTAGTAATACTGATGGCCGTTACCTGCGGCCTGGTGGTAGCTAACATCTATTACAATCAGCCTTTGCTGTTGCAAATGGCGGCTTCTTTCGGCGTTAATGATCAACAAATAAGCTGGATTGCCACCATCACACAGGTGGGATATACCCTGGGATTGTTGTTTGTAGTACCATTGGGAGATAAAACGGAACGTAAAAAACTCATCCTCGTAAAGCTCGCGGGGGCCGCCTTCTTCATGGGCGTTGCAGCGATGGCTACTCATTACTGGACGATGTTAATCGCCAGTTTATTGATCGGCTTTTTCTCTGCCGTACCACAGTTACTCTTACCCATGGCCGCTACCCTGGCTCCTGATGCCACCCGTGGTAAAATTGTGGGTAAGGTGATGAGTGGTTTGTTGATAGGTATCCTCCTGTCCCGTACGCTGAGCGGCTTTATAGGCGCCCATTTCGGATGGCAGGCAGTATTTTATGCCGGTGCAGTGGCCATGGTAATATTATGGGTAGTGCTGGCGCTGAAACTACCGGAAAATCCACCTTCCTTTGAAGGCAGTTATGGTAGCCTTATGCGCTCATTGGGTACTTTATCGAAAGAACTACCTACGCTGCGCCAATCCGCCTTCATCGGCTTCTTCATGTTTGGTGCCTTCAGCATCTTCTGGACTACGCTGGTATTTTTACTGGAAGGCGCTCCTTTCTTTTATAAAAGTGATATGGTAGGTCTCTTCGGACTTATTGGTGCCTGTGGCGCTTTAGCAGCACCACTCGCTGGTAAATCAGCCGATACCAAAGGACCGGACTTTACCATCCGCCTGGGTATTATCGGCGCCCTGCTGGCATTCATCATCATGGGATTTTCTGCCGGTTCATTGATCGGCTTAATCATTGGCGTGATCCTCCTGGATATTGGTATGCAAATCACACATATATCCAACCAGTCGAAAATATTCGCCCTGCGGCCGGAAGCCCGCAGCCGCCTGAATACCATCTATATTTCCAGCTCCTTTGCCGGCGGATCAATCGGATCACTGCTGGGCGCACAAGCCTGGAACTATTGGCACTGGATCGGCGTTACAGCCGTAGGTGCATTGTTCATTACCTGCGCGGCCATCATTCATCTCAAAAAACAGCCAACAACATCACTATGAAAAAAATATCACTCTCCTTCCTGGCGCTCTTTTGCGGCCTCGCTGCATTCAGCCAGCAAAAACAGGCCGACCTGCTGATTAAGTCAGTCCGGATCATTGATGTAAAAACCGGCCATATCACCGCCAACCAGGCCATCGCGGTACGCCACGACAGTATCATTGCCGTGATGGACAACCAACAGGCAAAGCAATACCATGCCACCGAAACAGTAGATGGCCACAACAAATACGCCATGCCCGGATTATGGGATATGCACATGCACTTCGGCGGCGGCGATACCCTGCGCGAAGAAAATAAAAACTTCCTGCCTTTGTATCTTGCTAATGGCATTACTACTATCCGCGATTGTTCAGCAGACATCAGTCAGGATGTATTACAATGGCGCGATGAAGTCAATAAAGGACAGTGGCGAAATAAAAGGTGCTGCCATCAATCAGTATATCCTGAAAAATTTTGATACAGCGGCCGCCATGAAAACATATCGCTACATGGCAGAAAAAGGCACCTATCTAACGCCAACGCTTACACTGGGACAGATACTCGCCTACTTCGACCAGGACAACCACGCACATGACCCTTACCTGCAGTACATCGGAAAGGGCCTGCAACGCACTTATGAGTGGCGTGTAAAAAGAGCAGCTGCCGATGATAGCGCCGCTATTGTACGCCGTAAAATGATGTACGAAACAGCATCGTCTATTTTGCCGTTGCTGCAAAAAGCAGGCATAAAACTAATGGCGGGTACTGATGCCGGTTATCTCAATTCATTTGATTTCCCGGGCATCGGCTTACACCAGGAATTGGCGCTGATGGTGAAGTTTGGCCTTACGCCGCTGCAGGCATTACAGGCTTCGGTGATTAACTCTCCTGTCTTCCTGCATAAAACCAACTATGGCGCCATTGCCCCCGGCAAAAAGGCAGATATACTATTACTGGATGCCAATCCGGTAGCAGATATCCACAACACGCAGAAAATCTATGCGTTGGTGGTAAAAGGTAAATTACTGGATAGAGCAGCGCTGGATCAGCTGCTGCAGGAAGTAAAAGAGAAAACGGCTTTGACTAAATAATATACCGTGCAGATGTTGTTTCCATCGAACAACATCTGCATTTATTTTATCACCGAAAATAACCTACTCCAGCGGATACGCTTTTTTTCTATACTCATCCACACCAACCACGCCTTCCCTACAATATGATCTTCCGGAACAAAGCCCCAGAAGCGGGAATCCGTAGATTCATTCCGGTTATCACCCATCATCCAATAGTAATTCATTTTAAACGTATAGGTAGTAGTTTCCTCACCGTTGATGTATATTTTATTACTACTGTCTGTTCTCAGGGTATTATGTTCATACGTGGTAATAATACGGCGATACAGCGGCAACGTAAGCGTATCCAGTTTCACGGTGGCGCCTTTTTTAGGAATATATAAAGGACCGAAGCAGTCTTCATTCCATTCGTAATGCTGTACATCAAAAGGAAATACGCGGTTATCCCCAAATGCATCGTATGTTTTGCGTTTTATAATAGCGCCTCTAGCCCGAAGTGTATCTATAGCGGGCAAACTAAGATTATAGACGAACGTGGTCGAATCTCTGGTAGGACGCAATATATGATCTGTGCCCAGTATGTTTTCCAGTAAACTGTCAATCGGTTTATGATTGGGCATCGTTACATAATACCTGGCCTCAAAATTATGCGGCACCAGCCCCGGCGCACTATTAATATAAACAACGCCATCGATGATCAGCACCGTATCGCCGCTTACTGCCACACATCGCTTAATCCAGTTCTCCCGTTTATCTACCGGCCGCGTTATCGGCGGCGGATAATTCTTGCGCACATACTCATATCCGAGGGAATGTACCTGCATATAATAGTCTTCATCTTCTCCTGCAAGGTTTTTTAACACACTATCTCCACAGGGATAATTAAACACAATCACATCATTCCGCTGAATGCTGCTAAATCCCGGCAGTCGCTTATAAGGCCAGCTGACCGCGGTGGAAAAGGGTTTCACATTTTTGGTAAAGGGCATGGTATGATGCGTGAAAGGCCATGCCAGCGGGGTATTAGGGATTCGTGGGCCGTAACTGATTTTGCTAACAAAAATAAAATCGTTCACCAACAGCGTCTTTTCCATGGAACCGCTGGGGATAACAAATGCCTCGAAAATAAAAGTGCGGATGAGGGTAGCAGCAACCACCGCAAAAAGAACTGCCTCTATCCATTCCCTTACTTTAGATTTCTTCCGGACGCCTTCTTCTGCCTGCCTTACATTGCTGAAAAAAAAACTCATTTGGACGCGGTTTTTGGATAAGTAACTACTAAACAATTTAATAAATTAAACGCATATTTCTCCAAAAATTACATAAACAAAAACCGCTGCAACCATGACGCAGTAAGGATTTACCTAAACCAACACCTATCCTGCATCGGGGGCTAAAAGGCATTTTATACGTATACCCGGTCAGGTTAGAACAGCTGATGTTATTTCAACCCTTCGGGTAAAAAAGTACCAGCCTTATTTTCTTTTTTAAAATTTTTGAACAAGATGCAATCGTTTTGCTAAATTGCTGCACATAATCATCCGATTATATATTCATCCACGTTAAAAAATATTATCCGCATGAATACTTCCAGACGTTCATTTATTCAGCAAACAGGACTCTTAGTTGCCGGCTTGATGTTGCCCGGTGGCCTCTCTGCCATGACCGGCAACAAAGCCCTTCCTAAAAAAATAGGTCTGCAATTATATACCCTCCGCGACGAACTGGCCAAAGATGTGAAAGGCACCCTCGCAAAAGTGGCTAAGATTGGCTACAATGAAGTAGAAACATTCTACGGCTATGAAGGCGCCGCCGATAAAGGAGCATTCTGGGGTCTCAAACCCAAGGCATTAAGTGCGTTGTTAAAACAGCACCAGCTCACTACCCCGTCTGGCCACTATCAGCTCAACGATTACCTGACCCGTGGTAATGGTGACGCTGCCGCATTACAGCCACAAATTGACCTCGCTGCTGCCCTTGGCCAGCAATATTTCATTGTACCAGTATTACCACTCTCCCTCTGGGATAAAAAACTGGGTGCAGATGATTATAAATATATGGCCGCCCAGTTGAATAAAGCCGGCGAAATATGTAAAAAACACAACCTGCGCATTGGCTACCACAACCACTATTGGGAATTCAAGAAGCTGGCAGATACCGATAGCACCGGCTATGATATTATGCTGAAAGAAACTGATCCTTCCCTCGTTTCCTTTGAACTGGATCTTTTCTGGGCCGTAAAATCAGGCCGCGATCCCATTACCCTCTTCAAAGAAGCCCCTGGCAGATTCGTAGCCTGGCACGTAAAAGACATGGATAAAAACAATACTGCCAGTCTTACCGCCGCCGGCACCGAAAACAAAACCTCCATGGAACTCCTCTCCGGCGTCACCTTTGCAGAAGTAGGTACCGGTAGCATCGACTTCCACAAAATATTTGCCCAGGCAAAACTGGCAGGCGTAAAACACCTGTTTGTTGAACAGGACAAAATCACCATTGAGCCATTCCAGAGCATTACCACCAGCTATAAGTATGTGAAGAATGTGCTGATGAAATAACGTAAATATTGTCTGAGGACAGGATTAGACTGCCTCAGACAATATTCGCTCCTTTTTGCTCCTTTATCCGAAATAGGTAATTTTGCGCAAAAGCAAGTTACATATGGCGATGCATGAAGTAGAATCATTAGTGGAGCTATCCGTTTATAGCCTGGACAAAAGCCAGGAAGAAGGACTGGATCACAGAAGTTTCTTTTACAACCTCTATAAATTACAAAACCAGTTCGACACCGGCTTTACCCACTTCCGGGTAATGGATATCCTGGTGAAGCACCGTTTCGTTTACACCTTTCCCATCAGCGCCCACCCCGCCTATGCCACACATCAGGCATGGTTTGACGCACTGGCCACCAGTCAGAAATTCAGCTTTATCTACGAGCAACCCACAGCAGAATGGGATGCAGAAAGTAACCCTGTTGCCGGTTACGCCAACTACGACTTAACCACACAAACATATATCTTATACTGCGACGCAGGCTCCGCTCTCTGGGCTGCCATGGTAGCCAATAACACCATTACCGGCGAAGACGCCGTTGCGCCAGCATCCATGGATACCTTCCTGATGGCACTGGAAATTTGTGAAATAGCCGGTGAACAAAAAGATAAAGCAGTCCTTTCGTTTTGGTATCTGCTGCTGCCTTTTATGGTCATGCAGGCCGAACAGGAAGGAGAAACTATCCACTACAAAGCCCTGGAAGCCATACTGGACCTGGTAGTAGCCAATGATGCCATTGAGGCAGAAGGATTACCTCCCGCAGATGAACTGCCGGTAGGTGGTGAACTGGGCAAATTCTGCCAGTGGTGGTACGCACCGGCTGCAGATAAAATGAAAGCGACTGAATCACCGGAAGAAGAAGTGGACCTGGAAAAAATTCCATTTACGGAAAATGTGGAAAAAAGCGCAGCCTGGTACGAACAGCAAGTAGTACAGATATTACAGGAAGCCAATGAAGTAATCAGTCACATGGAAGATCATGGTGCAGATGAAACCGGCCAACAACAAGTATTCAACCGCCTGCAGGAAGGATTGCAATATGCGGATAAAGGCCTGGAATTATCCCCTGCCGAACCCGGCCTGCTGATGAATAAAGGCTCTATCCTGATGCTGCTGGAACAATACGAAACTGCCCTTGCTATATATGATAAAGCGCTCGCTATTGCACCGGAAAACCCATATGTACACCTCAATCGTGCGGTACTGTTTTATCATATGGAACAAATCCCTGCTGCCATCGCCTCCTTCGAAAAGCTACTGCAGCTCGATCCGGGCAATGAATTTGCCCAACAATGGCTGGGACATCTGAAGAGCCTTTAGCTTTTAGCAAAATGCAGAGAAGAACATATAACATCATCTTCGCTGCATTTTGCTAACAGCTAAAGGCTAACAGCTAACAGCTAATAAAAAGCCCTCCGCGATAACGCGGAGGGCTATTACGTAGCTCCCGACTCCACAAGCCCCTAACCACGCTCACTACTACGGTACGATGCACACTATCGTATCTTTATTCGGCTTAAATTGAGTATTTATTTTGCGCCTGCCTGTTGCAGGATATTCATCATTTCTTTATATCCTCTTTTCCTGGCATGTTGCAATGCCGTTACGCCATCATGATCCGCAATATTCAGATCCACGCCGGCAGCAATCAGCATCTTCACCACCTGCTGCTGTATTGTGCCACCATCGCCTAAAATAACGGCTTCTAATAAGGCGGTCCATCCCAGCCGGTTAATATGATTCACCGGAAAAGTTTTATCCGCCAGCAAAAGCCGGATCACGTCGATATGTCCCCGCTCACAAGCCGGTATCAGGGCGGAGCCACCATAACGGTTATACACCATATAGTCAGCGCCCGCAGCCATACACAATTTCACGATATCCGCATATCCTTCTGCACCAGCATATAAGAAAGGAGAATTCAGCATCTTATCCTGTGCATTTACACTGGCGCCGGCAGCAATCAACAACCGCGCTGCCGCTGTATGATGATGATAAGTAGCCACCATCAATKGCGTACGCCCGTCTGCATCTTTCGCTTCCAATACAACCGGTGTTAATACCATATGTTGCAGCGCAGCAGTATCATTCTCCGCCGCAGCTTTGAAAAGGTTACTATCACTCAAAATCACCTCCTTATTTTTTTGCGCGCAGGCTGGAATACCCAGCCAAAGCACCGCCAGTATTAAGATGTATCGCATTAATTCGCCCGCTGTTGATCACACAAAAGTAAGCAACCCCTACTACGCAAAATGGTGCAGATCCGGGATAAAACAGGACTAATTAAAACTGATAATGCCAATAATTTTTCCTATCTTATTAGTGATTAATAAAGACTCAAATGGCTGCTGAAAACGACCCACAATCTTCTTCGCACAAAAAGGATAAACAGGAAGCGCGCCGCGACTTTCTCAAGCAATCATCTGCCATGATGGCCCTCGCCCTCACCCCGCCACTGGTGATGAAAGCCGCACAACATGATGAAGCCATTGCCGGCATCTTCGAGAAGATGCCCGTTAACATGGACATCAATGGAAAAAAAATGCAGCTGTCGGTGGAACCACGTACCACCCTGCTCGACTTACTGCGGGAACAACTGCATCTCACCGGCACCAAAAAAGGTTGCGATCATGGCCAATGCGGCGCCTGCACCGTGCATATAGATGGCCGTCGTATTAACGCCTGTTTAACCCTTGCTGTGATGCAGGAAGGGAAGAAAATCACTACCATCGAAGGACTCGCCAACGGTGATCAGTTACATCCGGTACAGGAAGCCTTTATTAAACACGATGGCTTTCAATGCGGTTACTGCACACCCGGACAAATCATGTCGGCGGTTGCCTGTCTGCGGGAAGGCCATGCCAACTCCCCGGAACAAATACGCGAATTCATGAGCGGAAATATCTGTCGCTGCGGTGCTTACGATAACATAGTACATGCCATCACTGATGTAAAAAATGGAGGAAAAACAGTATGAACCCATTCTCCTATGTCAGGCCCACCAGCCTGAAAGCCGCTATTGAGGCTGTAGCTAAAAACAATGCCCGTTTTATTGCCGGCGGTACCAACCTGCTGGATCTCATGAAAAACGGGGTCATCATACCGGAAAAGCTGGTAGATATTAATCGCCTTCCACTAAAAGATATACAACTGAATAACGGGGTATTACACATCGGCGCCCTGGTGCTTAACAGCGATCTTGCGGCGCATGATTTGGTAAAAACAAATCATCCGTTGCTGTCGCAGGCCTTGCTGGCAGGGGCTTCTCAGCAGCTGCGCAATATGGCGACCGTAGGTGGTAATATGATGCAACGCACCCGCTGCTCTTACTTTTACGATACCACCATGCCCTGTAATAAACGCAGTCCCAACAGCGGCTGCGGCGCCCTCGGTGGCATCAACCGCATGCATGCTATTTTTGGCGCCAACGACAGCTGCATCGCCGTACATCCCAGCGATATGTGCGTAGCACTCGCAGCCCTGGATGCTACCGTGCTGGTAAGCGGTCCTAAAGGCAACCGCCGCATGCCATTCACCGACTTCCACCGGCTGCCAGGCCATACACCACAGCTGGATAATAACCTCGGCAAAAACGAACTGATTACTGCCGTGGAAATCCCTGCCAACAACTTTACTAAAAATGTGTACTACCTGAAAGTACGCGATCGTGCGTCCTATGCATTTGCACTGGTATCAGTAGCTGCAGCACTGGAAATCCGCGACGGTATAATTCACCAGGCCCGCCTCGCCATGGGCGGCGTGGCACATAAACCCTGGCGCTTACCCGATGCCGAAAAAGCATTGACAGGCAAGGCACCCACGGCAGAAAATTTCCGCATAGCGGCGAACATCGCTACACAATCTGCCAAAACATACCAACATAACGCCTTTAAACCGGCCCTCGCCGCCAACAGTATTCAAACTGCCTTACTAAAAGCCGCTACCGTATGAGAAAACAACAAACAGGACAATCTATGGATCGCGTAGATGGCCGGCTAAAAGTAACCGGCGGCGCAAAATATTTCGCGGACTATCACGTAGAGGATCTGCTATATGCAGCTTTGGTTTGCAGTCCGATCAGTAGTGGCACCATCAAAAGTATTGACACCACCAAAGCCCTGCGGGCACCCGGTGTGGCGGATATCGTGTCGCACCTGAATACACCGCGGGTACCCGCTTATCAATCGGCCAAAGCCGGCGATAAAAACGGCCTGCAGATATTTAAAGATGATCGCATCTATTCCAATGGTCAGCCGGTAGCCATTGTAGTAGCCAATACACTGGAACGTGCCGTGTATGCGGCTACGTTAGTATCCGTACAGTACAACCAGGAAACACATTATACCGACATGAATGCCAGCATAGGCAAAGCCTTTCAGAACAACCGGATGAAAGACTATCTCCGCGGAGAAGCCGGTGCATGGGAAAAAGCCGCCGTTACCCACAGCGCTACCTATACCCTTCCGCTGGAAGTGCATAACCCCATGGAACTGGCAGGCATCATCGCGCACTGGACAACACCGGATACCCTCACCCTCTGGGCAAAAACACAAGGGGTAAAAAGCGTACAGGAAACTATCCAGGAACTCTTCCAGCTACCGGAACAAAATATCACCGTACACTCCCAATTTGTAGGCGGCGGTTTCGGTATGGCGTTACGCATCTGGCCCATGGAAATAGCGACCATATTGGCGGCAAAAAAAATACGACGACCGGTAAAATTGGTGATTACCCGCGAGCAGATGTTTACCCTCGTTGGCTATCGGCCCAATGCCACCCAGCAACTCAGCATAGGCGCTACTGCCGAAGGAAAGCTGACCGGCATCACACATCAGGCTGTAGCCATTACTTCTCCCTACGAAGATTTTACAGAAGGCATTGTGGCCATGAGTAAATTCATGTATGCCTGTCCTAATGTAGATACCAAATACCAGCTGGTGCCACTCAATATGAGTACACCCGTGTGGATGCGCGGCCCCGGCGAAGCTACCGGCTCCTTTGCGCTGGAATCAGCCATGGATGAGTTAGCGCACAAATTAAAAATAGATCCGTTACAACTCCGGATACTCAATCATGCCGATACTGATCCGGAAAGAAATCTGCCTTTTTCGAGTAAGTATTTGAAAGAAGCATACGCATTGGGGGCAGAAAAAATAGGATGGTCCGCCAGGAAACCTATGCCACGCAGCACGGAAGAAAATGGGATGTTGGTTGGCTACGGCATGAGTAGTGGCACCTTTGGCGCTTACCGTGGGAAAGCTACGGTATCTGCTACACTAAAATCAGATGGCTCCCTGATACTGCAAAGTGCTGCGGCGGATATTGGTCCAGGCACCGCCACCGCCATGGTACAAATTGCGGCCGACGTAACCGGTATGGCTCCTGAAAAAATAACATTCATGCTGGGAGAATCCACCTATCCTTATGCACCCGAGCAAGGCGGCTCCTCCACCGTATCTACCGTAGGCAGTGCTGTAACCGACGCCTGTAAAGCATTACAGCAGCAGCTGGGTGCTATGGCCATTGCACATATACCTGCGTTTAAAGGGAGTACACCGGAAACAATTATTTATGAAGATGGATACCTCCTCCCTCCAAACCGGGAAAACAAAACTGCGCCCGAAGCACTCCTGCAACAACAGCAGCTGCCGGAAGTAAAAGTAACGGTCACCTCACAGGGCGGCCCGGAAAGAAAAAAATATTCCATGTATTCTTTTTCTGTGCACTTCGCCAAAGTGCTGGTACATCCGGCTACCGGCGTGGTGCGCATCCAACATATTGTAAGCGTAGCTGATGCCGGCACCATCGTGAATACCAAAACAGCCCGCAGCCAGATGATTGGCGGCGTAGTAGGCGGCATCGGCATGGCACTAACGGAAGAGGCTATACTGGATCATCGCTTCGGCAGATTCGTGAATAACAACCTGGCCGATTACCACGTAGCGGTAAACGCAGATACGCCACCTACCGATGTGTATTTCATCAACAAAAAAGATCCCTATATCAACCCCATGGGTTCCAAAGGGATGGGAGAAATAGCGTTGATAGGCTTTGCTGCGGCCATTTCTAACGCCGTATTCAATGCTACCGGTAAGCGGGTACGTGACTTACCTATTACACCGGATAAAGTGTTGAATACGCCGGTAACTGTTTAAACACACGATATKAAAGAACTGAACGATATCGTTAAAGCATACCATACGGCCTGCCGCGAAGGGCTCCAAACAGCCCTGGCTACCGTAGTGCATGTGGAAGGCTCCGCCTACCGCCAGCCTGGCGCACGTATGTTGGTAACAGAAAACGGGGTGCTCACCGGCGCCATCAGCGGCGGCTGCCTGGAAGGCGATGCCCTCCGGAAAGCACAACTCGTGATGCTGCAGCAACAACCCATGCTCGTCACCTACGATACCAATGATGATGACGATGCCAAACTGGGCGTAGGCCTGGGCTGCAACGGCATCATACATATACTCCTGGAACCGGTCAACGCTGATGATCCACTCAACCCCATTGCACTACTGCAGGAAATTACCCGTCACCGGGCACCCGCTGTGCTGGTGACGCTGTTTACGCTGCGCAATCGCAAAGCGCCACAACCGGGTACCTGCCTGGTACTCACGGCCAATGGATTAATGCAGCACCACATCCCCGATGGCCACCTGCAAAACGCACTCACCGCTGATGCACATGCGGCACTTCAAACACAAAGTAGCTGCACCAAAACATACCTATCTACCGGCAACGACTATACGGCACATACCGCCTATCTGCCACCAGCGCCACAATTACTGATTGCCGGCGCCGGAAACGACGTGATACCACTGGTGAAAATGGCCGCTATACTCGGCTGGCAAACCATTGTGGCAGACGGTCGCCCCGGATACGCCACTGCTGGCCGCTTTCCGGAAGCAGCACAACTGATTACCGCCAAACCTGCGCAGGTACTCTCCCAGGTAGCTACAGACCCGCACACCGCCGTCGTACTCATGACACATAATTACAACTACGACCTGGCACTGCTGGCACAACTGCTGCCGCTCCCCCTGCACTACATCGGCGTATTGGGACCCGCTAAAAAACTGCAACGCATGCTCGATGAACTGACAGAAAATAACATAACCGTTTCCCGGCAACAACGGTCACGCATACACGGCCCCGCAGGCCTCGACCTCGGCGCCGAAACAGCTGAAGAAATTGCCTTGTCTGTTATCAGCGAAATAAAATCCGTGCTGTCAGCCACCGCAGCGACTTCCCTGCGGGAAAAAACAACCACCATCCACGCACGCGAACAACAAATCATCCTTCAACAACAACTATAATGGAAACAACCGGTATCATCATCCTCGCCGCTGGCGCCTCTAAAAGATTGGGAACACCCAAACAACAACTGCCTTTCCAGAATAAAAGCCTGCTCCAAAATGTAGTACACGTTGCCGGCCAGTCGGGCGCCACACCTGCCGTAGTGGTACTTGGCGCTTTCGCTACCCAGGTAAAGCAACAACTCATTTCAGAAATGGTACATACCGTGGTAAATCCCCACTGGCCCACCGGTATGGGTGGTTCTATCAAAACAGGCCTGCAATACCTCCTGCAACTATCGCCACACATCAGCAACGCCCTATTGTTGCTATGCGATCAGCCATTCATTACCACCGCCCTGCTGGAAGAAATGTTTGCCCTTAAAAACACGACAGGCAAACCCATGGTGGCCTGCACCTACGGCAATACCATTGGCACTCCTGCCCTATTTCATAAAACCATCTTTCCACAATTGCTGTCGCTCACCGGCCAGGAAGGCGCCAAAAAAATACTGCTGCAACATCCCGAACAGGTAGCTACCATCGACTTCCCACAGGGAGCCATCGATATCGATACCTCCGGCGATTACGAGCAATTACTCACAAAAGTATAAGCAGAATATTATCTTTGGGAAATAACATCCAGACAATCAGTGTTATCCGGGCAAGACAAAAAAAATTTTGCCGTTAAAAGTATATCCGTATATTTGTCTACAGAATTGGTAGACTAATAAAAAACATATAAATCATGAACACCAATCATTCCAACCAGCATCCCGATCAGCGAACGATGGTCGCTTTACAGTTACGTGTAGCCGCCTACACCCGTTGTTGTTGTTAATGCCCCACTCCCGCCTGCGGTCACCCCACCAATGCCGCAACAGCACTTGATATTACCAACTGTTTCTTTACTGTCATCTCAAAATTTTTCCGTCATGGAAACGAACAACCAACCCATTTTCCACCTCAATGAGGGGATCACCAACACGCATCTGGCTTATTTCCATAAACATGGTATTATCCAGTTTAAAAGCTTCCTGGATAAAGCTAAATTAGCGCATATCCTCTCAGAAGTAGAACAGGTACAGGAATTACTACTTCGCAACAACATTCAGAAAGTCAATGGCATCCCTTTGAAATTCGGTACAGACGTAGACGGAAGTCCGCTGATACAACGCATTGCCTTTGCCTCTCACTATAGCAATACCTTACGCGCTTTGCTGAAAGACCAACGCCTGGAATCTCTCGTCCGCTTACTCGGGCCATACGACGGCAGAATAGGCGAAAATGAAAAAGATGGACTGGTCATCAATCACTATGTCAATGCCGCAGAAAGTCAGTTCAAACAACTGGGCTGGCATACCGACAGCCCGCGGGATCTCTTCCTCGGAACACGCATTCTTCCTATGCTGAATGTAGGTATTCACCTCGACGACTGCCMATTGGAAAATGGTGGTCTGCGGGTACTTCCGGGCACACACGAACAAGGGCTGCTCAAATTATTATTCCGGAAAAAATATTTCATCGATAATAATCCGGATAAAAAAGAAGTAGGCTTTGATATTGAAGCAGGCGATTTAACCGTGCATGATGGCCGGTTGTGGCACCGTGTACAGCAATCCCCCTTTACCGGCGAAAAGAGCCGCAGACGGGTGATGTACATCCCCATTATCACTGGCGCCTATCAGCCTAAAACGGCCAATAGCCCTACCCCTTTTTATCACAAACTGGCACACCTATACGGTAACAAGCCGCAATGGGCACACGCGAAAGTCCATACGGAAACACTTAGCCGCGTAAACACACCAACGCTCTAAAAAAATAACTATGTCATACGCACTCATCACCGGCGCTGCTAAAGGAATCGGAAAAGCCATTGCCGCGCAACTGGCAGAAAGAAACTACCAATTATTACTGGTGGATCTGGACGCTGCTGCACTCACTACTACCGCTACAGAATTGTCGGCACAGTATCACGTCAACGTACACACGCTACACCAGGATCTCTCGCATCCTGATGCATTGAAGAACGTCACGGCCTGGACCAGCGCCTGGCACGATGAATTACAGGTAGTGGTGAATAACGCCGGCTATGGCATCAATGGTGCATTTGAACAACTGACACTGGCGGAACAATTCAATATCATCGACGTAAATATCAAAGCACAGGTGGGCTTATCATATGCCTACATACCTGTGCTGCGGAAATTTCCAAAAGCATACCTGCTGAACCTCGCCAGTACTACGGCTTATCAAACCGTGCCTTATCTGAATATCTACGCGGCTACCAAAGCCTTTGCGCTGTCGTTTACCCGTGGATTACGGCATGAGCTGAAACATTCACCAATATCTGTCAGCGCCCTCAGTCCGGGTAGCACAGATACGGATTTTGTGAACCGGGCCCGCATGGGCGACTATACCCGCAGCATCGCCCATCGCTTTAACATGACAGCGGAGTCGGTGGCTAAAATAGCGGTAGACGGACTTTTCAAAGGAAAAGCAGAAATTGTTCCCGGCTTCTCCAATAAACTAAATGCATGGTTGCCTAAATTTTTTCCTAAAGCATTCGTGGAGAAAATTGCTGCCGGCATCTATGCCCCTAAAGAAAAAACAACCGCTGCCATCGCATTAACAACATGATTGTCTTCCTATAAAAAAACCGGCATCACTGTAAGTGATGCCGGTTCTCATTTATTTATACAACACCTGCTCATCGGTGTAATACGTTTTTCTTCCTCCACCGGTATCTTTCAATATCTCCGCACCACCAGGGCTTTCCTTCAGCTTGGAAGAATGCACCAGCATAAAATCCCGGACCTCTCCGTTAATGATATCAGGATTACTTTTCAGGATCTTCTTCTCCGCACCCTCCAGGATTTTTCTGATCGATTTAAATAATGCCTTCACCGCTGCCGCTGGAATTTTATTACATACAGAAAAAGGAGAAATACGGGCATCCCATAAAATATCGTCCGCATACGCATTACCGATACCCAATACATTATGCTGATCCAGCAGGTACTTTTTAATGGTCACTTTCTTTTTACCCAGCTGCGTTTCCAGGTAGCTTTCCGTAAACTCCTTCGACATCGCATCCGGCGCCGTTTTTTCTTCCGGGTCCAGGAAAACATTGGCTGCTGCCTGGAAATCTGTCAGCGTCAAACCGGTACCATCTCCAAACAACAATTCCACAATGGCATATTTCTCTGTATTTTTCTTTTGGAAGATGTATAACTTACCATGGAGCATTAAATGCATACCTAATACATGCCCATTTTTAAACTCAAAATGCAATTCTTTTCCCACCCTTCGTATATGCTCCAACGTTTGTCCTTCCAGCGCGGCTTGCAGCGCCTCCGGCGTAGTATGTAGTTTTTTGGCGTTCACCACCGTCAGCGACTTCAACTTTTTATGCAATAGCGCTTTTTCCAGGTTATGGCGAAAAGCCTGCAGATCAGGTAACTCAGGCATAATAATATCTTTTGTGAAAAATTAACAATAATGGCGCAAATAATAAAGGGCCGGCATAGTAACCGACCCATTTTTTATGGCAGTTTTTTTCCTCTTACAAAACAGTAGTCCAAAGATAAAATCCACAGCATAGCTGGCTTTGCTGATATTGTCCATTCATTAACAGATGTTTGCCACTTATACATATTTTTCATGTATGTGAACAGGTTGTTAAAAATAAGCAAACAGCGGACTCAGGCTAGCTTTTCACACACTTTTTACGCCACAAAAACGTTAATTTCGTCGACTATGCCTTTGCAATAATTTTTTACACACCAAAAAATATTACGGCGTGAACATGAATTGGAAGAAAGCGATTAAACCGTTAATTTTTATTGTCACAATTTGCAGTTTTGCATTTTTATTTACCTCTCTTACTGCTGAAAATCCCGGCGCAAAGCCACAACCCATTGGAACAGTTGTTAAAGCTGATTCCGTTAGGGAAGTAAGCCTGTACGACAACATGCGGCTCGACTCCGTAGGCCTCTCCCGGGAAGCCTTCGACAAAGCATTGATGGGCTATGAGCACCTGGAGGAAACTGGCCGGATTAAAAACCCGGATGTCATTTCCATCATCGACTTTTCCCTGCCCAGTACCAAAAAACGTTTATTTGTAATAGATCTTAAAAACAGACTGTTACTTTTCAACACACTGGTGTCACATGGCCGGAATTCGGGGAAAGATATTGCCAATGCCTTCTCTAACAAAATGAATAGTTTTAAAAGTAGTTTAGGCTTCTATATCACCGGCGATACTTACACCGGAGAACACGGCTACTCCCTGCGTTTGGAAGGCGAAGAAGCAGGCATCAACGACAACGCCCTCAGCAGAGGCATTGTGATGCACAGCGCGGACTATGTCAACGAAAGCCTCGCAAAAGCGCAAGGCTACATTGGCCGCAGCCTGGGTTGTCCGGCTATTCCGCAAAACATTCACCGCAAAGTGATTGAACGCATCAGAAACGGCACCTGTCTGTTTTTGTACAGTCCGGATAAATACTATTCTTTACATACAAAGATCCTGGGCAGAGACAGCACCGCATCCTGATTTATTTAAAGAGCTTTTCTTTAAAAACAGCATCGTGCCCATATACATCGGGCGCGAAGTATAATTGCCCATCTGTACTCCAGGCGGTAAAGTAAGTAATGATCACCGGCACCGGATGCTTTACCACCACAAATTTCTGCTTGCCGCTATTCATGGCGCTATCTATTTTTCCGTTGGTCCATTGGGGTGAGTCTTCCAGTACAAACTGCGCCATTTTCACCGGATCTTTCAGCCGGATACAACCATGGCTGTAAGCGCGGTTATCGCGGTTAAAGAGCCCCTTTTCGGGGGTATCATGGAAGTAGATGTGATAACTGTTCGGAAACAGGAATTTTACCCGTCCCAATGCGTTATGCGCACCAGGCAGTTGCCGGATCACTGGCAGTCCATTAGCCGTTCCCGTTACCTCCATATGCTTCGAGGCCAGGTAATGCTTATTCCTGGCGATGGCCGGCAATATTTCCTTCCGCACTATACTACGGGGAATATTCCAGTAAGGACTAAATACCACCTGGTTCAATTCGCCTGAAAACATGGTGGTGCTATGCCCTTCTTTCCCTACCACAATATCCATATCAAACAAATGCTGCGAACCATTGGTCACGTGAAGCCGGAACGCCGGAATATTTACGATGATCAGCTTTCCCGCTGGTGTTTCCGGTATCCACTTCATCCGCTCCATATTGACGAGCAGTTGTTGCAAACGCGCTTCAGCGGGAACATTCAGTGCATGGATAACAGTATCGTTTAACACGCCATTTTGCGTATAGCCGTTGCTGTTACGGAAGCGGTTAACAGCTGCCTCCAGTTCTTCTGTAAACAAGGCGCTACTATCGTTCGTTTTCAATTCACCGGTAATAAACAGTCGTTTTTTTATGGGTATAATTTCGGGAGATGACTGACCTTTCTTCAATCCCTTCTTCACTTCGGAGACCGGCGCCCATCCACCGTTACGGACATATTCCCTGTAAGTCTGGAGCGGGTCTTTCATCACTGCTATCGCCGGAAACAGGCGGCTGCTGGCTTGCAGCATAGAATCAGCCAGCACCATCACCGGATAACGTTGCGTGGGAATCATGTATTCCAGCTGCGCAATACTGCCATTTTTTTCCCGAAAGTAGTTAATCAGCCGCCAGGTTAACTGTAACTCCATACTGACCATCTGCCGATCCGACGCCTTGATGTTCAGACTATCTTCTTCCATTAAATCATCCAGCCGCCGGTCCAGCGATTTATTACTGATGCTGTCTTTACTGTAATTGTATAAACTGCGGAAAGCGGCGGCCTGCTCTACCGGTCCATGACTATCGAGCCAGGCGAATTCAAAATTGCGGGCATTGTAAAAACTACGCATACGCGCAGCCAGCGTATCATCCAGCTTTTGCGCGGCAATAAATTGCTCCACAGCCGTACTGTCCAGAAATAAATCATTGTAAGCGTTTTCCAGCGTAATGCTGGTGTTACGTGGGCTGATAGTACTACTACCGGAGTTAACAGGGGAAGAAGGGCCACCACAGCCCCACAGCACACCAATCACCAACATCATCCATAATAACCTTGTCATACCTGTCTTATATCAAAAGAAGCGCCGGATAACAACCAGCCCTCCGGCTGTGTTAGAAAACTGATAACGTGGTCCATAAGGAACAAACTGTGCATATAGGGCAACAAAAAGCCCCCCGCGATAACACGGGGGGCATACGCTATCGTTGTGAATCATTAAAAAACTAGTCTTTTAAACCCAGGTATTTCTGCACAGATTTATAATCCTTCCAGTTTACCGCACTGCTGCTACGGGCTGTAACACCGCCTGGTACAAGCACATACCGGTATTGATACACCTTAACATTATCACCGTTGAGGCCAGTACCTAAATCCTGATTAGAAGTCAAGCCAATTGTTCCTACAAATGCAGCAAAATTAATATACACCCCTGGCTCAACATAAGGAATAGGCACAATGAAGGGATCAGTTGCAACGTCGAGGTTCAGATACACATATACCAGCCCTTTAGAAAGAATATCTGCGGTGAGCTTCGGCGCAGGAATGCTTCCCCGGAAGGCTACTGTATCACCGGTAACCGAATCTTTCACCGGAGCAAAGTTCACATCCACCCAGGCGGAATAAATGATATTGGCGACACCGGTATCTCCCTTGTCCCCTTTAGCACCATTGGTGCCGTTTGTACCATTCCCACCGGCGGCTCCGGCAGGACCAGCAGGGCCCTGAGCACCATCTTTAGAACATGCGGCAAAAGCTAATATGGCAGCCAACATAAATAGATAAGGCAAGCGACAGTGATTGCGTTTCATAAAGAAAGAGATTTTGGGTGATTTAATATGATTAATCAATTGAGGTAAAACGAGGCAACCGGGATCAATAACACTATAGTCAATATACGAAAAAACAAATAACAAAAATCCGATAATTTAGTTCAATTGGTTATTCATCAGCAGCTAACTTTTGGCAAAAAAAAATGCAGCGAAGATCACATGATATGATCTCCGCTGCATTTTGCTAACAGCTAAATGCTAATAGCTAAATAGCAGCTCTTCCCATTACCGGGTCACTAAAACTTTCCTTACCTGTTTCTACTCTGCCGGCATACCGTTGTTCAAAAGAACCACTGCCAGCTACCTTCAGAGAGAAGTCGTACCAACCATGACTTTTAGCAAGGTCAATCACCAGCGTGGCCTCTGTATGCGGCGCCACTGTTTTCTTCAGTGTTCCTTTATAGTAGCCCATATCTTCAATACTGATATTGGCAGCTTTGCTACCACGGTTAATCAGTTTCAATTCCACGCTGCCGGTGAGTTTTTTGCTGTTTGTCAAACTACGCTGATAGCCACATTGTATTTCTACCTGTGGATCATTCACATCGCCTTTAAACTCCCTGTAGAAACCATTAGGCCCATAGGCGCGGAGATGATAGTGTGCGTCTTCAAAAGAGGCCAGCGGCCAGGTATCTTTCAGTTTATCTGCCGGCTTCACGGCGTAAGACCAGGTCCTTACGGCTTCCATGGTCTGGGTGTCTTCCTGCAGGTACTTTCCGGGGGCATACACGTTAAATGGTGCACCAGCTGCCTGGTTGCCAAATACTTTATTGCCTGCTTCAAAACTCATTTCAAAGGACTTCCGGTCTGCACTTAGCTTTCCACCCACATACAATTCATAAGGCAGTGCATTGGCTACACGCACCCCTTTTTCCTGCTGCGCCATCCAGGTAGATCCGGCAGGGTCGGTATTGATCTTCTCAATTTCTTCAGCGGTCAGCACTTTAAAGCCATCCGGCAGTTTCTTGAATTTGGCGTTGTATACCATTTCAATAAACTCATTTCTTTCCGGGAAAGGCACGGTGATTTTCTCTCCATTGAATGGACGGAATACAGAGGTTAAGTCGCTGCATACCGTACGACGCCATTCGGAAATATTCGTTTCTTTAATCGCTTTGCCTTTATGCTGCAGGAATTTCTCCATCAGCTGCAAAATAGAGGTGTGGTCACATACCTGTGAGTTCACATAGCCACCTCTGCTCCAGGGCGAAGCAATCACCAACGGCACCCGGTAACCCAATCCTATCGGGCTTTCGTGGATCTCATCGGCATTCAGGTATTTCTTGGCCTGCTCTTCTTCTCTGGTTACATATTCAATACCTGTATCAATTCCTGCGGATACCTTACCTGTACCGGGTTTATGCGGTGCGGTGAAAGGTGGTACGTGGTCGAAATAACCATCATTTTCATCATAACAGAGAATGAAAATGGTTTTCTTCCACACTTCTTCCTTGTTAGTCAGTATATCCATTACTTCAGACACATACCAGGCGCCATACCACGGCGATCCCGGATGATCCGAAAACTCACCAGGGGCTACCAGCCAGGAAATGGTAGGTAACGTCCCTTCATTTACATCCGTTCTGAACTGGTGTAAGATATCACCTTTAGGCACCTGTACGGTTCTTTCGGTGGCGCCGTCTTTATAAGTCAGCGTCTCCAGCTCATGATAATTCGGGTCTGCGATATTACTTGTAAATGCTTTGTTGTGGAGGTTTTGCGCACGTTGCGATAATTTCGCAAAATTAGCAGCGTTAAATTGTGCAGCATCGCTCTTTGTTTTCTCCAGCGATGCCTTCAGATGCTCCAGTTTTTTCTGCACTTTTTCCTTCTCCTTAGCCACCGTAGTAGCGGCTAAAACTGCTTCCAGGTCGGTGATCTCTGCAGGCATCTCCTTTAATCTTCTTTGCAGGTATCCTATATGCCCTGCTGCAAAACGTACGTTGAAAGCAGCAAACCACTCTATGGGATTATCTGTGAAGTTAGCCAGCATGCCATCTTTCTCACCTTCTAATCCGGCTGCACTGATTTCATTCTGGTATATTTTCCAGGAAACACCATTGTCTTCCAAACGCTCCGGGAACGCGGTCCAATGGGCTTCTCTGCCATAGTCTACATCTTCATTCCATACGTTGGCTTTGGAACTGGCATTTTGTTCGTCACGCAAGGTGCCTGTCCATAGGTAAAGACGGTTAGGTGTGGTACCGGTGAGAGAAGAACAGAAGTTCTGGTCACATACGGTAAACGCATCTGCCAGTGAATAGTAAAACGGAATATCCTCGCGGTTGTAATAGCCCAGTGTCAGTGGCATTGGCGCCCAGTCTTTATTACCGGATTGTTTTACCAGCAGCCACTTATCATACTTACCATGATTGCGGGCTTCTACCTGATTCCCCCATGAATGCGGCAGACTGCTCATCCAGGTAGCTTTGGTGTCTTTCAGGTTGAGGCGGAAGGGGGCAAAGGTTTCGCCTTTAGCGTTGCTTTGCAGCCAAACCAGGTTCTTATTGGGCAGTTGAATGGCCCGTGGATCATTATATCCACGAACACCCCGCAAAGAGCCATAACAGTGGTCAAACGAACGGTTTTCCTGCATCAACACCACAATATGCTCTGCATCCAGGAAAGTAGTACCAGGCTTGGGATCAATGGCCATTGCCCGCTGAATAGAAGCTGGCAGGGCGCTGAATACGCCGGCAGCCCCCGATAATAAGGCCGCCTTTTTAATAAAATCTCTTCTGTTCTCCATTAATAGTTGATTTTTTCATGTACACTGACAAATAGGATTGCCGCGAAAAGCGGAAAATAATAAAAATCTCCGGCCAGTCATAACGAACTGTGAAGAATGGTAGTTATGTTATTGTTACTGGTGCACATGAAAAAAGGCTCCACCGCTAAAAGCGGGGAGCCTCTGTATATGTATGTTGAGAAATGGTAAAGCTGATTTAGTTATTTACAACAGAAGGAATCAGTACAATCTTGATGGCCACTGTACCAGTAGGCGCTGCGGAAGCTGCTCCATCAATTCCCTTGATCTGCACAAATACCTGCTGGTCATTATGCAATACATTATAAGACTGTTTTGCAAAAACTTCCGGCAACATTTCGAATTCAGTCGGAGCCGCACCACCGGTACCATAACGTCCCATTGATACTATTACGCCATCAGACCGGGTAAAACCCTTCAACTCTGGTACTGAAATCGCCAAATTATAAGTCTGATCAGTGTTGTCATACACCCAGGCATTCGGAGCTACATTATCAATATAAATTGTTTTATTAGGTATCACAACCTCATTTGTAGTTTTGGTGCACCCTGTAAAAACGAAGACCAGCAGCACCAATGGAAGGTATAACCATGTTTTCATATGAGATGATTTTGTGATGATTAACCAAATACAATGCCATAATAGCAAACAGTCCGATATTTCACCTGTTGAGGTCGTGAATCGTATCCTACAATCTTACCTGCACACCGCCTGATGCACCAACATAGATAGCATGGAAACGATTGTAGCGTACATTTTCTGACCAGATGTAATGCCCCACAAGGTCTTGTCCCAAACCATCTTCTGTTTCCAGGTAGTTGAAGGTGGGACCCGCAAACACTTCAAACCGGCCAAAACTATAAGCAGCATAAGCACCCAACGACTGGCGATTGTAGTATGCGGCGCCCTTTAAATTTGTTATAAAGGTATTCGTCGCTTCTACATTTACTCTAAAATGAGGGAAAAGCTGTGGTGAATGCGCACCAATGCCGGCTTTTACTGCATATAACGGGTCTGGATTATTCTTCAGGTTATATCCTACTCCCAGGATACCATACAGGACACGGCCACCTGATTTAAAAGCAGCTATCATAGTAGCCGATTCATCGATAGACAGGCTTACCTGTTTTTCTCCTCCCTTTACAATATTGATGACGCCAATAGGACATTCGTTGCTGTCTGCCACGTTGATAAATCCTACCTGCACTCCTCTTACTTTTTTAGCCACATTAATGAATCCACCGATCTGTGTATGTACGTCTGTAGCCTTATTCATAAAGCCGGCAATCTGTATCTCTGCTTTGCCTGAAAAATTGCCAAATCCTGCCACCTGCGCCTGTGTATTACTACGGGCGGTGTTCATAAAACCAGCGATCTGTGTACCGTCTGCATCACCATTCACATAGTTCGCATAACCTGCGGCCTGAAAGCCTTTCATGCTGCCGTCCAGGTTCATAAATCCAGCCACCTGTGATCCGCTGGTATTATTTTTTACCCGATTCATAAATCCCGCGAATTGCGCACTGCGGGTGGCACTGCCAATATGATTGGAGAACCCTGCTATCTGCAGGCGGGTAGCGCTGTCTTTAATAATATTGGAGATACCGGCAACGGCTACTCCTGTTTCTGATTTAGAAACACCGGCAATAACATTTAAAGAGAAATGATTCGTGTAAGCGGCTGCATTTTTACCGTTACTGCTCAACGGATAAACAAGTCCGATATGTGCGGGTGCAGTCTGCGAAAACGCGTTATTAGCATAGGTTATGACAGTAATAATGATGGCAATAATCCGATAGTTGATGTTGTTTGTTCTCATGGTGCGTAATTATTTCGTATAGTATTACGACACGTTAAGAAACATCTACCCCTACGCAAAAATGAAAATTAAAAAATACTGATACCTGCCTGCCAACCCAGCCAGCCCTTGGTATCGCCTATATTAAAGGATGGATAATGCGCGCCATAGTCAATATAACGGCGTGCCGGATTTATCTTATTCTCGGGATCGGGCGTCGATATAGAAAATGCCGGACCCGCAAATATGGTGATATGCTTGTTCAATATTACATTGAGAGAAGGTTGCAAACGAAATATCTTCATACTGTGATCCCAGGTACCTTCATACGTATTTTGCCCGGTAGCTTCTACCATTATTGACCACACTTTATTAAACGGAATGATCTTTCCTATACCGTATCCAATAGACCATGCGCTATTATTTTCTCCCGTGCCAAACCCTCCTGTTAAAATGCTGTATAACTCCGTACGGCCAGCCTTCCAGGCAATATTGTAAGGCAATATATCTGTACTGAACACCACTATTTTTTTATATCCTTTGCGTACAAAATTGAAAAGACCAATGCTATATCCTGTGGTGGTATCTGCAATATTCACTAAACCTATCTGCACACCATCCAGTCGTTTGGCATAGTTAAAAATCGAGGATAACTGCAGCCCCTTCACCGTACCATGACTGATATTTCCTATTTCGGAAATTTGTGCACCGGATACATCCTTTTTGGCGTAATTAAGAATGCCACTCGCCTGCAAACCTTCAATATTTCCTCCTGCATAAGCCACTGCACCACTCAACTGCAAACCGCCTACATCTCCACGAACAGAGGACACTATTCCCGCTAACTGCGCACCATTTACATTACCATATACCTGACCTACGGCACCACTCGTCTGCATTCCTTTCAAACTCCCTTCGGTCACATTACTCACACCTGCTATTTGTATACCTATCATGGAATCCAACACGTTGTTGTGTACCCCCGCAATCTGCGCCCCACGTGTTTTTCCGCCCACTATGTTTACCACACCAGCAATCTGACAACTCTGCATGTCATTTTTCACAATGTTGAACACGGTCCCCATTTCAAATCCATCTACACCGGCAGCATAACCACCCAATACGTTGACAGAAAACTTATTGACTACCTGTCCGCTCATACGGCCGTGGGTACCCAAGCCAGGTGCCAGTGATACCTGGTAAGGCTTATCAGCAAAGAAAGAACCGATATTTAAGCTGGTTAATTTCTGCCGGGAGGATAAAAATATTTTTGCAAACCAGGTTTTCTCTACCTGTGCATGCCCGGTAATATCTACTGTTTTCAGCTGATAAGTAGTGGGAGAAATACTAACGGCTACTTCCTGATCCTGGCCGTTAAGCAATAGCAAAGAGGTATCTGCATACAGGTCCTTACTAACGCTGATGGCTGCGGTAGGATATCTATCCTTTAACCGCAGCCTGAAATAACCATCGTTATTTGTGAGTGTAGATATGAGTTGCTGTCGTTCATAGACGCTGGCATTCGGTAGCCGTTGTCCCGTTTTTCCATCMGAGACAAACCCCGTAATCACGTAATACGATTGTGTGGAGTTTTTCTTTAGCAGGATAATATAATTACCGGATTCTTTATATTGATATTCTCCGGAAAACAACATATCCAATATCTGCCGGACTGTTTTGCGTTTTGCCGATATCGTGACCAGGCTGTCCTGTGGAAGAATCGTTGTTAAATACGAGAAATAAAAACCTCCTTGTTTACTGATAGATGTAAGTACGGTGGAAAGTGGCTGCTGGTTTGCTTCTATACTCACTGTTTTGTTCAACAGATTTTGTGCAGCTACCGACATCGAAAAAATACATCCTAAAAATAAAGCTAACAAATGCTTAGATAGTAACATACGGAACGAAGGCTATTATTTCAATATTATTTGTGATCCACTTTTCTCCACATTGATCTCATAAGTAAGCCCGATTACCTGTAAAGTACTATCCAGCGAACTGTTTGTAAAGGTAGAATTAATCTGCAAATCCCGTTTCTTATTATCCCCAATCACAATGTCCACACCGTATGCCTCATTTAATATCTCCACCAGTTTCCAGAGCGGGGTATTATTACATACAAACGTTTTTGTGCGATAATAATTATACAACTCGTCCGTATTATTCTGCTTGCTGGGAGCGGTCTGATCTGGCGTGATCACCGCTTTCTCATGCTGCCGGAGCTGTACACTGTTGTTGTTTTTGGTCACTTCCACCGCACCGCTTTCTACAATCACTTCCGTTTTACCATTCACACTCTTTACGTTGAAAGAGGTGCCCAGCACTTTTACGGTGACATCATTTACCTTGAGTATAAAAGGTTTCCCCGGGTCCTGTGCTACATTAAAAAATGCTTCACCATCCAGTTTTACCTGGCGTTCTTTCTTGAAAATAGCGGCATACTCAATAGTAGATTGTTTATTCAGCGTTACCTGTGATCCGTCTGGTAATGTTTCCAGTTTTATCTGCTCACCGGAGCTCACGATCATAGGTGTTGCATGTTTGTTCGACAGGTACCAGAACCCCGCAGCGCCGAGCAGCACTATAAATATGGCGGCTATACGCAAAATGGGTTTCCAGTTGATACCGGTATCCAGCTGCACAATGCGGGTAGTATGTTCGTTGGTGCCTACCCGTTGCTGAAAGCGGGTCCACGCCTCATTTTCATTCACGGTGCTTACCGCAGCGAGTTTCTTACTTTCTGTCCAGATAAGGCGAAAATGCTCAAAATAGCGCTGGTGGTCCTCTTTTTCCGTGAGCCATGCAGCTACGGCTGCTTTCTCAGCAGGACTGGTAATATCCAGCAGATATTTTACCAGGAGGTCATCGTTTATATGCTCAGATTGTTTTTTCACTTATGCACTTTTACAGGTGGAGCAAAATTAATAACAAGGGCAGAAAATCTACCAGGTTGAGTCGTAACAAGCGCAAAGCTTTGCCCATCTGATTTTCCACAGTTTTTATAGAGATATCAAGTCGATCCGCTATTTCCTGATACTTCAATTCTTCGAAGCGACTCAGTTGAAAAACGGTACGACATTTTTCTGGTAATGCCATCAATGCTGCCTCCAGTTTCTCTTCCAGTTCACGTAACATTACTTTGCCGGATGCATTGCCGGTACTTTGGTCATTGCTCATCTGATATTTGGTATGTGCCTGGTGTGTGGCTTTCACTTTCTGATGTCGCATGTAATTAATGCATTCATGGTATACGGCCCTGTAAAGGTATCCTGAAACAGATTGCTTTATTGTGATGTTACCTGATTTCTCCCATAATTTGCAAAAGACATTCTGCACCATTTCCTCCGCCATTACTTCATCTTTTAATAAAGTACAGGCATAGGAATGCAAGCCTTTAAAATGCGTTTTAAAAACCTGTTCAAAAGTTAATGAGTTTTCGATCTCCGGTACTGCAGTACCCGGACTTGTAAATTCCATGCTTAGGGTTTGATATCTAACGTCAAATATAATTCCTTCTGCCAATTGAACTGATTTATTATACGACACCATGAGGAAGGTATACCCCTACGGGAAAGGATAGTTTTTTGGGAATTTGCTGAAAAAGAACGGTTAATGCCCGCTTCCGGGGCGCCGGAAGCCCTTGATTTAACTGATAGTCAATCGTTTGACTAATCCTTAAACTTTTCTAGTCACTTTAACATTACATTATATTCGTTTTAAAGAATATTTCACAACTGGACGATTAATATTGTAAAAATTATCCCGATGAAATTTATCTGTACACTTTGCCTGCTGCTGTTTGGAAGCACTGTCCTTTTCGCCCAATCCAAAACGGGTTACATTAATTTTCAACAAATGATTGGTCTGATGCCGGAAAGTAAACTGGCCAATGACACCCTGAATGTACTCCAGGACAAACTGAACCAGGAAGGCCAACAACTACTGGATGAATACACTAAAAAGGTGAAGGAGCTGGACAGCGTAGGGAATATGAGTCCTGCTATGGTAGACGTAAAAAGCGCAGAACTCAAATCTGCACAGGCCAGTATACAGCGTTACAGACAAATGTCAGAACAAACAATGTCTGCCCGGGAACAGCAATTACTGACGCCGATATTAGATAAAGCTAAAAAGATATTAAAGGCGGTAGCTAACGAGAAAGGCTACACGCTAGTGATTGATAACTCCAGAGACGCGGTATTGGTATCCGCAGAATCCGACGACCTGATGCCGGCAGTGAAAGTGAAGATGGGCATCAAATAACAGGCATTTGGCTATTTAGTTATTTAGTTATTTGTCCGGTATAAATATTTGATGTCACTTCCGCCATTCTAATTGATAGCAGTGTTTATGGCCGGCAAATAATTAAATAACTAAATGTCAAATGTGGTTGTAAAGAACTATATGTGTAAACCGTGCGCCAGCAATGTTTTCCACTGCGGGTTGCTCCGTACAAATTCAGCTACTTTCTTGCTGGAAGGCACCATGCGAATATTCTGCGCAGAAATTTCTTCCATTACTTTTCCTAACATCATTGGTAATACTCCCTGCTTTTCCAATACAGGCGGCACTTCTGCACCCGTCAGGAAGATACGGCTACCATTTTTCTCATAAATCACTTTAGCCATTTGTCCGGCGATATGCGCCTCAAACTGTCTGGCTTCCTTGTTGTCAATAATTTTAAAATCCTTCATGATCATAATTATTTTTACACGATGTTACTAGTAGTGGTATACTAAGGAAAAGTACCTTTAGCAAAAGAGGAAGTTGATAGATAGCATGGTATTAAAATACCCTAAAAAAGTTCATTCCGCCTGCAAATATACTAATATTTTAGCAGAAAACCGTGAAACATCAATATGTAGAAATAATTAATACTTAAAGTAGTTGGCAGGTAAGCCTTTAACAGGCAGCTTAACGTGAAACACACTACCACTCAATGGAAATTCACTTATTTCTGCTGCACTCATATGCTCCCGCGCGGTAGTAATCAATAACTCATCCATCTCAGCCCCTCCGAAAGCACAGGAAGAAACATGCGGCGCCGGCACCAGCACCTTCCCCAATAACTCCCCCGTTTCAGGCTCCCAGCAGTATACACCGGCACCCCCCCATTGCGCAATCCACAACCTGCCACGACTATCCATCGCCATGCCATCCGGGCAACCTAAGCCCTCCGGAATTTGAATAGCGATGCGCCTAAAGGCAATGTTACCCGTGGCAGCATCATAACTGAATTCCTGCACGGTTCGGGTATGCGTGTCGTTATAATACATCTTATCGTTCTTCCATATCAGCCCATTGGAAATGGTGACTCCTGCCAGTTTTACAACCGGTGCCTCCCGACCGGTAATGCAATATAAAGTTCCGGTACCCTCATCGGCAGGCATCTGCATAGTGCCTATCCATAAGCGCCCCAATGGATCACATTTACCATCGTTACATCGCATATTGTCCCGTTGATCCAGTACCGCCAGTAATGGCCCTATACCTTTCTCCGCAGAAAAGAAAGCCACCCCGTGTTTCATCCCTACCAGCAATTCATTACGCCCTGCTACAGGTATGAGCGTAGTTACATAAGTATCCACCTCAAACGCCTGCTGCCGGCCACTCTCATCTCTTATATAGATGATATGCCCCAGTATATCTACCCAGCACCAACTGTTTCTTTCCGGCCACCAACAAGGTCCCTCGCCTAACTCACTTGTCAAGCGCGAAAACAACACTGGTTCATATATCTCCATAATACGTTTTTTATAATTGATGCCTCGCAACCAACGCCCAATATATACTTTTGTGCGCTGATATTGTATATTGCAACCTTAATCATTGTTAATTTCCAGTTCTTTAACTCCTGCTATGGACATAAAAGTTTTCGAGCAACTTCACCAGGAAGGGCTAATAAGTGATCCCACCCTTACCACGGTAAAAAATGCGGAGCAACAACGACTGTTCTCTCTCCATTGKGAAATCAAAACCCTGTTATACCTGGGTGTATTGCTGCTCAGCGGCGGCCTCGGTATTCTGATTTATAAAAACATTGATACCATTGGGCACCAGGTTATTCTGCTGATCATCGGCGTCATTTGTGCGGGTTGTTTCAGCTATTGTATCCGTCAGAAAAAACCTTTTTCGTGGCAACAGGTTCCCTCTCCCAACGCTTTTTTCGATTATGCGTTACTGTTAGGTTGTCTTACGTTCGTCACCTTTATTGGTTATCTGCAATTCCAATACACGGCTTTCGGCACCGCCTATGGTCTGGCTACGTTTATCCCGCTGGCAGTACTCTCCGTCAGCGCCTACTACTTCGATCATCTCGGCGTATTATCGATGGCCATTACCAACCTCGCCGCCTGGATGGGCATTGCCCTCACACCGGCACAAATATTAACTGCCAACGATTTTAGCAATGACCGTATCGTATACACCAGTGTTGTATTAGGTATTATCCTGTTAATACTGGCGCTGATATCTTCCAAAAAAAATCTAAAAAAACATTTTGCCTTTACTTATCAGAACTTCGGTGCGCATATTTTTTACATTGCCTGCATAGCCGGTATTTGCATCTTTGACTCGGCTCACATCTGGTGGTTCCTGTTTATGTGTGTCATCGCGACCTACATTTATCTATCGGCTTTCCGGGAACGTTCTTTTTATTTTGTACTTATCACTGTACTTTATATCTACCTGGCTTTTAGCATTGTATTCTTCCGCTTTCTACACAAAACCTCGAATATTGAAGACGTGTATACTGCCTTCTTCTACGTGATAGGCTCTGCTATCGGCGTGATTTTACTATTGATTAACCTCAACAAAAGAATTAAAAATGCTGGCGTATAAATATCAAACACTCGACAATCTTCATATACAGGAAGAAGCAGCGAAGGCATTGCGGAAAGACTGTATCGACGCTCCCACCTACAAAGCCATTGAAGCTGCGCACCCGGTAAACTTTTACACGCCTAATCCGGTAATAAAAATCGGGCTGTTCATACTCACCCTGGTGATTGTATCTTTTTCACTGGGCCTGCTTGCCTTAATGACATTGGATCTCCAGCATACTGAAAAAGTGATCAGAACCCTCTGCATTTTAGTAGGACTGGGTTGTTATGCCGCCCTCGAATTATTTATTGCCGGCAAAAAATTATTCCGGGCCGGGCTGGATGATGCGCTGCTCTGGTGCGCTACCGGTCTGTTGATCTCCAGCCTCACCATCTCCGATGATCCAAGTGGTATTACCTTGTGCGGCGCTACCTTAATAGTTACCCTCCTGGCTACCTTACGTTTTGCGGATATGGTGATGGCTGGCATCGCCTTCCTTTCCTTTTTGGGATTGACTTTCAGCCTCCTGATTAAAATGGGGCCCATGGCTAAAACCGTGGTTCCTTTTGTTATCATGGCGCTTTCATTGCTCATTTATTTTATAGTGAGAAGAGGCATGCGGCAACACCTGCTCCGTCACTACAATCATTGCCTGACGGTGGTGGCTGTACTCGCCTTACTCACTTTTTACCTCGCCGGCAATTACTTTGTTGTCAGGGAAGTAAGTAATACGATGTTTGACCTGCAGTTACAAGAAGGACAATCGATACCCGGTGCGGCATTCTTCTGGACTTGCACCATCATTATTCCTCTTGTTTATGGCTACCTGGGTATTCGTAAGAAAGATGCCATTCTCCTACGTACAGGATTGGTGTTGCTGGCCGCTATTGTATTCACAGTACGGTATTATCATCATGTAATGCCGCTGGAAGCAGCCATGGTAGTAGGCGGACTGATACTCACCGTAGGCGCCTGGGCGTTGATCCGTTACCTGCAAACACCCCGCCATGGCTTCACTTATGTAGAAGCAGACGAACCTTCGCTGGCAGATAAATTAAAACTGGAATCATTGATCATTGCGCAAACCTATGTTCCCGGTGCACCTAAGCCCGATATGGATTTCGGTGGAGGCAGTGGTGGCGGCGGTGGTGCCAGTGGTGGTTATTGATAGTAAGGGCATAAAAAAAGCCTGACTGAATAATCAGTCAGGCTTAAAGAGCGAAAGACCGGGCTCGAACCGGCCACCCCGACCTTGGCAAGGTCGTGCTCTACCAAATGAGCTACTTTCGCAGAGGTATTAAGAACTTTGGGAGGATATTACTTCACATGTAGTGCATGCTTTTGTATCCTTTACTGGAGCGAAAGACCGGGCTCGAACCKGCCACCCCGACCTTGGCAAGGTCGTGCTCTACCAAATGAGCTACTTTCGCAGGTATTAAAAACTTTGTTAGTTTAAAGAACTCTTCCCTTCGATGTGCATTCTTTCGTTTGCTTTGCCCCGTGGCGTTTTCGTTGGGATTGCAAAGATAGGAAACGGACTGAAAACACAAAATTTTTTTTCGAACTTTTCTAAAAAAAATTTGCACGAATATATGCATCAACTTACTGAAACACAGATGGGTAAAGCTTTTCGACAGAAAAAATAGTAATACTTTTTATTTACAATGCATCTGTAACTGCTACAGTACGAACCATTAAAGGCTTCTTTTTCGACTTTTTCTGCTTGCCCCACCACACATAAAAACCCGTTACCGGCAACGAAGCACAAATGAAACTGATGATGAACGCAATTATTTTTCCTGCTATACCACCTATCGCTCCCACATGAATATCGTAGTTCATTTCTATTAACCGCTCGCCCCTGTTTTTATGACTATCATTGCGCCTGCTCAATTGTTGGGCAGTGTATTGGTCAAACTGTAACTCGTCTGCGCCAAAATAGGTTTCTTTACTCTTATAACCACCAATTACATTCACACCTTTTTCCCCGCTGGCGGGGTAAATGAAGATACGGCGCGAACCTTTCAATACCGGCAATGCTTTCTCAAAAGCTATATCCAAGGGGTTACCAGTAAGCGTGGCTGTACCTTTCACCGACTCATGCAAAGACCTGTCCGGCGGCGTAGTGCTACCCGCAGCCACTACATACACAGTAGCCTGAAACCACGTAAATGCCCATACCATGCCGGTTAGCGACAACACCAACGCCAATGTAAGCGCATAAAAGCCCAGTACATTATGCAGGTCATAATTCACTCTTTTAAACCCTGCCTTCCATTTAATTTTAAAGCTCTTATCCCGGTTTCCCTTATTCCATTTCTTAGGCCACCACATGATCAACCCGGTGATCAGCAGGATCACAAAAATGAAAACGCTCCAGCCTACAATAGGCTGTCCATAAGGCGTATTCAACAATAAACTCCAGTGAATAGATTTGATAATAGAGAAGAAATTATGCTTATAGTCGATGATGCCCGTTACCGCTCCGCTATAGGGATTGATCATGACAGATTCATAATACTCCACGCCGCCAAAATAGGTGAGCGCTGTATCATTGCCTTTATAAGTCATAAACTCCCAGGCCCGGTCCGGCGCAGGATAAGTAGTAATATTCAATAATGGTTTCTCCGGTCCCAGTACAGCCTCCGCCTTCTTTTTCAGCTCGCTGACCGGCAGCACAGCCCGGTTTTCGGGCGTCACAAATAGTTGCTTACGGTAGTAATAGTTGTTGATCTCCTGTTGAAAAACAAACAAACATCCGGTGATACTCACTATCAGCACAACAATGCCAGACCCCAGGCCCAGCCAGAGGTGCAATTTTTCTACGATGACCCTGAACAGCGATTTATGCTGCTTCTTTTTTAACTTATCCGTTCGCTTAAACATACTGTACCATCGGAGAACAAATCTCCAGGCTACAAAGTTGGCCGTAAAGCGCGAGGATCTCTAATCGTATCCGGAATTTGATTTACGCAAACCGGAAAGTTGGGGCAGAAAAAAGCCTCCTCCGGAAAAACCGGAGGAGGCCTGGATAATTATGTGAAAGCAGTTGCTTACTTATATTTTGGATTGTACAGCGAGCTTCCCTGCACTTTTACATCTGGTTTACCAGCATATCTATGCGCATAAAGGCCATAGCTGAGTCCCAGGATGAAAGCCACCATGCAAAATAACTGCACGTAAAACATCCAGCGGGAGCGGGAAACCTTATCTAAGGTAATATCGTATTTATTTTCTACTGTATTCTGTTCCATAATCAGTTTATTTCCGCTGCAAACCTACATAATATTTTGAAATTTTCGAAGTTATTTGAGAGAGAAAGAAAACTTTCGCGGTCTAAATAAGCTCAGAGAATTTCTTATGTTTTAAAAAATAATAGCGCCAGATCATGATCCCGTGGAATACCCCTGTCATTTTCATCAGCTTCATTTTTGGCAGATCATCCGTCCCCACATATTTACGGCGCCAGCGATAATAATCCTTATAAGCCCTGTAAATAGCCGCCATATCCTTTGGCTTACCTGCTACCAGGCTTTTAACACCCGCCAGGATATCCAGGAAAAAGCGCTGTACCAGTACAATCCAGCGGTCTTCGTTATGCAGGTTTTTCCACAGCATCATTAGGTTATTCCGGAAGTTCAGGTATAACTTACGGGGATTCCCCTGTGGTAAACTACCTCCGCCCACATGAAACACTACCGAAGCCGGACAATAACAAATCCGGTATCCGGCGCGCTGTAAACGCCAGCAGAGGTCTACTTCTTCCATATGTGCAAAAAAATCGCGGTCAAAACCACCTACCTGATGAAAACAGGCCGAGCGGATAAACAATGCCGCCCCGGTGGCCCAAAAAACGTCCTGTACATCATCATACTGCGCCAGATCCTTTTCCACGGTATACAGCACCCGTCCCCGGCAAAACGTATAGCCCAGGATATCCATCCAGCCACCCGCCGCCCCGGCATACTCAAACTCGTCCGGCTGGTGGTATGCCCTCAGTTTAGGCTGACAAGCCGCAATACGCGCATCCTGCTGCATCAGGGCCACTACCGGCTCAATCCATCCCGCTTCTACTTCCACATCCTGGTTCAGCAACACGTAAATATCGGCCTGCACCTCCCGTAAGGCATCATTATACCCGCCGGCAAAGCCGTCGTTACGGGCATTCCGGACAATCCGGATCTGCGGGTAATGCGTTGCCACAAAATCCACGCTGTCATCTGTAGAGGCATTGTCTGCCAGTACCAGCTGCAGATTGCCGTAAGTAGAACGGCAAACAGACGGCAGGAACTTCTCCAGAAAAGACTTTCCATTCCAATTTAAAATAACAACTGCTACTGATGGCAATACGGACAATGGATCTTACGTTTATGCGTGAACAATTATTTTTGAGATGCAAATATGCAACAAACGATGCTAATATTTGCCAATCATTACAGAATCAGGGAAGCCAAATATGGCTTAAATTAGAAGTATGTTTAAACAGTATATCGGATGGAAGTTTGTACTGGCCTCCATAGCAGTGCTCATTATTGGGACCACTATATGGTTTGTAAGTAATTTATCGAAGAATATCCAGGAAGAAGAACGAAAGAAAGTAGCCACCTGGGTGGAAGCCAACCGGGAACTGTTGCGCTCTGATACCGACGCCAACCTCAACCTGGCCATCGGCATTGTCACCAACAATACCACCATCCCCCTGATCCTCACCGATGAGGAAGGCCACATACTCGATAGCCGTAACCTCGACTCCCTGCGCATTGCACAGGACCCGAATTACCTCTCCGGGCAACTGCGGGCTTTCAAAAAACAACATCCCCCCTTCATCATGGAGGTAGATGCCAAACAAAAAATGTATAACTACATTTATTACGGCGACTCCCTCATTCTCCGGCAAGTCCGATACTATCCTTACATTCAGCTGTTTGTCGTCACCCTCTTTATTGCCATCGTACTCTTTGCCCTTTCCAGCACCAACCGCGCCACCCAAAACCAGGTGTGGGTAGGGCTGGCCAAAGAAACCGCCCACCAGCTGGGCACCCCGCTCTCCTCTATGGAGGCCTGGCTCGAAATCCTCCGGGAAAATGAAGCCAATACCACCATCGTTGCAGAACTATCGAAAGATGTAGACCGCCTCAAACTCATTACAGATCGCTTCTCTAAAATAGGCAGCGTTCCCAAACTGGAGGAAACAAACATCGTGGCTCAGATAGAAAACATGACCAACTACATCCGGAAAAGAGCGCCACAAAAGGTGCAGCTAACCGTTCACAACGCCGACGAAGAACTCCCTGCCATGATATCGCCCCCACTTTTCGACTGGGTAGTGGAAAATTTATTAAAAAATGCACTGGACGCAATGGAAGGTAAAGGGAAAATCGATATCACCATAGAAAATCACGCTACCTACATCACCGTAGACATAGCAGATACCGGAAAAGGTATCCCCAAAATGAGCTTCGAAAAAGTGTTCAAACCCGGATTCAGCACCAAGAAGCGCGGATGGGGCCTCGGACTTTCACTGGCCAAACGAATCATTGAAGAATACCACCGGGGACGCCTATATGTAAGAGCGTCTGAAATCAATAAAGGCACCACTTTCAGGATACTGTTGAGAAAATAATTGACCTTTTTGAGAAAATATGAATAAATAAATTTGCTTATTTTAAAAAAGCCATTATTTTTGCACCCCATTCTACCAGATGCGAAGGTGGCGAAATTGGTAGACGCGCTACTTTGAGGTGGTAGTGCTCGAAAGGGCTTGGGAGTTCGAATCTCCTCCTTCGCACCAAAATTAAAAACACTGCAGTAATCACTGCAGTGTTTTTTTTGCTACATAGTACAATCCTTTACATCCCTAAAAATAAAAAGCCTCACACTTGCAAGGCCCTTTACCGATCAGGGACACCCCAATCCAGTACTTCAATCATGAAAAAGATATTTAGCGGCCCGTGCTTTCAAGTGTCAAATCCTGAGGCTTGCTTATTTCCTTTGACTTTTCCTCTCCTTTGGAAGCCTTGCCTGTAACAAAAACCGAAACAAGTCCGGTAATTCCTCCAATACCGATTATTCCTCCCGCCCAATCATGTCCCTGTAGAATACATGTTAGACTGGCAGCAATTGCACCAAGCCCAATTAGCAAGCCAAACCACTGACCACGTTCAATCTGTGCCACTTTCCCAACCACCAACTTTGCTTCCATTACATGTCTATGCTTCTGTTGCTCTTCAGTCATAGCCATAATTCTATCAGCTCCATTGGGAATCAACCTGGCATATTCCTCCAGTTGTCTGGGGCTTGGCAACGGGCCTGAATGTAATTCTTTATAAGTCGTAATTCTTTCAATTAAGCGCCTCTTTTGGGCTGGAGGCAAACTTTCCAAACTATCATAAACCTCTGGATCTTCTTTTTCCAAGGCCTGCTCTATTTGTTGGATGGCTGTTTTAGCATCATTACAATCCTTTGGACTATCTTCCTTTAACTTCTTTGCCTCGACCTCTCCAACAATCTCTTTTCCGTTATTTTGCTTGTGTGCAGGAACAGTCATACTTACTTTCGATATGGTGAATTAAACAATTCCATACCCTCTTCCATTTTAGCTATGTTATCCCTTAACCCATCCCCTACTTCACGCCAGTCCGAAAGATTAGCCCTGGCATCATCTGCAGCTGTGCCAAGCTTTACTTCTATATTCTCTCCTGCGATATTCAAGGCAGATCTCATTCCATTCAGAAAATTCTTGACTGATTTACCATTGTTATAATTATTCCGATCAAAAAAAACATGAAAGGACCACATAAAATTTTGTTTTAGGATTTAAAACTTGATTTAAGAACAATTTACGAGATTCCCTGACCAGATTTATACGTCCCCACTACTGTTAAAAAGGATTAACATCTTCTCCCTCCATCCTTAACAATTTCCTAATCCCCCCTTAACACCTACCTAACAATCATATCAGAACTTACATATACCCTTACATAATTACATTACTACCCTTGGAAGCCTTGCCTGTTGTTTGTTCTACTAATGTTGATTAATGAGGAAGGAAGCTGAAACTCCTTCCTTTTTTTATTCCGGCCGCCAATCCCMTATCTTTACGGAATATTTTTTAGGGAATACTATGGGAACATCAATCACCTGCCCCAGTTGCAAACACCAGTTTGTCATGGAGGATGCGTTTGCTGCGGATATCGAGAAGGAAATGAGAGGAAAAATGGAAGACGAATGGCGCCGGCGCCTAAAGTCGCTCCAGGACGAGAAAGATACCCTTCTCTCAGAAAAAAATAAAATGGCGCAGGAACGCCGCCAAATTGAAACACTCCGGCAACAACAGGACGAAGAAGTTAATAAACGCGTACTCACGGAAAAAAAACGTCTCCAGGACTCCCTGGAGCAGGAACTGCGTAAATCCATTACTGCCGATCTGGATAACCAGATGTCCGTGCTGCGCGAAGCCAACCAGGAACAGGAAGAAAAACTCAAAGAAGCCCGTAAACAGGAACTGGAATTCCTCCGCAAAGAACAAGACCTGAACAACCGCGAACAGGAATTGGAAATCAGTCTCCAAAAGAAATTACTGGAAGCCCGCTCCGAGCTGGCCGATAAAATACGTAAAGAGGAAGCAGAACGCAACAGCCTCAGAGATACAGAACACCAGCTGCGCCTGAAAGAACTGGAAAAGCAACTGGAAGATCAACGCCGTCTCGCAGAAGAGATGAAACGCAGAGCAGAACAAGGTTCTACACAGCTGCAGGGAGAAGTACAGGAACTGGTGCTGGAAGAAATGCTGCGCACCAACTTCCCCTTCGATGAAGTAACACCGGTAGGGAAAGGCGTACGTGGCGCCGATTGTATACAATTGGTCCGTAACCAATACGGACAGGAATGCGGCCGCATCATCTATGAAAGCAAACGTACCAAAGAATTTATCAAAGACTGGGTAGAAAAGCTGAAAGCTGATATGCGCAGCCAGGGCGTTGATGTAGCCATACTCGTTACCCAAACCATGCCGAAAGATATGGAACGCTTCGGTGAAAAAGATGGCATCTGGATCTGTACATTCGCCGAAGTAAAAGCCCTCGCCTACGTACTCCGCGATGGTATTGTCAAAATCTCCGGCAAACTGCGCTCTCAGGAAAACAAAGGTGACAAAATGCACATGCTCTATGAATACCTGACCAGTGGCGAGTTTGCAGAACAATGGAAAGCCATCCGGGAAGGATTTATGTCCATGAAATTATCCATACAACGTGAACGTGATACCATGGAAAAACTGTGGAAATCACGCGAAAAACAACTGGAAAAAGTACTACTCAACGCAGCGCATATACGGGGATCTATTGAAGGCATTGCCGGCAACGACTCTGTAGATCTGCAACTGCTCGAAGATGCGGCGGATGACCTGTTAGACTAAATTTCTTTCCCTATGTCAGCAACTATTAACACCATCATTTTTGATCTGGGCGCTGTACTGATCGACTGGAATCCGCGGCACCTGTATCGAAAAATTTTTTCTTCGGAAGAAGAAATGGAAATATTTCTCCGCGATATCTGCACCTCTGAATGGAATGAAACACAGGATGAAGGCCGGTCTCTCGCGGCCGGCACCGATCTGTTGGTAGCGAAATTTCCGCAACACGAAAATAATATCCGCGCCTACTACGGCAGGTGGACCGAAATGCTCAACGGAGAAATTGAAGGCACAAAAGATATTTTGCAACAATTAAAAGCAAGCGGAAAATATAAATTATACGCACTCACTAACTGGTCTGATGAAACCTATCCCATTGCATTGAATATATACCCTTCGCTGCATTGGTTTGATGGTGTGGTAGTATCTGGTCGCGAAAAAATGCGGAAGCCAGACCCAGCCTTCTTTCAGTTATTATTAAACAAATATCATGTAACAGCAGCCAATGCTTTATTCATTGATGACAACGAGCGGAATGTATTGGCAGCACGCGCATTTGGCATCGATAGTATCTTGTTTGAAAATCCACATCAGTTAAAAATTGAATTAGAAAATAGATCTATTAGTATTTAATCCATTTTATTATTAATTGAATTTGTTAGCCCTTCTCCCACTTTAGGATTTCCTTAACACTGCACTGGTAAACTTCCTGTAACAATCAACTATCTAACACGTTCTAGAGAGGAACACGGAAACATGATTGTCAGGAATACCAACCTGTTGTATTTCATCATCGTTAACCCTGTGAGAAATTATTTTTTAAATTAATACGCTAGGACATGAAAAAAACATTGTTTTTATTCAGTGCCGCTGCCGCAGTGGTAGCGATGGTTTCATTCAGCAGCTGTCGGAAAGATCCTTTGAAAGACATGACCAATGAGGAGTCCAGGATCTACATCACTAATCACGACAGCACCGCCAATTTCACCTCTTATTCAACTTTTAGCATAGTAGACTCTGTGGCTGTATTAACGTTAAACAGTGATACTGCCAAAAAAGCATTAACAGACTACGATAAGAAATTAATTGCATCTGTTACCGCTGCGATGAAGCAACGCGGTTATCAATTGGTGCCGAGAGCCGCCAAACCTGATCTGGCAGTGAATCTTACCCGTATCGACAATTCCTACTCCAGCATCTCCTGGAATCCAGGATGGTGGGGCGGTGGTGGCTACTGGGACCCTGGCTATTGGGGATTCCCAGGCGGCGGCTGGTACTGGCCTTCCTACTATACCGTATACCGGGTAAACGAAAAACAGGTAGCTATTGACCTCTTCGACCTCAAAAATCCGAAAAACGATAAGTTCACAGCAGTATGGAACTCATTGTGGCGCGGCTCAGGCGTATGGAACATTGATAACATTGATTCCATGGTGCAGGCATCTTTTGCCCAATCCGCTTACCTGACTAAATAATTGATTTGAACTTTTTAAATGACAGGAAGATGAAAAAGATTATAAACTGGATATTGATTTTTGCAGGATGTTTTGCAGCGCAGACAGTATCTGCACAGGTTCGTCCACCGTTGTCAGTGGATATCAACTATTCCATCGCACAGCCGTTGGGCTCCATGAAAGATTATACCGATAAAACCAGCTTCCGTGGATGGAGTGCAGGATTGCAATATTCGTTGAATGGTCAATGGTCCGTAGGGCTTCGCTCCGGATTCCAGGACTTCTATCAACGACTGCCACGCGCGGTATATCCCGATAAAACCGGCGATGTATCTGCGGTACAGTCACGTACGCTGCAGGTAATTCCTATTCAGGCTACCGTGAGCTACGCATTTACTAAACCTGAATCTGCTGTGATTCCATACGCTACTTTAGGTGTGGGTACTGCAAATATGAATTATGAAAAATACTGGGGTGAGTTTGTGGAGAAGAATAACAGCTGGCAGTTCCTCGTAAGCCCCGAAATAGGCATCAATGTGCCTTTCGGCAAGGCTTCCCCGGTGATGTTTAATGCAAATGTGCGCTACAACTATGCGCCATATAAATATGCTGATATTACCAATTTCAACACCATACAGGGAAATATTGGGTTTAAGTTCCATTTGAACTAAAACCTTTTTTGTCCATATTCTAAGGAAGAAAGCGTGAATGTGCATCCCATCCGTCTTATGGCGGATGGGATTTTTTTTAAAATTCCATGTATTGCTTAAATCCTTCGCTGAAAGCCTCTTTAATAGTCCCGTCTTTATCTTTATAAATGTAAATCGCCTCCAGCCCATATTCCGGATGTTGCGTTATAAAAGCTAATCCCTTCTCCACGCCCATTAAAATAAGCGGATTATCAAAAGCATCTGCTGTAAAACAATCCTTTGCAATGACGGTAACGCTGATAATATTGTTGTGCAATGCAATGCCTGTTAACGGATGAATGGTATGTGCAAAACGGGTACGTCCCTGGTCAAAAAAACGGCGATAATTTCCACTGGTGGCAATACCTTTATCCGGTAACCGCACCAATCCCTGTACCGGCTCATAGGTGGTATCTCCCGGCGATGGCCGCTCTATTCCGATACTCCATACCTTGTGCTGATGATTGTGGCCCTGTGCACACAACTCCCCTCCCACATCTACCAAATAATTTTCAATCCCCCTGGATGCCAGAAAATGGCCCAATACATCCACCGTATATCCCTGTGCAATGCCATTACAGTCTATTTGCACCCCTTTTTTCACCGTATATAACCGATCTCCTTTCACCCGGAGATAACGGGAACCTATATACGCCATGGCTGCCTTAATGCTATCTGTAGGAGGTATACCTTTAAAAGAAGGCTTGCTAACGCCAAATCCCCACAGATACACCAGTGGCTTCACCGTAATATCAAATAATCCATTGGTGGCTTTATTGGTAAACAATGCTTTTTTTACCACGGCCTGCATATGTTCATCCATCTGTACGTCGCCGGTTTCATTGAAACGATTGATCACAGACCCCGGCTTATATAAGGAAAGTGATTGATCAATGACCCGAAAAACAGAGTCTATCTGTGGTTGCAGCGTACTGGTATCGGCCGATAAATATTTTACAATGTAGTAGGTTCCCTGCGCTTTACCCTCACAAGCCACCAGCTTTAATGCCGGCACCTGCTGCGCTTTTGCCGCAGTGCCCCATAGCAGAAAAGCTGCTAATAGTAATCTGTTCATCTTAATTTTATTCATCTGAAAAAGCTGAAAGCATAAAGCCGAAAGCAAAAAGCTATTATAGCGAATAATAATAAAAAAATCGCTTTTATTATCCGCTATAATAGCTTTTTGCTTTCGGCTTTATGCCTTATGCTTTATTTAAATGCGTCTAATCCCGTTACATCCATACCCGTTATCAGCAGGTGTATTTCATGCGTGCCTTCATAAGTCATCACACTTTCCAGGTTCATCATATGCCGCATCACAGAAAACTCACCGGTAATGCCCATGCCTCCTAAGATGGTGCGCGCATTGCGGGCAATGTTAGCCGCTACTTCGCAGGAATTACGTTTAGCCATGGATATTTGCGCAGGAGTAGCTTTGCCCTCATTTTTCAGCACGCCCAGACGCCAGTTCAGCAATTGTGCCTTGGTTATTTCGGTAATCATCTCCGCCAGCTTTTTCTGTGTAAGCTGAAAACCACCAATAGGACGTCCAAACTGAATACGCTCCTTTGCATAACGAAGGGCCGTATCATAGCAATCCATCGCAGCACCGAGGGCGCCCCAGGCAATACCATAACGGGCAGAAGAAAGGCAGGTTAACGGGCCTTTTAATCCTTTCGCCTCCGGCAATATATTTTCTTTCGGTACACGTACATTATCAAATACCAGCTCGCCGGTAGCACTGGCGCGTAAACTCCATTTTCCTTTTGTTTCGGGCGTGGTAAAACCAGGCATCCCTCTTTCTACAATGATACCGCGGATAACACCAGCTTCATCTTTCGCCCATACTACCGCAATGTCAGCAAATGGCGCATTGGAGATCCACATCTTTGCGCCGTTGAGGATCACATGATCTCCATCTTCCCGGAAGTTGGTAATCATGCCGGCAGGGTTAGAACCGTGATCCGGCTCAGTAAGACCAAAGCAGCCCATAAATTCTCCTGTGGCCAGCTTAGGAAGATATTTCCGTTTCTGTGCTTCACTACCAAACATAAAGATGGGATACATCACCAGCGAGCCCTGTACAGAGGCAGTCGAACGAATACCACTGTCGCCGCGCTCCAACTCCTGCATCATCAGTCCGTAGGAAATATAGTCCATTCCACCACCACCATAAGTAACCGGGATCGTAGGACCAAAACAGCCCAGTTCTCCCAATCCACTGATAATCTGCGACGGGAAGGTGGCCCGCTGACAATAATCTTCGATGATGGGGGATATCTCCTTCTTCACCCATTGTCTTACCGCATCACGGGCCAAAAGGTGTTCTTCATTCAACAGTGCGTCTACATTAAAGTAATCAGGCGATTGAAACAGATCTTGTTGCATTAACTACAGGTTTATTACCGAATATAAGCAATTCGGAATTACGAATCAGTAATTGCAGGGGAAGGCGGAAAAATGACCTGACAACCTGCTACGACTGCACAAATAATGCATAATCCTGCAAAATCTTCGCTGTTGTAAGCGGGTTATTTCGCAGCAAGTTAGTACCTTACAATCAAATCAGAGAGCTATGGCAAGCAAAGTTATACCTGCGCTTTTGCTATTGGGATTTTTAGTCATTGTGATGTTATCATTTCACCCCACACCATTACAATCTGTTGCACTCCGTGTGCTGCCCCCAAAAGTCAAATCTGTCGCAACTCCGGAATTAAAAAAGTACTGGATGGTTTTTCTGAAAAAAGGCCCCCAACGTAACCAGGATTCACTGGTAGCCGCAAAAATCCAGCAAGACCATCTTTCCAACATCAACAAAATGGCCGAAGCAGGCAAACTGTTGGTAGCAGGCCCTTTTGGCAATGATGAAGACCTCCGCGGTATTTTTATTATGAATTGTAAAGACAGCCTCGAAGTAGTATCACTGGTGAATACAGATCCGGCTGTAATAGCCGGCAGGCTGATATTTGAGGTTAAACCGTGGTGGACAGTAAAAAACACGGTGTTTAAATAGCTATCGGCTTTTAGAAAAAAATGCAGCGGAGAACATAATGTCCCCCGCTGCATTTTTTTCTAAAAGCTGATAGCTAACTGCTAGAAACTAAACAGCTGCTGCAATCTTATTCAGGTACCCTGCCATTTCCTGTTGATATTTCAGGGCTTCATTTCTGGCATCGGTCGCAAAATCTTCTCCGTTACCTGCATAAATAATAGCGCGACTGGCATTTACCAGCAGTCCGCAATCCTTATTCATGGCTTGAGTGGAAATTTCCTCCAGGCTGCCTCCCTGTGCACCTACACCAGGTACCAGGAAGAAATGATGAGGCACCAGTTTGCGGATATATCCAAGTTGTGTTGACTGGGTAGCACCTATCACAAACATCAGGTTATCTGGTGTACCCCATTCCATACCTGCCTTCAGTACTTTTTCAAAGAGAAATTCATCACCTACCTGCTGCATCTGAAAGTCCTGGCTACCTTCATTGGAGGTGAGTCCAAGCATAATAGCCCATTTTTCAGGAAACTGCAGGAATGGTTCCACACTGTCTTTTCCCATATAAGGCGCTACAGTAACTGAATCGAACTTATAAGTATCGAAAAAAGTTTTAGCGTATTGGGTAGAAGTATTACCAATATCGCCGCGCTTTGCGTCCGCAATAGTGAAAATACCGGAAGGGATATACTCGATGGTACGTTGTAAACTTTCCCAGCCACGGATTCCCATACTTTCGTAAAAGGCCGTATTAATTTTGTAGGCTACGCAAAGGTCTTTGGTAGCATCAATAATCGCCTTATTAAAGGCAAACACCGGATCTGCATGTGAAAGCAGGTGTTTTGGAATCTTTTGTATGTCTGTATCCAGTCCTACGCATAAGTATGACTGCTTTTCCTTAATCAGATTCACCAATTCCTGTCGATTCATAGTCGGTTAATTTGGGGCGCAAAGTTAAGTAAAACTTAAGTATTGGCGCTGCTTAAAACATATTATGATTACCCGTTATGGCGGTAATTAAAGATAATCTTTTTCATGAAAGCAAAAAGCATAAAGCGGAAAGCAAAAAGCTATTGTGGCGAAGATAGTAGCGGAACATATCCTGGCTCCGTTTAAATATTCGCTACAATAGCTTTTTGCTTTCCGCTTTATGCTTTCTGCTAAACAATAATATCTACAATCTTAGTTGGCGCTATATTGGCGTTACGCATGGCAATGGAACGGGCGGCGGCGCCGGCAACATCCAGGAATGCTTTGCGGGTCAGCTTTTCATCACCAGCCATTGCAGGCACCCCATCATCACCACCTTCGCGGATGCTTTGTACCAGCGGTATTTGGCCGAGGAATGGTATTTCCAGCTCTTCAGCCAAGCGTTTACCACCTTCTTTACCGAAAATATAATATTTGTTTTCCGGCAACTCTGCTGGGGTGAAATAGGCCATATTTTCCACTAAACCGATAATAGGCACATTAATTTGTTGTCCCTGGAACATGGAGATACCTTTTTTCGCATCTGCCAGTGCCACATCCTGTGGCGTGGTAACAATCACCGCACCGGTAATAGGCACGGTTTGCACCAATGTCAGGTGAATATCGCCGGTGCCGGGAGGCATGTCAATGATCAGATAATCCAGTTCATCCCAGTATACGTCAGTAATAAATTGTTTAAGTGCGCTGCTGGCCATAGGTCCACGCCATACAACTGCCTGTCTTTCATCGATTAACAAGCCAATAGACATTACCTTGATGCCAAATTTTTCAATCGGCTGAATCATGCCTTTGCCGTTTACGTCTACCATCATTGGTCTTTCGCCACGTACACCAAACATGATAGGAACAGAAGGACCGTAAATGTCCGCGTCCATCAGTCCCACCTTAGCGCCATCTCTACCCAATGCCAGCGCCAGATTGGCCGCCACAGTAGATTTACCCACGCCTCCTTTACCGGAAGCCACCACAATAATATTTTTCACATTGGACAATACACCTTGCCCACTGGCTCTCTTGGTGTTCACGTTGGCCGTCATCACCACCTCTACCTGCGCCTCTTTGCTCACCATCATATGAATGGCATTTACACACGCATTCCGGATCAGGTCCTTTAACGGGCAGGCCGGTGTGGTTAATATGACGGTAAACTTTACTTTATTGCCATCAATTTCTATATCTTTTACCATGTTCAGCGTAACGAGATCCTTCCCCAGATCTGGTTCCTCTACGTTGCTCAGGGCCTTTAAAACCTGCTCTTTCGTGATCATAAATTGTTGTTAATTTTGAATCCAGACAGCAAAGTTAACCCAATTGAGATTTAATTTACAATTTCTCTGGGCAGCTGATCAACTGCATGGAAACACGTAATTAAATTTTTATATCTTAGGGCCGGCATGCATCAGAAAAGATCCTACATACTGTCACTTATTATTGTTTTCCTTTTGTCTCCCTTCCTACTGAGAGCACAGATTGCGGAATTCAGAGACAGCGTTATTCAGATTTCAGGTATTACCATGACGGCGGACAGCCTCCGGGCCATCCCTGCTGTAAGCATATTGGTGAAAGGCCAGGGACGGGGTACTATCTCCAACCGGTCAGGTATATTTTCTATCGTTGTGTTTAAAGGCGATACCCTCTCCTTCAGCGCAGTGGGCTTCAAACATAAAAATTACCGGGTACCACCAGATATCAAGGGGAACAGTTTCTCCCTGATACAGCTGATGGTAGAAGATACCACCTATCTCCCGGTAACTATTATCAAACCTTATCTTTCCAGAGAAGAATTTGAAAGGGCTTTCGCCAACGCAGACATCCCCGATGATGCCTACGAAGTAGCCCGAAAAAACACCAATAACGCCAGGCTCCGCGCCATGGCCCGCTTTATCCCTGTTGATGGACGGGAAGGCGTAAATCAATACTTCAACAAACAGGCGCAAAACCTTTACTACGCAGGCCAGCCACCACCACAAAATATCTTTAATCCACTGGCATGGGCCCAGTTCATACAAGCCTGGAAACGTGGCGACTTTAAACGAAAGGATGATAGTTACGGCAACTAGATAACTAGTTTGTAACGGGTAATTCTTTAAATTAGTGCCCGATTCATTTCAGACAAATCACTACACCATGCAAAAAATTGCGGTCATCGGCGCCGGTACCATGGGAAATGGTATTGCGCATGTATTTGCTCAACACGGCTATGCCGTTACTTTAGTAGACGTATCAGCTCCTGCACTGGACAAGGCATTACAAACCATTACGAAAAACCTCGACAGACAAGTTGCCAAAGGCACTATCACAGAGGAAGTAAAAACACAAACCATCAGCAATATTTCCCTGCAAACGGATCTGCCTACTGGTGTGAAAGATGTTTCCCTCGTAGTAGAAGCAGCAACTGAAAATATTTCACTGAAACTGAAAATATTCCAGGACCTCGATCAACATGCCCCGGCAGATGCCATCCTCGCTACCAACACATCTTCCATTTCTATTACTAAAATTGCCGCCGTCACCAAACGGCCAACAAAAGTAATAGGCATGCACTTCATGAATCCCGTACCAGTGATGAAACTGGTGGAAATCATTAATGGCTATGCTACCGATAAAGCGGTTACTGATACCATTGTAGCGCTTTCGGAAAAACTGGAAAAAGTACCCTGCGTTGTAAATGACTACCCTGGCTTTATCGCAAACCGCATCCTCATGCCAATGATCAACGAAGCCATCTGCTCCCTGTTTGAAGGAGTAGCTGGTGTAGCAGAAATTGATACTGTCATGAAATTAGGTATGGCACACCCTATGGGACCATTACAGCTGGCGGATTTCATCGGACTGGATGTTTGTCTTTCTATCCTGCAGGTATTGCACGATGGATTTGGCAATCCTAAATATGCCCCCTGCCCGCTGCTGGTGAATATGGTAACTGCAGGCTATCTCGGCGTGAAAAGTGGAGAAGGATTTTATAAATATACTGCGGGTAGCAAAGACCTGGTAGTTAGCGAAAGATTTTCTTAAGAGCTGAAAGCATAAAGCGTAAAGCAAAAAGCTATTGAAGCGTATGATCATGGCGGATATTAATTCGCTTTAATCATACGCTTCAATAGCTTTTTGCTTTACGCTTTATGCTTTCGCCTTCTTAATAACAAGACCATAAATATCCCCCAACCGCAAGAGACATAGTTCTTCGCCAGATTTGGGTATGCMGATTTCCATCTCACAAAATAATTGTAATTCCTGGGAAATAACGGTGCAGTTATTTTGTTTTACTACCATCATCACATCGTTCATGATAGTATAATCAAAGCTGAGATGATATTTGCTTTCTATATTTTTCTGGATCACCGGAATCAGCTGCAATACCATGGCAGCGCTCATCTTGTATGCATTAATTAAACCGGGTACCCCCAGGAGACTACCGCCAAAATAGCGCACTACTACAATCAGTACATCCGTAATTTGCTTGCTGTCTATTTGTCCGAGAATAGGTTTGCCGGCAGAACCGGAAGGCTCCCCGTCATCAGCGGCGCGGAACTGAAGGCCGGCCGTACCCAGGCGATACGCATAGCAATGATGCGTGGCTTTGGGATGTTCCTTCTTTACTTCTCCGAGGGCTTCTTTTACCTCCTCAGGGGTTTTAACAGGAAAGGCATACGCGAGAAATTTGCTGCCCCTGTCTTTAAATTCTGCTACTCCTGTTTTATCAATTGTAAAATAAACCTCCATCAATATCATTTAAACGCGTACTCAAAAAACTACGCCCGATTATAAAAATCAATATTATCACCATTTACCAGCATCGTATCTATATGTGCAGCATTGGTAAGCATGGGTGCCATCCGTCCATTTGCCAGTGTAACCATTCCCGTTATAACACGGGCTTCATCCCATAATCCGCTGTCGATAAATTGCTGTAATAAATGAGGTCCCCCTTCCACCAAAATGCTCTGTATTTGCCGTTTATGCAGCTGTTTCAGCAATGCCGGCAACATATCTGTAAAATCCAGCTGCATGGTTTCTGTAAGTCCGTGTGTTTCCGCAGGACCAGCTGTCAGGAAGATGGTAGGAATGCTACCGTCCCACAGGTGATGGGTACGTGGCACTTTTCCTTCCCGGTCAATCACCAGGCGTACCGGATCTTTGCCGGTCCACAGCCGGTTATTGAGGCGGGGATTATCCAGTACTGCGGTCCGGGTTCCTACCAAAATACCCATTTCCTCGCTGCGCCACTTGTGCACCAGCCGATCACTATATGGATTCGAAATCTTTACCGGCGCGCCATCCGCGGCTGCCATGATACCATTGCGTCCCTGCGCCCACTTCAGTACAATATAAGGGCGTTGTTGTTCATGAAACGTAAAAAAACGGCGGTTCAGCTGCCGGCATTCGGCTTCCAGCATACCTGTTTGCACTGTAATACCCGCTTTTTGCAACTTCTCAATGCCTTTCCCTGCCACAGCAGAAAAGGTATCTATACAACCAATCACTACTTCCTTAATACCCTGCGATACGATCAAATCTGCGCAGGGAGGGGTTTTCCCATGGTGTGCACAAGGCTCCAGGCTTACATACATAGTGGCCAGGGGAATGAGCGACCGGTCTTCCGGCACTACGCTGTTCACACAATTCACCTCTGCATGAGCCTGCCCATATTGTTGATGATAGCCTTCTCCGATGATACGTCCCTGGTGCACCAATACCGCACCCACCATTGGATTTGGAGCTACCTGTCCTGCTCCCATTAGGGCAAGTTCCAGGCAACGTTGCATAAAAAATTCATTGAACGTGCTATTCATAATACCGGCCGATGTAATATTTTTGCAAATGTATTCGTTTTTAGCCAGTGGAGAATGCCACTTCCCCAGGTTTGCATTTTCCCTCTTACATTCCTTAAATTTTATATATTGACTATACAAACGGCCTTTACCTATATTACAGGTGCCATCAGTGAACTATATGATGAGCGGGAAGCCGCCAACATTGCGCATATCATCATGGAGCACCTGACGGGAATGAGCAAACTGGATCGCATGGTACACAAAACAAAGATCCTTTCTCCCGATCAGAATCAACGACTAAAATTAGCCATAGAAGCATTACAACGTCACGAGCCGGTACAATACATTACGGGCACCGGCTGGTTTTACGGCATGGAACTGCTTGTGAATAAAAATGTACTGATTCCACGTCCCGAAACAGAAGAGCTGGTAGAATGGATGGTACAGGATGCTGCACACCGGCATCGCCTGCATCTGCTGGATATTGGTACTGGTAGCGGATGTATCCCGCTGGCACTGAAAAAATCATTGCCGGATGCGGTAGTAACCGCGGTAGACGTGAGCGAAGGCGCATTGGAAGTAGCCCGCAGCAACGCTGCCCGTCAGCGGCTGGAGGTCAGCTTCCTGCAGCTGGATGCGCTGGACCCCGCACAGGTAGCCACTCTGCCGGAATCAGATATGATTGTCAGCAATCCCCCCTATATCACGCAAAGCGAACAAAAAACCATGCAGGAGCTGGTATGGGGCTTTGAGCCTTCCCTCGCCCTCTTTGTACCAGACAACGATGCGCTGTTGTTTTACCGCCATATCTCCATCATGGCTAAAAATAAGCTCATTCCCGGAGGCGCCCTTTATTTCGAAATCAATGAAGCTCTGGGCAAGGAAGTGGTAACTCTGATGGAATCACTGGGCTTTGTGGATGTGGTGTTGAAGCAGGATATGTTCGGGAAAGATAGAATGGTGCGGGGAAGCATAAAGCAAAAGGCATAAAGCAAAAAGCTATTGAGGCGATTGATCAAAGCGAATTAATATCCGCAATGGTCAATCGCCTCAATAGCTTTTTGCTTTATGCTTTCTGCCTTATGCTATTATTTATGCGCGGTGGCCAACACCACCTTCGCGCCCATTTCTCTCGCTACTTCCATTACATTCACCACATCTTCCACTGGTACAGATTTCTCTGCATTAATCACAATGGTAGGATCTACCTTTTCATTGCCAATAGAAGGCGCCAGGGCCTGTTTCAGGTTATCAAACGGTACTTTGTTGGTACCTACAAAAAACTCCCGTTTTTCATTGATACTTACTACCACCGTTTGCTTGGCTTTGGTGTTGCTCTTCGCTTTGGGCAACAGCAGTTTAATAACATTCGGATTAGCCAGTGTGGAAACAATCAGAAAAAACAACAGCAGAATGAACAAGATGTCATTCAACGCCGAGTTGTGCATTTCCACCTGCCTTTTATTTCGCCTGCGTAAATTCATGATGGATGTTTTTAGCGGGTGGGTTCCTGCAAGATATCGATGAATTCAGCAGAAGCGCCTTCCATCTTATTTACTACCTTATCAATTTGTGCATTCAGGTAACTGTAGCCGATAAATGCCACAATACCGATAATTAACCCTGATGCAGAGGTGATCATCTTTACATAGATACCGCCCGCAATAGTTCCCAGTGTAATATCTGAAGTAATAGAGATGTTGAAAAAGGTTTGGATCATCCCCGCAATAGTACCCAGGAATCCGAACATCGGTGCAATACCTGCAATAATAGACAGGATCACCAGGTTCTTTTCCATCCGGTAAATTTCCAGTTTACCCACATTTTCCATGGATTTCTCTATATTATCGATCGGCTTGCCGATACGTTGTACCCCTTTCTCAATCATACGAGCAATAGGTCCTGCCGTATTTTTAGCCAATGAACGCGCTGACTGCATATTACCGGTGGTGATCTGATCACGGATCATCGGCATAAAGTTATCAGGCAGTTTACCCGCTTTGGCAATAGTGATGGCCCGCTCCACAAAAACATATACTGCTATCAGCGACAAGATGCCCAGGGGGATCATCAGCACACCACCTTTCATCAGCATATCAATCAAATGAATCTCCGGAGGAGGCGCGGTAGCAGCGGAAATACCCTGTGCAACGGTATCTGCTTTGGGACGTAATAAAGAATCCTGTAATAATGTAATTAAACCTAACAACATGAACTATATTTTAACGGGTGCGTGAGTAGAACACTACTATAAACGGTTAAAGTAATAAAATATTTGGTAAAAGTTACGCCTTCTCCTCCCAAAGCTGTGCCAGATATACTATTGTTTGCACCGCTTTCTGCATATCCTGTATGCTCACATATTCATGTTTACTATGTAAGGCCATCTCCCCGGTAAAAATATTCGGGCAGGGTAATCCCATAAAAGACAAACGGGAACCATCTGTACCGCCGCGGATGCTCATTCTAAGCGGCTGTACGCCAGCACGACGAATCGCTTCCGCCGCATATGCCGTTACCTCCGGATGATGCACCAACACCTCTTTCATATTACGATACTGCTCAGTCACCTTCAGCGTGGCCTTTGCGCCATGATATTTATCCAGCACCTTTTCCATGATACGACGCAGATAGGTTTCATGCGCCTCCAGGTGGGCCGTTTCAAAGTCACGGATAATAAAGTCGATCTCCGTTTTCTCTACATTCCCCTGTACACGTACCGGATGGATAAACCCTTCCCTATCGTCGGTGGTTTCAGGCGACAGGCTATCTTTCGGTAACGCATCTACGATTTCAGCCGCAATCTTGATCGCGCTGATCAGCTTATCCTTCGCTGCACCCGGGTGCGCACTCACACCGTATACAGTGATCCTGGCGCCATCAGCAGAAAAGTTCTCATCTTCCAATGAGCCCAGCTCCCCACCATCCATGGTATAGCCAAAATTGGCGGCCAGTTTTTTCATATTCACTTTTTCTACCCCACGTCCTACTTCCTCATCAGGTGTAAACAAAATACGGATAGCGCCATGTTTTACTTCAGGATGGGTCATCAGGAAATGAGCTGCATCCATAATTTCAGCTACACCGGCTTTATCGTCTGCCCCCAGTAACGTAGTACCACTGGCGGTAATAATATCATCTCCCTTCTTGCTGGCCAGATAAGGATGCTCTTTGGCGCTAATCACTACTGTTTCATCATCCGGCAGGGCAATATCGCCACCATCATACTGCTGGTGCACAATGGGCTTCACCCCGGTGCCACTGCTGTCGGGCGACGTATCCACGTGAGAACAAAAGCAAATCACTGGTACCTGCTTATCGGTGTTGGCAGGGATAGTAGCATATACATAGCCATGCTCGTCCAGCTCCGCATCTGTAATGCCCATCTCCTGTAATTCCTGTACCAGCAGGCGTGATAAATCCTTTTGCTTTTCCGTTGTAGGAAAAGTGTTGCTCATCGGATCTGACTGCGTATCTATTTGTGCATAGCGCATGAAGCGCTTGTCGACTGTATATGAGTAATTTGTAAACATATTGCAAACCTAAGGAAAAACACCTATACACCCCCTTCCGTAAATTATTCTGTTTTACCACCACTCACAATATCCAAAAAAGTAATTTATTCTGTTTAAGTATCTTTTTTTAAGACAAAAATCTAAATATTCACAATAACTACGAACAAACAAACAATAATAATACGTTTGCAAAGAATAAAATACATCCTATATATGCTCACCAATATTGCGGGCTACCCTAGAATAGGCAGCCAACGGGAACTGAAAAAAGCATGCGAAAATTACTGGGCCGGAAAAATCTCACTGGAAAGACTGGAGCTAACGGCCAGGCAGCTACGAAAAGAAAACTGGACATTACTACAGGAAGCCGGTATTGACCTGATTCCTTCCAACGACTTCTCGTATTACGACCAGGTACTCGATATGAGTATGGCTGTGGGCGTGATTCCGTCGCGTTTTCAGGCATTACGACAAACATTCGCTAACCCTAACTGCCCGGAGCTGTATTTCGCGCTGGCAAGAGGGTATCAGAAAAATAATTTTGATATCACCGCCCTGGAAATGACCAAATGGTTTGATACCAACTACCATTACCTGGTGCCGGAATTTGAATCCAACCAGCAATATTCCCTGCACAACCCTAAATGTGTACAGGAATTTAAAGAAGCGCTCAGCCACGGCATTACCACCAAACCTGTGCTGGTAGGACCTGTTACGTTTATCCTGAGTGGTAAAATAAAAGACGCCGCGTTAAGCCAATCGGCTTTACTGGAAAAGCTGCTGCCGGTATATATCCAACTCCTCACGGCTTTACAAGAAGCCGGCGCTACCTGGGTACAACTCGATGAGCCCTCCCTGGTAACCGATCTGGAGCCAGCTGTCAAAGCATTATACAACACCGCTTATACCGCTATCAGCAACGCATTACCTGATTTAAAAATACTTCTCGCCACTTACTTTGGTGGGCTGGAAGATAATACAGGCCTGGCTTTGCAACTCCCGGTATCCGCATTACATATTGATCTGGTACGGGCGCCGGAACAACTGGATGCAGTACTGGCGGACCTGCCGGCAGACAAACTGCTGTCTCTCGGGGTAGTAGATGGACGCAATATCTGGAAAAACGACTACACCGCTTCCCTCGCACTCATCCGCAAAGCTATTACCCATATCGGTGAAGACCGCCTGCTGCTGGGCACTTCCTGCTCGTTGCTGCATGTGCCATACGACCTGGATGCGGAAACTGCTCTGTCTCCGGAAATTAAACAATGGATGGCCTTTGCCAAACAAAAAGTGGACGAAGTAGTAGCATTGAACCTGATCATTGCAGGTAATACTTCCTTACTGGCAGACAATGAAAAGGCCATGAACAGCCGCAAAACCTCCGCCAGCATACATCTTCCTGCAGTAAAAGAAAGAATCAAACAGGTAACTACCGCCGATACCCAGCGCCATAGCACGTTTGCACATCGACAGCTATTACAGCATGCCGTACTGCAATTGCCCCTGTTCCCTACCACCACCATAGGCTCTTTCCCGCAAACAACGGAGATCAGGCAGCTGCGCGCCGATCTGAAAAAGGGCGTGATTTCACCCGAAACCTATGACGCAGAAATTCGTACTGCCATTACCGACACCATCTACCGTCAGGAAAACCTGGGACTGGATGTACTTGTTCATGGCGAGTTTGAGCGGAACGACATGGTGGAATATTTTGGAGAACAACTCGATGGATTCACCTTCACCCAAAATGGATGGGTACAGAGCTATGGCACGCGTTGCGTAAAGCCACCGGTTATTTTCGGAGATGTGCAACGTCCGCAGCCAATGACGGTAGCCTGGAGCCGCTATGCACAATCGCTCACCAACAAGCCGGTGAAAGGCATGCTCACAGGCCCTATCACAATTCTGCAATGGTCTTTTGTACGAAATGATCAATCCCGCATGGATACTGCGTTTCAGCTGGCACTCGCCATCCGCGATGAAGTAAAGGATCTGGAAGATGCCGGTATTACAGTGATACAGGTAGATGAACCTGCCCTGCGCGAAGGCCTTCCACTCCGCAAAGCACCGCGTGCTGCCTATCTGGAAGACGCTGTGAAAGCCTTCCGCCTGGCGGTATGCACGGTTGATGATGCCACACAGGTACATACGCATATGTGTTACGCAGAATTCAATGATATCATAGAACACATTGCTGCGATGGACGCAGATGTGATCACTATCGAAACTTCCCGCTCCCAGATGGAACTGCTGGAAGCCTTTGCACACTTCCGTTATCCGAATGAAACAGGGCCGGGCGTATACGATATCCACTCACCTAGAGTACCAACGGTAAGCGAAATGGAAGCATTACTGGAAAAAGCAGCGCAATTATTGCCTGCCCGTAATATCTGGGTAAACCCCGACTGCGGCCTGAAAACACGCAAATGGGCGGAAACTGAAGCGGCGCTCCGCAATATGGTGACTGCAGCTAAAAATGCGAGGATAAAGCAGACGGTGAGTTGCTAAATCCTTCGTACTTTCATGATATGGCATGTCATGAAACCGTTACCTGTCCGCGCTGTCAGCGTCCATTTGAATGCCGTGTAGGCACCATTTTACGCTGTCAGTGTCAGGACATTAGCTTATCGGAGGAAGAACGACACTTCATCCAACAGCAGTATAGTGGTTGTCTTTGTATTGATTGTTTACGTGAGCTGAAATCCGGCTTTCCGGAACCTCCAGCTCCTTTGGAGAAAGATCATATATAGCCATTAGCGGTTAACTTTAAACAAAAATGCAGCGGAGAACATGTTACATGTTAATCTCCGCTGCATTTTACTAAAAGCTAACAGCCAATGGCTAATAGCTAAAACATTATACGATTTCTACCAGCTCCAGGTCAAATACCAGATCTTCACCAGCCAAAGCGTGGTTAGCATCCAGGGTAATGAACTCTTCGCCAATAGCAGCAACTTTCACCTGAAATACCTGGCCCTGAGGATTGCTCATCTGCAATTCCATGCCTACTTCCGGATTCAGATCAGCTGGGATATTCGCTTTAGGAAAATCCATGATCATTTCATCGCTCTTAGGACCATATGCCTGATCAACAGGGATATGAATGGTTTTCTTGTCGCCAACTTTCATGTCCAGCACACCATTCTCAAATCCTTTGATAACCATACCGGCACCTACCTTGAATTCGAGCGGTGGTCTACCCTCTGATGAATCAAAGGTAGTCCCGTTCGTTAAACGGCCATGGTAATGCACCTTCACTGTATCCCCGTTTTTAACAGCTTGCATAAAAATTAATTGTTTAGTGTTAATAAATTACGCGCAAGATACAAAAAGCTGCTATAATCCGCGTTTTTTGATGCAGCCAATAAAGCTTTGCTGTATCTTAACGGTATGAACCGTATATTACTTATTTGCATCCTCCTGGTGGGATGCTTTATGGAAACCTCCGCACAATACGCGGATCTCGTACTGCCAGGCGCCACACAAACCACCCGCTATCTGCCATTGCTGAAAAATAAACGGGTAGCGATGATGGTGAATCAAACCGCTACTATCGGGAAAAGCCACCTGGTAGACTCCCTGCTGAAGCTCCATGTAAAAATTCAGAAAATCTTCAGCCCGGAACATGGCTTCAGAGGCAATGCCGGCCATGGCGAAACCGTAGCCAACAGCATCGATTCTGCTACTGGTATTCCCATTGTATCGCTCTACGGCAAACACCGCAAAGCCACCGCAGCAGACCTGAAAGATGTAGATATCCTCCTCTTCGATATACAGGATGTAGGTACCCGCTTCTTTACGTACATTTCCTCATTGCAGGAACTCATGGAATCCGCTGCTGAAAACAACAAAACCCTCGTTATACTGGACCGCCCCAACCCCAACGGGGATTATGTAGACGGCCCCATCCTCGATACCGCTTTTCGCTCTTTTATCGGCATGCAGCCTATCCCCATTGTGCATGGCATGACGGTAGGCGAATATGCCCGCATGCTCAACGGAGAACACATGCTCAGCAAAGGCGTACAATGCAACATTAAAGTGATTCCCTGCGAAAACTACAGCCATCAAACGTTTTATCGCGTTCCCATTAAGCCGTCTCCGAATTTGCCCAATATGGCCGCTATCAACCTCTATTCATCGCTCTGCTTTTTTGAAGGAACCGTGCTTAGTCTGGGACGTGGCACCGACAAGCCTTTCCAGGTATACGGCTCCCCGTTGTTTCCCAAACAAGGCTTTTCTTTTACACCACGTGCCAGCGCTACCAATCCAACACCGGTACTTAAAGATCAGCTCTGCTACGGCTACGACCTGAGCAATGCTCCCGAAACCGTGCCTCATAAAGGCCGCAAAATCGAATTAAAATGGCTGTTAGATGCTTACAAAACATTCCCGGATAAAGACAAATTCTTTATTCCCTTCTTCTCTAAAGTAGCCGGCAATACACAACTACAACAACAAATTGTGAAAGGCCTATCAGAAGAAGATATCCGCAAAAGCTGGGAACCCGGTTTAGCGAAGTTTAAAGCAATACGGGCAAAGTACCTGTTATACTAGCTTTTAGCAATTAGCCATTAGCTTTTAGCAAAATGCAGCGGAGAGGAATATATAACGTCTTCTTCGCTGCATTTTGCTAAAAGCTAATGGCTAATTACTAAATGCTTTATTTTTGCTCTCTATGAGTAAAGATCTCCGTATAATTTTTATGGGTACGCCAGATTTCGCAGTGGCGTCTCTCGATATATTAGTACAACACGGCTTTAACATTGTTGCGGTAATCACTGCGCCTGATAAGCCTGCTGGCCGCGGGTTACAGCTGCAGGAAAGCGCCGTGAAACAATATGCAGTGAGCAAAGGACTGCCGGTGTTACAACCGGAAAAGTTGAAGAACCCTGATTTCATTGCTGCTTTAAAGGATTTGAAAGCGGATCTGCAGGTAGTAGTGGCATTTCGTATGTTGCCGGAAATGGTGTGGAATATGCCACCAGAAGGCACTATCAACGTTCATGCATCGCTGTTGCCGCATTACCGTGGTGCGGCTCCTATTAACTGGGCCATCATCAACGGCGAAAAGGAATCTGGCGTAACGACCTTTAAACTCCAGCACGAAATTGATACCGGCGACATCCTGTTCAGCGACAAAGTAGCCATCCGCGAAGATGAAACTGCCGGCGAATTACACGATGCACTCATGCACACCGGTGCTACCTTGCTGTTAAAAACAGTACAAGCCATTGCAGCAGGTAATGCCGTAGGAACTCCACAGGCCGATATCCCCGCCGCCGATATTAAACATGCACCTAAAATATTCAAAGAAACCTGCCAAATCAACTGGCAACAACCACTGGATAAGATCTATAACCATGTAAGAGGATTAAGCCCTTATCCCGCTGCCTGGACCGTTTTTCAAGGTAAAACCCTGAAGATATACAAGGCGCACAAAGAATTGACCACACCTTCCAAAGCACCAGGAGAATTTGATACTGATCAGAAAACCTATGTAAAAATTGCTGCCCCTGACGGGTATTTATACCTCGATGAAATACAGCTGGAAGGCAAGAAGAAAATGGATATTGAAGCATTCCTCCGGGGATATCGCTTTCAATAAAAGGGAAGGATTTTTTGCTGGTGATTTAGCAAGATGATAAAAAGAGAAAGGGAGATAATAGTCGGATATCCGCTACTATCTCCCTTTCCCTTTTTATCCTTTCCGGAAAGCTACTTAGTTCTCATAACTCAACTCGCAATAGAAGCGTGTTTCATTATTACCAAGGGCCTGCATGGCACTGTCGCTCAGCTTGATAATGAGGCCTGCATTGGCTTTCATTTGCGGAATAACATCCAGTACTTTAGCATATACCGCTTTACCGTTTAATGGGTTGGTCACTTTAATGATGGTACCGCGGGGAGCCGTATTATGCAGCGCATAATATTTTCCTACCGCATTGCTCTTAAACCAGGTGCCAGGGCCTTTCTCAGAACTTGCCTTTTTACCGTTATTGGTTTGCTCTGCGTACAGTTGCTCAAAGTCGGCGCTGCTGTTAGCGGCGGCTGGTCTGGCTGGAGGAGGAGCCGGTGCTGCAACGGTTTCTTCTACCGGGGCTGGCGCTGCTTCTTTCTCTTTCTCTTTCTCTTTTTCCTTCTCCTTACCTTTCTTCACCGTTTCTTTTATAGGTGCTGGCGCCGGTGTAGYGGCTGTTTCCACAGGCTCAGCTACTGGTTCCTTCACTTTCTCCACTTTAGGCGCAACTTCTGCTCCTGCGCCACCTGCTTTGATAAAGCCGATGATCACATAACTATCTTTCTTCAATCCATCGCCGGAAAAACTGTTCCATTGACGAATGTTATCCAGTGGTACTTTGTTATAGTTTACACTTACCCGGTATAAAGTTTCTTTATCGGTTACTTTATGATACACCGGTTTTCCGCTGGCATCCGCTTTCTGCGAAAAGTTAGCCGCAGTCAAGGGAATATGCAAATTATGTCCCAGCTGTAATCCTTGCTCCATGGATACTTTATTGGCAGCAGCTATTTCTTTGGGGGGTATACCATATGCACGGCTGAGGCTATAAAAATTTTCTCCTTTCTTCACCACATGGGATATGTAAAGGGCGGGGGAAGTACCTTGCACCTGCAGCGTGTCCTGCGCCTGCAACGCTCCTGCACTAAAACCAAACAAGACGATTGATAGAATCGATTTTACCATACTAACTCTGTTTATGATTGATAATCTGCCTGCTGCTCCGGATATTTCTGCTCTCGTATGTAGTACCCAACGACAACCTAATTATACCATTGCAGCACCAAAAAATCTGTTTTTTTTATTTGCTATTTCGGGCAACGAATATATGCGTTAAAATTGACAATTCTATTTAATAAACCAAACGAAAAAATCTGCCTTTTGTTGTGGTCAGCTGCGAGGATCATTTCTCTCTAACATTCCCCGCAAACACCTGTTGGCATTGTATTTCAAGTTGGCAATAATGGGAGATAAATAGCAGTACCTTATTTTTACAATCCCGTAATTTCTTTCAGGATACGTAATTCTTTCGGGTAGTAATTATTCATACGGTTAGGTAAAAATTTGGCCCAACCAAGATTCATTCCTTCATACTGCACCAGCGCCCAGCCTCTCGCGGCTGTAGTAACACCAGGGTCCTCTTTACGCAGGTACTGTAATGCCTGCTGCAAGTTAAGGTCTACCACCGGTATCTGATCTGCTATCAGCATACTCGCCGCCAGCTGATGATCAGGAATCAATTCTTTCTGTCCGGGTTGCCCCGCTTTAACACCCGCTTTGCGAATATACAATTGTTGCTGCAACAATGGCATTTCAGCAGCTAATAAAGGCGGTAATATTAACACTTCCTCCTGATGCAGGAAATATTCATAGTTGGCAGGTACTTTTAACCAGGGCATCATTACCTCGCGCTGCCGTGCTGTTAAGGCAGTTTTCTTTTGCTCCTTCTCCTTGCCTTTACGCACAGACTCCCCGCTACGCTTGCGGAAACAGGCAATGAAAAAGCCTTCTCCTTTCAACCTGTCGGGGTAAAAACGATAGCCGGTGCAATTTCGTTTAGTCGTTACCGTTGGTACTATTCCCCATTGTTCTTCCAGCGGGATGGTGATATTCTCCAGCTCAAAATGGTCTGCCAGCCAATCCAGGATCACCTCATCTTCTTCTGCAGAAAAAGAGCAGGTAGAATAAATCACTACACCGTCCTCCTTCACAGCGGGCAACACATCGGCCAGAATACGCTGCTGTCGCTGGCTACAAAGCGTTACATTTTCCGGCGACCATTCCGATACCAGCTCCGGATCACGCCGAAACAAGCCAGAACCCGAACACGGCGCATCTACCACTACCAGGTCGAAGTAGCCTGGCAGCCGGGAAAAGTCACGCGGGTCGTTATTCGTCACCACCACATTAGCGGCGCCCCACTTAGTAAGGTTATCTGCCAGCAAAGCAGCACGCGCTTTAATCACCTCATTGGCCACCAGCAAGCTATCGGAACTGATTACCGATTGCAGCAACGTAGACTTCCCTCCCGGCGCTGCACACAAATCCAGCACCTTCAAAGAAGCCGATACATCTACGGTAGCACGCACCGCCTGCTCCAGGAACATAGAAGAGGCCTCCTGCACGTAATACGCACCCGCATGGAAAAATGGATCAAAAGTGAAAGACGGCCTGRCAGGTAAATAGTATCCCTCACTACTCCAGGGCACTTTATTCACACCGGCGACAGACAAGGATTGTAGCACCTGCTGTGCTTTTTCCGGCGAAGTAATTTTGTTGGGATTCAACCGCAGGGATGTAATTTTTTCTGCGGCGACATGTACGCGTTCAAATGTTTCCCGGTTATAACCCGGAAGTCCTGCTAATGAATCAAGCAGCGCAGCTGGTAAATGACTGGACAAAGGAAGTTTTTTCGCAAAAATAATGAAAATGCGGATTTTCTATTTGTATAGCATTATACTTCTTTAATGGCGGCTAATAAATCCTGCAATACCTTCTTGGCATCGCCAAACAGCATGGAGGTTTTAGGTTGGAAGAACAAGTCGTTTTCTATACCGGCATATCCTGGTTTCATACTGCGTTTATTCACGATCACTACTTTCGCATTTTCCACTTCCAGTATAGGCATGCCATAAATAGGGCTGGTAGGATCGTTCTTTGCGGCTGGATTTACCACATCATTAGCCCCGAGGATCAGGACCGCATCCGTAGTGGAAAATTCTGCGTTAGCATCTTCCATCTCCAACAATTTCTCATAAGGTACATCTGCCTCCGCCAGCAATACGTTCATATGCCCAGGCATACGGCCTGCCACCGGATGAATGGCATATTTCACTTCCACTCCTTTTTCTTCCAGCATTTTTTCCAATTCATGACAAACATGCTGGGCCTGCGCTACCGCCAATCCATATCCAGGTACAATAATTACTTTATTGGCGTAGGCCATCACTACCGCCGCATCACTTAAACTGATTTCTTTATAGTTGCCCTGCTCTTTTCCACCAGCCGCCACGGCACCGGCGCCACCACCGAAGGAACCAATCAATACATTCTTCAGCGAACGATTCATCGCCTTACACATCAGGATAGTCAGGATAGTACCGGCGGAACCTACGAGTATCCCACCCGTAAGCATCACCGGATTGCTATACAGAAATCCTCCACAGGCAGCAGCTACGCCCGTAAAGGAATTGAGTAAAGAGATTACGACCGGCATATCGGCACCACCAATGGGGAGTACAAACAATACACCGTAGAACAGTGCCAGCAGGAAAATAATATAAAAAACCAGTATACCAGTGCCGGGCGACACGGCAAATATCAATAACAACCAAACAGACAATCCCACTATTAAGGCCAGCACACCCAAATTCACCAGATGTTGTCCCTGGAAAGAAAAATCTTTCACTTTGCCCGCCAGCTTGCCCCAGGCAATGATGCTGCCCGCGCAGGATACGGCGCCAATCACCAGGCTGAGTAATATAATCAGTACCGTGCCCCTGGAAGCAGATGATTCCAGCAATTGCAATACCAGGTGATCATCAGAAACAGGTGCATATAAATTGCGGATCAGTGCATGAATATGATTAAATTCTACGATAGAAATTAAGGCGGCGCAAGCGCCTCCCATACCATTGAACATGCTCACCATTTCCGGCATGGCAGTCATCTTTACTTTTTTAGCAGATAACACACCAATCACCCCTCCAATCAGCAATCCGGAGAATATCCAGCCATAATTATGTAGTGGCGCATCATTTACCCTGTAGAGAAAGATAGTACCCACAATCGCCAGCGACATCCCTCCAGCCGCTATCAGATTGCCTTTACGGGCAGTATCCGGTTTGCTTAACATCTTTAGTCCGAGGATAAAAGTAACAGAGCCGATCAGGTAAATAATTGATAAAATGCTGGATCCCATATTGATTTTTTTAGCTGTTAGTCATTAGCTTTTAGCTGTTAGCAAATGCAGCGGAGATTAACGTATTATCTTCTTCGCTGCATTTGCTAACAGCTAAAAGCTAATGGCTAATGGCTGGTTCATTTCTTTTTGCCTTTAAACATCTCCAGCATACGGTCTGTTACCACAAAACCACCCACTACGTTAATGGTGCCCAATATAACTGCCAGAAAGCCGATGATCAACGCCACATAATTATCCGGCTCTGCTTTCCCCATGACAATAATAGCTCCTATGATTACCACACCATGGATAGCGTTGGCGCCACTCATCAGCGGCGTATGTAGTACAGACGGCACTCTTGAAATAACTTCCACTCCCAGGAAAATGGAGAGGATAACAATGTAGATCAGGTCAATATGCTGGTGAAGAAAAGCAAAAATATATTCCATGTTGAACGGGTATTTTACAATCTAATGAGGGCTGTTAAGCCGGCTGCATCATGCTTTTCACACGATCATTCACAATTTCACCATTGTGTGTAATACAGGCACCACGTACGATGTCATCTTCAAAATCCAGGTGCAGGGCGCCTTCCCTGGTTAGGATCAGTTTCAAAAAATTAAATACATTCTTTGCATACAACTTGCTGGCATCAGCTGGCATGGTAGCTGGCAGATTGGAATTACCGATAATGGTAACGCCGTTATATGGTACAGTTTCATTGTTCTTTGTTTGACTGGTATTACCTCCAGTGGCAGCTGCCAGGTCTACAATCACAGCGCCGGCCCGCATACGGTCCAGCATCTCATTGCCGACCAGTATAGGAGCTGTTTTGCCGGGGATTTGCGCCGTGGTAATCACAATATCTGCTTTGGCAATACTTTCTGCAATCCGTTGTTGCTGTTTTTGTTTGTAGTCGTCCGTTTGCTCTACCGCATAACCACCAGCAGAAGAGGCATCCGCAGCTCCCTCCACCTCCACAAATTTCGCCCCCAGACTCATCACTTCCTCTTTCACTGCAGGACGGGTATCAAACACTTCCACCACTGCCCCCAAACGACGGGCGGTAGCGATGGCCTGTAATCCGGCCACGCCTGCTCCCAGTATCAGCACTTTCGCCGGCGCAATACTGCCTGCGGCGGTCATTAACATGGGAAAATAACGCCCATAGCTATACGCTGCCAGTAATACTGCCTTATAACCGGCAATATTGGCCTGGGAACTCAATACATCCATGGATTGTGCACGCGTAGTGCGGGGAATAGTATCTAAGCTGAAAGAAGTAATGTTGCGGGAAGCCCAGTATTCCACCTCGTTTACACGATAAAGCGGTTGCAGAATACCTACTATGATTTTACCTGCCGGTATCTGATCTGTCTGCTCCCGGGAAGGAGGCTGTAATGTAAAAATGATGTCTGCACCGGAAAGAATGTCTGCTGCCGTTTTAATCAATGCTCCCGCCTGCATATAGGCGTCGTCGTTATAGCTGGCACTGTTGCCGGCTCCCTGCTCCACCCACACGGTGACCGACATTTGCTGCAGTTGTTTTACTACTTCAGGGACAAGAGACACCCTGGTTTCGCCGTTTTTTTCTTTTAAAATTCCTGCAATCATCTGGTGGAAATTTATAATGGAATTTAAAGAAAAAACGCCAACAACGAACTATTTTCCGGAATTAATTTTTAGCGAGAGCAGCTGCGAAAGTAGCTGCATGTTGCAGCAAAGCCGGGATAGCTACACCCCGTATGTAATTTCCCTGGATAGATATACCCGGATATTGTTTTTCAAAATTGGCAACAGCGTTCCGCAACTTTGCATGCCCTACATTCAATTGCGGAATAGCTTTAGGCCAGGTGCTAAACCGCTGCATCACCGGAGGAGCCGTTAAATGCAGTATCGTCGTAATTTCTTTGATCACCTGCTGCTGCCATGCATCAGGACTCAGCTGATCAAACAGCTGTTCCTGCCTGGCGCCGCCCAGAAACACCGTAAACAATATTTTCCCAGCTGGCGCTTTCTCCGGGAAAATAGCGGAGTTGCAGATAGCACCCAGGAAGTGCTTGTTTTCTGCATGCGGCACCAAAAAGCCGAAGCCTTCCAGCGGCTGAGGCAATGCAGTCGCCTCAAAACCCAGGTGTAATACGCCCATGCGGGGATAAGGCACCTCCCGCAACAGTGCGGCAGTAGTAGTATCGAGAGAAGTGATGATATCGGCGGTACGATAAGCTGGCGTTGTAATCACCACCCTGGCGGCCGCAAAACTGGCAGATACGCCGTTTTCCACCGCACTGACTATATAGCCGTCATTGGACGGACTAATAGCGGTAATAGTGCAATTAAAACGAACCGGTGTGGTAAGCAACTGTGTTAAGCGGTTCGTGAGTAGCTGGTTACCTCCTTTGAAGCTGATGATTTTGCGGCCTCCCATAGCGGCTTTATTCTTCATCAATCCTTTGGTAACGCTGCCGTATTCCTGCTCCCAGCGTGGCAATGCAGGTAATACTTCGCCAATACTCATGCGGTCAGGATGACCTGCATAAATACCGGATAATACCGGATCAAATACATAATCCGCAATTTCTTTATTAAATCTTCTGCTCACAAAATCAGTCACACTCTCCTCTCCCGCTACCGGTGCCGCTTTCCGGAAACTCTCCGTAAACAGGCGCCATTTGCTGCGGCGACTCAGATAATCCGAAGCCATGATTTTGAAAGGATGTGGAGAAACACCATGCAGTTGATTGTTCCTCACCAGGAAACGATGTTTGCTGGCGGCACTGGCTTCCAGTATATCCGCTTCCAGCCCCAGTTCCTTAAAGAATGCCAATACTTCGGGAGTAGCAGCAATGGTATTGGCGCCGGCGTCCAGCTCAAATCCATCTTCCCGGAAAGAATGCATCACACCACCCGAATGATCCGCTGCTTCCAGCACCAGATAAGGTACCTGCAACTTTTGCAATTCATATGCAATACTCAGCCCGGCGATACCGGCGCCAATGATCAAAACGGGTTGTTCAGACATATGGAAAGATTAAACTACTTGTTCTTTGGCAATGATTTCCGTGCAATATTTTACTACCGCCTTCACCCACATCGGATGTATATTCAGACAGGGGATCATCGTAAACGCTTCGCCTCCGCTGCTCAGGAAGGAATGCTTTCCTTCAACGGCAATTTCTTCCAACGTTTCCAGACAGTCGGATACGAAAGCCGGACATACAATCAGCAACTTCTTCTTTCCTTCTGCAGGCAACGTTTCCAGCAAACCAGCCGTATATGGCTTCAGCCACTCTTCACGTCCCAGGCGCGACTGGAAAGAGATCCCCCATTTTTCACGGGGCAATCCCAGCTGTTCCGCTACCAGTTCAGTAGTCACCGTGATCTGATGACGATAACAGAAAGGAGAGGCAGCTGATTTCACATGACAACAATCAGCTACTTTCATACAATGCGCCCCGGTAGGATCTGCTTTACGCATATGCCTTTCCGGTAAGCCATGGTAGCTGAATAATACGTAATCATACTCCTGCTGGAGATATGGACGCATACTTTCACTCAATGCATTGATATAATCCGGCTCATCATAAAATGGCGGAATAGTAGATAACTTAAATTTATATTTCTTCTTACGGTAAATTTCCTGTGCATACTCCACTGCCGTTTCATAAGAAGACATGGCATAATGTGGATATAATGGCAACAACACGACTTCCTTCAAATCCGGATTTTGCTTCAGCAGGTTGCTGAAAGCTACTTCCGGGCTGGGATTACCATAACGCATGGCTATTTCCACGGGTATCTCCATATCATTCTGCACTGCCATCTGTAATTGTTTCGTCAATGCTACCAATGGAGACCCTTCTTCCCACCAGATAGAAGCATAGGCCTTCGCAGATTGTTCAGCGCGTTTCGGTACAATGATACCTTCTATCAATATCTTCCGGAATAACCATGGATAGTCGATCACACGCTTGTCCATCAGGAACTCTATCAGATAACGCTTTACATCCGGTACTGCCGTAGAATCAGGCGATCCAAGATTCATCAATATTATTCCAACATCAGATTTAGCTACCATTTCCTTTTATAAATTGGGGCAAAGCTAAGGAAAAAGCCGAAAGCAGAAAGCAGAAAGCAAAAAGCTATTGTTACGGATAACAAATTACAATATCCGCACTGGTCTTCGCTTCCATGGCTTTTTGCTTTCTGCTTTCTGCTTTCGGCTTCTTCCCTCCCCTTGTCATCCTATTGTAAAGATTAAAAACTGATAAAAATCATTTTTTCGTCGTACTGATTACCAGTAGTAGAAATGACACACTAATGACAGCCTAAACCCACTTGTTTGGAACGTATGAAAGTACTTTTGCAACCGGAAGCTTATACAATAACATGCAGGTCAGTCATTCAAAAGAAATAGCAAATTTTCATATCGTTGGCATCAACTATAAGAAAACAGACGCTGCTATCAGGGGATTATACGCCATCAATCCGGCACAATATGAACAACTCCTGGAGCATGCCAGGACGGTGCAACTAGACGATCTCTTTGTACTATCCACTTGTAACAGAACAGAAGTATATGGATTTGCTGCGAATCCCGGGCAGCTGATAGACTTGCTATGCAAGGAATCTAACGGTGACAGAAGCCAGCTCGAAGAATTAGCCTATGTCAAATCAGGAGAAGAAGCCGTCAGGCACTTATACCAGGTTGGCACCGGCCTCGATTCCCAGATCCTCGGCGATTATGAAATCATCGGCCAGATACGCAACGCCACCAAATTCGCCAAAACACAACAGTGTTTGGGCAGCTTCCTTGAAAGACTGGTGAACAGCGTATTACAGGTTTCCAAACTCATTAAAACAGAAACAGGACTCAGCAAAGGCACCGTGTCTGTGGCTTTCGCCACCGTCAGAATGCTCGAACGCATCTGCCCTGATATAAAAGATAAAAAAATTGTGTTGTTAGGTGTGGGCAAAATAGGCCGCAATACCTGCAAAAACATGATTGAATACCTGGGTGTAAAAGAAATCACCCTCATTAACCGCACCATGCAGGTAGCGGCAGATTTCGCCGATCAACACGGACTGAAATATGCTCCCTACGAAAACATGGTCAGCGAAATGCAGGCAGCTGATGTAATACTGGTAGCCTCCAATGCGCCACACCCAACCGTATTAACACATCACCTGTATCAGTCCTCTCCCAAACTCATCGTAGATCTCTCTATTCCATTTAACGTAGAAGCTGCCGTGGGCGACCTGCCGCATATTACCCTCGTAAACGTGGATGAATTGTCGAAGGTACAGGACGAAACCCTGCAAAACAGACTGGGCGAAGTGCCTAAGGCCATTGCCATCATTGACGAATACATGGAGGAATTCCTCTACTGGTATAAAATGCGCAAACATGCGGTAGTACTGAAAGCAGTAAAAGATAAACTGCATGAAATACATACCCGCGAAATACAACAACAGAAAAACGGAGGCCACTACAACATAGAAGATATAGAACTGGTATCCTCCCGCATTATACAGAAAATGATTAATCTCATGGCAGGTAAAGTACGCAAGGAAACGGATAAAAGTGACCAGTACATTGCTATGATCAACGATATTTTTGAGACCGGCGTTAACCAGGAATAAACCAATGGATAAAGTTATCAGGATAGGCACCAGAGAAAGCCAGCTGGCCTTATGGCAGGCAAACCAGGTAAATGATTTACTCACCGCACAAGGTTACCGCACCGAACTGGTGCCCATTAAAAGTGAAGGTGATATTGACCTCGTTACTCCCCTATACGAAATAGGCGTACAAGGTATCTTCACCAAAAGCCTGGACCTGGCGTTGCTCAATAACCGCATCGACATTGCTGTTCACTCCTTCAAAGACGTTCCTACACAATTACCGCTGCAAATTGTACATGGCGCCATCCTCAAACGTGGACCGGTAAAAGATTTGCTTGTATATAAAAACAATACTGATTTCCTGGAACAGGCGGACTATATCGCTAACATTGCCACCAGCAGCGTACGCCGCAAAGCGCAATGGCTCCGGAAATATCCACAGCATCAGCTACATAATCTCCGCGGCAACGTAAATACCCGCCTGCAAAAACTGGCGAATGAAAACTGGGACGGCGCCATCTTTGCTGTAGCCGGACTGGAAAGGATCAATGTACGCCCTGCTAATTCCCTTGACCTCGACTGGATGTTGCCAGCTCCTGCACAAGGCGCAGTAGTAGCCGTTTGCCGGGAAGATGATACTTTCTGCCGCGAGGCCTGCGCTGCATTTAACGATGCTCCCACCGCACTCGCCACACATATTGAACGCGAATTTTTACGTACCCTGATGGGCGGTTGCACCACCCCCATCAGTGCCTACGCTTACATAAAAGATAATACCGTACATTTCAGCGGGGAACTCTGCAGCCTCGATGGCAGCAGCTTCTTCAGCACTTCCAGAGAAGTCCCCCTTGATCAGGTACAACACCTGGGACAGGCTGCAGCGGAAGATATCATGGCGCAAGGCGGCGCCGAAATTGTAGCACAGATCAGAAATGTCAAATGATAAACACCGCATATTATGCACCAGACCACTGGCTGCCAGCTCTATTGCGGTAGCAGCCGAAAGTGGTTTGAGCATTGAGGTAAAAGACTTTATACAAATAAAGCCATTACTCAATGAGGCCCTTGTAGGCGAACATAATATGATGCAGGTATTTACACAGGACGCCGTACATGTATTCACCAGCGCTAATGCGGTAAAAACCCTGGCAGATTATTACTTCCATCAGGGCAGCACTTACTTCGTTATCAGCAATGCACAGGTTTGTTGCATTGCCGGTAACACCCGGAAACTGGTAGAAAAAGCATTCACCGACTGCCAGATACTGACAGAAGCCAGTTATGGCAAAGACCTGGCAACCGCTATTATTCAACGTGGAGATATCAAAGCCGTTAATTTTTTCTGTGGCAATCAACGCAGAGATGAATTACCAAACATGCTCAAAGCAGCCGGCATTATAGTCACAGAATATGTGATCTACGAAAATATCCCCACACCGGAAGTAACAGCAACAGATTATGACGGAATATTCTTTTTCAGCCCAAGCGCAGTCAAAAGCTATTTTTCCGCCAATACAATATCTCCCGAAACCGTATGCTTCGCTATTGGCCGTACCACGGCCACAGCGTTACAAGAGCATACTGACAACAGGATTATCATGAGCACCAGCACTTACGAAGAAAGCATGGTGCAAACAGCTATATTTTATTTTAACAACATTAACTGCTACGAATGAGCGCATTGAAGAACGACTTATTGCTGAAGGCCCTTAAAGGTGAAACCGTTTCCCGCACGCCCGTATGGATGATGCGTCAGGCTGGTCGCTATCTCCCGGACTATATTAAACTGCGTGATAAATACTCCTTTTTTGAGCGCTGCGAAAATCCGGAACTGGCCACAGAAATAACCGTGATGCCGGTGGATCAGGTGGGTGTAGATGCTGCCATTATTTTTTCTGATATCCTCGTAGTTCCACAAGCCATGGGCATGGAAGTACAACTGATAGAAAAAGTAGGCCCCTTACTCCCTGCTCCCATCAAATCTGCACAAGACCTGCAGCGTTTATGCGTTCCCGATGTACAGGAAAGATTACATTACGTATTTGACGCCCTGAAGCTCACCAAAAAAACACTGGATGGCCGTGTGCCCCTGATTGGCTTTGGTGGTGCTCCATGGACACTCCTCTGCTACATGGTACAAGGTAAAGGCTCCAAAACATTTGATGAAGCAAAAGCCTTCTGCTATCAGCAACCAGCCATCGCACACCAGCTGCTGCAAATGATTACTGATACCACCATTGCCTACCTGAAAGCACAGGTAGCTGCAGGCGCTGATACCGTACAGGTATTCGACTCCTGGGGTGGATTACTCAGTCCGCAGGATTTCGAAGTATTCTCTTTACAATATATCCGCCAGATCGTAGCAGCCACGAAAGACGTGTGCCCTACGATTGTATTCGCCAAAGGCGCCTGGTTTGCACTGGAAGACATGGCCGCTACCGGCGCTCATGGTCTGGGCATCGACTGGTGCATTAAACCGCATTTAGCGCGTCAGTTTGCCGGCGAAAACATCACCCTGCAGGGTAACTTCGATCCGGCTAAATTGCTGGCGCCGATCCCTGAAATTGAAAAGGCAGTAAAAGAAATGCTGAAAGGCTTTGGCAGACAACGTTACATCGCCAACCTCGGACATGGCATCTTACCGAATGTACCGGTAGATCACGCGAAAGCATTTGTGGAAACAGTTAAAGCACACGGATAAATACAGCTGTTAGCTATTAGCCGTTAGCTATTAGCTAAAAAATTAAACAACAAAACACACTAAACGCTAATCGCTAAATGCTAAAAGCTCAATTCATCACCTTCATCCACGGCCTGCAGGATCAAATCTGCGCCGCACTGGAAAAAGCAGATGGGAAAGCTACTTTCCGGGAAGACCGCTGGGAACGCCCCGGCGGCGGTGGTGGCAAATCACGTGTGATTGCCAACGGTAACGTATTTGAAAAAGGCGGCGTCAGCACCTCCATCGTGCATGGCGATTTGCCCGAAGTAATGGCACAACAATTTGGCGTTACCAACAGCAAATTTATGGCCTGCGGTATCTCCCTGGTCATCCACCCGCTGAATCCTTTTGTGCCTACTGTACACGCCAATTTCCGCTATTTCGAATTATATGAACAAGATGGAACGCTGAAAGACAGCTGGTTTGGTGGCGGCGCTGACCTCACCCCTTACTACCTGGAGGAAAAAGATGGTATTCATTTCCACCAGACTTTCAAAAATGCCTGCGATCCGTTCGGAACAGATCTCTATCCGAAATATAAAAAACACTGCGATGAATATTTTGTGAATAAACATCGCGACAATGAAGCCCGCGGCATAGGCGGTATATTCTACGACTACCTGCGCCCGGATGCCAATATCACTGCGGAAGAAAGACTGGCCTTCTCCAAAGCCAATGGAAACGCTTTCCTGGACGCCTATCTGCCTATCGTGGAAAAAACCAAACAACTGCCTTATACCGAAGCACACAGAAGCTGGCAGGCGTATAGACGTGGCCGTTATGTGGAGTTCAATCTTATCCACGACAGAGGCACCCTGTTTGGCTTAAAAACCAATGGACGTACAGAATCTATCCTGATGAGCCTACCGCCGGTAGCCCGCTGGGAATATGACTTCCATACCGTACCCGGTAGTCCGGAAGCACAGCTGCAGGAATTCCTGAAGCCACGCGACTGGATTAAGCCCACTATATAAAAACGATTAAATTTTTATAAAGATGATCAGAAGAAACAGAATTCTAAGAGTATCTCCCGCCATTCGCGCAATGGTAGCGGAAACAATAGTAAGGCCCAGCGATTTTATTGCACCGCTATTTATTACCGAAGGAGAAAATGTGAAGGAAGAGATCAGCTCTATGCCAGGTTATTTCAGGTATTCACTGGACCTTACTATTAAGGAAGCCAAAGAACTCTGGAGCCTGGGTATTAAAAGTGTGTTGCTGTTTGTAAAAGCACTGGATAGTGTGAAAGATAACAAAGGAACGGAAGCTGTTAACCCAGACGGATTAATGCAACGCGCCATCCGTGGCATCAAAGATGCCATTCCTGATATGGTAGTGATGACCGATGTTGCCCTGGACCCTTATTCTTCCTATGGTCATGATGGTATTGTAGAAGGCACTGAAATTGTGAACGATCGTACCGTGGAAGTACTGGCACGGATGAGCCTCAGCCATGCACAGGCCGGCGCTGACTTTGTCGCCCCCAGCGATATGATGGACGGCCGCATTCTCGCCATCCGCAACATCCTGGAAGAAAATGGTTTCGATAAAACAGGTATCATGGCTTACAGCGCCAAATATGCATCCTGTTTCTATGGCCCCTTCCGCGATGCACTCGATTCTGCTCCCGGATTCGGCGATAAAAAAACCTACCAGATGGACTACGCCAATTCCCGCGAAGCCATCAAGGAAACACTGATGGACATTGAAGAAGGCGCTGACATCGTTATGGTAAAACCAGCGATGGCCTACCTCGATATCATGCGCATCATTAAAGATCGTACTACCGTTCCCGTTAGTGCTTATCATGTGAGCGGAGAATATGCGATGATTAAAGCAGCAGCAGAAAGAGGCTGGCTCGATGAAAACAAAGCCATCCTGGAAACAATGACCAGCATGAAACGCGCAGGTGCTGACCTGATTGCCACCTACTTCGCAAAGGACGCGGTGCGACTGCTCAATGCATAATTTCCTATCTTGCAGAAAATATAAATCTCCAACAGATGTACAGCAAAAGTGAAATGTTATTCGGGAAAGCAAAGCAGGTAATTCCCGGCGGTGTTAATTCTCCCGTAAGAGCATTTAAAAGTGTAGGCGGCACACCCGTTTTTATGGAACGCGCAAAGGGCGCCTACATGTACGATGTAGATGGCAACAAATATATCGACTACATCAACTCCTGGGGACCAATGATCCTTGGCCATGCTTATGAGCCAGTGATTAAAGCCATCCAGGAATATGCTACCTACTCCACCTCTTTTGGTGCACCCACTGAACTGGAGATTAAAATTGCGGAACTGATCGTATCCATGGTACCTAACATCGACATGGTACGTATGGTGAATTCCGGTACAGAAGCCTGTATGACAGCCCTCAGGCTGGCAAGAGGTTACACCGGCCGTAACAAATTCATTAAATTTGAAGGCTGCTACCATGGTCACGCAGATGCGTTCCTGGTAAGCGCCGGCAGCGGCGTAGCTACGCTGGGCATTCAATCTGTTCCCGGTGTAACCGCTACCGTAGCAGAAGATACCCTCACAGCTCCCTACAATAACTTACCGGCAGTAGAACAACTGGTAGCTGAACATGGTGCTGAAATTGCCGCCATTATCATTGAACCCGTAGCGGGTAACATGGGCTGCATCCTGCCTCAGCCAGGCTTCCTGGAAGGACTGCGCAAAATCTGTGATGCCAACAACATCCTCCTCATATTTGATGAAGTAATGACTGGCTTCAGGTTGGCTCGTGGTGGTGCACAGGAATTACTGGGCATCAAAGCGGACCTCGTTACTTTCGGAAAAATTATTGGCGCCGGTATGCCGGTAGGTGCGGTAGCAGGCCCGAAAGAAATCATGGAAAACCTGGCCCCCGCCGGTAAAGTATACCAGGCAGGCACTTTGAGTGGTAACCCGATTGCCATGATTGCCGGATACACGCTGTTGCAAACACTCAACGATAATCCGATTATCTATCAACAACTGTCAGAAAAAGCCGATTACCTGGTAAACGGATTAAAAGAAGCCTTTGGTGCAGCAGGCATCGTACACAGCATTAACCAGATGGGATCTATGCTGAGTGCGCATTTCACTGAATATCCTATCGTGGATTTCTCTGCTGCCTCTGCTGCCAACAATGAATTATTTAAACGCTTCTTCCATGCTATGCTGGAACGTGGAGTATATCTGCCACCTTCTGCTTTTGAAAGCTGGTTCATGAGTAACGCACTCACTACTGAAGATCTCGACGCTACCATCGCCGCAGCTAAATCAGCGATGCAAGCCATCAAATAGTTAACAATTCAATCCTGTGCTGAGTGGAAACGGCTGTCTCTTTAAGAGACGGCCGTTTATTTTTATGCTTACCGGTCATCCAAAAATGTTTCCTTTACAATAAACTAACCAACAAATAAATTTAAAACGATTATTTTCGTGGTTGAATGAGCGAGCGCTTACACATATTAAAAAGATGGACAACCGTTTGTTTCCTGCTGTGCTTACAGCTGGTAACCGGCAGCATGCCTGTGTTTTCAGCACATCGCCATTTAATGCTGCGCGATATTGTTATCCAACAATCGCAGCAAAATCAGTTAGAAAATCTCATTTCTAAACTTCCGGTTCAACTGGAAGCTGATGATGACGGTACTGATGTATGGCAAATAACCAAACACCGGCGCAAAACCCGTTGGTATCTTTCCGCTACCGCGCCACAGGTAAGTACCGCCACCCGTATCGTATACCTCGACGCAGAAAATACTGCTCGCAGCATATATATTCCTGTTAATAAAACCGGAGAATACGAACGTCAGAAGTCCTTTCTGCCGGCGTACTACTCATTCCTCTTCCGGTTTACCCCCTTCTGAATACACCACCTTTTCTATTTTCATTTGTAATTTTTTTTAGGGAGATGCCTACCTTTTCTGCTACCATAGCGGAATTGCATCTTACTGTGTTGTATTCACATATTCCGGGAAAACCGGGATCAATATTTTATTGCTATGCGTCAATATACAGGGATCATTACATCGCTGATCGCCCTTTTTATGGCTGGTTGTGCCACCAAAGGAGAAAGTACTAATAAAGAAGACTTAAAAACACTGCCGGTTACTGTACTGGTGACCAAAGATACCATCCTGCACCGCTCCTATGTTACAGATATACAGGCGGTGCAAAACGTGGAAATACGTGCACGGGTAAACGGTTTCCTCGATAAAATATACATCGATGAAGGCCAGGAAGTAAAAAAAGGACAACTACTTTTTGGTATCAGTGATGCAGAATACCGTGCAGAACTAGCCAAAGCAAAAGCAGTACTGAGCAGCATGATCGCAGAAAGCAAAGCGGCCGCCCTGGAACTGGATCGGGTCACTATGCTGGTAGATAAAAAAGTAGTAGCCGCCTCCGAACTGGAAGTAGCCAAAGCCAAACTGGCAGCGGCGCAGGCTAAAATCGAGGAAGCCCGCTCCGCGGCAGACAATGCCGAAATGCGCCTGTCGTACACCAGCATCCGCGCTCCTTTCGACGGTATTATCGACCGTATTCCACTGAAAAAAGGAAGCCTCATCAGTGAAGGTTCCCTCCTTACTACGGTATCGGATACACGGGAAATATATGCCTACTTCAACGTATCAGAAACAGAATACCTTCAATACAATAAAGCACTGGCAAAAGGCGATAACAGCTATCGCCAGGTAGCACTTATACTGGCAGATGGCTCCGATTACCATCATGTAGGCCACATAGAAACCATAGAAGGCGAATTTGAAGAAAACACTGGTTCCATTGCCTTCCGGGCACGCTTCCCTAATCCATCTAAACTCCTGAAACATGGCGCCAGCGGTAAAGTACGGCTCACCACCGAAATGGATAGCGCCGTGATTATTCCGCAAAAAGCAGTATTCGAAATGCAGGACAAAAACTACGTATTCGTAGTTGATGCGGCAAACAAAGTGAAGATGAAAAACTTTGTTCCGGCTGCTCGCTTTGCACATTTCTACATCGTGAAATCCGGCTTACAAGCCGGCGAACGAATTGTTTGTGAAGGCGTACGCAACATCCGCGACGGCATTGAAATTGCCCCGCGCAGCCTGCCCATGGATAGTTTACTGACTTTATAATCACGTGCTTTTTAGCTGAAACCAAGGAACCAATGTTTGACACTTTTATAAAACGACCGGTGCTATCACTGGTCATATCGCTTATTATCACACTGGTAGGCTTATTGGCCCTGTTCACCCTGCCAGTTACACAATTCCCGGATATTGTGCCGCCCTCCGTAACGGTAACGGCTAAATATACCGGCGCCAACGCGGAAGTATCGGCCAAAGCCGTATCTACCCCGCTGGAAAGGGCTATCAACGGTGTACCCGGCATGACGTATATGTCGTCCGTATCCAGTAACGATGGTATCACCGTGATCCAGGTATTTTTCCAGGTAGGAACAGATCCCGATCAGGCTGCCGTAAACGTACAAAACAGGGTAGCCACCATTATTGATGAATTACCGGAAGAAGTAATTAAAGCCGGTGTGACAACAGAAAAAGAAGTAAACAGCATGCTACTCTACCTCAATATCATGAGTGAAGACACCACGCTGAATGAACAATTCATCTACAACTTTGCAGACATCAACGTACTGCAGGAACTGAAACGTATTGACGGCGTTGGGCGCGCAGAAATCATGGGCGCCAAGGAATACGCCATGCGCGTATGGCTGAAACCCGATCGTATGCTGGCTTACAACGTTTCCGCCGATGAAGTGATACAGTCCATCCGCAAACAAAATATTGAAGCCGCCCCCGGTAAAACCGGCGAAAGCTCCGATAAAAATCCGCTGATGCTACAGTACGTATTACGATACACCGGCAAATTTTTTGAACCGGAACAATACCAGCAAATTGTTCTCCGCGCCGGACAAGACGGGTCCGTACTCCACCTCAAAGACGTAGCCGATGTAGAGTTTGGCTCCCTCACCTATAGCATGGTATCGAAAACAGATGGCAAACCTTCTGCCTCTATCATGCTCAAACAACGCCCCGGTTCCAATGCCCGCGAAGTAATTAACAACGTGAAGGCCAAGATGGAAGAAATGAAAAATACTTCCTTCCCACCTGGCATGACTTTTAACTTTAACTACGACGTATCCCGCTTCCTCGATGCCTCTATTCATGAAGTAGTACGCACGCTGTTTGAAGCATTCCTGCTGGTATTCATCGTAGTATTTATATTCCTGCAGGATTTCCGCTCTACCATCATCCCTGCACTGGCTGTACCCGTCGCCTTGATTGGTACCCTCGCATTTATGCAGATGATGGGCTTCTCCATTAACTTGCTCACCCTCTTTGCCCTGGTACTGGCTATCGGTATTGTGGTAGATAATGCCATTGTAGTGGTGGAAGCGGTACACGTAAAAATGAGTGAAGAACATCTTCCTCCCATGGAAGCCACGCTGGCAGCCATGAAAGAGATCAGCGGCGCGCTGGTAGCCATCACGCTGGTCATGTCGGCGGTATTTATTCCGGTGGCATTTTTATCCGGCCCCGTAGGCGTATTCTACCGGCAGTTTTCACTCACGTTGGCCATCTCTATTGTTATTTCCGGTATCAACGCAGTAACGTTAACGCCTGCACTCTGTGCCATCATGCTGAAAGATACGCATGGTAAACCGCGCAAAAAGAGCCTACTGCAGCGGTTCTTCAACAGCTTCAACAAAGGCTACAACGCTACTGAAAATAAATACGCTAAACTGATCAGTTTCATCGCTGGTAGAAGATTGATAACACTGGCTTGTCTGGTATTTTTCTTCGCTGCTACCTGGGGCATCAGCGCCATCCTGCCTTCCGGCTTCATTCCTACAGAAGATCAGGGAATGATTTATGTGAACGTTACCACACCTCCCGGCGCTACCGTAGAGCGTACCGAAGAAGTGCTGGATCAGATACAGGTCATCGCCGCCAAACTGGGTGAAGTAGAATCCGTGTCTACACTGGCCGGCTACAGCCTTGTTAATGAAGTAGCGGGCGCCTCCTATGGCATGGGCATGGTAAACCTCAAAACCTGGGATCAGCGCAAAGCTTCTGTGCAGGATATCATCGAACAATTACAAAAACTCACCGCCGGCATTGCCGATGCCAGTATTGAATTTTTCCCGCCGCCCACCGTTCCCGGATTTGGTAACTCCAGTGGATTTGAATTGCGATTGCTGGATAAAAGCGGTAGTGGCGACTTACGCCAAACGGCTCAAATCACCAATCAATTCATTGATGCATTAAAAAGAAGACCAGAAATAGGAAGTGCTTTCACCAGCTTTGATGCCGAGTTTCCGCAATACCTCATTCACGTGGATCAGGCCATGGCGGCCAAAAAGGGCGTAAGCATAGAAAATGCGATGAGCAACCTGCAAACCTTAATGGGAAGCTTCTATGCATCTAACTTTATCCGCTTCGGACAAATGTATAAAGTAATGGTGCAGGCAGATCCGCACTACCGCACCAAACCCGATGACCTGCTACGCCTCTATGTAAAAAACGACCGGGGCGAAATGGTATCTTACTCCGACTTCGTAAAACTGGAACGCGTATACGGACCGGAACAATTGACCCGCTACAATATGTACACCGCCGCCATGATCAATGGTGACGCCAAACCGGGCTTCAGCAGCAGCCAGGCCATTGCAGCCGTACAGGAAGTAGCCGCCAAAGAACTACCCAGGGGCTATAGCTATGAGTGGAGTGGTATGACGAGAGAACAGATTCTTTCCGGCAACCAGGCGATTTATATTTTCATGATTGTTCTGGTTTTTGTGTACCTGTTGCTGGCAGCACAATACGAAAGTTTCCTGTTGCCGTTGCCGGTACTGTTGTCGTTGCCTGCAGGTATTTTCGGTGCATTCCTTTCCCTCAAATTACTGGGGCTGGAAAACAACATCTATGCGCAGGTAGCCCTCGTGATGCTGATCGGATTGCTGGGTAAAAATGCGATCCTCATCGTAGAGTTTGCGATCCTGAAAAATAAACATGGCGCTACCGTTTTGGCGGCGGCCAGGGAAGGCGCGGTTTCCCGCTTGCGTCCTATTCTCATGACCTCCTTTGCTTTTATTGCAGGATTGATTCCGCTTTGTATCGCCTCCGGTGCAGGCGCCATGGGCAACCGTTCMATTGGTACAGCCGCCGCGGGTGGTATGTTGATCGGTACCATTTTCGGGGTAATCATTATTCCCGGATTGTATGTACTGTTTGCTTCCATGATCCCTCAAAAAAAGGTCTCACTTAAAGATTACACCAATGAATAAACGTATTTATCAATATACATTATACGCATGCCTCGCCACTACAGCCATGGCGTGCAGTACCCAAAAGGAAGTGCAGCTACCGGAACGTATTACCGTTCCCGTTAGCTCCACTTCTGGTGGAGACACCCTTTCACTTCAACACTTTTCACAGGTATTCAGTGATCCGCATTTACGGGCGCTGATTGATACCGCACTGCATCGGAACTTCGACCTGTTGTCTGCCGCACAGCGGGTTACTACCGCGCAAGCCAATCTGATGATGGCAAAAAATGCGTGGTTGCCCACGCTCAACGTGGCCTTATCTGCCGGCGTAGATAAATATGCAGACTATACCCTTAACGGTGTAGGTAATTTCGATACCAATTTGTCGCCCAATATCAGCAAAGACCAGCGCATTCCGGGCCCTACCCCTGAATACTTCGCGGGACTGAGAAGCAGTTGGGAAATAGACCTCTGGGGCAAACTAAAAAGTCAGCGTCAGGCAGCGTATGCCCGCTTCCTGGGCAGCCAGCAGGGACGTCGCCTGCTCACCACGCAAATAGTGGCGGGAGTTTCCGGCCTCTACTATGAACTGGTGGCGATGGACAATGAACTGGCCATCATACAACGCAACATCAAACTGCAGGAAACAGCTGTTGCCACCGTGCATATTCAAAAAGACGGGGGACGCGCCACAGAGCTGGCGGTACAACAGTTTACGGCACAGCTGCTGAGTACACAGGCATTGGAATTTGGGGTAAAGCAGGAAATCGCCGCGCTGGAGAATCAACTCAATGCCTTACTGGGACGCCTGCCACAAGCCATTACACGCACTCATCCCAAAGCGTTGCAAACATTACCTGGTGCTATTCAGCAGGGCATCCCCGGACAGCTGTTGTTGCAACGCCCGGATGTACAACAGGCAGAACTGGCGTTACAGGCAGCTAAAGCCGACGTAAAAGCAGCAAGGGCGGCTTTCCTCCCTTCCTTCACCATTACGCCTTATGCGGGGTTCAATGCGTTTAAAGCAGGATTGCTGTTTCAATCACCCGGGTCAATAGCCTGGGGAGCTGCAGGAAGCCTGATGGCGCCTGTCTTCAATAAAAAACAGATAAAGGCACAATATAACATCAGCACTGCCAGTGCGTTTACAGCCTTCTATGATTATCAGCAGGCCATCGTAAATGGGTACCAGGAAATTGCGTCTGCACTGAATAAGGTGGATAACCAGCAACAGGCATTTGCGTTGAAAAATAAAGAAGTATTGGTATTGCAGGACGCCGTATCCACGGCTAACGTATTATTCACTACGGGATATGCCAACTATCTGGAAGTAATTACCGCACAAAAGAATGTACTGGAAGCTGAATTGGCATTAGTCACTACGCGCCGGAATGTGTACCAGGGAATGGTATCTCTGTACCGCGCACTGGGAGGGGGTTAATGCAGCAGATGTTGTCTTATCCAGGATTATACTGATTACACTGATTTTTGTTTTTTGGAAGATTTTTGATTTTTTTGGAAGATTTGAGCAAATTTATCTCACTATATCTTCCAAAATCAAAAAAATAAAAATCAGTGTAATCAGTATAATCCTGAACAAGACAATCACTCGCTTATTTCTTCTTATGGGAAAATATCCAGCTCATTAACCCCGGTTCTACAAAAACATTATCCCAGCTATTATGGCCTACGCCAGGATATTCTGTATATTTTTCTTCTGCTCCCAGGGCCTTCAGTTTCACATCATAGGCACGGGAAGCTTCGGTAGGTACTACTTTATCCTCTCCTCCATGGAAAATCCATACCGGCACTTTCTTCGCAAAGCGACGGGCTTCCGCCACATTACCGGCGCCACAGATAGGAAACGCTGCTGCAAATGTTTTAGGTCGGGTGCTGATCATATAAAAAGTTCCCATACCACCCAGCGATAAACCACCAATGTATACCCGTTTGGTATCCACTTTTCCGCTGGCCAACAAGCTATCCAGTAAGGAATTCAGCAAGGCAGTGGGTGGCGTAGGGCCTTCATTGAGGGGAAAATCGCGGCGGATAACTTTACCACTGGTGTCGCGGTCAAATTTCATGGGCGCCCAGATCTGATCCGGCGGACATTGCGGGAAAAGGACAAAAGCCGGGTAATTAGCGCGGATACTATCACGCAGGAACATATCGCCGCCATGCAGCAGCTGTGCGTTATTATCCGTGCCTCTTTCACCAGATCCATGCAGGAAAACAATCAGCGGATATTTTTTATTGGCGTCATAGTTTGCCGGTAACAGCAAACGATAGCGAAGCACATCACCTTTACGGCTAAACGTTTGATAAGTATACTGTGGAAGATCCTGTGCAGCCGCCACCATACCGGTCAGGAGCAGGCAGCCCAGGAGAAAGCTTTTCAGATAACGCATATTAGAATTTTGTAACTAATATACTACCGGAAAATCAGTATTTCAGTGTGAAGTGTTGTTTGATTTTAAAATCTTTCCTGAAAAATACCAACCCAATGAAAAACAGGTCAATGGTCATGGTCACCTGCGGGTGATCCTGAATGGTATGCCAGGCGGCTTCCATATCGGGTGTCCAGTGGATATCGTCAAATACAAAAACGGAATACTCATCTGCAAACTGCAGGCACTGTTCAAAATATGCCAGCGTTGGCTCCTTACGGTGGTTCCCGTCTATATATACCCAGTCGGGCAACTGCATTTTCTTTAATACATCTGGCAGCACCGTATCAAAGTTGCCGGTGATTTGCTCGATGTTCTTAATATGCAGGGCTTCAAAATTTTTAGCGGCGCGGGCAGCAATGTTAGGACAACCTTCAATAGTGTAAATGTGGGCATGTGGTGCCGCTTTAGCCATATAAGCCGTAGAAAGCCCCATAGAAGTCCCCAATTCAAGGATTCTGCCCGGTTGCAGGTATTGTATCAGCCGGTAGAATAACTGCCCGAATTTAGGCTGTTTGGCCGCATAACGGGTAATATCCCGGACACGGCGCTCATTACCGGCTGATATCAGGGAACCAGCACCCAGGTCGGTCACCTGGAGGGTTTCCTCACTATTCAGTAGTTGTTTGCGCAACTGTTCTATCTCCCTGAAAGCAGCATGCTGCTTTTTATCCAGTAATACATCTTCTATGAGTGCAAATACAAAAGGTGAATGCACGTCATGCCGATTGTCTGAAGTAAAATAATACTTCAAATACTTCCCCGCTAAATTATACTGTTGCGCTAAACCCACTGACTATCTTAATTTTAGTAAATCTTTCCTTTCATCAAACCCCACATATGCAAACGATGCTGCAGGGATACCCTTAATACACCCAGGCCATAAATGGCGCTGCGCTTGAAGTTGATACTGGAGGCCTCATCAAAATACTTAGTAGGACAAGTTACCTCTGCAATATCATATCCTTTCATAAATATCTGCGAAATCATCTCGTTATCGAACACAAAATCGTCATTATCAGCCATATAGTTGATATTACGCAACACTTCGGCAGAAAAAGTCCGGTAGCCGGTATGGTATTCACTCAGCTTCTGGCCAATCAGAATGTTCTGTGTCAATGTTAAGCAACGGTTAAATATGTACTTATACATCGGCATTCCACCCTTCAGTGCGCCTTTACCCAATATCCTGGAGCCAAATACCACCGGATACACATCATTGGCAATAATACTGCACATCGCCATAATCAGCTTAGGCGTGTACTGATAGTCGGGATGCAGCATCACTACGATATCTGCTCCCAGTTCCAGCGCCTTGTTGTAACAGGATTTCTGGTTCCCGCCATATCCCTTGTTGTTGTCATGACGGATCAGGTGTTTAATACCCAGTTGTCGCCCTACTTCCAGGGTTTCATCCTTACTGGCATCGTCCACCAGTACTACGTCATCAACTATTTCAAATGGAATTTCCCGGAATGTTTTTTCCAGCGTAAGCGCTGCGTTGTAGGCTGGTAATACAACCACAATCTTTTTGTTATTCAGCATGAAAGTGGATCAAATTTGGACGCAAAGGTAAGTCACCTGCCGATAATTCAAAATATATCATTGAAAACCATTATTTCACCACCTATCATGATTTAATTTTAACTGTTATTAATTATTTATCTTTGCCTGATGATGTTTTTGGCATCATATTTTCTTAAATTTTTGTTAACAAAAAGCAAAAACAACATGTTAAAACACCTACCAACGGAAATGAAGCATGCTAAACGCTTGACACACAAGCCCGATGAGTCATTACCGTTAGTACCTCTGGCCCTAAGATGCTTTGCTACAGGATGGATTAAGTTTATATCAGCACCTCTTGTTTTACTTTTTACTCTCCAGACTGCCTATGCACAGGACCCGGAACTGAAAGGAACCATCTCCCCTGTCATCAAAACCCAGGATACCACTATTCGTAAATTACTGGAAGAAGTGCAGCGGATTACAGATAATGACAAGCAGAATTCCAATGCTATACAAGCGCTGTTGCAGGGTAAGGACTTCGATAATATGACCAAATATGACCTGATCAAAAATAATATTATCAATGCCAGCGAAACCTACTATCTGCTGAACAAAAAAATAATAGATCTCAAGTCACGTACTACTACCAACAACCTGGATGTGTTCATTACTTCCCTCAACAACCCGGAAAGTAAAGCACTCGGATTTTCATTGAGTGACCGCATCGTGGAACTGGTAGAGAAAATCATACTCAAGAATAAAGGAGATAAAAGCGAGAAGAATTCTAAAATTGTTGAATCTACCAAGTCGATTATCAACAGTCCTATCTTCCAAAGCTTTACCTCTCTTACACCACCGCTGGCCATCGCCAATTCTGTGATGAACTTCCTGCATAGTGTGAGCGTAAATAACAAACAGATTAATCAGAAGTCGTTACAGGATTTCGAAAAAGAGCTCAACAAATATGTGGTATACTACACCGCATTAAATGATGCCAACCAGAAATTCGAATACGGCCTCAACTTCAACAAAGATCAGCTTAGCCTGCTGCAGGACAATTTGTTTGATCACCTGTCGTTCACCGCTACTTCCATGAAGTTTCCGGCGCCGCAAAAGGGCAACCAGAGCCTGAGCCAAACCATGAACGAATACTTCATTGACTTCAGGAAGGAAAAAGTGGTAGACTACTTCAATAAACTGGAAGAAAAATATTCCAAAGGCAAACGGATTGATTACGAATCCCTGCTTCGCGAAAACTCTTCCCTGAAAGAAGTAAACAATCAGCTGGAAGACCTCGTATTACAAACCAAACGATTCGAAAATCTGTACAACGAGTATTTCACCCTGCTGGATTCTTACTATACCAAAGTAAATAGTTCGCTGAAAATTGCACAGGACAACGGTTTGGCAGATAAAAGCATTATTGATACCAAACAAGGAGAATTCAGGAACCTGAAAACGGAAGCAGTAGGCGAAATACAAGCGTCTATCAACATCCGCGAACTGTATACCAATACCGAGAAAATCAAGTACAGATACAGAATATTCTAGGCGCCGAAAGCGCTGCTACGAGAAGCGAAAACGTAAAAGTGCTAAGGCTCTTTTACGTTTTCGCTTTTTGCTTTAAGCTTTCCTATAGATTTTATTGATACCTTTGCCTCATCAATTAGAGGAACATGACAACAGTTCAATTGGAGTATATTGTTGCGGTAGATACTTACAGAAGTTTTATCATGGCAGCGGAGAAGTGCTTTGTAACACAGCCAACACTCAGCATGCAGATACAAAAACTGGAGGATGAATTAGGTATTAAATTGTTTGATCGTAGCAAATTACCCGTAGTCCCTACGGAAATTGGCGTGTCTGTAGTAGCACAGGCGAGGATTATCATCAAGGAAAATGCACGTATCCGCGAAATCATTGCCGACCAGAAAAAAGAAGTACAGGGTAACCTGAAAGTAGGTATTATCMCTACCCTGGCACCTTACCTGCTTCCCCGCATTCTCACGGGATTTATGAAAAAATACCCGAAGGTAAGACTGGAAATCTGGGAGTATCCTACTGAACAGATTATGCAGCAGCTGAAACAGGAGCTGCTGGATTGCGGTTTGCTGGCCACTCCCCTTCATAATCCACACCTGGAAGAACATCCGCTGTTCTATGAGTCGTTTGTGGTATACACTTCCAAAAGCAGTCCCTTATTCGAGAAAAAAATAGTGAAGGCAGAAGAACTGGATATTAAAGATGTGTGGTTACTGAACGAAGGGCATTGCATGCGCAACCAGGTGCTGAATATCTGTAAGGATAAATTCACCATGGGAGATAACAAAAACCTGGAATACAATACCGGTAGTGTGGAAACGCTGAAAAGAATGGTAGACCTCAACGACGGCTATACTATTTTGCCTGAGCTGTCTTTACAGGACCTGACTACCCGCCAGTTGAATATGGTGCGCTATTTTAAGGCACCTGAACCGGTAAGGGAAATCAGCCTGGTTACCCATCGCCACTTCATTAAACAGGCGTTGATAGAGGCCTTTAAGAAGGAAATACTGTTGCATGTACCAGAGAAAATGAAGGCGCAGAAAAATAAGAAAGTTATAGAAATATTGGACGAGCATAAAGCGTAAAGCTGAAAGCATAAAGCTATTGAGGCGAATGATCAAAGCGAATTAATATCCGCAATGGTCATTCGCCTCAATAGCTTTATGCTTTCAGCTTTACGCTTTAGCCGGTGTATAATACTTCATTGCTTCCGGCATCAGTTGCTGCAGTTTTTGTACGCGGGTAGCATCGCTTGGGTGTGTACTCAAAAATTCAGGTGGCTTTTGTCCCTGGCTCATATTCGCCATACGGGTCCAGAAAGGAATAGACTCCTGTGGATTGTATCCGGCCATAGCCATGAATATTACGCCCAGGTGATCGGCTTCCAGCTCATTACCGCGGGAAAATGCCAGCATGCCTATATTACCGCCAACTCCAAAAGCCTGATTGAACAGGTTTACCGCAGTTGGGTTTTTGTTTAAGGCTACGGCGCCTGCTACTTGTATACCCTGTACTACCAATCCCTGACTCATACGCTCGTTCCCATGACGGGCAATAGCGTGCGCTATTTCGTGGCCCATTACGCAGGCAAGTGCAGTTTCATTCTGTGTAACCGGCAACAGACCAGTGTATACTACTACTTTACCACCAGGCATACACCAGGCGTTTACTTCTTTATTATCAACGAGATTGAATTCCCATTTGTAGTTGGCTACTTCACTTCCCGCATTGTTTTGGGTCATATACCTGGTAACAGCGGCAGCGATACGTTGTCCCACTCTTTTCACCATTTCAGCGTCTTTGCTGGTGGTTTGAGCGACTACTTTGTTGGAAGATAAAAATGATTGATATTCCTGCAGTGCCATTGACTGCATTGTGCTTTCCGGCAGGAGGTTCAATTGACTACGACCAGTGATGGGGACACGTGTACATGCCGCTAAAGCAAGGCTGGCAGTAAAGAACAAAACATACTTTTTCATGGGAGCATTCATTTAAAATTGCGTTAAACGCAAAAAGCAAAAAGCATGCACAAATTGTTGGCCATGGCTTTTTGCTTTTTACGTTTACTCTGTAACTATCAACTAGTTCTTATCTTTCTTATTCTTAAACAACGGTACTTTACTTTCCACTCCTTTCAACAACCGTGTAATATTTTTCTGGTGGGTTAATACCACCATCAGCGCTACTGCTATTGCAAAGATGCGATAAAATATCTCCGGTTCATTAAAAATGTACAAAATCAATATCGGGAAGGCGATACTGGCAATGATAGAACTCAGTGATACATATCTTGTTAAAAACAGGATCATTAAGAAAACACCTACACAGCATAACGCTACTAATGGCTGAATAGCCAGTACCAGACCAAACAAAGTGGCAATACCTTTACCACCTTTAAAATTTGCCCAAATAGGGAAAATATGGCCAACTACGGCTGCCAGACCAAGTCCTATCTGAAGATTCACCAGCTGTGTGAGGTTCGCCGGATCATGGTAATAAGGAGCCAGATAAGCTAAACGCACGGCTAACACACCTTTCAGCATGTCTACCACCATTACAAATGTACCGGCCTTAGGACCCAGTACCCTAAAAGTATTAGTAGCACCGGCATTGCCGCTACCATACTCCCTGATATCCATACCAAAAACGCCTTTACTTACCCAGACAGCTGTGGGAACAGATCCAATCAGATAAGCACAAATAAGCAATAAAATTTCTATCATCACTACAAGTTAGGAATGCTAAGATAACAAATTCTGTGTTAAAATAGTGACAATATTAGAAAAGATTGTAACACAAAAGTTGGATTATCAACACTTTTTATATGTAACTTTTAATCTATTATGATACAGGGACTGCAAATTGCAGGGCTAGCCAGTTATCCTTTTCTATTTTGCGCTCTTTTCTGAAACCCTGGGCCTCTGCCGCAGCTACAATAACGGTTTCATCAGTTGGTAAAATGCCACTCAACAATAATTTGCCTCCAGGTACAATCAGGCTGTGCATATCCCCCATAAACCGCAATAAGATGTTACAGTTGATATTCGCCAGCAATATATCATATTTTTCGGTAATAGCATCAAGTTGGTCCGCCTGCCAAACTTTTACTTTGTGCATCTGGTTGGCAGTGATGTTTTCTTCGGTGTTGTTCACCGCCCATTCATCATAGTCAATAGCATCTACAGTAGCGGCTCCCATCATCTCGGCCAAAATAGCTAAAATACCGGTACCCGTCCCAAAGTCKAATACTTTCTTCCCCGGAAAATTAATGTCCTGCATCAGCTTGATCATAGACGCAGTGGTGGCATGATGCCCTGTACCAAAGGCCATTTTGGGCGTAATCACTATTTCATAAGCAGGCGCTGGTGTAAACGGCGGATGAAAATCAGCACGGATACCACAAAAATCGTCTACCTGTACTGGCTCAAAATTGCTTTCCCACACCGCATTCCAGTTCACCGGCAAAATCGTTTCCTTCGTATAGGTGACCCCGTGCCCTCCCAGGATTTCCTGCAAGGCCGCCTCCTCAAAGTCAGCTTCCGGAATATAGGCAATCAAATGATCGGTCTGCTCTTCAAACCCTTCATAATTCAACTCCGATAACTGCGCAATCAACAGGTCGAACTGCTCCGCACCTGTACGCATTGTAATAGCAATATAAGACATAGCTCACAAAGGTAAGCAGAAAGCAGAAAGCAAAAAGCAGAAAGCTATTGCAGCGAATGACAATTGCGGATATATTTCGCTTTGATCAACCACTACAATAGCTTTCTGCTTTTTGCTTTCTGCTTTCTGCTTCTTATATTTGATTAATAAATAATATAAAATATCCTATGAAAGCACTATTCCTCCTGCTGGCCGGCGTGGTATTATCCCTGTCCGGTATGGCCCAGGTGATTAAAGTTCGCCAACCGCTGGAACCCATCGCCGACTCTATTATGTATCAGACCGAGAATGTAATATTGATTTTTGACCGCAGCCATCTCCGTGACTATATGGCTACCATGGATACCACACTCCGGAATGCCAGGTACAGTAATAAAGTATTCAACAGTGTACAGCTTTCCCGCCTCAATGCCATTGATATGGGTAATCACTTTCTGAAGGCCTATTGTTACCTGGAAGACAGCACCAACAAAGACTTCAACTACAGTACCGGCAAAATGAATATGCTATGGGCAGAAGATGGCGGCATTATGTTGCCCTATGTAGAAGAAATACTGCCTGACCTGCTCGCGGCCGGCTCACTGAGAGTAATTGACCGCATGACAAAGGCAGTGCAGCCCATCTACAAAATGATTGCAGAACCTATTCAGGGTAGTAACTACCGTGTATTCCGCATGAATAGTGGCAAAGAGATTTTCAGAGAAAGTACTTTCCGGGTAGAACAATTGACTAAGAGATAGCATAAAGCAAAAAAAAGAAAGCAGCCACCAAAGTGACTGCTTTCTTTTTTATTTAATTTCAGTTATCTGCTAGCTATAACAGTGCTTATTCAGCATCGAAAGTTGGCTCCTGTGGCTTGTCGTTACCGGAATTGTAATTTCCGCCACCACGGTTACCATCACGGTTGAAATCACGTCTGTCGCCTCTGTCGCCACCACCGCGTCTGTCATCACCGCCACGTCTGTCGTCACGGGGACCACGTCTGTCGCCACCACCACGTCTGTCGTCACGGAAATCACGTTCGCCACGCTCTTCACGTTCTGGTCTTTCCACATAACCTTCTGGTTTAGGCATCAGCACTTTGCGGCTCAGCTTAAACTTACCAGTTTTAGGATCGGTACCAGTCAGTTTCACTTTTACTTTCTCACCTTCTGTCAGTACACCTTCCATAGTTTCCAGGCGTTTCCAGGAAACTTCAGAGATGTGGAGCAAACCTTGTTTACCAGGCATGAACTCAACAAAAGCACCATAAGGCATGATGGATTTTACTACAGACTCATATACTTCCCCTACTTCAGGTACTGCAATGATGCCTTTAACCCATGCTACTGCTTTATCGAGACTTTCTTTCTGTGCAGAGAAGATGCTTACTTCACCGGTTTCACCCACTTCTTCGATGTTGATGGTAGTACCGGTTTCGCGTTGAATTTCCTGAATGATTTTACCACCGGGTCCGATTACAGCGCCGATAAATTCACGGTCGATGATAATTTTCTCCATGCGTGGTGCATGTGGTTTAGGTTCAGGACGGGCAGCAGGGAATGCTTCGTACATAGCTTCCACAATGTGTAAGCGACCTTTCTTAGCCTGAGCCAGTGCAGAGCGCATTACATCCATGCTTAAACCATCTACTTTAATGTCCATCTGGATACCAACAATACCATCGCGGGTACCAGTTACTTTAAAGTCCATATCACCCAGGTGATCTTCATCGCCCAGGATGTCGGTTAATACCGCCCATTTACCATCGGAAGCGCGGGAGATCAGACCCATTGCCACACCGGAAACGTGTTTAGGCAAAGGTACCCCTGCGTCCATCAGTGCCAGTGAACCAGCACATACGGTAGCCATGGAGGAAGAACCATTTGATTCGAGGATATCAGATACTACACGCACGGTGTAAGCGTAGTCGCTGCCTGGCATCATTTGCTTCAGGGAGCGCATCGCCAGGTTACCGTGTCCAACTTCACGACGGCCGGGACCGCGCATCATTTTCACTTCACCCGTAGAGAACGGAGGGAAATTGTAATGCAGGATGAATTTGGAGTAGTTAGAAACAGCTGCCGATTCGATCAGCAGTTCATCTTCCGGAGTACCCAGGGTAACAGTAGTCAGGGACTGTGTTTCACCACGGGTAAACAGGGCAGAACCGTGCGGAGAAGGCAGGATATCTGTTTCCATTGCCAGCGGACGAACCTGATCCAGTGCACGACCATCCAGACGAACGGATTCATCCAGGATCATGTTACGGATCACTTCTTTTTCCAGATCATGCAGGTATTCTTTTACCAGCGGTTGATCTTCTTCCGGCAATTCGCCCAGGTGTTCTTTCAGCTCAACGCCAATAGCTGCGAATGCATCACTGCGATCGTGCTTAGCGGAAGCAGATTTAGCTACCTGGTAAATTTTATCTTTAGCAAAAGCTTCTACTTTCGCTTTCAGTTCTTCGTTCTGGTGAGGTTGTGCGTATTCACGTTTGCCTTTCACACCTTTCAAATCACGCAGTTCTTCCTGCGCTTTTACCTGTACTTTGATGGCAGCGTGTGCAGCCTCAATAGCGTTGATCAGGTCTTCTTCCTGGCATTCTTTACTTTCACCTTCCACCATCATGATGTTCTTATCGGTAGCACCGATAATGAAGTCCATGTCAGCTTTCGCCAGTTCAGTACGGTTAGGGTTGATCACGAGTTTACCATCGATACGTGCAACACGTACTTCAGAAATAATTTCCTGGATGGGAACGTCGGAAACAGCCAATGCAGCTGAAGCAGCCAAACATGCGAGTGCATCTGGCATTACTTCAGGATCGGAAGATATCAGGGTAACAAGTACCTGTACTTCACATAAATAGTTGTCGGGGAACAGGGGGCGCAATGCGCGATCAATCAAACGGGAGATCAATACCTCAGAATCAGACAACCGGCCTTCACGCTTGAAAAAGGAACCGGGTATGCGGCCGGCAGACGCGAATTTTTCCTGATAATCAACTGTAAGGGGGAAGAATGACTGGCCTGGTTTGGGTTCTTTATTTGCTACCACAGTGGCCAGCAAAATTGCATTCCCTAAACGCACCGTAACCGCACCATCAGCCTGACGGGCCAACTTACCGGTTTCGATGGTCACCATACGACCGTCTCCTATATCGAACTTCACTGAAATAGGTGTCAGATTCATAATAAAGTGAGGATTAAAAATAAAGTTATCCTTTTTTGATCCCTAAGGAATAACAAAAGGTATACATACAAAAAAACTATTCCCAACCTAAAAAGTTGGGAATAGCGCTATAAATAAGTCGTGGTTATTTTCTGATACCTAACTTCTCGATGAGGGCACGATAGCCTGTGAGGTTGGTTTTAGATAAATAAGAGAGCAAACGCTTTCTCTGGCCAACCATTTTCATCAAACCGCGGTGGGTAGAAAAGTCCTTTTTGTTTTGTTTCAGGTGACCGGAAATGCTGTTGATACGCTCAGTCAGCAGAGCAATTTGTGCTTCCGAAGAGCCTGTATTTTTTTCGCTTCCACCAAATTCCTTAAAAATATTGRCTTTCTTTTCAACAGTTAAGTAAGACATCTTTAAAAATAATAAGTAATAATAATGTTTTTTGTCGCTATTTTTCCGGTGCAAAGGTAATTTAAAAAATAGGAATTACCAATTAACCCGAAATTAATAATAAATGAGTGATAATGAATATTTGTAACCTTTTCTCCTTCAACAACTCCTAAGAAGAAAAATTCACAGCAGCATTATCTGTTACATGCCCATTTTCAGTACGCAGTACTCTCGACGGGAATTTTTGTAATACAATATAATCATGTGTGGCCATTACTATGGCTGTTCCCTCCCGGCAAATACGGAATAATAACTGCATAATACCATCGGAAGTTTCCGGATCAAGATTACCCGTAGGCTCATCTGCCAGAATCAGCTTAGGCGAATTGAGCATGGCACGCGCTATATCTATACGCTGCTGCTCTCCACCTGAAAGCTCATAAGGCATTTTAAAACCCTTGGTACCTAATCCAACCTTCTCCAGTACATCGGCAATCTTAGTCTCCATTTCCTTCGGATCTTGCCAGCCAGTAGCCCGTAAAGCGAATTTTAAGTTATCGTGCACATTGCGGTCTGTCAATAACTGAAAATCCTGGAATACCACACCCAGATTTCGGCGAAGATACGGCACTTTTTTCCAATCCATCTTCTTCAAGTCGAAACCAACTACCTGCCCCGTACCATCATTTAATGGCAAATCACCATACAAAGTCTTTAGCAGACTGGATTTTCCTGTACCAGTCTTACCAATGAGATAAACAAATTCTCCCTTATTCACAGTGATATTCACATCTGATAAAATCAATGAATGCCCCTGGTATATGCTCGCGTTGGTTAATTGTATGATAGGTTGTTCAGGCGTCATGTCCTTGCTGTTTTTACATCTGTTGCGGGCAAAAATAACTAATTAAAAAATAACTCGTTGTGTTAATATGTCAAATATTCTCCGCAGGTATCCATCTCATAAAAACTAAAAAAATAGTTGTTAAACTAAATATTTAGTTTTAACTTAGAATTACAAACACCACTAGTTATGAAACAGCTTACCAAAGCCGAAGAGCAGATTATGCAGGCACTATGGGAAACAGGTCCCGCCTTCGTAAAAGATATAATTGAAGTAATGCCGGAACCCAAACCCCATTACAACACGGTATCTACCCTGATCAAAATCCTGATCGAAAAAGGATTTGCAGACTTCAAGGCCTATGGTAAATCACACCAATACTTTGCACTGGTCACCAAAGACGCCTATAGCCATAAAACCGTGAACAACATCGTAAAAGGATATTTTGATGGCTCTTTCAGTAATATGGTGTCTTTTTTTGTGAAAGAAAAGGAATTAAGCATCTCTGAATTAGAGAAACTGGTACAAAATATTAAAGACGCACAAAAACCCAAATCATGACAGTGCTGCTCACCTACCTCGCCAAAGTGATTGTATGCTCCGCTGTATTGTATGCATATTATTATATAGCGTTGCGTAATAACCGCTTCCACCAATGGAACCGCTATTACCTGGTACTGATCACCATCGTATCGCTGCTCACACCACTGCTGCAGATACCTTTGCCCGGCCCCGAAACACCGGAGCCCTCCACCGTACTTACTTATACTACCCGCATCATTACCCTGCGGGAATCAGTGATACCACCCGCCAATCCAGTCATCAACTCCGCCATGCTGATGAACACCGGATATATGCTGGTCATTGCATTACTAATTACCCGTATCCTGGTAAGCCTCGTGAAKATTAAAAAACTGATCAAACGCAGCCAGGTACAGCAGGTACCTCCCTACCACTTCGTGGAAAACAACGATATTAAAGCTCCCTTTTCTTTCTTTACCTATATATTCTGGGGCTCCAACACCTCGCTCAACAGCCCTGAAGGCCAACAAATCCTGAAACACGAGTTGGTACACCTGCAGGAAAAACACAGCACCGATAAGCTTTTTATGGAAATAGTGACAGCAATCTGCTGGATCAATCCCTTCTTTCACCTGATCAAACGGGAACTTGCCCTGGTACACGAATTCCTGGCCGATAAAAAAGCAGCCGGAGAAGAAGTAGCAGGCTACGCCCAAACCATTCTGCAGATGGCCTTTCAAAGCAAGCAATTCAGTTTTACGAACGATTTTTTCCATCCGCCAATAAAACGAAGAATCCTTATGCTGACACATTTTTACACGCCCCGGTTCAGTTACCTCAGACGTATACTGGTTCTGCCGCTGGCCGCATTCATTTTCTGTTCACTCGCTTTTGTGGCCGACAAGCACCCATCCGCCATTCGGGTGCTTGCCTCCACCAACAAGCATGAACCAGCAACACCGGAAGTTGCAGCTACCATACCACTGGGCGATACCACGCCTGTCAAAAAGGCCAAACCAGTTAACACCTCCAATGAAATATTCACGTTCGTAGAACAACCTCCGGTGTTCAAAGGTGGTGAAGACTCGCTGGCGAAGTTCCTGTCACACTACATCCGGTATCCCAAAACTGCCTACGAGAAAAATACTGCGGGAACAGTTTTCGTTCAGTTTGTAGTTGACAAAGATGGTACTATCAAAGACGTGAAAACAATAGGCGCCAAAAAAGGCAATGGCCTGGAAGAAGAAGCCATACGCGTGGTAAAGAGCATGCCTAAATGGACACCTGGTCGCCAAAACGGTAGAAACGTGGCCGTGCAGTTCAATTTACCTATACGTTTTCAACTGGAACCAGCCAAGGTACAATTCACGCTGCCCAATAGCAAGGAAGAAATATTCACCTTCGTAGATCAACCACCTACTTTCCCAGGCGGAGAAGAAGCACTGGCTAAATATCTCTCCCACAACATTCGCTACCCAAGAGCCGCCCAGGAACATAATACAAAGGGAACTGTGTTTGTACAATACGTTATCAACAATGATGGTACCGTCAACGACGTTAAAACAGTAGGTGCTCAAAAAGGTAACGGCCTGGAAGAAGAAGCTATCAGAGTAGTGAAAGAGATGCCCAGATGGACTCCAGGTAAACAGAATGGACGTGTAGTGGCCGTGCAATTTAATTTACCCATAAGATTTACAATTCAGGAATAATATTATAAGAACAAGCAACACTAAAAACAACAATCAATATGTCCCGGTTTCTACCGGGACTTTTTTATGGAATTACGTGCGGTATTCATCTATATAAAAAAGCAGTCCCCGTTAAAAGAGACTGCTTCTATTAAATGATTTATTGATTAATACACAAATGTACCTGCAGGCGCTATCACCGTTACTTTCTTCTCTGGTGCTGCTTCTACTCTACCAATAATTTGTGCATCGATATTAAAGCTTTTAGAAATAGCAATGATATCATCTGCAATTTCAGCAGGTACATACAGTTCCATTCTATGGCCCATGTTAAACACCTGGTACATTTCTTTCCATGGTGTACCGGATTGTTCCTGGATCAGTTTGAACAATGGAGGAACCGGGAACAGGTTATCTTTAATTACATGTAACTGCTCAATAAAATGCAGCACTTTGGTTTGTGCACCACCGCTGCAATGCACCATACCATGTATTTGCGGACGGAATTGCTCCAGCACTTTTTTAATCACCGGCGCGTAAGTACGGGTGGGAGATAATACCAACTTACCGGCATCTACTGCACCAAATCCTTCGATATCAATTTTATCAGTCAACGATTTTTTACCGCTGAACACCAGTTCAAAAGGAATATTCGGATCAAAGCTTTCCGGGAATTTTTCGGCCAACGCTTTGTTAAATACATCATGACGGGCGCTGGTCAAACCATTGCTACCCATACCGCCGTTGTATTCAGATTCGTAGGTGGCTTGTCCGTAAGAGGCCAATCCTACTACTACATCACCCGCCTGAATACGATCGTTAGAAATCACGTCGGATTTTTTCATGCGGCAGGTAACGGTAGAATCTACGATGATGGTACGCACCAGGTCACCCACATCAGCGGTTTCACCACCGGTAGAATAGATACTGATACCATGGCTGCGCAATTCCGCCAGAATTTCTTCTGTACCATTGATGATAGCAGCAATTACTTCGCCTGGCAACAGCTGTTTGTTACGGCCAATAGTGGACGATAACAGGATATTATCGGTGGCGCCTACGCAAAGCAGGTCGTCCATGTTCATGATAATCGCATCCTGGGCAATGCCTCTCCAGACACCCAGGTCACCGGTTTCTTTCCAATAAATGTAAGCCAGGGAGGATTTGGTACCAGCACCATCTGCGTGCATAATATTGCAATATTCCTCGTCGCCCCCTAAAATATCAGGGACTATTTTGCAGAATGCTTTAGGGAAAAGTCCCTTATCAATATTCTTAATGGCATTATGCACATCTTCCTTACCTGCTGAAACACCGCGCTTGGCGTAAATATTATTATCCACCGGGAAATAAATAAGTATGTAAATAAAAAATAAACTGAATAAAGATGCTCTTCAGGCTGCAAAAGTAACAGATTCCACGCAGAATGCCCGCCGAATGTGTTAGATTTGCACGGCGTTTTTGATAGTATTGAATTTTATGCAGGTTCACAGGGACTTAGACCACTTACCGGAATTTCGAAATGCTGTTATTACCATTGGCACTTTCGACGGCGTACATGCCGGCCATCGCTTCATTATCCAGCAACTGGAGCAGGCCGCCCGTGACTGTAACGGCGAAACCGTTATTGTTACTTTTGACCCGCATCCCCGGGAGGTATTGTTACCCAGCCCGAATAATATCCGGTTGCTCACCACTTTACCAGAAAAGATCGCCCTGCTGGAGCGCGCTGGTATTGATCACCTCGTGGTAGTACCCTTTACTAAATCGTTTTCTGAAATGCCTGCCCGCAGCTACCTGGAAGATTTTCTGGTGGCCCGTTTCCGTCCTCATACCATCATCATTGGCTATGACCACCGTTTTGGTCACAACCGGGAAGGCGGACTGGAGCTGCTGGAAGCAGAGCAACAACAATATGGCTTTACCCTGATTGAAATTCCGCAGCAGGTAGTACACGACCTCACTGTAAGCTCTACCAAAATCCGTAAAAGCCTGCAGGAAGGCCACATTAGCCTCGCCAACGAATTACTGAATTACACCTATTTCATGACCGGCACTGTGGTACATGGTGATAAGATGGGCCGTCAGCTGGGTTATCCCACCGCCAATCTTCACCTGAACGATGAAAGAAAGCTGATTCCTGCGGAAGGCATTTATGCGGTTCGTGTAGGGTTAAGCGGCCATAGCACGCTATTGCCGGCAGTGATGAGCATCGGCTTCCGTCCTACTTTTAACGGTACGGACCTTCGACTGGAAGTGCATCTTTTTGATTTTAATGAAGACTTGTACGGACAGGAACTAACAGTATACTTCGAATCATATATCCGCTCCAACCTGAAGTTTGATAACATTGATGCACTGATTGTGCAGATGGATAAGGATTCCGCGCAATCAAGAGAAATATTGGCGGGATTGGGTTAAAATTCTTCTCCCAGCAATTCTATTTTCTCTCTTTCTGGTTTCAACAAACGGCCACCAATAACCATTAAATAAATCCCGGCAGCCAATAGTAACACCACACCTGCCCAATAACCCAGTATACTGCCTTGATTATATGCGGCGTTGATATTGTCATCCAGTCGGGGTCTTGTCAGTACGCTGACTGTATCCAAAACTATCAGGATAAACCCTGTAACGATGCATAAAACAGCCAATAATTTCCGATTTAAGGGCGATAATGGCTTTTTACGGGCCAGTACTTTTGACTGCCTAACGCGCATGAACAAACGATAACCCCATCGCCCGAGTAAAAAAACAGATCCGAAAAGAACAACAAACGCGAATAGTCCTGCTATCAATTCTGGAATTCCCGCTAATTCTGTAAAGTAACCAGTGGTAATAACACTTATCCCACTTAGTGTAAAAATAAGGGCTGCGAGCATACACAAAAAGGCCAGGATAATCTTCAATACAGCATACAAACGTTGCATACGGATGATTTCAATGTTTGAAAAATCTAATGATGGTTGACTTAAAACTCTTCTCCAAACAATTCCACGGGCTGTTGTTTCTTTTGGGGCCGTTTCATTAAACGAATACCACCCCATAGGAATAAAATGATTATCACAATGTTGATGACCAGTTTTACAACTTCCTCTTTATGTGTAGGCAGAAGAATCCGGATCGGATTCACCGCTAGTTCATTTAACAACAATATCAATATAAAAATACTACCCAAAAAGAAGCATAAACATGCCAGTAGTACTTTGTACAGTTTTCTACCTTCCAATGACATAACAAGCAGTAATTAAATTATCTAGTAATAATTTCTCCTCCTTCACGCCAATGCCCTGATTGTGCAGATGGATAAGGATTCGGCGCAGGCAAGGGAAATATTGTCAAAAGAGATCTAGATCTGTTGTGCTGGTAATGCAGCTGTCTCTTTCACCGGTCTGCATAATTTATATCCACTTCTTAACAGTAACGCACTGCCAACAAGCATTACTGCCAGGGTACTCCAGAACTGTACCAGCAGATTATCACCTGGTTTCAGATGCTTGACTGCTACAGCAGGATCTTTGTCTATAGTTCCTAAAAATCCAATCATCAGCAAAGCGCCTGATATCAGGTATATGGCTGCCCATAATTTTCTGCCTATTGGCGATAGTGGCTTTTTACGTTTCAGATCTCCGGATGCCCTTACACGCATAAACAAACGGTAGCCAAACCGACACATGATGTAGGCCAGCCAGAAAAGGCCCAGTAACACCAGGCCGGCAAGCGTTTTTTCGCCTATCCCATGGAATTCTTTAAGATTGTTTGTGTAAAACATGAGATGAAAGATACTGATCACCAGGAACACCCCTGTTGTTACAGAAAAAAAGGAGATAATACACTTCAGTACAGCATAGAGTCTTTGCATGATAAATATTTATAATGCAATGATAGTATTTTAATTCATCACCTTGTACATCAATTCTTTCATGAGTTCTCCATCTTCTACCCCACTATCGTTAATGCCTATACTCCGTAGGTTATATTGATGTAACAGCAGGATCGCTTTTTCAGTGCCCTCCGGACCGTATTGTCTGGCAGCATTCATGTAGTCTTTTACAAAGAAGGGATGCACGCCCAGTGCGGCTGCTACTTCTTTCTCTGCGCCTTTTACGCTGAAGATGAGATTTACTTTCGCGAAGAAATTATAGAGGGCGGGCAGCGTCATTTGTATAGGAGCCGCTTTAGGGTTGGCGGCAAAGTAAGCGATGATCTTGAATACTTTGGCCGTGTTTTTTTGTCCAACGGCATTCTGCAATTCAAATACGTTGTATTCTTTACTGATACCCACATATTTCTCGATATCGCTTTCATCGATTTTCTTCTGGGCTGGCAAGTTTACGAGCAGCTTATCTATTTCGTTGGCGATACGGGAAAGGTCGTTGCCGATATGATCTACGAGCAGGATGGCCGCTTTTTGTGAGATGGCCAGTCCGCGGCTGCTCACATAAGATTCTGCCCAGGCAGGCAGTTGGTTATCATATAATTTTTTGGTAGACAGGAGTACGCCTTTGTCCTTAATGAGCTTCGCCATTTTGCTCCTGCCATCAATTTTGCCTTGTTTATGTGCTACCACAAATACAGTAGAAGACAGGGGGTTGTCGATATAGGCTTCCAGTTTAAGCAGGTCGCGCATGGCCTGTGCTTCTTTGAGCAGTACCACTTGTCGTTCTGCGAACATAGGATATCGGCGGCAGGCGTTGATAACGGTGCTCCAGTCGGTATCTTTCCCGTAAAGGACAGTGAGATTAAATCCTTTCTCGGCTTCTGGCAACAGTTCATGTTCGGCATAGCTGGTTACCTGGTCAATAAAAAAGTCTTCCTCACCTTCCAGCCAGTATAGCGACTTAAATTTCTGTTGTTTCCAATCCCTGATGATATCCTGATAATCCATGTATTAACTTTTAGCTATTGGCAGCTACTATTTTACAATAACGATGTCTTCCTGTTTAAGCACTGGCAGTCGTTTAAATTTCAGCATGAGCTGTGCAACTGCGAGTACATCTTTCTGGCAATAGGCGGCGATGCGTTCGAGATCTTTCTGTTCCCAGTATACGCTGGCTACCATGCTGCCGTCGATGTCGTCTTTAGGCGTTTCAATGCCCATTACGGCGGTCAGGAGTTTCAGGGAAATATAGTGTTTAAAGTCCCCGAAGCGCCACAGATGCAGGGTATCGAGCATGGGAACTTCCCAGGGTTTGAATCCGTGCAACTGTAATGGCTGGGGCAAAGATAATTGATGGATAACAGACCTCCTGCAAATAAAAGGAATATCAAATTCTTTGATATTATGTCCGGCGAACTGAAAGCGGGGGTGTTTCGCATAGAATTTATTAATTAATTCTAAAAAACCGCTGAGTACAACTGATTCATCATCATTATAAAACGATTTCAGCCGTAAAGTATGGCGATTATTTTCCAGGCTGAAGAAGCCTACGGAAATGCAGACAATTTTCCCGAATTCAGCGTAGATGCCGGCCCTGTCCGCGTATGTAGCATCCTCATTTCCGGAAACTGGCGCAGTTTTTGCAATTTTGTCACGCCAGAGCTGTTGCATATCATCAGATAATTGTTCCAACGCAGGAGCAGCCGGGGTTGTCTCTATGTCCAGCAGTAATAATTGATCTAACGCAATATTTGGAAGCACGATTGAAAAACTGTTTTATATCTATTTATAAAATATGAATAATATAACTACTTTTGAATGACGATTTTTAACCATATAACAATTAAACATAAAACTMACAACTATGACGGAGAACACATTTAATACCCCTGCGCCGGGATCACCCGGACCAGAAAAACCACGTAGCCGCAATGGTCTAATTTACGGTATTTTAATCGCAGCATTAGCTGGTACGTGGATATATATGTTATACGATAAAAACAAAACCAGCGACCAACTCGTACAAAAGAACACGCAGATAGATTCTATCTCTTCTTCACGTGACGCTTTACAACAAGAATATAATGCAGCCAATGCCCGTTTGGATGATCTGATTTCACAGAACACCCGCATGGATAGTCTTGTTAAAACAAAAGATAAGGAAATACAGGATATGAAAGCCAGGATCTCCAGCATCCTGAGCAACAAAAATGCTACACAGGCGCAACTGGCAGAAGCCCGTCGTTTGATTGAGCAACTGAAATCCAATATCGAAGGTTATCAGCAAACCATCGAGCGACTGGAAGGTGAGAAGATTGTATTGGCTGGTGAAAGAGATGTGGCGCGCAAAGAACGCGACTCTGTATCAACTGTAAAAGACAGCCTGAATAAGAAAGTGGACCTCGGATCTGTATTGCATGCCTCCAATATTAAGCTGCAGGCTATCCGTGTTAAGCACAATGGCAAAGAAGTTGAAACCAGCAAAGCAAAACGCGCGGATATGATGCGGGTAACCTTTGACCTGGACGACAACCGCATTGCTCCTTCCGGCGACAAAGAAATCTTTGTGGCGATCACTGCTCCGGATGGTGCTCCACTGGCTGTAGAAGCACTGGGTTCTGGTCGTTTCACACTGGAAGATGGTACAGAGAAATTATACACTGCCAAGAAAACCGTTGCCTATGTAACTGGTCAGAAACAAACTGTCCCTATGGATTGGAAACAAAATTCCGATTTCAAACCAGGTGACTACTCTGTTGAGATCTACCACAATGGTTACAAAATTGGCCAGGGTAAAGTGACCCTGAAGAAAGGTGGATTGTTTTAATAGTTATCAATAATTAGCTGTTAGCTAACAGCATAAAGCGAATGACCGGAGTTAGGATTCATATCTACTCCGGTCATTTGCTTTTTATAATATTTGCTTGAAATTTCCGTTTTACAGCTTCAGACCCTCATTTTTACGCTTTCTATCTTCTTTCCCTGATATTTTTTTCGCTTATCTAATTTGTTAATGATTAGTTATTGACAAAAAGATATATATAAAAATAAAATTAAATTAACGTTCTTTGCTAGCATAATTAAAGATAGCCGGAGGCCACTGTGTTCCCAGACCAATGCTTGAGAAGAAGAATGTGACAGGCAATTTATAATGCCCAATTAAAACCCGCTTTTACAGTTATGAAAACTGATTTCAGCCACTTATGGCATACTGAAGTCGCCGGTTTTGTATTGCTGTAAAAAAGGTAACAAAGTAATAGATTCTTCCCTCAAACCATCGTCTATTGGCGCAGCCTTTTGTTATTAATGGATTAGATAAGAAGCCCAATTAAAACTGAAGCATGGAAGACATGAGTAAAATAGTGTACGTTGTAGATGATGATGAAATTTTTCATTTCATTATCAAAAAAATGTTGGGGCAGCAAAGCAATGACCTGGTAGTTACCTCTTTCCTTTGCGCAGAAGAGGCGCTGGAGAAACTCTCAAGCATTCCACAGCCTACATTGCCCTCTCTTATTATTCTTGATATGAATATGCAACGGATGAACGGATGGGATTTTATTGAAGCGTACAGAGGATTAAAAACATCGCTCAAAAACGCCATCCCGATTATTATGTGTTCCTCCTCTGTAGATGTAAGGGATATGCAAAAAGTGCAGCATACACCGGAGCTGATGGCTTATATCACGAAGCCATTGGATAAAAATAAGCTCAAAGTAATTGAGGAATATTTGTAGGAGCGGAAAGGATAAAGCATAAAGCAAAAAGCTATTAAAGCGATTGACCAGAGCGGATCAGTAATTAAATACCCGCTCTGGTCAATCGCTTTAATAGCTTTTTGCTTTATACTTTGGCTTTTATGCTAATACAGCATTACCATACATTTCTTCACGCAATGCTTTCACACGCTCATCTGCCAGGTATTCATCAAAACTCATCAGTCGATCGATAATACCTTTAGGTGTTATTTCAATGATACGATTAGCTACTGATTGCATAAAGGTATGGTCATGTGTAGTAAACAGCACCACGCCTTTATAGTTAATCATGCTTTCGTTGAAAGACTGGATAGATTCCAGATCCAGGTGGTTGGTAGGCTCATCAAGTACCAGTACGTTAGGGTCCTGCAGCATCATGCGGCTGGTCATGCAACGTACTTTTTCTCCTCCGCTCAATACGGAAGTTTTCTTCATGATTTCATCTCCACCAAATAACATCTTACCCAGGAAACCACGCAGGAATGGCTCATCTACATCTGTAACATGCGCAGGCACATACTGACGTAACCAGTCCATCAGGTTCAGGTCTTTGTTGGTAAAGAAATTGGCGTTATCATTGGGCAGGTAAGCGCTGGTAACAGTGGTACCCCACTCAAATTTACCGCTGTCCGCCTGAGCTTCGTTGTTGATCACTTCGAAGAAAGTAGTGAGCGCCAGGTGGTCTTTAGACAGGAATGCAATCTTATCGTTTTTATTCACAGAGAAGGTTACATCTGTAAAGAGCTTGCGGCCATCTACCAGTTTTTCCAGTTTTTCTACGTTCAGGATCTGGTTACCTACTTCACGCTGTTGCTTGAAGATGATACCCGGATATTTACGGTTGGAAGGCTGGATATCTTCCACCACCAGTTTCTCCAAAGCTTTCTTACGGGAAGTAGCCTGTTTACTTTTGGAGGCGTTGGCACTGAATCGGGCGATAAAGTCCAGGAGGTCTTTACGCTTATCTTCCATTTTCTTGTTCTTATCGGCAATCTGACGGGCCATCAACTGAGATGATTCGTACCAGAAAGTATAGTTACCACTGAAGATCTGGATCTTGGCGCGATCCACATCAGCCACATGCGTACATACGGCATCCAGGAAGTGACGGTCATGCGATACTACAATCACGATGTTTTCATAATCAGCCAGGAAGTTTTCCAACCAGCCAATGGTTTCCACATCCAGATCATTCGTAGGCTCATCCAGTAACAGGATGTCCGGGTTACCAAACAGGGCCTGTGCCAGCAAAACACGCACCTTCAGGCTACCAGCAATATCCTTCATCAGGGTGCTTTGCAGCTCCTCTTTTACACCCAGATCGCTCAACAGTACCCCTGCATCGCTTTCTGCGGTATAACCGCCCATTTCACCATATTCTGCTTCCAGTTCGCCTGCACGCATACCATCTTCTTCGGTAAAATCTTCCTTAGCATAAATAGCATCTCTTTCGGCTGCTATCTGCCAAAGCTTCTTATTACCCATTAATACGGCATTCAGTACGGTAACCTCATCAAATCCAAAGTGATTCTGCGAGAGTACGCTCATGCGCTCACCCGGAGTGATTTCCACAGTACCTTTATTCGGTTCTATTTCACCGGACAATATCTTCAGAAAAGTAGACTTCCCTGCTCCATTGGCCCCAATCACACCATAACAGTTCCCTTTTGTGAAATTGAGGTTTACTTCGTCAAACAATACTCTCTTTCCAAAAGAGAGCGTTACGTTTTTAACACTGATCATGCTGGCTATGTAAATTTTGAAGCCGCAAAGATACAGATTTTATGCGTGCTTTCCAAGCAGACAGCGATCTTCATATAAGTATTAAAAAATATACTTAATCATCTTTTTAATACTTATTTATATATTTTTCATCTACCAACTAATCCTGATGCACGATTTGCCTCCCCACCCATACCTCTGCCGGAAACCAGATTCCCGGTCTTTCATTATTTCATCACATCCCGGCTTGATATGTATAACCTTTCTTGCCGTATCTTTAGCGCATAAAAATTAATACGCGATGACAGCATACAACCAGATATTCGAGAATAACCGGCAATGGATCGCTTCCAAATTAGCTACAGATCAGGAGTTCTTTGATAAAATGGCGGACTCGCAAAGCCCAGACTACCTTTATATTGGTTGTAGCGACAGCCGGGTACCCACCAACGAAATCATGGGCCTGGAAGCAGGTGAAGTATTTGTACACCGCAACATCGCGAACCTGGTACCTAATACCGACCTCAATGTCATGAGTGTGATCAATTACGCGGTAGTGCATCTGAAAGTAAAACACATTATTGTTTGCGGACACTACAACTGCGGTGGCGTGAAAGCCGCCATGCAGGCGCAAGACCTCGGTATCCTGAATCCATGGTTACGTAACATCCGCGATGTTTATCGTCTTCACATGGACGAACTCAATGCGATTTCAGATGAGCATGAACGTTATAACCGTCTGGTAGAGCTGAACACGCAGGAGCAATGTATCAATGTGATTAAAACAGCAGCGGTACAGAAAATGTATGTAGCTAACGGCTTCCCTACCGTACATGGCTGGGTATATGATCTGAAAAACGGCGTACTGAAAGATCTTCAAATAGATTTTGAAGGCGTACTGCACGAAATACAAAAAATTTATGACCTCACAGGTTCCGGCCTGATGCAAAAAGAAGGTGAATAACAATGGGTCCTATTGGCGTATTTGACTCCGGCTACGGCGGCTTAACCGTACTCAAGGAAATTATAAACGAGCTTCCGGAATACGACTATATTTATCTGGGAGACAATGCCCGTGCGCCCTATGGTAATCGTGGCTTTGATACCATTCACGCCTATACGCTGGAATGTGTACAAAAGCTATTTGACCTGGGTTGCCCGCTGGTGATCATTGCCTGCAACACCGCTTCTGCCAAGGCGCTCCGCACCATTCAACAAAAGGATTTACCACGCATTGCACCGGATAACCGTGTGTTGGGCGTTATACGTCCTACGTCAGAAATGGTAGGCACCCTTACGCAAACCGGAGAAGTAGGTATCCTGGCCACCAATGGCACGGTATCTTCCGAGTCTTATCCATTGGAAATTCATAAATTTTTTCCTCATGTAAAAACCTATCAGCTGGCCTGCCCGATGTGGGTACCGCTGATAGAAAATAATGAACATGAAAGTGACGGCGCCGACTACTTTGTAAAAGAATACCTGGATAAAATATTGTCGTTGTCTACTGACATCGATACACTGGTATTAGGTTGTACACACTATCCGCTATTGCTGAAAAAAATCAAACAGTATTTACCCGGAGGCATTAACTTATTGTCGCAGGGTAAAATCGTGGCGCATAGCCTGAAAGATTATCTCAAGCGTCATCCGGAAATGGTTAGCCGCCTGAGTAAGCAGCAGCAGCAACAGTTTTACACCACAGATGATCCGGCTATTTTTGATAAAATGGCGGAGATATTTTTTGGTAAAACAGTGAGTTCAAAAAAGATGCAAACTAAATAATAGGTTTTTGCTACATAAAACAAAGGCCGTCACGCATAACGTGACGGCCTTTGTTTTATGTAATTTTTTGTTCGTTTATTTTCCTTCCAGCTTCAGCAAAAATGCATATTCCAATGCTACCAGCTTCAATGATTTGAATCGTCCGGAAGCACCACCATGGCCGCCATCCATATTGGTTTGCAGCAATAGTAAGTTGTGATCCGTTTTTAATTCTCTCAATTTCGCCACCCATTTTGCCGGCTCAAAGTATTGCACCTGCGAATCATGCAAACCTGTAGTGACCAGCATATTCGGATAAGCTTTTGCCGTTACATTGTCGTAAGGTGAATAAGACTTCATATAGTCATAGGCATCCTTATTCTTAGGATTGCCCCATTCATCAAATTCACTGGTTGTTAACGGAATGCTTTCATCCAGCATGGTGGTAACTACATCTACAAACGGCACCTGCGCAATAATGCCATGAAACAGCTGCGGCGCCATATTAGCTACGGCACCTACCAGCAATCCACCAGCGCTGCCGCCCATTGCATATAGATGTGCAGAATCCGTATAATGAGATGCTACCAGGAAATTTCCACAGGAGATGAAATCGGTGAAGGTGTTTTTCTTCTTCATCATTTTTCCATCTTCATACCACTGCCGCCCCATTTCCTGTCCTCCGCGTATATGTGCGATGGCAAATGCAAAGCCACGATCCAGCAGACTTAGCATATTAGAACGGAAAGTACAGTTACTACTGATACCGTAAGAACCGTATCCATAGAGCAACAGCGGACCTTTCCCATTTTTCTCAAACGTTTTCTTATACACGATGGAAATGGGAATTTTTGTACCATCTGATGCGGTAGCAAACAATCGTTCTGATGTATAATCTTTTGGATCGTAGCCACCCAGCACTTCCTGTTGCCGCTTCAATTCACTTTTGCCTGTTTCCAGGTTGTAGTCGTATACGGAGTTAGGTGTGATCAGGGAAGTATAATTATAGCGCAACTCTCTACTATCCATTTCCGGATTCACGCTAACAGACGCATCGTAGGCTGGTTCTGAGAAAGGCAGGTATTTATCTGAATGGGTTTTATCATTGATCACCCGTATCATGGTCAGGCCACCTTTGCGTTCTTCCAGTACTGTGAAATCTTTAAACAGCGTTAGTCCTTCCAGCAATACATCCGGGCGGTTAGGAATCAGCTCTTTCCAATTCTGCCGAGAAGTCTTATCCAGTGAGGATTCCATCAAACGGAAGTTGAGTGCCTCCCAGTTGGTTAGGATATAAAATTTATCATCGCGGTGATCAACGAAATACAGCATGTTTTTTTCACGGGGCTGAAATACCCGGAATGCCTCATCAGGCTTTGTTGCATCGATGATACGGCTTTCGGAAGACAAAGTGCTTCCACTATTGATAACGATGTATTTGCCGGATTTTGTTTTGGAGAGGTCTACATCAAAAGTTTCATCTGTTTCATGAAACACTTCTTTGTCAGTGGGCGTACCTAATGTATGCCGCAACACACGGTCAGATCGCAGGGTAACTGTATCTTTACGTGTATAGAACAGGGTTTTGTTATCTCCGGCCCAAACGCTGGTGCCGTCTGTTTGACGGATAACGTCTGTCAGCGTTTCGTTTGTTTCCAGATTTTTAATGTGGATCACGTACTGTCTGCGACTTACCGTATCTAAACCGTAGGCCATTAACGTAGCATCCGGGCTGATAGTTACGCCAGTTACGTTACAATATTCATGTCCGGCAGCGAGGTCGTTTACATTGAGGGTCACCTGTTCGGCCGCTTCCAGGCTTCCTTTCTTACGACAGTAAACGGGGTATTCTTTACCTTCTTCAAAACGGGTATAATAATAGTAGCCATTTTTCAGATAGGGCACGCTCATATCGGTTTCTTTGATGCGTGATTTCATTTCATCAAAGAGTTTTTCCTGCAACTTTTTCTCCGGCGACATGATCGTGTCTACATACGCATTCTCTGCGTTGAGCCATGCCAGCACCTTCGGGTTTTCGCGGTCGTTCATCCAGTAATAGTTGTCGATGCGCTTATCACCATGGATACTGAATTCTTTGGCTATCTTTTCTGCAACAGGAGGTTTAATATCTGCCTGATCATTCATAGTATGCTTCTTTTCATTACAAGACAAAAGGACCGTTCCCAAAAGCAAAAATATATTACCCTGGAAGTTCTTTAACATAGGGAATAGTTTTAAATAGTATGGTAAAATGCAAACAGGTCTACAAATTACGAATTCTCTTTACACTATTTTCATGTTTACCGGGTCCCAGTTTATCAGTTTCTTGCTAAAATAGCTTTCGTTGGTCAACAATGCCGGACCAGCTGCGCGTAAGCCAAATATGGCATCTTCCACTACCGCTTTACCGGTACGCATAGATTCGAAGAAGTTGGCGAAGTGTTCTACCCTATCATCGTATCCTTTGGGCGCTGCATAAGCGCTGGAAGTTTCGATGGTGTTTCTTTTATCTGCCGGGTATTTGGCGTTATACTGCGCTACATAAGCGGCCTGTTGTGCTTTGGTAAAGGTGTTGAAGGTATCCCATCCACCGTAACCAGGCGCCTCGGGCAGTTTATGTTTCTTGATTTTAAAATCATTCCAACCCATTTCCAGCACTCCGTCGGTGCCAATGAGCCGGGTGTACTCGCCCCCACCGCTACCATCGGCGAAGTTAACGCGGAGGGTCATCTGGAAGGCAGGGTGTTGCTTTGTTTCCGGATAATCGAAAATAGCGACAACCGTATCGGGCACATCGCGGCCGTCTTTCCATTGCACCAGGTTACCGCTGGCGTAGATGGAAGTAGGGCCCAGGGAGCCGGTGATGAAATGCAGACCGGTAATCAAATGCACAAAGAGATCGCCGGGAATGCCGGTGCCATATGCCTGATAATTGCGCCAGCGGAAAAAGCGTACCGGGTCAAAAGGTAGTTTGGCGGTATCTTTCAGGAAGGTATCAAAGTCGATTGTAGCGGGAGAAGCATCTAAAGGAATAGAGTACTGCCAGGCGCCTAATGCACTGTGGCGATCCATCCTTGCCTCTACCACGTTTAGTTGTCCTATTTCGCCTGCCTGGTAGCGTTTACGGGCTTCTGCGAGCGCCACGCTGCTAACGCGCTGACTGCCTACCTGGAAAACGGCTTTGGTGCGTTGTTGTGCGGCAATCACCTTATGGCCTTCTTCAATCTGTTGTACCATGGGCTTTTCGCAGTATACCGCCTTACCAGCTTCCATGGCGTCAATAGCAATGGTGTCATGCCAGTGATCAGGAGTAGCTACAATGATAGCGTCTATATCTTTTCTTTTCAGCAGTTCGCGGTAATCGCGGGTGGTGTATATTTTAGGACCGTATACTTCTTTTACGCGGGCCAGGTGACCATCATACAAATCGGCGGCGCCCACCAATTCAACACCAGGCACTTTGAGGGCCGCGTCTACGTCGCCAAATCCCATAATACCCATTCCCACGCAGGCGATGCGTATTTTATCATTTGGAGAGATTCTTTTTTCCGGCTGCAGCAGTTGTACCTGTTCCGGTGTCTTTGCCATAGCCGCTAACTGGCCGATTCCCAGCAGTGCGGCKGTGCTACCAACGTGTTTTATAAATTTCCTACGAGATTCAGACATATGGTTTTATTTTAAAAGGGATTCATCGATCCCACATATTAGTTAAAAATTTTAAAAAGATAAATTTCAAAGGATAAGCGGAAAGTGCCAATAAAAAAAAGCCTTCCCGTTACCGGAAAGGCTTTTATAAAGAATAATACGACGACTATTATTTTTCGGAAGAAAAACCAGCGCCAATAAACTCGCGGTTGAGGCGGGCGATATTGGTGAGGGAAATTTCTTTAGGGCATTCTGCTTCGCAGGCKCCGGTGTTGGTACAGCTACCAAAACCTTCCTTATCCATTTGTGCCACCATGTTGAGTGCACGGGATTGTTTTTCAGGATGGCCTTGTGGTAACAGTGCCAGCTGAGATACTTTAGCAGAAACGAACAGCATAGCAGAAGAGTTTTTACAAGCTGCCACGCAGGCACCGCAACCGATACAGGCAGCAGCAGCAAATGCGAGATCAGCTTTGGTTTTATCTACCGGAATGCAGTTAGCATCCTGTGCGTTACCCGTATTCACGGAGATATAACCACCTGCTTCAATAATGCGGTCGAATGCGGATCTGTCTACTGTCAGATCTTTTACTACCGGGAAAGCACCGGCTCTCCAAGGTTCTACGGTAATAGTATCACCGTCTTTGAAAGCGCGCATGTGCAGCTGGCAGGTAGTAGTACCATCCCATGGACCGTGTGCACGGCCATTGATGTGCATGGAACACATACCACAGATACCTTCGCGGCAATCGTGATCAAAAGCGACTGGTTCTTTTCCTTCGTTGATCAGCTCTTCGTTCACCACGTCAAACATTTCCAGGAACGACATTTCAGAGGAAATGTTTTTAGCCTGTAAAGTTTCAAATCTACCCTGATCGTTTTTGTTTTTCTGCCTCCACACTTTTAATGTGAGGTTCATGTTATAATGTTCCATATACCTTGGACAATTATTTGATTTATAATCCTGGTCAGCTGTTACGCAGCCGGCCAATAACCATTATTTGTAGCTACGTTGTGTAGGTTTACATTCTTCGAATACCAGTGGTTCTTTGTGCAGTTCATACTTGCCTTCGCCTTTGTATTCCCATGCAGCCACATAGCTGAAGTTTGCGTCGTCACGTTGTGCTTCACCATCTTCTGTTTGTGATTCTTCACGGAAGTGACCACCGCAGGATTCGCGACGATTGAGTGCATCCATACACATTAATTCTCCCAGTTCCAGGAAGTCGGCCACACGACCGGCTTTTTCCAGTTCAGGGTTAAACTCGTTGGCTTCGCCTGGTACACGTACGTTGCTCCAGAATTCCGCACGCAGTGCTTTGATTTCTTCGATGGCTTCCAGCAATCCTTTTTCGTTACGCGCCATACCGCATTTCTCCCACATGATTTTTCCCAGTCTTTTATGGAAGAAATCAACAGATTTGGTGCCTTTGGTAGCGAAGAATTTGTTGATGGTATCTCTTACGTTCTTCTCTGCTTCCACGAAAGCAGGATGATCTGTAGGAATAGCTTTGGTACGGATTTCATCCGCCAGGTAGTTACCTACAGTGTAAGGAATAACGAAATAACCATCTGCCAGCCCTTGCATCAGTGCAGATGCACCTAAGCGGTTTGCACCGTGATCAGAGAAGTTAGCTTCTCCCAGAGAATATAATCCGGGAACGGTAGTACCGAGTTCATAATCTACCCAAAGGCCACCCATGGTATAGTGTACTGCAGGGTAGATACGCATTGGCTGTTCGTAAGGATTTTCACCGGTGATTTTGGCGTACATGTCGAACAGGTTACCATATTTCTCCGCTACTACTTCTTTACCCAGCTTAATGATTTCTTCTTTGGATACGTTGCCCATCTGACGTTTACCCACTTCCACTTTACCATAGCGTTCAATGGCAGCGGCGAAGTCGAGGAATACCGCCTGTTTGGAAGTACCTACGCCATAACCGGCATCACATCTTTCTTTTGCTGCACGGGACGCCACGTCACGGGGAACGAGGTTACCGAATGCAGGATATCTTCTTTCCAGGTAATAATCCCTTTCTTCTTCAGGAATATCGCTGGCTTTGCGGGTATCGTTTTGTTTCTTAGGTACCCAGATACGACCATCATTACGCAGTGATTCTGACATCAGGGTCAGCTTCGACTGGTGATCGCCGGAAACCGGGATACAGGTAGGGTGAATTTGTGTGTAGCAAGGGTTAGCGAAGTAAGCACCGTTTTTGGTAGCTTTCCAGGCTGCAGTTACGTTAGACCCCATTGCGTTGGTAGACAGGAAGAACACGTTACCATAACCACCACTGCAGATCAATACTGCATGGCCGAAATGACGCTCCAGTTCACCAGTGATGAGGTCACGGGCAATGATACCACGTGCTTTACCATCAATTTTCACGATGTCGAGCATTTCGTGGCGATTGTACATCGTCACGTTGCCCAATGCTACCTGGCGTTCCAGTGCGGAGTAAGCGCCAAGGAGCAACTGCTGACCGGTTTGGCCGGCAGCATAAAAAGTACGTTGTACCTGTGTACCACCGAAAGAGCGATTACTTAACAGTCCACCGTATTCACGTGCAAAAGGAACACCTTGTGCTACGCACTGATCTATAATATTACCACTCACTTCTGCTAAACGGTGTACGTTAGCTTCCCGTGCGCGGTAGTCACCACCTTTTACTGTGTCGTAGAACAAACGGAAAACGGAGTCACCATCGTTCTGATAATTCTTGGCCGCGTTGATACCACCCTGAGCAGCGATACTGTGTGCACGGCGCGGACTATCCTGAAAGCAGAATGCTTTTACTTTATATCCCAACTCGCCTAATGAAGCCGCTGCGGAAGCACCAGCCAAACCAGTACCAATGATAATCACTTCCAGATTGCGCTTATTGGCAGGGTTTACCAATTTACAATGTCCTTTGTAGTCTTCCCATTTGGAATTTAATGGTCCGGCAGGAATTTTTGCGTCAAACATATATCCTTACTTTACAGAATTATTTGAAATAGATGAGAACAGGAATGATGGCAAAACCAACAGGGATTGCTATTCCAAACAGCCAGACACCGATAAAGCTCAGTAAGCCGTTGTATTTCTTGTGATTTAAACCAAAGGTCTGGCAGGCACTTTTGAAGCCGTGGATCAGGTGGAAAGATAAACCGATCATACCTACAACATACAATGCAACCAACCAACCATGTTTGAAGGTGTCGTAAGATAAGGCATACAGATCCTTTAATGGTTCAACGCTTCCTTCGTAAGTGCGGGTAGGCATATTGCCGTAGTGGAATTGTCCCCAGAAATTAACGAGGTGGATAACGATGAAGATAAGGAGAATGCTTCCCATGATCGCCATCTGACGGCTGAACCAGGAAGATGTTTGATTACCCGCGTTCACGGCGTACTTCACCGGACGGGCAGCTCTGTTGCTGAATGTGAGCTGTAACGCAATAAATGCATGCAGTATGATCACAATTTTGAGCCCCCAGGCAATAAACTGAATCAGGCTGTTATGTCCCATGAACGCGGCATACGCGTTAAAGGCTTTACCCTCGTCGTTGTACAATAACTGGAAATTTCCCGCCAGATGTACGATTACGAAACTGCAAAGAAACAAGCCGGTAGCACCTACCAATAACTTCTTACCGATAGAGGTATTAAAGAACTGTGACCACTTCATAAGTAAAATTCTAAGCTTCCTAGTATAAAAAGATGATTGAAATGTCGGGCAAATTTAACGCAGGAAAAATAAAAAAAAATGATATTTATCAGGTTTTCATATGTATAAATATCTGACAAAATATATTATTAGCTGAAAATCAGGTTATTTAGAATGAATATCTTTCATTTTTTACTGAAAATTTAATATCATTCTAAGCGCTTCAGCATAATGTTATCCACCATGTTAAACAGATGCATAGGCTGATATGTTCGCCATTTATCATCTTCTAATAAATGTACATAATGATGTAACCTTGCTTTTTCGAACTCTTCCCGGGTTTGTATGGGCATATTCAGACTTACAATCCAGCCTCCGTCATCGCGGATATCTTCCCACCATTCTTCATAATAACAATCATCTGAAGAATGAAAATTCATCACATTTTCCGTAATAAGGATAAATTTCGTGATGCCTTGTGCAATCAGCGTATCGATGATATTGCGCTTCAGGGTCATGATATCATTGTCGATGGCATCATTCCATTCTCCCAATAATTCTATGATGGTGAAGTTGAACTGGTAATCCGTATACAGGATTTTCATGTACAGGTTGCGCGCACCAAATTCATCCCATTGTGGATGGATATAATAATTATATACGGAGTTGGAGTATTCAAATTCGCTGTACTCTCGTCCATAGAAAGGAGAATACTCATCTTCTTCTGCAGCGTACAAATGACGCCAGTTGTAATATGGCTCTATGTTATGCATACGTTGTTTATCAAGGACCAAAGGTCAGGTTAAATCATTTTTTTGCAAAATCATCCACCGCTTTTTTTACGCTGCCCGCTTTCAGCAGCAGCTCCTGTGCCTGTTGATAGTCGGTGAGTGATAACTGTTCCATCAGCATTTTCACGCCGCGGTCTACCAGTTTTTCGTTGCTGAGTTGCATGTTCACCATCTTATTATCTTCTACTCTACCCAGCTGAATCATCACAGCGGTGGACAGCATGTTCAATACCAGCTTCTGTGCAGTACCGCTTTTCAGGCGGGTGCTTCCTGTCACAAATTCCGGCCCTACCACTACTTCTACAGGGAAATCCGCGGCAGCAGATACCGGCGTATCCGGATTACAACTGATACTACCGGTAACAATACCATGGCGGCGACATTCGTCCAATGCGCCAATTACATAAGGCGTGGTACCGCTGGCAGCAATACCTACTACCACATCTTTATCGGTAATATTATATGCCTGTAAATCCACCCAGCCTTGTTGGCGGTCATCCTCCGCAAACTCCACGGCCTTGCGGATGGCCGAGTCGCCACCGGCGATTAATCCTACTACCAGGCCTTGTGGCACACCGAAAGTAGGCGGACATTCAGACGCATCTACCACGCCCAAACGACCGCTGGTACCAGCGCCCAGGTAAAACAGGCGTCCACCGGCCAACATTTTGTCGGCCACGGCAGTGACCAGTTTTTCTATTTGCGGAATTGCTTTTGCTACGGCCAACGGAACCGTCTGGTCTTCCTGGTTCATATTTACCAGCAGCTCATTTACACTCATTTTCTCCAGATGACGATAGTGAGATGTTTGTTCCGTTACTCTTATAAATGACATACTTTATTTTGTTGAAAATGATTAACGATGATACTCTACCAGGCCTTCCATAGGGGTGCGCAGCACTTTTCCCATGGGCAGCTCATACAACTCGCACAGCTCCTGGAGGATGTCGCGGAAATGCCAGGCAATGCCACCGGTAAAGTGCAGTGAAGTAGTCCAGCTCTCGCGGTATTTATAAATATGGTTAAAGAAGAAATCGTTCAGTCCATCTTCCAGGATGTTCTGGATCATGAAGTGTTCGCGGTTTTCTGAAAGGAACGTGGCAAATCCGGCCAGATAGCGGTTCGCTAACGGTTTGCGGTATACGTTTTCCAGTATTTCATCTTTGTTGGTATGGTACTTATATTCAAAGCGCGCCAACAGGTCTTCATCAAAGCTCTGATAGAGGTAATACTGCAGCACTTTCCGGCCCAGATAGGCCCCACTGCCCTCGTCGCCCAGTACGTAGCCCAGGCCAGGGTTATTTTTTACTATCTTCTCTCCATCATAATAACAGGAATTGGAGCCGGTACCTAAAATACTGGCAACGCCGGGCTCATGACCGCATAAGGAACGCGCCGCTCCCATCAGATCGTGCTGGACATCAGCCGCTGCATCTGGCCATACTGCTTTTATAGCATCGGACACCAGCTGAATGTTTTTAGGTTGCGACAAGCCGGTTCCGTAAAAATACACGGCATCCACATGGCTGCCGGCCGGCAACTGAGGCGCCAGTTCTGTATCCAGGATGGCTTTTATCTGTTCCAATGTTTGAAAAAAGGGACTTACGCCCTGTGTTTTCAACGTTAGTGGCTGATCTGCGCCGAGCACGCCCCATTCTGTCTTGGTAGATCCGCTGTCTGCTATCAACTTTATTCCAGCACCCATATCCGGTTATTTATGAAATTAAAGAATCCTAAAAGTTTGCACCTGATTTATGCTATTTTTGTCACAATTTAAACAAAAGGGTATCATATAAACAAATAGCCCCTTTGAACTTTAAATGATGATGATACATGTATGCGGCAGTTTGCTTTCCGCCAGGTGCCAATATTACATGGATAAAGATTGGTCATATAAATTAGCGGGATAATAATCTGATTATGTCTAACAGGAAGTTGAATGTTTTTTTACCTCTTCTCTTTGCAGTTGTATTAGCCCTGGGCATGTTCCTTGGTCACAAAATGCCGGGATCGAACAATGGAGGCGCCACTGTATTTTTTAACAAACCTAACCGGGGGCCCTTACAGGAAGTAATGGACCTGATCAAAGCTAAATATGTAGATTCTCTCAATACCGATGATTTACAACAGGAAGCTATCGAGGGTATCCTCGCTCATCTGGACCCGCACTCCATCTATATACCACCAGCAGAACTGCAACGGGTCAATGAAGATATGGAAGGCAATTTTCAGGGCATTGGCGTAGAATTCAACATCACCGCCGATACCGTGAATGTGATCAGCGTACTGAGTGGCGGCCMTTCTGAAAGCGCAGGCCTCCAAACCGGTGATAAAATTCTGAAAGTAAACGATAGCCTCATTGCCGGCAACAATATTACACCGGATAAAATCCGCAAATTACTGCGCGGTCCGGCGGGTTCCGTAGTGAACACGCTTATATTAAGACAACAAAAAGAGCTGAAAGTTCCCATCACCAGAGGCGTAATTCCTTTATACAGCGTAGATGCCAGCTACATGGCCGCTCCCGGAGTAGGCTATATCAAAATCAGCAAGTTTTCTGCTACCACCTACGATGAGTTTATGAAAGCCATCCGTGGACTGGAAAAACAAGGCATGAAGAAACTGGTGATCGACCTCAGACAAAATCCCGGCGGTTACCTCGATGCTGCTACCCGTATCGCAGATGAGCTGCTGGAAGATCAGAAACTGATTGTATACACCAAAGGTAAAGACTTCCCAAGAACCGACTATAAAACCAAACGCCCCGGCATGTTCGAAAGAGGCGCACTGGCTATCCTCACGGATGAAGGTTCAGCTTCTGCCAGCGAAATCCTCGCCGGCGCCGTACAGGACTGGGATCGCGGTACTATCATTGGTCGTCGTACCTTCGGTAAAGGCCTGGTACAGGAACAATATGACCTCGACAATGGCGGTGCATTACGCCTGACCGTTGCCCGTTATTATATTCCTTCCGGCAGAAGTATTCAGAAACCTTACGGTAAAGGCCTGGACTATGATGATGATATTGCAGAGCGCTACCATCATGGAGAAATGGTGAATAAAGACAGTATCAAAGTCACTGATACCGTTCCTTATAAAACAGCTGCCGGCCGTCGTGTATATGGTGGTGGCGGTATTACACCGGATATCTTCATGCCTTTTGATACTTCCCGCTTCACACCTACCCTCACGGCAATTTATACACGTAGTACTTTCAGCAACTTTGCCTACCAGTATTACACCAGCCACAAAGAAGTGTTTGGGCCTTACAAAGATCCTGCAACATTTGCCAAAAACTTCCAGACAACACCTGCGCTGATGGACGACTTTAAAGCCTATGCGAAGAAAGACAGCGTGCCTGGCCTGGATCATCTGAATCCAAAGGATGAAATGGAAATACGCAATCGCCTCAAAGCGATGCTGGCTCGTCAGCTGTTCAGAACAGAAGGCTACTATGAAGCCATCAATGCGGAAGATCCTGTAGTGAAGAAAGCACTGGAAGTAGTAGAGAAAGAGAAGAATTAAAGCACTTTGGGAAGACAGCATTCAAGTCATGCTGCCGGTTGCCACGATTATTATTTCAATGTTTTGATTAGTATTATAAATAGTTTGGGGAGATGAGAACAACGTTGTTGTTTCCATCTCCCCAAACTATTTCAGGAGCATAAAAAAAGCGAAAGGAGATGTAGTGTACATCTCCTTTCGCTTTTTATCTTTAAACTGATAGTTACTATTGATTTTTACGCTGCATCTTAGGTAATGACTGTACAATGAGGTCGTTCATTACATTCACCGCTTCATCGAGGTAAATATCTTTGGTTCTGATCTTCAGCCAGTCTTTATTACGGGCAATTTTAGAAGAATCGCCTCCAAATTTCTCCATATCAGATTTGATATTAATGATGTTCAGTTCTTTCACTTTATCGTTTACTGCATCATATTTTTTCAGGGCAGCGGTATTGGATTTTTGCTCTGACTTATACGTTTGCAGGTTCAGCGAATAAGTTTCCTGTTTTTCCAGTTTTTTCAGGGTGCTCAGATTTTCGTTGAGCAACTTGAAAGCCGGGCTGGCCGCCATTCTTTTCTCGCTGTTTCTTTTCAGTGACTCTGTGTTTACCGGATTATACCATGCATTAAAAGGAGCGCGTGGAATTTCATCATATGCCAGGGCATCTGAATCTTTACGTTCTGCTACTTCATAATAAGGATCTGGTAATACGATATCAGAAGCCACGCCTTTCAGCTGAGTAGAACCGCCGTTAGCGCGATAGAATTTCTGTTGGGTCAGTTTCAGGGCGCCGAGGCTACCACCATCTTTCACCGGATAGAAGTCGTCCAGGTTGAAGAGGCGCTGAACAGTACCTTTACCGAAAGTTTGGGTGCTACCGATGATCACGGCACGTTTGTAATCCTGCATAGCTGCAGCCATGATTTCAGATGCGGAGGCGCTGTATTCATTTACCATGATCGCCAGCGGACCTTCGTACTGTACATTTTTATCACGATCACGTAATACAACTGCTTCGCCGCCTCTGGAGCGAACCTGTACTACAGGACCTTCCGGAATAAACAGGCCAGCCATTTGTACTACATCCTGCAGGGAACCACCACCGTTAAAGCGGAGATCCAGGATAATACCTTCTACTTTTTCTGCTTTCAGTTTTGCTACTTCTTTTGCTACGTCTTCTGCGCTGCGGGCGCCGTTACGGTCGTTGAAGTCGGCATAAAACTCAGGCAGGTAGATGTAACCGATTTTATGTTGTCCGTTGATAATAGCGGATTTTGCGAAAGTTTCTTCTGTTACAATTTCATCCCGGATGATGGTGATATCTTTTGTAGTACCATCAACGCTTCTTACGGTGAGTTTAACAGGCGTACCTTTTTTACCACGAATCAGTTTCACGGCGTCTTCTACCGGGTATCCGGTAATGTCTACCGATTCGGCGTTGCCTTGTGCTACTTTCTGGATAACATCGTTCGCTTTTAACTGGCCTTGTTTCCAGCTGGGGCTACCGGTTACGATGCTTACCACGCGGATTTTATCGCCTTCTTCCTTCAGTTGTGCACCGATACCAAAGAATTTACCGGCCATTTGTTCTTCGAACGCACGTTTTTCATCAGGCGGGAAGTAGTCGGTATGTGGGTCCATAGTAGTGGTAATGGCATTTACATACAGGTTGAAGCGATCGTTATCATTTTGTCTGTTTTTCAGACGTTCAAAATAGCGATCATACAGTTGTTTTACTTTTACGCGGGCTTCTGCTTCGAGTTCGGTGTCAGTTTTCACTTTCACGCTGTCTTTCCCTTTATCTTTCTCGCGCATTTCCTGCAGGTCGGTCAGTTTTTCCAGCGTGCGGTATTTCAACACTTTGCGCCAGGCTTCTTTCCTTGCATTTTCGTCTGCCGGGTAGTCAACTTTATCGGGATCGAGGGTTACTTTCTCATCCACGGTGAAGTCAAACGGTTTAGCCAGAATTTCCGGATAAATGGTAGCGGCTTCTGCTACCCGTTGTTTGATGAGGGTGTTGATACTGCGGAAGCAGTCGATCGGTGCTCCTTTCAGTTCATCATCAATGTGGGTGGATAAGGGCATTAATTTGTCCACATCAGTTTTCAGGAAAAATTTCTTTTCCGTGTCCAGGCTGCGCAGGTATTTATTAAAAACTTCGGTGGAGAATTTGTCGTCGATGGCTTTCGGCTGGTAATGTCCTTCTTTCAGCATTTGTCCCACCAGGTTCATGATCACCTCATAACGACCCGGAGGGTCTTCGTTATGGCCCAGCTTATTAAAAGCTAACACGCCTGCGGAGATGCTCAGCAGCACTACCGGTATAATCACTTTCAGTCTCATATGTATCTCAATTGAACGTAAACGTTATCAAATCAAATATAAAATAAAATCACCCTTTGGGGGTGTAATTTATTCCTTTTAACAAAAAATTGGGCCAAACGGGTGCTGGGAGAGATATGCGGCGGAAAATAAATGTATTTCCGCTACCCTGCGCGTTTGTACGGTACCCGTTATATAACGGTCAAAACAGTTAGAATGTTGGCCAGACTACTCTTTCACCAGTTTGTAGACGGCTCCATGGAAGCCATCATTTCCGGAGGTGCTGGTGAGGGCATATAGTTCCCCTTGTTCATCTTCTCCCCAGCTGAGTAGCTGCATATTCCCGTTGGGAAGGCCTGATAACTGCAGCGGCGTGCGTTCCCATTGATTTCCTTTTGATTCCAGTACAAAAGCTTTTCCATTGTAATCTCCGAAAACGTACAACCCTTGCAGGGAAGGAATAGCGGCGCCACGATACACATAGCCACCGGTGATACTTATCCCCAGATCGTGGTTGTATTCGTGGATAGGTGCAATGAACTGTGACTTATCGGTACCGGCAGGAACGTTATAGTCGTGATACCCTTCCAGTACGCGCCAGCCATAATTCCCTCCCTTGACGATGATATCCACTTCTTCATACTTATCTTGTCCTACATCTCCTGCAAAAAGGAGCTTACTTTTCCGGTCGAAAGAAAAGCGCCATGGGTTGCGGAGGCCATAGGCCCATATTTCCGGGCGTGCATCGGGATGGTTGACAAAAGGATTATCTGTGGGGATGGAGTAAGGTGTACCATCGACATTTATTCTTAATATTTTACCCAGCAGGGAGCGCAGGTCCTGACCGTTGCCGGTGGTGCCATGTTTATCTCCTCCTCCACCGCCGTCACCCAGTCCGATGTAGAGATAACCATCGGGGCCAAATTGCAGCTGGCCGCCATTGTGATTGGATTCGGGTTCATCTATCTCCAGTAATATGCGGCGGGAGGCCGGATCAGCGATGTTGGGATTGCCGGCGGCTGCGGTAAACTCCACCAGGCGACTGGTATGGTTAAATCCTTTTTTAGTGGTAGGCGCGCTATAGTACACATAAAATTTATGGTTGCTCCGGAACTCAGGATGGAAGGCCATTCCCAGCAGTCCTCTTTCATCATAACCGGGATTTATACTCACCATATCCTGGCTGACATCCAGGAAAGGGGTGGGCACCGTTTTGTTTTGCTGCACGATCCACACTTTCCCTTCTTTCTGACAAAAAAATAACCTGCCGGAACCATCACCAGGTACTGCCATGTTTACGGGAGATAAGAACCTATCTGTTACCAGCTGTAGCTTCGCTTTACGGACCGGGGCTGCTGGTTCCTGTTTGGCGTCGCTACCTGTACAGGCGGCCAACAGCAAGAGTGCGGGCAATAAATATTTCATGATGCTGCAGTATTGATGCAGACTAAAGATAGCTATTAGCTTTTAGCTATTTTGTATCTTCGCACAAAACTCATCAGGTTGGACACAACGGCACCGAAAAAGAACGACCCATACGCTTCGCTACGCTTTCCGGAATTCAATTATTACCTTATAATCCGCTTTGCGCTTGTATTTGCGCTGGCCATGCAGTTTGCGATTATTGAGTGGAAAGTATATGAAATTTCCAAAGATCCTTTCTCATTGGGATTAATTGGTTTGTCGGAGGTTATTCCGGCGGTATTATTGTCGCCATTTGCAGGGCATTTGGTGGACAAGAGAGAGAAACGGGGCATGTTGCTCAAATGTGTGATTGCCTATATTTTTATCAGTTCGGGATTATTTCTACTTACCTGGGATCAGGCAGTGGCGGGCATTTCCAAACATTGGGTATTGAACCTGATTTATCTGCTGGTATTCCTGGGGGGTATTGTGAGGGCGTTTACCAGTCCATCCAATTTTACATTAATGTCTTTGCTGGTACCACGTGAATTATACGCCAACGCCTCTACGTGGAGTAGTTCGGCGTGGCAGGTAGGCGGGGTGCTGGGTCCTGCTTTGGGAGGTTTATTTATTCACTGGTTCGGGGTCCACTGGTCCATGTTGATTGTGGTATTCATATTTCTGGCGCCTTTATATAGTTTGTTGAACATCAAGCCCAAGCCTATCTACTACAAATCGAGGGGCGAAAGTTTTGTGACGGGATTAACTGAGGGGATGCGGTTTGTATGGAAAACCAAGGTGGTATTGAATGCGATGGCACTGGATATGTTTGCAGTGTTGTTTGGCGGCGCCGTAGCTATGTTACCGGCATTTGCCACTGATGTGCTGCATGTGGGGTCATTGGGCTATGGCCTATTGCGGTCTGCTCCGGCGGTAGGCGCTTTGATCACCATGTTTATACTGGCACATAAACCGTTGGTGCATAAACCCGGCATTAAGCTACTGGCGGCGATTTTTGGCTTCGGACTCACGATTATATGCTTTGGTTTATCTACTCATTTTTATCTGTCCATCTTTGTTTTGCTGATCAGTGGAGCATTGGACGGTATTAGCGTGATTATACGTCAAACGATTCTGCAACTGAAAACGCCGGACGATATGCGTGGCCGGGTGGCGGCAGTGAGCTCTATGTTTGTAGGTTCTTCCAATGAGCTGGGGGCGTTTGAGAGCGGCTTTATGGCCAGGGCTATTGGTTTGGTGCCTTCTGTAGTATTTGGGGGCTGTGTGACATTGGGCGTGGTGATTACCACTTATGTGATTTCGCCAGCCATGCGGAAATTGGATTTGAAGCCATAGCGAAAATCATAAAGCTATTGAGGCGAATGACCTTTGCGGATATTAATTCGCTTAGATCATTCGCCTCAATAGTTTTATGATTTCTGTTTTTTTATAATTTCATGGCTTCTTTCAAGCGTTCCAGCACATAGTACACTGCGGGGCAGGTGGTACTGTTTTCGTAGGTGATAGTTGGGCGTTTGAAGAAGTCGTAGCTATCTGTGTAGGGATAGTTGGCGCAGTCGCCGGGGCGGGCATCATAGATGCTGCAGTAGTTATCGGCGCCAAGGAATGGGCAGGGCGTGAATTTCAGCACATAGTCCTCATCTTTATCGATACGGAGGTAGGTGTCTTTGAAGTCGCCTTCTTTCATGCCCAGGTGTTTGGATATGCGCCGGATATCGGGACCGGTAAAGCGGGGGCTGATAGTTTTACAGCAGTTGCCACATTCGAGGCAGTCGATTTTACTGAATGCTTCGTCATGCAGTTCTGGTAACAGTTTCTCTACCCCTTTACCACGGCGGGTTTGTAGTTTGGCGAGGAACTGTTTGTTTGCCTTTTGCTTATCCTGGGCTTTTTGTTGCCAGTCTTCTAATATTTTGCTCATTTGCTGCAAAGATAGGTATTTCGTACTTGGACAAAAGTATGACATATACGGCTCTTCTCTATTCCTCATTTATCACTGTTTTACCCCGCCAGCATTGATTGTTTGGCTGTTCTTTAAAATCTGCATAGCTTTGCGCATTCTATTTCAAATTACCTGCTTACATCATGAATCTTTTTGATATTCAACAAAATGAATTCGTGCACCGTCATATAGGGCCGAATGAAGCGGAGACCAACCAGATGCTCGAAACCATTGGGGCCTCCAACCTGGACCAGCTGATTAGCAAAACCGTTCCGGGCACGATCCGCATGCAACAGCCGTTGGCTATTCCTGCTGCGATGAGTGAAAGTGATTACCTCCGCCACCTGAAGGACGTTTCACTGAAAAACAAGGTTTACCGTAATTATATCGGACAAGGTTACTTCGATACCATTACACCGAGTGTTATTCTGCGCAACGTATTTGAGAATCCAGGATGGTATACCCAGTACACGCCTTACCAGGCGGAGATTTCTCAGGGACGTCTGGAAAGCCTGCTGAACTACCAGACCATGGTAGCTGACCTGACAGGTTTGCCAATTGCCAACGCCTCCCTGCTGGATGAAGCGACTGCTGCGGCAGAAGCGATGACCATGTTCTTCAATGCGTTGAATAAAGATCATGACCATGTAACCAGACCTAAATTCTTTGTGGACAATAACGTATATCCACAAACGGTGGACGTTATTTACACCCGTGCTACACCGCTGCATATTGAGGTAGTAGTGGGTGACTACAAAACTGCCACTTTCGATGAATCTTACTTTGGTGCGCTGATCCAGTACCCTGATAACGTAGGTGCTGCTGCTGATTACCGTACTTTCATAGACAACGTACATGCGGTAGGTGCATTTGTAGGTATGGCAACAGACCTGCTGGCACTGACCCTGCTGACCTCTCCGGGTGAAATGGGCGCTGATGCTGCCTTTGGCTCTGCGCAACGCTTTGGCGTTCCGTTGGGCTTTGGTGGTCCACACGCTGCTTTCTTCTCTGTAAAAGATGAGTTCAAACGTTCTATCCCAGGCCGTATCATTGGTGTGAGCATTGACGCCAATGGTGGTCGTGCACTGCGTATGGCGCTGCAAACACGTGAGCAGCATATCAAACGTGAAAAAGCTACTTCCAATATCTGTACTGCACAAGCATTGCTGGCTAACATGGCCGCCATGTACGCAGTATACCATGGTCCGGAAGGCCTGAAAAATATTGCTACCCGCGTTGCCCTGCTGACCAACACCCTGGCCGGCAAGCTGAAAGCGAAAGGACTGAAACTGGCAGCTGATACCTTCTTTGACACCATCGTGGTGGAAAATGTGGATATTAAAGCTGCCGCCGAAGCTGCAGGTATTAACTTCCGCTATTTCGCCAATGGTAACGTGGGTATCTCCCTGGATGAAACCGTTACGCTGACAGATATCAATGATATCCTGCACGTATTCGGCGCAGGTAACACCGATGCAGTGGAAGTATCTAACGGTACTACCGGTATTGCAGCGGATTTACAGCGTACTTCTCCTTACCTGCAAAACATCGTGTTTAACAGTCATCACAGTGAATCACTGATGATGCGTTATCTGAAGATGCTGGAAAATAAGGATTTATCGCTCAACACTTCCATGATCTCCCTGGGTTCCTGCACCATGAAACTGAATGCAGCTACCGAGATGATTCCATTAAGCTGGGCACACTGGAGCAAAATGCATCCTTTTGCACCTAAAAACCAGGTAGGTGGCTATTTACAGATGGCTGGCGAACTGAGTGAATACCTGAGCAAAATTACTGGTTTTGATTCCTGCAGCCTGCAACCTAACAGTGGCGCTCAGGGCGAATATGCCGGCTTGCTGGTGATTCGTGAATACCAGAAAAGCATTGGCCAGGATCACCGTAACATCATACTGATCCCTATCAGTGCGCACGGTACCAACCCTGCATCTGCTGTAATGGCGGGTTACAAGGTAGTGATTGTAAAAGCACTGGAAAACGGTTATATCGATGTAGAAGATCTGAAAGCTAAGGCTGCTACTTATAGCAAAGACCTGGCTGGTATCATGATCACCTACCCATCTACATACGGAGTGTATGAAGAAAGTGTGAAAGAGATCTGTGCTACCATCCACGAACATGGCGGACAGGTATATATGGACGGCGCCAACATGAACGCACAGGTAGGCTTAACCGCACCTGGTTTGATTGGAGCAGACGTATGTCACCTGAACCTGCACAAAACCTTCGCTATTCCTCACGGTGGCGGTGGTCCCGGCATGGGCCCTATCTGCGTAGCCAAACACCTGACACCATTCCTGCCAGGCCACGTTGCGCTGAATGATGGCAAACCATCGAACGCTGTATCTGCAGCACCATTCGGTTCTGCCAGCATCCTGCTCATCTCTTACGCTTACATCCGTATGCTCGGATTCAATGGCGTAAAAGCTGCTTCTGAATTCGCCATCCTGAATGCCAACTACATGAAGGCAAGACTGGAAAAAGCATATGATATTCTGTACACCGGTGTTAACGGCACTTGCGCACACGAATTCATTGTAGACCTCCGTCCGTTTAAAGCATCTGGCGGTATTGAAGCGGAAGATGTAGCAAAACGTTTGATGGACTACGGTTTCCATGCTCCTACCATGAGCTTCCCGGTACCAGGCACTATCATGATTGAGCCTACCGAGAGTGAAGATAAAGGTGAACTGGATCGTTTCTGCGATGCGTTACTGGCTATCCGTGCTGAAATTGCAGCAGTAGAACAAGGCGCTGTAGATAAACAAAACAACGTACTGAAAAATGCGCCACATACCCAGGCGGTGATCACTGCTGACGAATGGACCCGTCCATACAGCCGCCAGCAGGCAGCATTCCCACTGGAATATGTGAAAGCAAATAAATTCTGGCCTTCTGTAAGCCGTATCAACAATACGTTCGGTGACAGAAATCTGATTTGTACCTGCGAACCCGCAAGTGCATATGAGGAGGCAACAGTGTAAGCAGTTATAAGGCATAAAAAAAAAAGCGGAGCGCATGTTATATGCGCTCCGCTTTTTTTATAGGTAGATGATGATATTATTTAACGACTGGGGGCCAGTATTCCTTCCAATACTTCCAGTTTACCATCGATCGGTTGTGTGATATCGAGGCCCAGTAGTTTTGCTACTAACGGGTACACATGTACGTTTTCGAAAGTGGCGATGCGGGCATTGGCTTTGAAAGCGGGTCCCCAGGCCATGAATATAGCATTCATGTGGGTGAGGTTATTATCGTAGCCATGATGTCCGGGGTGCATTTTTTTACCGTTGGTATTGAAAGCGTAGTTGGCTTCTGCGAGCAGGATAATGTCACCGATGCGGTTATATACATCTTCCTGGCCATAATGCCATCTTTCCGGCGTTTCATTTTTCAGGTAAGCGGTATAATGATTTTCGTGTGTTTTGAGGTAGTCATAAGCGGCTTTAATTTCTGTTTCATTTTTACCGTATAACATTACCTTTTCCATACCGGGCATTATTTTCAGCGGCTGTAGTTCAGGCGCATCAGGGATTTTGAGGACATTTACCGTATCTACGGCGAGCATACCATGATCAGATACCACGATGAAATTTACGGGCAGGTGCAGTTGATTTACGGCGGCCACCATTTTGCCGATGGCAGCATCTACAAATTGTACGGCACTGCGTACACTGTCGGAATCCGGACCGTATTTATGTCCCATGTGATCTACTTCCGGGAAGTAGAAAGTGATGAGGTGAGGTCGTTGGTCTTCCGGCAGCTGCAGCCAGTTTGCCACTTGTTGAATGCGCTGATCAATGCCTGTTTTTTCCTGATATTTAAAAGAATAGGTGGGTCTTATATTTTGTATGGCGCTTTCGGAGCCTACCCAGAAGTAGCTGGCACTGAGCATTTGTTGTTTCTCCGCGAGTACCCATAATGGTACACCATTGTACCAGGTGCCATCTTCTACGGCATCGCGGTTACCTACTTTGTATATGGCGTCGCGTTTGCGGTCGTAAAAGAGATTATCTACCAGGCCATGGTGGGCAGGATATAAGCCAGTGGCGAGTGAGTAGTGGTTAGGAAAAGTAAGCGAGGGGAAAGATGGTTGCATAGCGGTAGCGCGTACCCCAGCTCCGGATAACTGCAGCAGTTGAGTGGCGTTATATTTTTCTGCGTAATCATAGCGAAATCCATCGATGGAAATCATGATAACATAAGGCCTGGTTTGCTGTGTGGCGCTGTTTTTCCGTCCTTCTACAATTAGTTGGGCCGTGTCCTGTGCGTAGTTGTTGATACTGATCAAAAGCAGGGCGGCGGCGAATAAAAAAATCCTTTTCACGATTGTTGTTTTATGATACAATGGGGTAGAAAAACAGATGACGGGTTATAATAAGTTGGGCAAATTAGCTAACTATTTTCACTCTGCGCGACATAAATAAATTATGAATACGTTAATAAGTACGGAGAAATAAACGCTCGCGGAGGTATCCATCTCCCTAAATATGTAATAATATTTTAACACATATTATCCCAAAACTGCCACAAACAAGCAAAATGATAATCACTGAACAAAAATTTATATATATAATATTAATTAATTAATTGTTTATCTTTATATTAGCCTACTGAAAAACCATACAATAACTATGTCCGACTACACCTTTATTACTACTGAAGAACACTTTTTACTACAGGATGCGCTGAAGAGAAACAAGCAACAGTTGACCAAATTTGCCCTTATTGGTTTTGGGTTATTGCTGGTAGCAGCCATCATCCCGCAAATCTATTTGTATACACACAACACAATGGGTGATGCAGATGATTCGCTCCTGTCGTTCAAGAACCTTTGGTTCTGGATATGGTTGTTATCTTTTGTGATAGCGCTCGTATTTGCCCTGATTAAAGTAACAGACATCCGTTACTGGGCGATTAAAAAGGACCTTACTTCATTACAGAAAGGTACCCTGCAGGCGCCTATGGAAGCGGTTTACCTGGAAAACAATGATTCACAAACCAACATTATGATCCTGCTGGAGAATAAGAAAAAACGTTTGTTCTACTGGATGCGTGGTGCATTGGAAGGTTATCGTGCCGGGCAGGAAGTAGAAATTACGTATGCCCGTTATTCCCGTGTAATTATCAGCATTAATAAGAAATAATTGATCGCTTTTTTAAGTGCCGGGTCCTGTGCGTTGGTATACTAACGTACAGGACTATTTTATTTTGGTAAAATTCTGTCTGTATTCAATCACCTATATATTCCTAACTAAGCAATGAAAATATCCCACATCGTGGTACTTGCCGCTTCATTAATGGCAATGGCCTGTAGCAAAAAAAACGACAACACCGAAACACCTCCTGTACCAGAAAAGGTAAAAGATAAATACCTGCTGAAAGGGATTACCCAATGGGCCGATTATGGCGGTGATACGATCCGGCTTCGCTATTCATACAATAGTAAAAATCAATTAATTGAGGTTTCGCAATACTACGGAGAACAGGCTTACCAAATACCCGGATTTAATAGTCGTACTACATTAAAATACAATGATGCAGGAAAAGTAGGAGAAATAAGACACCTATACCTTGCAAAAAATAAGCCTGAATATGTGGCCTATGTGGACGCGCTGGTATGGGATACGAAAAAAGTGACCTTATCCACCACTGATTACTTAACGGACCCCAAGGGCGTACCCGTTGCGTATGTTACCTCCTATAATTTAAATGCAAACGGACAAGCTTCGCTAATAACCGGGTATGATTATATCACCCTGGACTATCAGAAAAATGATCTGCTGAAGTTTTCTCAAAATATGAATATTGCGCCCAAACCTCCCAGAGAGGAACGTTTAAATCATGTTGAAAATACATTTGAGTACGACTCAACGGCCAATCCATTTTATCAACTATTCTTAGAAATGCCATTTTTCCAGGACCGTTTTTGTTTATCATTTGAAACTTATGATATCATCACCAGTGAGCACAACGCCAAAAGAGCAACAGAGACTCGTTACTATATAGACGGACCAAACCCTACCAAAAATTTCAAAATAACTAACGACTGTGACGCAACCACTGGTCTTCTTAAGTTGAAAACACTGGAAGGACATGGACCCAGCAATAACATCTATCAGATTTACACCAAATACGATTATGTAAAAGTGCCTTAGCCAGTAACTTTCTACCTATAAAAAAGATAACAAACCTATGTTTACATTCAAAAAAGCTACTGCGCTGAAATGCATAGCAGTAGCAACATTCCTGGCAATGGCTGGCTGTGGCAAAAATGATAATAACGTTACACCGGAACCGGAAACACCGAAAGACAGATACCTGATAAAAACGGTGGTGTATGTACCTATTATGGATAGTCTCGACTTTCAATACAACAACAAATATCAATTAACGCGCATCAGAGTCAGCATTGGAAACCAGGCGGGAAGTATCGGGAATAAGATGATGACCTATGATAATAACGGACGACTTACGTATACCGTGGAATCCCGCACAGACAGTCTCATACCAGTTGTTTACGACTCTACTGTATGGCTTGGAAACAACGCCACATTTTATAGAAGATATCTGACCAAGGCTGCAACTGCCAACGATACCTCCAGGTATGAATACAACAGTGCCGGACAACCAATTTCTATGATTCGTCCGCTTCGTTCCGAGGAATACATCTACCAGAATGGAGACCTTATGGAGCTCAGAACAACTACCTCATATGGCACTCCCGTTAAATTAATAACAACTTACGAATATGACACCATGCCTAATCCGTTCTATGAAATGTATCTGAACAATACATATGTTAATTTACATTCAGTCACCAGCCCCTACCCCATATTACCCAGTAAACACAACGTTACCAAAATAACCACCAACCGCAGTGCTAACGGAGGGCCGTTTTATTCGTTTGTAGAATTATATGAAAATAAATATAATCCTACTACTCACTTGCTGGAAGAACAAATTCATAAATCCATAACTTCTCCCGGTGATACCGCCCGATCCACTACTGTGTTCACCTATATAAAGATGCAGTAACTACTCCGGCAAATCATATATCGCAAAAGCCCTTATTCTTCTGATACAGAAAGAATAAGGGCTTTATTATAACAGATACACTACTTCGCTTTGATATAACTGAAAGTACTGGTGGTCGTATATTGATACCCATCAGAATAGGTCTCGGTCTTTTCCTGCTCAGATACCAATCCTGTTACCGGGTCAACCTTATAACGAATATCTGTACGGGATTTGGGGCCTATGATTTTAGTCGCGTTATGCTCACTAAACGAGCAATAACTACTTATATAGAATGTTATGTCATAAAAAAATGGGTTCTGAACGAACACCTGGTAAAACGGATTCAGCTTATCATTATACTCATAAGTGGTGAGTGTTTCTTTTCCCGTCCTATCTATAGTAATCAGCTTAGAAATGTCTTTATTTTGATATTCATATTTCTCCAGGTAATCCAATGCCAGGTTATCAAAGTAATTGATTTGCCCGTTTCCATTTAAACGAGTGGTTACAATAGGAACAATGGCAGTATTATCCACATGAATACCATATGACAGCATTTCGGAAGCAGAAGTCCATTTGAGTGAATCAATGAACACTAAGTTTTCCGGCTTATACAAAGCAGGATAAACATACTGTTCTGCCCTGATTACTTTTCCTGCGTMGTTATAACGGAAGCGGCTGTGGCTGTACAGAAAGTAGGCCGCGGCTCCTTCACCAACATAACTATCCGTTACCTGATTTTTATCATTGTAAACGAACCGTACGCTATCTTTTCCTTTACCAGCATCATAACGAACACTAACAGTACTAAGCAGATAATTATCCTTCGGCGTTACCACCGGAGGAACAACTATTGGGGGCGTTGTTGTTGGGGGTTCCAGGCTCTTTTCCTGTTTACAGGAAGCCACTATCAGTATCAGCAGGAGGAATAAACAAATTCGTTTCATTGTTGGCGGTTAAGGGATTATTAGCAGGTAAAGATAACCCAATTTTATTGCTATTCATCTCCCTCATAATCTTCATCTTGATAACTTTCGAACACGTTCGTTTCCTTATTTAATCGCTAATTTTGATTCCTGATTGTTCTATAACCTATTCTCTATGCTGTATGCAAAAAAAAGCGTGCTGTACTACGCTACCGTATTGTCATTGATGTTGGCCCCTGCCTGTCAGTGTAAAAAAGACACCACCCAGCCTTCCAAACCGGAAGAAATTCCCAAAGACAGCCGCCTGGTAACCTCCATCCGGATCAACAATGTGCCCAAAGACAGCCTGGTATATAATGATCAGCAACAGGTGACAGAAAGATGGGATTACAGTACTTACAAACGCCAGTGGCAAAACTATACCACCTATACCTATAACGGGGGCGGCTATGTTACCATGGCCAAATATTATAATGAAAATGATAACACCAGCAAAAGCCTTAGCCAGAAAGACTCGGTAGTATGGCAAGCCAGTAAGTTATTCATCTATACTACAAAGTATCGGGAAATGGGAACTGTTGTTGCTACCCGCGATACCACTACGCTGGCCCTTAACAGCAACAATCAGTTAACACTACTGGGCACCAAAGATACCCTCAGTTTCCTTCCCTATCTTAACAATAAATTTGTACTTTATATAGATTACCAATATACGGGCAACAATATCCGCAGCTTCAACTTCATGTCTTACAACATCATGATTGGGAATGCCGCCAGCGAAGCGATATACAAGGATAACTTCGAGATGCAATACAATCAAACCCGTAATCCACTTTACAAACTGGTAGCCAAAAATCCGATATTATTCCGCACCCTTATCGGCGAAAATTTCCCCGGCACCAGCAACCAATACTTTCCTTTCCTGGGCAGCGAACGTTATGTGACAAACATAAAATACCAATCAGAAGCTATTCCGCTGACCAATGTACCAGTTACCTATAAAATGGTGGACACCACTAACTATGCACAAACACAAACCTTCACAGGATTGAATATGGTGATTAGTTATGGCTATAAAAATGTAAAACTGAATTAAGTAATTTTATGAAAACTATAAAAGTACTGTACATCATCGCCATCCTGGGAATACTGGGAAGTATGGCATGTAAGAAAAAAGATAACATAACCCCGGAACCAGAACTTATACTGGGCCCAGGAGAGCACCTGTTACGATCCATCTATATTAATAAAACGATGACGGATAGCTTTGCCTATAATTCCAAACAACAAATTATCACGTACGTTACCCCCCACTATCGTTTCCACATAGCATATGATGAACATGACCTACCTAAAAGCGTTGAGACTTATCAAAAAAAAGATAACAATTGGAATTTGATGTTGAAGAGTCAAATCTCGTTCAGCAACCAGGAAATAACATCATATGGGGCAGGCATAGATTCCATCACCAATGGCAGTAAATTATTTATGACGGATACCATCCATATGCTGCTTGATAACAAAGGAAGAGTAATACAATCTATAGATAGCGAGCTTATAATTATCGGCACCTTACGACTTCGATTTATAGATACTTACAAGAAGACTTATGTCAATGACCAGCTGGCAACTGTAGAACTGAAGTCCCTTGCATATGAAAAAAACCAATACCCCACCGCTGGAGAAAAATCTTTTGTACTGGAAGACTCCAGATATGATTGCGACTATGAAAATGTTCCAGGAACATTGGCTGCTATTCGCCAATCAAATCCTTACCTGGAAGATATATTGCTACCGTTTCTTCATCCACTATCAATCTCGTTCCTCAGGGGGAAAATCCAGTCAAAACTCAAACACTTCAGTAATGCTAGCGATGTTGTAGGATCTAACTACACAAGTGAAGCCACCTTTACGGATACCTATTATCCTAATACCCCGTATGTGAAATCCAGAAAGACTACATTACTATCAGGTACTCTTACCAGAGACCAAACCAGCACTTTCACCAGTCAATTCTATTATACTCCGTTACCATAGCAACGTATCTCATTTGTACATGTAGAATATCCAAAAATTTACTGATTTTTGTATGCAGCCAATCTGCATTCAAAAATCAGTAAATCATTATCATCATGACCCTCGCTCAATTTCAGGAATATTGCCTTTCTCTTCCCGGTGTCACTGAAGAATTTCCTTTCGGAGATCAAACCCTGGTATATAAAGTAAGCGGTAAAGTATTTGCCCTCAGCGGCATAGAAGATTTCCAGGCCATCAATCTGAAATGTGATCCGGAAGAAGCCGTAGAGCTGCGTGAACGCTATGAAGGCGTTATTCCTGGCTATCACATGAACAAGAAACACTGGAATACGGTGGATGTACACTCCGGTATCTCCAACAAACTGATACTGGAATGGATTAAAAATTCTTACAACCTGGTAGTGGCCAGTTTACCTAAAAAAGAGCGGGAAAAGCTGGGGCAATAACCGTTCCCCACATAACCTGACAGCCATCCATATTTTTTTTATTACTTTGCCCCAATCTAAATCTTAAATAAACCGTTTATGAGAAAATGGCTGCTACTGGCCTGCACCGCGCTATTCCTGATACCCGCTGCGGTTAAAGCTATTAATCAGGACTCCCTTTGGATGTACGAACACTACACCAAAAAAGAAGTATATATCCCCATGCGGGATGGGGTAAAATTATTTACGGCTGTTTACCTGCCTAAGGATCAATCAGAGAAACATCCCATTCTGATGACGCGCACGCCGTATTCCTGCGCTCCTTATGGCGAAAATAATTTCCGTCCGTATTACAAAACGTACTACAACAACTATATGAAAGAAGGTTATATCCTGGTAACACAGGATGTAAGAGGTACCTGGATGAGTGAAGGCAAGTTTGTAAATGTGCGTCCTTTTAATCCCTCCAAGAAGGGCAAAACAGAAATCGATGAAGCCAGCGATACTTACGACACCATCGACTGGTTGGTGAAAAACCTTGCGGGCAACAACGGTAATGTAGGGGTACTGGGAACTTCCTATCCTGGCTTCTACTCTACCATGGCATCCCTGAGCAACCACCCTGCGCTAAAAGCGGTGAGCCCACAGGCGCCTGTGACCGATTGGTTTATAGGAGATGACTTTCATCACAACGGTGCGTTCTTTATTTCCGACGCGTTTTCTTTCTACACTGTTTTCGATCAGCCACATCCAAAACCTACTACTGTAGGTCCTAAAGGCATCGACTACTATACGCATGATAACTATAAATATTACCTGGAAACCGGCGCGCTGCCTAACTTCTCCAAAATTATCGGCGATAGCGTTGCCTTCTGGCACGAGATGTATGCACATCCTACTTACGATAGCTGGTGGAAAGCCCGCAACGTGCGTAACTTCCTCCAAAACGTAAAACCAGCGATGCTGGTAGTTGGTGGCCTATTTGATGCAGAAGACTGCTTCGGCGCCTGGAACACTTATAAAGCCATCGAAGAAAAAAGCCCCACTACCAATAACCGCATCGTAATGGGACCATGGTATCATGGCCAGTGGGGATCTAACGATGGCACCCATCTGGGCAATGTACGCTTCGGTAGCAATACCGCTGAATACTATACCAGCAACATCGAAATTCCTTTCTTCAACTATTACCTGAAAGGCAAAGGACAAGCACCTGCCATTGCAGAAGCCACCATCTTCTTCACCGGTGAAAATAAATGGAAACAATTACCTAAATGGCCTCCGGCAGATATGACGCCAACACCTGTCTACCTGCAGGATAACAGCAAACTGAACTTCACCAAACCGGCCGGCAGCAACAACTTCAGCGAATATGTGAGCGACCCTGCCAAACCGGTTCCATATACCGAAGATGTACATTTCAACCGCACAATCAGCTACATGACCGACGATCAGCGCTTTGCCGCCCGCAGACCTGATGTAGCGGTATTTGAAAGTGACGTACTCACCAGCGATATCACCCTGGCAGGTCCGGTGGTGGCCGATCTGATCGCCAGCACCAGTACTACCGATGCTGACTTCATTGTAAAAGTGATTGATGTATTCCCGGATGATTTTAAATATGAAGAAGATGCCAGCAGCGAACATCGTCGTATACCTTCTGCTACCTACCCCATGGGCGGCTACCAGATGCTGGTACGTGGAGAAATTATGCGCGGCAAATTCCGCAATAGCTTCGAAAAGCCGGAAGCATTTGTTCCTGATCAACCCACTAACGTGAAATTCACCTTGCCGGATGTGGCGCATACTTTCCAGAAAGGCCACCGCATTATGATACAGGTGCAAAGTAGCTGGTTCCCACTGGCCGACCGCAATCCGCAACAGTTCATGGATATTTACAAAGCCACTGATAAAGACTTCAAAAAGGCCACTATCCGCATCTATCACGATGCGCAACACCCTTCCAGTGTGATATTGCCTGTTGTAAAATAAAAACGCTCCTGGCGCCCCTTAACGGCGGGCGCCAGTTTTTTACCAGCGCATCTTTCCGCCCCCTCCCCATTCAATCCAATCAGACGCTCCGCCGTCCAGGGTTTTCAATGCAATTTGTGCAAATCCGTAGCGACCAATATTATAGCGCAAAGCCACCCGCATAAAGTAATTTCCTTTTTCATCATTACGTCTCCAGGCATAAGAACCCAATTGCGCCCTTATTTCAAAGTCCTTTATATGCAGGGCATAACCTGCGTGAAAGCCCATCAGCATTTTATCGGTGGTACGTACAACGGGGTACATCTTATGATAAGTCCAACCCAGTGAGCCGTCATAAAATCCGTCGAGCCCGGCGCCAATGCTGCTCATATGCGAAAGCCGGCGATTGTAGTCCAGTATGAGAGAAGCCGTACCATAAAAGGCATTCACATGTTCATCGCTAGACGTTTGTACTACGCCGAAAGCCGCGGTAGCACTCACTTCATTATAACGTTGCTGTGGAGGTATAGGCGCATGAACAAATGTAGGACGTCGTGGGGCCGTATACGTAGGATCAATCTGCTGGACTACAATACTACGGATCACATTGTAGTGAAAGCGTACACCAAGGTGGAGCCCGGCCATATTCAATCCCAGATTAGGTGTATGGGTACGACCGTTGGAGAAGTGAGTCAGGTCTATGCCATATAGAAAATCAAAAGCATCAGACAGTTTCAGTACCCCTGTGGCGCCCAGATTAAAGTATACATCGACTTTGGAGCCAATAGCATCATTCAACGGGTTGCTGCTGGAATCGTAGGGATTAAGGTCGTAAGTAAGGCCCAGGGAGAGTCCCAGTTCAAAATAGTTTCTCTTCCGCCGGTGAAACGGCGCATAGAAAAAACCGTACACGCCACTGGGATTCCCCAGAATAGTGGGATTACCGATATTTCCGGTATAAAAACCAATACCATAACTGGGGTAATTAAATACCCGTTGCCAGGCTTTTTCGCCGGTAGATTGCCATCCCATCCGCAGTTCCACCGACGTATATCCATCATCCAGTGCCTTTTTCAGCTCTTCACCGGTGTACAAATGTGTACCTGTGTGGAGTTTCAACTCAATATATTTATGCCTGCCGAGGTTAGGGTTCAACCTGGCGCGCTTCCACAGATCAGTGGTATCCTGTGCTGACAAACATCTCCCGAAAAATAATAATAACAGAAACAGGGCATATGGCTTCATAACAATGGGAAAAACAAGAAATATGACGGAATGTTCAATACCATAAAAGGCCAGCCTGCTAAAATATTTTATTGATTAACTTGCAGGCAGCAATAAAACCCTTATTTTAAATAATATTACTGACAACAACGCTTTTATGTACAAGAAATACCTGTTCATCGGTGCGCTGGGATGTTTGTCTACACAAGCTTTCAGTCAAACCAAACCTACACCTAAGCCAGCAGCTAAACCGGCTGTAAAAACTGCCGCGAAAGCATCGGTACTGAAAAATCGACTGGATTCCGTGAGCTATGGTATTGGCGCCAACATCGCCGACAACCTGAAAGCCCAGGGAATTGATAATATCAATCCTACTGTATTAGCCAAAGCCATACAGGACGCACTAAAGAATCAAACTTTATTACTGTCAAAAGAACAATGTGATATGAGCATAAGTAATTATCTGCAGCAGTTAAAATCTGAGAAATCTGCCAAGAATCGTGAAGCAGGGCTGAAGTTCCTCGCTGAAAACAAAACAAAACCAGGCGTGGTAACCCTCCCTGACGGTTTACAATACCAAATCCTGAAAGCAGGAGATGGCCCTAAACCAACTGTTAACGACAAAGTAAAAACACATTACCACGGTACTTTAATTGATGGTACAGTGTTCGATAGTTCAGTAGACAGAGGTCAGCCTATCTCCTTCCCGGTAGGTGGTGTGATCAAAGGCTGGACAGAAGCCCTGCAATTAATGCCTGTAGGCTCTAAATGGCGTCTTTTCATTCCATCTGAGCTGGCGTATGGCGATCGTGGTGCAGGTCCGAAAATCGGCCCGGGTAGCACGCTGGTGTTTGATGTGGAGTTGCTGGCGATAGAGCAGTAAATGATACCTCACTATAAAAAGAAAGGCCGGAAAATATTTTCCGGCCTTTCTTTTTTATAGCTATATCGATCCAACGGTTATCCTTTCCAAACGCGTGGTCTGCGTTGCTCCAGCAGCATAAAATCTGCCAGCACCATGGCTGTTACCGCTTCCAGTACCACGGGTACGCGAAGCGCAATACACAAATCATGACGACCTTTCACGCTGAACGTTTCTACTTCCCCGCTTTTAATGTTCAGGGTTTGTTGTTCTTTCGGCGTGCTGGAAGTAGGTTTCACCGCAATACGGAATACCAGTGGATTGCCATTGGTGATACCACCTACTACGCCACCGGCGTGATTGGTAGCGGTTTTACCTGTTTTATCCAGGATAGCATCGTTGTGCTCCAGTCCTTTCATTTTGGCGGCAGCAAAGCCAGCGCCAAATTCAACGCCTTTCACGGCAGGAATAGCAAATACGGCATGTGCCAGCGCTGATTCCAGGGAATCAAAGAAGGGTTCGCCTAATCCGATAGGCAGCCCGTCTACCACGCATTCCACGATACCACCTACAGAGTCTTTCGCCGCAATAGCTGCTTCCAGGCCTTCTTCCGCGTTAGCGTAGCCGCCTACTTCTGTGATAGTAGCATTTACCTGGATATCGTTGCCTAAAATTTTCTTGGCAATAACACCGGCCGCTACGAGGTTGAGCGTGAGCCTGCCGCTGAAATGTCCGCCACCACGATAATCTTCGAAGCCACCGAATTTCTCTGTGGCTACAAAATCTGCATGGCCTGGACGCGGGAACTCCCGTAGTTTATCATAATCGGCGCTGCGGGTATTGTTATTTTCAAACAAAATGGTCACGGGTGCGCCGGTAGCATGATCATTAAACACACCGGACTTAATGAAGGGCAAATCTTCCTCCTTGCGGGGCGTAGTGCCTCTGGAGCCGCCTTTACGGCGTTCGAGATCTGCCAGAAAATCTTCCTGTTTTAAAGGCAATCCGGCAGGAATGCCATCTATATTTACGCCAACACTGGCGCCATGTGATTCTCCAAAAACAGTGACCCTGAATAATCTGCCAAAACTGTTCACACGCTGATAATTTAAAGTGAAAAAACAGCCGTTTGTTGTTAGCTTTTGTGAGATGTCAAACGCTAACAACCAACAACTATACGCTTACCGCAACTTTGCCACCTAACAAGGCCAGGTGGTCATAAAATTCCGGATAAGATTTATTGATGGCTTCTGCATTATCGATGGTCACCGGACCATCTGCCGTGAGCGCAGCCACTGCGCAGGCCATCGCGATGCGGTGATCATTATGCGAATGCACGTGGGCGCCTTTAATACCAGTACCACCGTGTACCAGCATGAGATCGCCCTGCAGGTCTATTTTAATACCCATCTTACCAAATTCCTCCTGTAAAGTTAACCCACGGTCACTTTCTTTATGTGCCAGGCGGCTTACTCCTTTTATTTTCGTAGTGCCGTTGCAGTTAGCAGCCAGCGCTACCAGCGGAGGGAACAGGTCGGGGCAATCTGTTGCATCTATTTCAAATGGCTGGAGTCCACCTTTTTCTATGTTCACGGTGAAGACACCGGACATGAGGTGGGCGCCTGCTTTTTCCAGCGCTTCCAGTATCGCTTTATCTGACTGTGCAGAGGCGACATTCAGGTGCTGTACTTCTGCTTTACCGGCTACCGCTGCGGCTACCAGCAGAAATGCTGCGCCACTCCAGTCGCCTTCTACGGTATAGTCTACCGCTTTATACGCCTGTTTATTACCGAAATGGAATGTTTCGAAATTCTTTTCTGTTACCTGAACACCAAAATGTGCCATCAGTTGCAGGGTTAACGCAATGTATGGTTTGCTTTTCAGGTCTGTTACTGTGATCGTCACGTTTTCAGCGGTGGCGCCATATGCCATGAGCAAACCGGTGAGAAACTGGGAACTCAGTGATCCATCAATGGTAATATCTTTAGGCTGTAACGGGCCCTGGATATGCAGGGGCAGCTTACCGCCCTGTGTGGAGCATTTTACATCCAGTTGAGGTAGTACCTGCTCGAAGAAATCCATCGGACGGGTAGTTAAGCTTCCATGCCCTTCAATGGTGATGGGCAGGGAAGACAACGCCGCAATAGGCGTAAACATACGAATACCCAGGCCTGATTCACCGCAATTGATTTCATCATAAAACGGCGCTACACCGTTGCTGGTGATTTCAAAGTAATCGCATTCCCGTTTGATTTTAGCACCCAGATTTTCGGCTACTTCCAGTGCTGCCAGACAGTCATTACTGAGGCCCGGATTACGGATGATGGTTGTTCCCTTTGCCAGCAAAGCTGCTGCCACAGCGCGTTGCATAGCGCTTTTGGAAGGATTGGCCGTAACGGTACCGGTAATGGTAGCTGGTGATACAGTAACTTGCATATATATTTCGTCCGCCTTTAATTTGATTAGAAAAAATTTTACAACTCCTGCAGTAACAATTTCAGTTCTGCAATGGGTACGGGCATGGTGGTAGCTTTACCTATTTCCTCCAGCAGCACAAAATGAATCACATCTTTCTCGCGTTTTTTATCCAGTTTAAAGATATCAAACACAGCGTCTTTATCTGATGTAAAAGCTACTGGCAGTTGATAGTCGCTGATCAGTTTTATCAATCGCACGGTAGCAGAGGAAGACAGGTTCATCAACTTTTCCGAAAAGCGGGTAGCTGCTACCATACCAATCGCTACGGCTTTACCATGTGCGATGTGTTCCAGCTTTTCTACCGCATGGCCAAGGGTATGACCGAAGTTCAGCCAGCGACGGGGACCCGTTTCCAGCTCATCTTCCAGCACAACCTTCGTTTTTGCGGCTACTGATTTTTCCACCAGGTATTCTAATACTGCCACATCACGGGCCAATGCTTTCTCTTTATTTTGCTCCAGGAACTCAAATAATTCCGCATCCATGATGCAGGCATATTTAATAATTTCCGCAAAGCCGTTATGCCATTCTTCTGCCGGCATGGTGAGTGGTAAGGTATAGTCGAACAGAATAAACTGTGGCTGGCGGATAATACCCAGCAGGTTTTTATGTTTACCATGACTTACCCCATTCTTGCCGCCAATAGAGGCATCTACCTGTGCCAGCAAAGTAGTGGGTACAAATCCAAAAGGAATTCCGCGCATGTAAATGCTGGCCGCAAATCCGGCTACATCCGTCATCATACCGCCACCAATGCCTACCAGCGTGGTTTTGCGGTCGGCTTCATAAGCAGTGAGACCATCAATGATTGTTTCAATGGTGGCCATATTTTTCCCCTCTTCGCCGGCGGGTATCACAATTTTTTTCCAGTCGTGCAAATGATGACCGTGATGTCGTTCCACATTTTCATCTATTACCAATACGGCCCTGTTACGATCTACATGATTGCCCAGCTGCAGCAGGCTTTCTCCTAAGAAATAGGTAGTTTCCTGTTGTGCAAACTGGTGGAGTTGTTTGAGCATTTAGCTGATAGCTTTTAGAAAGATATGTGGATAGTAGCTGTTAGTCATTTTAGTAAATGACTAACAGCTGTTTTACTATTTTTCTTCGTTCATCACTTTGTTCTGGCGGTTGATGGATTCCAGGTGAACAGCATCGAAATATTTCAGGATGAATTCTTTCGTGAGGCCCAGTTTCTCACCTTTTGCGATGTTGCGCTCCAGGATTTCGTTCCAGCGGTTTGTTTGCAGGATGGTGATGTTGTTTTCTTTCTTGTAGGTACCAATTTTCTCTGCAATTTTCATACGGTTGCCGAGTAACAACATAATTTCATCATCTACCTGGTTGATTTGCGCACGCAGTTTTTCCAGGGCAGAGTTGAAATCTTTTTTATCGGTATGTTCTMTTCTCCAAACGATACCATCGAGCAGTTCCGCCAGTTTCTCCGGAGTCACCTGTTGTTTGGCATCGCTCCATGCGTTGTCCGGATCTACGTGTGTTTCCAGCATCAGACCATCGTAATCGAGGTCAATCGCTTCCTGGGAAACTTCCTGTAAGATATCGCGGCGGCCGGAGATATGTGAAGGATCGCAGATCATTGGCAGTTCAGGCATACGGCGTTTCAGCTCAATAGCCAGGTGCCACATCGGCGCATTACGGTATTGAGTATTGCCATAGCTGGAAAATCCACGGTGAATTAAACCTACTTTGTTGATACCGGCTTTCTGAATTCTTTCTACGGCACCGATCCACAGCTCGAGATCCGGATTGATAGGATTCTTAATTAAAACGGTAGTATCAACACCTTTCAGTGCATCGGCTACTTCCTGTACAGAGAAAGGGTTTACTGTGGTACGTGCACCTACCCACAAAATATCTACACCAAAATGCAGCGCATCTTCTACCTGTTTAGCAGTAGCTACTTCTACCGCCAGTGGCAAACCGGTGATTTCGCGGGCTTTCTGCAACCATGCAAGGCCTTTGGTACCGATACCTTCAAAGGAACCGGGACGGGTACGGGGTTTCCAGATACCAGCGCGTAACACGTCTACTTTACCAGTTTTTTGCAGGGCCAATGCGGTGGCTAATACCTGCTCTTCGGTTTCTGCACTGCAGGGTCCGGAAATGATCAACGGCTTTTTATCGGAAGACGGATCGGAGAATTTGGTTTTAGATAAAATCTGTTCCATTGTCTGTACCATAGTATTGAAGTTAAGTAGATTATCAGAATTAAAGTTATTTCAGGATCTTCCTGATTTTATTGGATTTTTGAATCAGTTTATAAAAGGTATCGTAGTCTTCTGCTTCGAGTAATGCTTTCATTTGCTGTAGCTGACTGATATGTTCATCCAGTACATCCAGCACATTATTACGATTATGTTTGAAGATAGGCACCCACATATCAGGCGAGCTTTTCGCCAGCCGCACGGTAGATTCGAAACCACCGCTGGCCAGTTCAAAGATGCGGCCCGACTCTTTCTCTTTTTTCAACACCGTTAATGCCAGTGCAAAGGAGGTGATGTGCGAGATGTGAGATACATAAGCGGTGTGCAGATCATGTTCTTCCGCATTCATATATACGGTGCGCATTTGCAGTTGGTCTACCATATTTTCCACTACTTCCAGGGCATCTTCGTCGCTGTTTTTCACGTCGCATAATACCATGGTTTTGTTTACGAACAGGTTGCGCACGGCTGCATCAGGGCCGGAATACTCGGTGCCGGCCATCGGATGGGCAGCTACGAAGCGACCTCTGTTAGGATGACCGGCAACGAGTTGCAATATTTTTTCTTTGGTAGAACCTACGTCCATAATTACCTGACCAGGGCGCGCCTGATCCATGATACCAGGCAATGCCTGTAATACGCCATCCACGGGGATAGCCAGTATTACCAGGTCGGAGCGCAGCATGGCTGCTTCCAGGGTAGCGCCTTCATCGATGATGTGAAGGTCCAGTGCACGTTGCAGGTGCTCCTGGCTATGGTCTACCCCGATCACCCGCTCTGCCACGCCTTTTTCTTTCAGCGTAATGGCGAGTGAACCTCCTATTAAACCCGTACCTATTATTGTTACGATCATTGTATGCTTGTTTTGATGCGTGCTATCGCTTCTTCGAATACTTTTTCATCCTGGCAAAGACTTACCCTGATATATCCGTTACCATTGCTGCCGAATATGCCTCCGGGAGTAATGAATACACGGGCTTTTTGCAGGATCTCATCTGTTAACGTATAGCCGTTATCGATAGTAGCCGGAATTTTCGCCCATACGAACATACCTACCTGGTTTTTATCGTAGGTGCATTCCAGCAGGTCCAGCAACTGGAATACTTTTTCACGGCGGCCGCGATAAATTTTGTTCAGGTCATCGTACCACTCTTTCCCCAGCTGCAACGCCTTTACAGCAGCCATTTGCATAGGCTGGAACATACCAGAATCCATATTGGATTTGAAACGTAATACTTCGCTGATCCATTCGGCTTTACCAACGAGCATGCCTATACGCCAACCGGCCATATTAGATGATTTGCTGAGGGAGTTTAACTCCAGCACTACGTCTTTGGCGCCTTCAAACTGCAACAGGCTTTCCGGTTGTTCATTTAAAATGAAGCTGTACGGATTGTCGTGGCAGATGAGGATGTTATGTTGTTTCGCAAAAGCAATCAGCTTTGCGGCGAATTCCTTATTTACTTTAGCGCCGGTAGGCATATGCGGATAGTTCACCCACATCAGTTTTACACGGCTCAGGTCTCTTTTTGCCAGAGCGTCCAGATCAGGTAACCAGTCATTTGCTTCGATAAGGTCGTAATCCACTACAGTAGCGCCACTCAGGTTTACTGCGGAGCGGTAGGTAGGATAACCCGGATTAGGGATGAGTGCTTCATCGCCTTCTTGCAGGTAGGTCATGCAAATGTGCATAATCCCTTCTTTGGAACCTATCAGCGGCAGTACTTCTGTATCCGGGTTCAGGGTTACGTTGTAGTAGCGCTGATACCATTCTGCCATTGCCTTACGCAGGGCGGGAATCCCTTTATAGCCCTGGTAGTTGTGGGTATTAGGCAAAGCAGCATTTTCGTTCAATGCAGCCACCACAGAAGGATGCGGAGGTAAATCAGGACTACCGATACCGAGGTTAATGACCCGGGTACCTGTTTGATTCATTTCCTCTATTTCTCTGAGTTTTTTGGAGAAGTAGTATTCTTCTGTGCCTTGTAATCTTTTAGCAACCTGTATCTGCATAAAACTGATTAATGTGTTTTTCCTTTTTTATAAATACCCAATACTTTCAGGTGTTCGGTCAATGGCGCTATTTTTTCGAGTGCTTTTTCAAAGTGAGCGGCGTTGTCGAATTCCATATCGGCATGGAAGTAATAGTTCCATTCTTTTGCCGGGATAGGAAAGGATTGCAGTTTAGAGAGATTGATACCTGCTACTGCTATCTGTGTCAGCACTTTGGCGAGGCTTCCTCTGTCGTGGCTGGTTTGAAAATATACCGATGCTTTGTTGGCATCTTCCGCGGTAGCTACCGGGGTACGGGATACGGCAAGGAAGCGGGTATAGTTATTTTTATTGGTATGAATATTTGGCGCGATGATATCCAGTTCGAAAATTTCGGCTGCCAGTTTACCGGCGATAGCGGCGGTACTTTTCAGTTTCTTTTGTCTTACGTGTCTGGCGCTGAGGGCGGTATCTTCTGTTTCTACCAGCTTGATATGCGGGTATTTTTCCAGGAAGTCCATGCACTGTAATAATGCCATCGGATGGGAATGCACCTCGCGGAGGTCTTCCATTGTTTGGCCGGGTAATACCATCAGGTGTTGATTAATCTGGAGGTAGATTTCGCCGGTGATGTGCAGGCCGGAATTTTTGATGAGGGTATAGTTAGGTAAGATGCTGCCAGCGATAGAATTTTCGATGGCCATGATACCTGCATCCACATCGGGTTGCTGTTTTGCTTTTTTAACCAGTTCTGCAAAGGAGCCACAGCACTCTATTTCGATTTTTTTACCGAAATATTCCTGGGCTGCAACCTGGTGAAAACATCCTTCAAACCCTTGTATGGCAATTTTCATGTGTGTGATTGATTTTATTTATTTATAGTTGCTGTAGCAACTAGCTATTAAAAACAAAAAGGGTCCCAGTCTGGGACCCTTTTTGCGTTGTTACTTTTATAGTAAGTATGTTATTGCAAACGAGTCCCCTGCTTCTTCGCATAAAAGAAGTAAGAGAAGTAATAAAAAAATGAATTGCCTAAAGCTGGCTGTAACATATACCTACGGTTTATTAATGTCATTAAAAAAGGCCTTCCGGTTTCGGAAGGCCTTTTTGTAGTATCTTTTATTTTACACAAACGACCTTCCTATTTCTGGTACCAGAAATAATAAAAGCCAAAAAATCCGAAGTTCGTTTGTTGTGTCATGTGCTTGTTTGTATACTCTTTTTGAGAGTAGGACAAAAATACGGCACGATTTTAATTATCCAAGGGGTAATATCAAAAAATATACTTTTTTCAACAACAAGTATCATTTTTTGAATAACTTTCAATAAAATTAGCATTATGAATCTAACAGGCACAAAAAAACCGTCCAAGCTAAGCCGGGACGGTTATTTATAAAACCTAAAGTTGAATTAGTGTTTTGCAGCAGCTGAATCGATAGTTTTAGCAGCAGAATCAACAGTTGCTTTAGCAGCGTTAGCTACTGAATCAACAGTAGAAGTTGCAACTTTAGCAGCTGAATCGATAGTAGAAGCAGCAGCAGTAGCTGTTGAATCACCTTCTGGTTTAGCACCACCACCGCAAGCAACTGCGAAAATACCGAAAGACAGAGCTAAGAAACCGATTTTAATTACGTTCTTCATGTTACAATTATTTAAGTTGTTTTTTGAATGATTTAACCTTTATACCAGGGTAACCCAAAAGGTAACCCAACTTTTAAAAATATTTTTTTTCGGTACTTTGGGTTACCAAATGCCTAATAACTGTATTAAGAGTGAAGCAAAATCAAGACATAACAAGAGATAGGGAATTATTGCTGGGACTGGCAAAAGGTGAGGATAAGTCACTGGAAATCATCTATTCAGAGAATTTTCCAGTGGTTTTAAGGATGATCCTTCAGCATAATGGCTCAGAAGATGACGCCAAAGATGTATTCCAGGAGGCTATTATAGTCTTATATGAAAAGGTGCAAAAGAACGACTTTACCCTAAGCAGCAGGCTAAAAACCTTCCTTTATTCGGTTTGCCGCCATCTGTGGCTCAAGAAAGTTCAACGTACTTACGGACTATATAGTTTGTCTCCCGAGCTGGAAGAAGTAATTCCGGCTACCGAGGAACTGGAAGAGCATTATGCAAAGGACCAGGAATTCAGGATTATGGAAGGGGCAATGGGCAGCATCGGCCAACCCTGTCAAACCATCCTGGAAGATTATTATCTGCATAAAAAATCTATGCAGGAAATAGCAGAGAAGTTTGGATATACCAACGCCGAAAATGCCAAAAACCAGAAATATAAGTGCCTGATGCGTTTGAAGAAGTTATTTTTTGATCAATACAACACATCTATATAAGAAGAAAGCAGCCATGAAAGAGGACATGATCTTATTACGTGACATTGAGCGTTACCTGGAAGGGGAAATGAGCGAACAGGAAAAAACTGCTTTCGACGAATTACGCCGTACCAACCCGCTGATTAACCGGCAGGTAGAAGAACACCAGCTGTTCCTCCAACACCTGGGTAATTATGGTCAGCGTCAAAACTTACAAGCCAAACTGGAAAAGATACACCAGCAACTGGATATGCCAACCCTCCGCAAACAGGCGCAGGACGACAACCAGGCAGCCAAACGGTTATCTATCCGTCGCAGAACAATCACCAACCTGGCCGCAGCCGCCTGTATTGCACTGGTAACCTCTCTTTCTACCATTGCTGTGATACAAAATGTAGCCCGCAACAAGTCCACTGCACAATATGAAGATGTAAGAAGGGTGCTGAATAATATTCAACGCTCCCAGAATGCACTCATTAATGATATGAACAGCAAAAGCAAAGCACCGTTAAATCCCGGCACCTATGGTGGTACTGGTTTTGCGGTATCCGGTAATGGTTACATTGTGACCAACTATCATGTAGTAGCCGGCGCCGATTCTGTGTATGTTCAAAATAATAAAGGTGAAGCGTTTAAGGCTGTCAGCGTATTTGAAGATATTTCCAGTGACCTGGCCGTATTAAAAATTGCCGACTCCACCTTTAAAAGCCAGCCACTCCCCTACGCGTTGAAACCACAGAACGTGAAACTGGGCGAAGAAGTATTCACCATGGGCTTCCCCCGCGATGAAATTGTTTATGGCAGAGGTTATATCAGCGCCAAAACAGGCTTCAATGGCGATACCACGGCTTACCAGGTATCTATCCCGGTAAACCCAGGCAACAGCGGCGCTCCACTGCTAGATAGCAAAGGCGATGTAGTAGGTATCGTGACCGGCAAACAAACTACCTCCGATGGTATTGCTTTCGCAGTGAAATCAGCGCACCTGAAACACCTGCTGGATGAAATGCCGAAAGACAAACAAATCCGGAAAGACCTGGGCCATAAAAGCCACCTGGATGGTATGAACCGGGTAGATCAGATTAAGAAACTGGAAGACTTTGTATATATGGTGAAGGTCTATAATTGAAATAGCCGTTAGCTTATAGCTTATAGCAAAAATGCCGCTACGTGTAACGCGTAGCGGCATTTTTGCTATAAGCTAATGACTGAAAGCTAGTGGCTTTTAGCCTTCCAGGCTTTGTATTTATCAGTGATCCAGTAAAGCAGATCATTATTAGCAATGGTACGCATAGTGTTATAATCCGGATAATTATCCCGCATAAACAGGTGCAGGGAGTCGCCGGTAAGGCCGGTTACCTTGTTTACTAACAACGGAGTAAAGCGGGAGTCGATGTATTTCTCTTTTTCCATCTTCTCATAGTTTTCCTTAAACTGTCGTTTTTGCTTTTCCTTTTTAGAGAAACGGGTGATAGGGCTGATCACAATCCCAGCCCCCTGTGGTGTATTTCCGCCTGCCAGTGGTTTGTTAGGCTGATCAAGAATATAGCCGTACAGATTGCGTCTTTCAATCGAATCTTTCTGGTAAGGGCTATACTGGGAGGTGATTTCCACTCCTTTCAGAAATTTCCCTGCAGGTATCATAACCACATTGGAAGTTTGTGTACCTGCGCTTTCCCTAACAATTACGGTATCCGGTACATAGCCCACAAATGTAATCACGATACGGTCGTTGTGGTTACCCGTAATTTTATAATAGCCGCCCTGATCAGAGAGGGAACGTTTGCCATTATTCAAATTGCTAACTGTGGCATAGGGTAATACCAATTTATTACTGTCTGAAATCATCCCGGTAACCGTTACCTGAGCGCTCACTCCGGATGCGAATGCCATACTGAAAATACAGCCCAATGCTATAATGCGTAATAAAACCTTCATATAAAGTGTAATAAATTTAACTGTTGAATCCCTTCCTCTCCTTTACAAACAGATCAATATAGACATTGTTCATATCTGTATTTGAAGTTACAAATTAAACGAAATGCCGGCGTGTTAAAAAAACAAAATCCTTCCGCTAACGGAAGGATTTTGTTTTTTGCATATCCCTTATGTTCTTATCAGGCAGATTTCAGTAAGCTGATTACTTCGTCGCGGGTTTTTCCCAGCTTCTGTTGAAGCTTCCCGATCAACTTATCTTCCTGCCCTTCTTCATACAACAGATCATCGTCGGTCAGATCAGCATACTTTTGCTTGAGGGTGCCTTTTAATTCGTTCCACTTTCCCTTGAGTTGTAACTTGTCCATCATTTTCAATTTAAGGTGAAATAATCTGGTTACGTACAACCGGGGAAAGCCAACAACTATGCCATGCGGTTGGCTACCTACAGTGATACCTTGATACGGGTATCAAAAACACGGCTTTCTCCTGCAGCCAGCTGAACCAGTCCAAGTCCGTTGTTAAAGGCATCCGGCGCACCGCTGAGGTTCTCTACCGCGATGCTGTTTCGGTGCGGTGGAATATATATTTGCAGGATCGGATAGTTGTTGCCAGGATAAAAAGCGATGTTGATATTTTTCTTCGGATCGTGGATGTTGGCAAGCGGTTGTGATTGGCTTTGATCCAGGATAAAAGAATTATCCAATTCCACTCCCTTGAGCAGTTTACCTCCAGTAAACTCCGTATATGGGAGCAGGTTACCAGTAGGCAGTAATTTTTCATTGAACTCCACTATCTGTTTGGAAGCAAAGGTCAATTCCAGCTCGTCTACCGGGGTACCCGTGCTAAAATAGGGATGCCAGCCATCCATTACCGGAATAGTGGTACCACTCTGGTTGATAATGGTAGTACTGAGTTGCAGTTCATTGCCGGCATGCAGGGTAAACGTAGCCACACAGTCGTAGGCAAAGGGATAGCCTGCGTCGTCTGTTGCTTTAAAATGATGCGTCAGGGTCACGGAAGCCTGTTGATCATCCGCCGTTTGTGCGGTGATGGTAAAAGGCGCATCATATAAGAGGCCATGGATGGCGTTGCCCGGTGCAATTGTTTTTTGAATCTCAAGAGAAGCGCCTTCCCAGGTATATTTTGCATCCTTAATGCGACAAGCATAAGGACTCAGTTTTACGCTTTTGAAACTGCTGCGGAGATTTGCTTCGAGGTCAGCCAAATCCTGGTAGCTATCGATCAGGTTAATGGTTTCCTGTTGACGCTTTACTTTGAAAGCATGCAACAATGCGCCGAAAGCGGGAATGATTTCTATCTGTGTACCTGTTGCCAGATCCTGGAGCGCGACGATATCAAATCCTGCCTCTTTAAAAGAATGGATGCCAAATTTCATTGTTCAATATTTATAATTCCAGACAAAATAATAAATTTTTAGTGAGATAGGAGATTAAACTGTCTTCTCTAATGCTGCAAAAAACAACAGGCATCTGCCGGGTTAAGACAGATGCCTGCGTGGATATCGTTTATACTACTTAATTGTTGTTCGTAATCCGTTTAGCCAGCTACCATATACATCGCGGTATTGTGTTTGCAGGGCGGTATCGGGTTCTATCACGGACAGGCATTCCATACCGCGGAAGGCATCTTCAGAGCTAACGTAGCCCGCTCCTATAGCGGCTCCGCGTGCAGCTCCCTGGGCGCCATCCGTATTATATAATTCGATGACTACGTTGGCGGTGTTAGCGAAAGCTTCGCGGAACAGGGGGCTGAGGAACATGTTAGCATGCCCGGCCCTTACACGGTGAATGTTCAGGTCCATTTCCGCCATGATATCCATTCCGTAGTTAAGTCCGAATACAATGCCCTCCTGTACGGCCCGCATCATGTGCGCGCGCTGATGGCGGTTGAAATTCAGGTGACTAACGGAGGCGCCTATACTCTTGTTTTCCAGGATACGTTCGGCACCGTTGCCAAAAGGAAATACCTGCAGGCCATCTGCACCAATAGGCGCCTGAGCGGCCAGGGCATTCATTTCCGGATAGGTAATATCGCCTACCAGGTTCTTCAGCCAGCTATTGGCAATACCCGTACCGTTCAAACACATCAGCACCCCGTTTCTCGTATGTGCGTGGTCGTTATTCACATGTACAAAAGCGTTGACGCGGCTCTGACGATCGAAACTGTTTTTATCGTGCACCGCGTACACTACACCGGAAGTACCTGCGGTAGTAGCTGCTTCGCCGGGTTGCAGTACATTCAGTGAAAATGCGTTGTTCGGCTGATCGCCTGCACGATAGGTCACTGGTGTGCCGGGAGCCAGTTTAAGTAACGCAGCAGCGGCAGCTGTTAATTGTCCTTGTACGCCGAAAGTGGGCACAATGGCCGATAACAGCGCTTCATCAATGTTGTAATGTTTCAGTAATGCCTGTGATACTCCATTTTCCGCGAAGTCCCAGAAGGTGCCTTCAGAAAGACCGGAGATAGTAGTGCAGGTCTCACCCGTTAATTTCATGGCAATGAAATCCCCGGGTAACATTACTTTATGAATACGTTCGTAAATGTGCGGTTCGTTTTCCTGTATCCAGCGCAGTTTTGAAGCAGTGAAGTTACCAGGGGAATTGAGCAAATGCGAAAGACAATATTGTTCGCCGAGTGCTTTAAAAGCGGCGTTGCCGATATCCACTGCGCGGCTGTCGCACCAGATAATAGCCGGCCTTAATACCTGCTGGTGTTTATCTACGCATACCAGCCCATGCATCTGATAAGCGATACCGATGCCTTTGATTTGTTCCGGAGCAACAGGAAAGCGGTTTAATAAAATGCCCGTAGCATTAATAATTTCCTGCCACCAGTTTTCCGGTTGTTGCTCGGCCCAGCTGGCGTGTGGCACTTCTATGGCCATCTCTTTTTCAGGGCAGGTGGCGGTGGCCACACAGGCGCCGGTATCGGCATTCAGCAGCGCTGCCTTGATAGAGGACGACCCAATATCATAACCTATAAAGTACATAACGTGAAAAATTAACCATCATCAAAAAAGCAGTTGTCCCGTCCCCGTTATATGGCGGGGCGGGACAACTGTAATATATTGCTATTACCAGAACACAGTATACAAAGCAATCAGTATACCTATAATGAGCAAAGCGCCCACCATGAAGCCGGTAGTAGGTTTAAACATAGTGCTGTCGATGGCCAGTCCTTTTGGATTGTTGACGCTGGACTTATCGCTCAGGGTAATGATCACCATACCGATTACGCAAATCACAAACACCAGTCCCATACGATCAATGAACGCCATTTCCCATAAACCGCTATCTGGATTCAACGCCGAAAATCCAATCTGGTGCAGCGGCTCCAGGTTGATCCATGCTGGCATGAATTTCAGGAAGAAGGATAACAGCAAACCACCGATCATGGCGAACATGGCGGCACTGGAAGTAGTACGTTTCCAGAAAAATCCAAGTGCAAACATGGCGAATACACCCGGAGATACGAAGCCGGTATATTCCTGGATGAACTGGAATCCGCCTTTTTTATCGATACCCAGGAAGTTGGAAATCACAATGGCAATAATCATGGTTACTACCACTACMATGCGTCCTACGCTCACGATCTTCTTTTCGTCAGCTTCTTTGTTGTATATCTTCTTATAAATATCTAAAGAAAAAATGGTAGAAATACTGTTGGCTTTACCTGCCAGGGAAGCTACTACTGCAGCTGTTAAGGCAGCAAAGGCCAATCCTTTCAGGCCGATCGGCAGCAGATTCAGTAACACCGGATATGCATTGTCTGCATTCAGGGAACCTCCTTTCATCATAGATTGTGCAAAATCGCCGTGGTTCTGGGAATACAGCACATAAGCCGCAATACCAGGTAATACCACAATCACCGGCATCAGCAGTTTCAGGAAACCGGCGAAGAGCAGACCACTGCGGGCAGTCTTCAAATCCGCGCCCAGTGCACGTTGTGTGATATATTGGTTACAACCCCAGTAGTTCAGGTTTACAATCCACATACCGCCCACCAATACACTCAATCCCGGCAGATCCAGGTACTTGGGGTTTTCTTTGTGCAGGATCATGTGGAAATGTTCACTGGCATGTTGTGTCATCAGGGAGAAGCCTTTCAATACGCCGGTAGTTCCGAAATGCTCAGACACCAGTTGCAATGCAAGGTACGTAGTAGCCAATCCACCCAGGATAAGGAAAAACACCTGGATCACGTCTGTATAACCGATCACCTTCATACCACCCAGTGTAATGAGAATAGCGAAGAAGGCCAACGCCACCATACATACGTAGAAGTTGATTCCGGAGATGGTAGATACCGCCAGGGCGCCGAGATACAGGATGGAAGTGAGGTTTACCACCACATATAACAACAGCCAGAACACGGCCATAATGGTACTTACCGTTTGATTATACCTTCGCTCCAGAAACTGCGGCATGGTATAAATCTTATTTTTCAGGTAAATAGGCAGAAAGAATACTGCCACCACAATCAACGTAGCAGCCGCCATCCATTCATAGGTGGAAATAGCCAATCCTATGTTGAAGCCGTTTCCGGACATCCCAATAAATTGCTCGGCAGAAATATTGGAAGCGATCAGCGAAGCACCAATTGCCCACCAGGTAAGCGACCCTTCCGCCAGGAAGAAGTCTTTCGAGTCCGTGGTCGCCTTCTTTTTCTTGCGATAAATATAGTAGCCGTAGCCTGCCACTATTACAAAATATACCAGGAATACCAGGTAGTCAAAGATGTGTAAGGATTTTGTTTGCATAACGTTCAAACGTGGTTATAAAAATTTTGGCGGATCAATATACGAATAAATGTAAAAAATACGCTTACAATGTTTTTTTTTAATGAAAAGTAGTCTGCCGGTGGATCGGCCGATAAAACTATTCATTTAAAATTCCTATCATAGCTCATTTATTAAAATGAAACAATTAATACCCCTTACAGATACAAAAGGTACCTGTATACATGCTTAAAAAAATGAGTTTCAGCTGGGTTTCCTTTCTTTATAAGGTGGGAACGGTCAACTGAATGCCTGCTAATCGTGGAATAAAAAATTAAATATAGAAAAGAGAAATCTGGGAAGCAAGCTCTTTTTTTGGCTGCAGCCATTCAGCAGCTGATATTAGCTGTTCAGGGCCATTCTGGCAATTTTATCGCCAATCATGGAACCAATGGCTACTCCCATGCCGCCCATGCGCACACCTACCACTACATTATCTGAATGCATTTTCACCAGGGGTTGTTTGGTTTTACCGAAAGCCATGATGCCCGTCCACCGGTCGGCAATGGCCACTTCCCGGCCCGGCAGGATGGTGGTACGTAACAGCACCTCCAACTCATGCTGGATACGGTCGTTGAATTGAAAGGCGGTGGAGGTTTCCCCGGTAAAGTCCAGCTGACGCCCACCGCCCAGCAGCACACGGCCATCCAGCTCCCGGAAATAATAATATCCTTCTTCCAGATGAAAGACACCTTTAAACGGCAAATCCTTCACTGGCTCCGTGATCAGCACCTGGCCGCGTCCTGGTGTTACCTCTTCTTCCGGTAACAGCTGCCGGGTAAAGGCATTGGTACAAATCAATACTTTGCGGGCGGAGAATACCAGGTCTTCTTTCAGGGTATGATGGGGTACTATCACGTTAACCCCTGTATGAAAATCAGCGATGCTGCTGACCGGACAACCGGTTTTTATTTCCACCCCGCTGTTGATGGCTTTGTCTATCAAGGCGCGCATCATTTTTCCGGTATGCAGTTCCCCTTCAAAATTATTACGGACCAGGGCTTTGATGTACCGGGGCTCAAAACCAAAAGCTGACAGTTGCTGATCTGCCCGGGTAAATGCGGGCTGGCCTTCAAACAGGTTGCCCAGGATATCATTGACCTCGCGTAACTGCTGCAGCGCCCACTCCTGGCGGGTACCGATTAATTCGAAGCTGCCATTTTCCCGGTATCCGATCTGGTCATCTCCCAAACGCTTTCTCAACAAACGCAAACCGGATAAACGCAAGTCTACCAGGTTTAAAACATCTTCCACCGGCATCGTTTGCAAATCAGCCAGGATTTCCGTCAAACTGCCAATACAGGCGAAGCCGGCATTTTTGGTGCTGGCCCCGGTAGGTAATACTTCCCTTTCCAGGACCATGACCCGGCTTTGCGGCGCCCGTTCTTTCAGGCTGATGGCGGCCGACAGTCCTACGATACCACTACCAATGATGATATAATCGTATTGCAGGAGACTTTGTTTTTCCCAATAACTGAGCATAGCTGTAATTTACACCGTTCCCACTGATCCACCATCTACCCTGAACACCGCTCCAGTGATAAAAGCTGCCTGGTCAGAAGCGAGGAAGGCAACAATTCCGCCGGTTTCTTCGGGCAGGCCGGGTCTTCCCAATACCTGGTAAGGGCGGTTCTCCTTCAGGAAGTACCGGGCCGCTTCCGCAGTAGATATACCTCTTTCTTTGGCAATGCCCTCCAGCATGTCATCCACCAATGGTGTTCTGATAAAAGCCGGCGATACCGTATTCACCAGTATGTTATCCTTACCATAATTCTGCGACAACGTTTTGGAATAGTTATTCAACGCGGCTTTGGTGGCATTATAATGTCCCATGTTGGGATCGGGCTGTTCCGCATTTTCTGAGGAGATGTTGATAATCCTTCCCCCACCTTGCTTTTTCAGGTGAGGAATCACCAGGTTGGTAAGGGCTACCACACCGAAGAAGTTGACTTCAAATATCTGTCGCCATTGCGCCAGGCTAATGGTGTCCAGCGGACCGAAGGTATCAATCCCACCAGCGTTGTTGATGAGAATATCTATGTGTCCGTACTGTTGAATGGTGGTATTGACTAATTGTTGCAGGTCGGCTTCTTTGGTCATATCAGCCACGACAGCCAGTACTTCTTTGCCGTCTAAGCGGAACATAGCAGCGGTATCTTCCAGTTCATCTGCGTTACGGGCGGTGATGACCACGGTGGCATTTTCTTTCAGCAACGCCGCAGCAATGCCTTTTCCGATGCCTTTACTACCACCGGTAACGATGGCTACCTTTCCTTTTAAGTTAAGATCCATGATTGTATGATTTGATACTAAAAATAAAAGATACGTTTCGGGGATGGACAGTATAAGTTATTGAAAAAACGGTAAAAAGATGGGAGGGGGCCGTGAACTTATCGTCAATTGTACAAATTACGTAGCTTCGGGTCCTAAAAATTTACACCATGATTGCAACAAAAGCTTATGCTGTGCAGGATGCTGCTTCACCGCTGGGTCCATGGAACTTTGAACGCAGGGAACCAGGTCCGCACGATGTACAGATTGAAATTTTATATTGCGGTGTATGCCATTCCGATATACACCAGGTACGGGATGAATGGGGTGGCTCTATTTACCCAATGGTACCCGGCCATGAAATAGTAGGACGCATTACCAAAGTAGGCGATCATGTAACCCGTTTCAAAGTGGGCGATCTGGCCGGCATTGGTTGTTTTGTAGATTCCTGCCGGATATGTGATCCTTGCAAAGCCGGCGAAGAACAATACTGTGTAACCGGTGGCGCCAGCACGTATAACGGGTATGAAATGGATCGTAAAACGCCTACCTATGGTGGCTATTCCACGCAAATTGTTACCGATGAAAAATACACCCTGAAAGTTTCTGATAAATTACCATTGGAAGGAGTAGCACCGTTGTTATGCGCCGGTATTACCACTTACTCTCCCCTGCGCCACTGGAAAGTAGGCAAGGGACACAAAGTAGGCGTAGTTGGTTTGGGTGGTTTGGGACATATGGCCGTGAAGCTGGCTGCCTCTATGGGTGCAGAAGTGACGATGCTAAGCACGTCTCCTTCCAAAGAAGCAGATGCGAAAAGACTGGGTGCACATCATTTTGCACTGATGACAGATAAAGAACAGGTAAAAAAACTGCGGAACAAGTTTGACTTTATTATCAACACTATCTCCGCACCACATGACTATACTACTTATCTGAATTTACTGAACCTGGATGGCGTGATGATTTGTTTGGGCGTTCCGCCAGAACCTTCTGCTGTACCTGCTTTCAACCTGATCATGGGACGCAGGAGTATTGCCGGATCTTTAATTGGTGGTATCCGCGAAACACAGGAAATGCTGGATTATTGCGCAGAACATAATATTACCAGTGATGTGGAAGTGATTGATATAAAAGATATCAACACAGCGTATGAAAGAATGCTGAAGGGAGATGTGAAATATAGATTCGTGATCGATATTGCATCTTTGAAGAAATAGCAGAAAGCAGAAAGCAAAAAGCTATTGTAGCGAGTACTTATTGCGGATATTTATTCGCTTTAATTACTCGCTACAATAGCTTTTTGCTTTCTGCTTTCTGCTCTACACCAGGTATCCGAAGAGTGTATCATTTTTATTCAGTTCCGTTACCTGGAAATTATATTTTTTGAAATTGGCCATTAGTTTGTCGTAATCCTCTTTGTACTTCAGTTCTATTCCTACCAATGCGGGTCCTATTTCCTTATTATGTTTTTGTATGTATTCAAAGCGGGTAATATCATCGTTAGGACCGAGAATATGATTCAGGAATTCCTTCAGCGCACCCGGGCGTTGGGCAAAGCGTACAATAAAGTAGTGCTTAAGGCCTTCGTAGAGCAGGGAGCGTTCTTTTATTTCCTGCATGCGGTCAATATCGTTGTTGCTGCCGCTGATCACACACACTACTTTCTTTCCTTTTATTTCTTCTGCGAAGTCGTCCAGTGCAGCGATAGAGAGGGCGCCGGCGGGTTCTACCACGATAGCGTCTTCATTATATAACTGAAGGATGGTAGAGCATACTTTTCCTTCCGGTACGAGGTGCATTTTTTCCAGCACGTCTTTACAGATATCGTAGTTGAGGGTACCTACTCTTTTCACGGCGGCGCCGTCTACAAATCGTTCAATTTCGTCGAGGGTAACGGGGGCGCCGTTTTCCAGGGCACGGAGCATGGAGGGTGCGCCTTCAGGTTCTACGCCAATGATGTGGGTTTTAGGGCTATAGGTTTTAAAGTAAGTGCCCAGGCCTGCTGCCAGTCCGCCGCCACCAACGGGTACAAAAAGGTAGTCGATGCCGGTTTGATCTTCCAGAATTTCCACGGCTACGGTACCTTGTCCTTCAATAATTTTCGGATTATCGAATGGCGGAATGAAAGTCATGCCACTGGTTTTGGTGAAAGCCTGTGCTTCTGCGGAGCAGTCGTCGAAAGTATCTCCTACGAGGCGAATTTCGATGTTATCACCGCCGAACATATTTACCTGGTTAACTTTTTGTTTCGGTGTAATCACGGGCATAAATACCACACCTTTGATGTTCATGGCTTTGCAGGCATAGGCGAAGCCTTGTGCGTGGTTACCGGCGCTGGCGCAGGTAACACCTTTAGCGAGGATATCGGCGGGCAGGCTGCTGATCAGGTTATAAGCGCCTCTTAATTTATAAGAGCGTACAATCTGCATGTCCTCTCTTTTCAGATATACATCACAGTTATAGCGCCGGGAAAGGTTGGCACTATACATAAGCGGGGTGCGCGTGACCACCGGCTTCAGCTTCACTGCGGCGTCGAGGATATTCAGTGAATTGACACTACTCATTACTTCAGACATAAAATGTAATTAATACAAATGGCAAAGCATCTTCGGCATTATCGAAATCATGGAACCTGTACTCAGTATCAGAAAGAAAAGTAATCTTCTGCACTAAATACCAGCACCAATAATTTCAATAATTCGAAAATGCTTTGCCATTGTAATTTATAATATTAGCTATTACGCGTTGTTAGGACGCAGCTTACGTACAGCCRCACCTGCCTGCCACATTTCGCTTTCGCGCAGTTCTTTCAGTTCTTCGTTCAGCTTTTCGCGATAGTCAGCGGTGCTGTTGGAAGCGATAGAACGAGCAGCTTCTTTACCTGCAGCTACGCTGGCGTACAGTTCATCAAATACAGGCTGAGTAGCTGTTTTGAACTTCTTCCACCAGTCGAGCGCACCGCGCTGAGCAGTAGTAGAGCAGTTAGCATACATCCAGTCCATACCGTTTTCTGCTACCAGTGGCATGAGAGATTGCGTCAGTTCTTCTACTGTTTCGTTGAACGCTTCAGAAGGAGAGTGACCATTTTTGCGCAGTGTTTCGTACTGAGCAGCGAAGATACCCTGGATACAGCCCATCAGTGAACCACGTTCGCCGGTCAGATCGGAGAATACTTCTTTTTTGAAATCTGTTTCGAACAGGTAACCGGAACCAACGCCGATACCCAGTGCTACTACGCGTTCTTTAGCGCGGCCGGTAGCGTCCTGGAAGATAGCGAAGCTGGAGTTCAGACCCTGACCAGCCAGGAACAGGCGACGCAGAGAAGTACCGGAACCTTTTGGAGCTACCAGGATTACGTCTACATCAGCTGGAGGAATGATACCAGTTTGATCTTTATAGGTGATACCGAAACCATGGGAGAAGTATAATGCTTTACCAGGAGTCAGGTGTTGCTTTAAGGTAGGCCACAGGGTGATTTGACCAGCATCAGATAACAGGAACTGGATGATAGTACCTTTCTGAGCGGCTTCTTCGATATCGAATAAAGTTTCACCAGGAACCCAGCCATCAGCTACTGCTTTATCCCAGGTTTTAGAGTTTTTACGTTGACCTACAATAACGTTAAAGCCATTGTCTTTCAGGTTCAGTGCCTGACCAGGACCTTGAACGCCGTAGCCGATTACTGCAATCACTTCGTTCTTCAGCACTTCCCTTGCTTTTTCCATAGGGAATTCTTCTCTGGTTACTACTTGTTCGAGTACCCCTCCAAAATTGATGGTTGCCATGTGTAGTTTTTTTTAGCTGTTAGCTATTAGCGGTTAGCTACTAGCTGAGGATTGATTGAATGAATAATGATTATAATTTATGCTGTTTGCATCTCGCGTGCTACCTGTTAGTGAATGCTTTCGGCTTTCTCTTTGGCGCTATCGGCTTGCTGCAGTTCTTTCAGGTGTTCGTGGAAACGGCGACTCCATTTCACAATGGCGACGCGTCCACTCTTTGAATACTCGATCAAACCATATGGTTCCAGTTTCTTGATGAAAGCGGTTAATTCTTCCTGGTGACCGGTTTTTTCAATGACAAAATAATCGGCGGTGATGGTCAGAATGCGCGCGTTATTTTCGCGGATCAGTCTTTCTATATCACCAGTATGTAAAGCTTTGGTAGAGATCTTATACAAAGCCAGTTCCTGGTACACCACTTCTTCCTCCTCGTGAACGAAGGCGCGGTGTATTTCGATGAGTCTTTCTATCTGGCCTACTACTTTATCCAGTTTCTCACGTGTAGACATCACCGTTATGATGAATTTATATACGCCAGGGATTTCTGTTTCAGCAGTGGTTAAACTGGTGATATTGATGCCCCGTCGGGTAAATATAATGGTGATACGGTTGGTTATACCTATACGATCTTCCGTATATACCGTTACTGTATATTCTTTTTGCATATACCTGTTGTGAATTACAAATGATCAATATGAATCCTTCCTGCGGGGAACTACTCTAACCGGATGCTGCTTACTGGTGCACCAGCAGGTACCATAGGGAATACGTTATCTTCTTTTTCCACTACTACTTCCAGCAGATAAGCACCTTTGTGTGCCAGCATTTCGTCGATTGCGGCAGCTAAATTTTCCCTTGCAGTTACTTTTTGACCGGGGATATAAAATCCTTTGGCAATCTGTACAAAGTCGGGATTGACCATTTCAGTAGAGGAATAGCGTTTGTCGAAAAACAGTTGCTGCCATTGTCTTACCATTCCCAGGAAGTTGTTATTCAKGATCACTATTTTCACACCGATCTGTGACTGGTGAATAGTGCCCAGTTCCTGTAAGGTCATCTGGAAGCAACCATCGCCGATGATGGCTACCACTTCTTTTTCAGGTGTACCTGTTTTGGCGCCCATGGCCGCTGGCAGGGAGAAGCCCATGGTACCCATACCACCGGAGGTGATGTTGGTATTTGGGTTCTTGAAGCGGTAGTAGCGGGAAGCCACCATTTGGTGCTGACCTACATCTGTTACCAGTACTGCTTCGCGGTTGGTTTTTTCTGAGATGAGGCGGATTACTTCTGCCATTTTCAGTTCACCTTCGGTTGGATATAGTTCTGCGTGTTGAACTTTATCGTATTCCTTTTTATCGGCATCGCGGAATTCCTGGAGCCATGCGGTGTGATCTGCCTGGTTTACCTGTGGCAGGATAGCCGTCAGTGCTTCTTTTGCATCTGCGTGTACAGGTACATCCGCTTTAATGATTTTATGAATTTCAGCGGCATCGATTTCGATGTGGATGACTTTGGCGTTAGGCACATAGCTTCCTACATCACCGGTTACGCGGTCGTCGAAGCGCATTCCTACAGCAATTACTACATCGGCTTCACCGGTGAGCATATTAGGACCGTAGTTACCGTGCATACCCAGCAAACCTACATACAGCGGGTGATCAACCGGTACCGCAGAAAGGCCCAGCAGGGTAGATCCCACAGGGATCTGTGCTTTTTCTGCCAGTGCAATCAATTCTTTTTCTGCGCCGGATAATAATACACCATGACCACAGAGAATGAATGGTTTCTTTGCGTTGTTGATCAGCGCAGCTGCTTCCGTAACTGCTTCCTGATCTAATTCAGGAACAGGGCGGTAGCTACGGATATACTCACATTTCTTGTAAGCATATTCAAATTCGCCGAATTGTGCATTCTTGGTAATATCTACCAATACCGGGCCTGGCCGGCCGCTACGGGCGATATAAAATGCTTTGGCCATGGCCGCAGGAATATCTTCTGCACGGGTTACCTGTATATTCCATTTAGTGATAGGCATGGTGATACCAATCACGTCTGTTTCCTGAAAGGCGTCTGTACCCAGTAAGGCAGCGGCCACCTGGCCGGTTACGCATACCATAGGAGTACTATCCATGTAGGCATCTGCCAAACCAGTTACCAGGTTGGTAGCGCCGGGACCAGAAGTTGCAAAAGCTACTCCTACTCTACCGGAACTGCGCGCATATCCCTGAGCAGCGTGTGTAGCACCCTGCTCATGACGGACGAGTATATGAYGAACCTGATCCTGGAAATCGTAGAGGGCATCATAAATAGGCATGATCGCCCCGCCGGGATAGCCGAAGATAGTGTCTACTCCCTCTTCAATAAGGGAGCGGATCACGGCTTCAGATCCTGTAATCACAGGCTTTGCAGTTAACTGCTTATCTGCTATCTCAGGCTTCATCTGTAACACATCCTTCTGCTGCATTTTTTACAAGTTTTGCGTACTTAAATAGGATTCCATTAGTTGCTTTCAATGCAGGCTGTATCCACTGTGCTCTGCGGGCTGCCAGCTCTTCATCACTGATCTCTACATTGATATAATTTCTGGTGGCATCTATTTCGATGATATCGTCGTCTTTTACGAGGGCGATATTACCACCTTCAAAAGCTTCGGGGGTGATATGACCTACTACAAATCCGTGGGTACCACCGGAGAAGCGGCCGTCGGTGATCAGTGCCACGCTTTTTCCTAATCCCACGCCCATGATGGCGCTGGTAGGTTTCAGCATTTCAGGCATACCGGGTGCACCTTTAGGGCCTACCTGGCGGATAACCACCACATCACCGGATTTCACTTTACCGGAAGTGATGCCGGCAATCAGTTCAAATTCGCCGTCAAATACGCGGGCAGGGCCTTTGAAGCGCTCCCCTTCTTTACCGGTGATTTTAGCAACAGAACCTTCTGTAGCGAGGTTACCGTACAGGATTTGTATGTGAGCGGTTTGTTTCAGTGGGTTTTCGAGTGGCACAATGATGTCTTGTGTATCGAAATCGATGTCTGCCACTTCTTCCAGGTTTTCTGCAATTGTTTTACCGGTAACGGTCATGCAGTGGCCATGTATATAACCTTTCTTCAGGAGGTATTTCATCACTAATGGAACGCCGCCGATGTTGTGCAGGTCTTCCATCAGGTATTTACCACTTGGTTTGAGGTCGGCGATCAGCGGTGTTTTGTCGCTGATACGTTGGAAATCTTCCAGTTTGACAGGAACGCCAACTGATTTTGCGATGGCGATGAAATGCAGTACTGCATTGGTGCTGCCACCTAAAGCCATGATGATGGTGAGTGCATTTTCGAATGCCTCTTTCGTCATGATGTCTCTTGGTTTAATATCTTTTTCGAGGAGCAGGCGGATGTATTGGCCTGCAGCGAGGCATTCTTCCCTTTTTTCCTTGCTCAACGCGGGGTTAGAGGAACTGTAGGGCAGGCTCATACCGAGTGCTTCGATAGCGGAAGACATGGTATTAGCGGTATACATACCCCCACAGGCACCTGCACCAGGGCAGGAATTTTGAACGATGCCTTTAAAGTCGCCTTCATCCAGTGTGCCGGCCATTTTCTGACCGAGTGCTTCAAATGCTGAGATGATGTTGAGATCCTGGCCTTTGTATTTTCCGGGTGCGATAGTTCCGCCGTATACCATGATAGACGGGCGATTGAGGCGCCCCATGGCCATCAGTGAACCGGGCATATTTTTATCGCAGCCTGGTACGGTAATGAGCGCGTCGTAATATTGTGCGCCGGCTACTGTTTCAATGGAATCAGCAATCAGATCACGGCTAACGAGCGAATAACGCATACCTGGGGTACCGTTGCTCATACCATCACTGACCCCAATGGTATGGAAAATAAGTCCGACCAGATCATTTGCCCAGACGCCTTTTTTCACGTCCTGTGCCAGATCATTCAGGTGCATATTGCAGGTGTTACCATCGTAGCCCATGCTGACGATGCCTACCTGTGCTTTTTTCAGGTCTTCCTCAGTCAATCCAATACCGTACAACTGCGCTTGTGCAGCGGGTTGTGTAGGATCTTGCGTGATCGTTTTGCTATACTTATTTAATTCCATTGCTTGTAGTTATTACCGGAGTTTACCATTTGTTTATAGTAACCCTATTTTAAAACTTCGCTACTAAATTACCGGGTCGTGTCTTGATATTCAAACCAACAATTTCCAATTTACCGGTCTTCAAATCTGCGGTTTCAGCGACCAAACCCTTGATGGGAAAGGATTGTAAGTTTTTCGATTTACAGTCTTCAAAGGGAGCTGAAGGTGAAAGCAGTTGGCTATTATACGACAGACTGTTGATTTGGGAAGGCAGTGGGTGGAGCAAAAAGCTATTGTATCGTTTGCGTGTTGTCGGCGCTGCCGCTGCAATAGCTTTTTGCTGCTCTTACTGCTGTATGCTTACGCTAATTGCGCTTCGCGTTGAAATTCTTTCTCCAATACTCTGGCTTTGTATGCCTGTTGCAGCAGTTTGCCGAGAGATTGCGCCCATGGCTTACCAAAAGACTGACCATCGAGAGAGTCGAGGCCGATGACTTCCGCAGCAGTACCGCAGAAGAATGCAGCTTCAGCTTCTTTGAGTTCAGCGATGGTGAATAATTTTTCTTCCAGTGGGATATTCAGTTCGTGGCAAAGTTCGATAACAGTGGCGCGGGTGATGCCTGGGAGGATGTTACCGGCAGGAGGAGTATAGATTTTGCCGTCTTTTTCAAAGAAGATGTTAGCACCAGGGCCTTCTGCAACGTAACCATTCATATCCAGCAGCAGTGCTTCATCGTATCCTTTTTCTTTTGCTTCCTGCGAGGCCAGTATGGAGTTTACATAAAGACCAGCTGATTTGGATTCTATCTTGAACGCTTTTGGATTTGGGCGTTCGTAAGAGGAAGTCATTACGCGTAACAGCTTTTCTCCCAGGTAAGCTCCCCATTCCCATGCGCAGATCAGGATTTGAGATTCTGATGCAGCTTTCAGCGTCATGTTAGGCGGACAGAAAACCAGGGGTCTGATGTAGGCTTCTTCCATGTTGTTCATCTCCAGTATTTTGTAACAGGCAGCGATCAGGGCTTCGTTATCAAATTTGTACGGGATGTGGATCAGTTCACAAGAGCGCTGCAGGCGATCAAAGTGTTCTTTTGCTTTAAAGATTTTTACTTCACCGTTGGCTGTTTTGTAGGCACGGATGCCTTCAAATACGGCATAACCGTAGTGGAGTGACTGGCCATACAGGTCAGTGCTTGCTGCGTTTGCTTTGGTGAACTCACCGTTGATGTAAAGAAAGGTGTTGTCGTTGTAATAGCTATACATAAAATTGAAATTATACAAGGAATATACAGTCCAAAAAAAAGCCTTCCTCTTTGCGGAGGAAGGCGTTATATTTTGTGATTATATGCACGTTTACCTATCCTCCATACTGGTGGCTAATAATGACAACGACGATAATCACGACCTTCGTGATAGCCCAATTGAGCTGAGGTACGATGTGATTAAGTTTTATGTTGTCTTTATTTACCCACATGGGAGGACGTATTTTCTTTAGTGTTTCTACAAAAGTATCTGTGAAAAAAATAAAAAACAATAACCTCCCCAATATTTCGTGAAAAATTAATCACATTAAGTGTTTTTGAAAATATTTAAAAAAAGAAGTCAATAGTTAAGGTATTTCTAAACAAATCAACAGATCCTTATAAATTAATCTACTGATTTTGTGTACAAAAGACGCGGATCTGACACTTTCCGGAGGAGATGCGATGATATTGCAGGGGATAGCCGGCGCATAAAAATAGCTTACATTGACTATAAATTACTAAACACATCGTTATGAAACCTATTCTCTTATTGCTGGGGTTGGGACTATTTCTCCATAGTGCAGCCCAGCAAGCCCCACCCAGATTGCCTTCCAGCCTCCTGCAATTTTTTGCCGGTAAATGGAAGGGAGCGGGCACCTTTGCCAATGGTAAACCCATAGCGGCCACTGCTACATTTACGTTATCGCTGGACAGTAGCTGGTTGCAATATGAGCATGTGGATGTACCGCCCAACGTATATAAGGCGCATTCGTTATGGGGAGCGGGAAATGATGGTAGCTTGCTGGCATACATCTTCGATAACTTTGGCGGGCACCGGCAATTCGCTGGTCGCTATACTTCCAGCGATGCCGTGGTATTGGTGAGTACACAGCTGTACCCGGGCAATAAAAAAATGTATCAGCAATTTATTTACCAGAAGTTGTCGGCGGCCAGTTTTAAAATGATGTATGTGGTTAGTATGGACAGCGTACAATGGCAGATGGGTGACACCCTGATATTTCACCGCGCCGGTTAGATTTTTGATGCAGAACAGGCAAAAAAATCCCGGTGCAGGAAGCACCGGGATCAAAATGATTTCATTTCATTTACTGTTCACGTTCTAAAAATGATTTCATTTACTGTTCACTTGTTACGCTTACCAGCAGGCATTTATCGATGATTTCCTGCAGTACCGTTTCTTTTTCCATCAACCGTTGTAAAAGTACCAATTGGTTTTTAGCGCGGTCGTAATTGTGGGTCGGATACTTGATGGGATAGTATACATCACCGTTTAAGTAGTCGGTGAGGAATCTGATTCCCTGCATGTAGATCATGAACTTCCCGGCAAAGAACAGTTGTTCTTTTTCTACTTTGGTTAAAGTACCGCCAATCTCTGCGAGATACCCCTGCATCAGGGCTTCGTAGTATTCATCGCGGATAACGATCTGGCTGAAATCTTTTTCTTCTTCAGAAACGGGGCAAACATAGGTACGTACCATGTCACCGAGGTCTGAGATGATTTTTCCGGGCATCAGGGTATCCAGGTCGCAAACACATATACCTTCATAAGTATCCTTGTTGAGCAATACGTTATTGATTTTGGTATCGTGGTGCATCAGATGGTCCCTGAATTCGGGATTTGTTTTCAGTTGTTCATACGTTACAGCGATGTCAGAATAGCGGAGGAATTCTTCAATCATCTCTTCTGCTGCAGCTTTCCTGTCTTCCTTTGCTGTACGGATGGCATCCTGGAAGGCGCTATACCGTAAGGTCAGGTTGTGAAAGTTTGGAATAGAAGCTTTAAACGGCTTCAGGTCAATTCCCGAAAGGTAACTGGCAAGGCGGCCAAACTGTCTGGCTGCTTCATATGCCTGCTTTGGGTTGTCGGCCTGATCTACCGTTACGGAATCCGCAATAAAGGGGATCATTCTCCAGTATTCATTGTCAATTACAAAGAGCTCTTCCCCGTTAACCGTGGGGATCGGCGTAATAAACAGATAGCCGGGATGATGTGCTGCCAGATAATCTGCTGCCATTCTTTGGTTGGCGGCGATTACACCTGGCTCCTTAAACACGTTTACATTGATTTTTTGTAAAACGTATCTACTGCCGTCCTGCTTTTTTTCCAGCAAAAAAGTGTTGTTGATGTGTCCTGATCCAAATTTTCGGACATTTAATCCTTCAGGCTCAAGTCCGAAAGCCTGAAGGATCTTCGTGTTTGGTTTTATTTCCATAAATTGTCTGGATATTCTCCATTGGCAACCAGCGCTAAAAGGCTGGCCTGCACGCCAGGTGCATCTTCTTTGTAAGTAACGCCAAACCATTTAGCGCTGGTAGGCAGTACTTTTACTTCTCCTTTACCACGGCGGATAAATTCATCAGCTACAATCGGAATAAAGAATTCAGATTTAGGGTTGCTGAGGTTTTTATCCAGGAATTCGTTGAAAAGGGTTTGACTCAGGTCAAATACGCTCGGATGGAATCCCCAGAAGTTCATAGATACCGGTGTATTAGCAGACAACGGATGTTTGCTGCCATCGGCTTCTTCATAAACGATCTGACCATTTTCCGGGTATATTTTTGTTCTTTCGTTGATGGCTGACAGGTTACCTGCTGCATTCACTTCACATACGCCGCGGGATACAGAACCGTGTTCACTTACGGTTTTGCCCAGTTCATAGCCTACCACGCTGTAAACATCTGGTTGGCAGCCGTTTTTCAGGAACTCCGCCATTTTCACAAAAGAATCGGTACCATAGAAGTCATCCGCGTTAATAACCGCAAATGGCTCATTGATAGCATTTTTAGCGCAAAGGATGGCATGAGCGGTACCCCATGGCTTGGTCCTGTCGGCAGGAACCGCATGGTCACCTACAAATGCATTCATTTCCTGGTATACATAATCAACAGCCACGCGGCCTTTGAGCTTAGGTTCAAAGATTTCTTTGAACTCCGCTGCAAAATTTTCGCGGATGATGAACACTATTTTTCCAAAACCGGCGCTGATAGCGTCGTAAATAGAGTAATCAATGATAGTTTCACCGCTGGGGCCAAATTCCTGGATTTGCTTTAAACTGCCATAACGACTGGCCATACCGGCCGCCAAAATCAATAAAGTCGGTTGCATTTTGTTGATATTAGTTTTATAGTTTTCAATTATCTACGAAAAATATCGGCGTTAAATTTAATCATTAAAACTATTTTCACGCTTTCTTTTTATGGAGAATACCTTTTTTAAAGATTAATTAAACAGAACAATGAAGAGATTTTTAGTGTTGGGAGCCTTTGCTACGCTGTTTTCTACAAACGGACATGCGCAACAGAAAACGAATCCGGAAGACATTAGCAAAAAAATGCAATGGTTTGCTGATGCCAAACTGGGCATATTTATCCACTGGGGCATTTATTCTGTCAATGGGATCGATGAATCCTGGTCATTCCACAACAAAAAAATATCCTATCCTGATTACATGCAGCAGCTGAAAGGCTTTACTGCAAGTAATTATGATCCACAAGCCTGGGCCGATCTGATTAAGGAGTCCGGCGCCCGCTATGCGGTAATGACCACCAAACACCACGACGGCGTGGCATTGTGGAACAGCAAATTAGGTAAACTGAATGTTGCTACAAGTACACCGGCTAAAAGAGACGTACTGACACCGTTCTACGCAGCTTTGCGGCGCGATAGCATCAAATGTGGTGCCTATTTTTCCCTGATAGACTGGAGCCATAAAGATTATCCGCAGTTTTTGAAAGATAGCAACCGCTATGAGCTCAAAGCACAACCGGAAAGATGGCAGCGCTTCCAGAAATTCTATGAGGGCCAGATGGCCGAAGTGATGAACCAGTTTAACCCCGATCTGTGGTGGTTTGACGGCGACTGGGAACACTCTGCCGACGAATGGGAAGCAAAAAAAATGCGGACCATGCTCACCACGCATAATCCCAACACCATTATCAACGGACGTTTACAGGGTTATGGCGATTACGAAACACCTGAACAAAACTTCCCGGTATCCCGTCCAAAGTTCCATTGGTGGGAGCTTTGCATGACCATCAACAACAACTGGGGATGGCAGCCACAGGATAACAACTGGAAAACACCGTTCGAAATCATTACCATCTTCGTAGATGCAGTAAGCAATGGCGGCAACCTCCTCCTCGACATCGGTCCTAAAGCAGATGGTACCATCCCTGCAGAAGAAGTAACGATGCTGAAAGAACTGGGCGCCTGGAACCAACGCAATGGAGAAGCCGTTTTCAATACCGTAGCCGGTATCCCACAGGGGCACTTCTATGGTCCTACTACCCTTTCCAAAGATTCTACTACCCTGTACCTGTTCCTCCCAGCTAAAACCAGCGGCCAGGTAATGGTAAAAGGGCTGACCAATAAAATTGAAAGCATTACCATGTTAGGCAGCGGACAACAACTGCAACACAAGGTAGTGGGCAAAATTTCCTGGAGTGCCGTACCTGGACTGGTATTCATTGATGTACCCGCCACCGGACAAGATAAATATATCACCGTACTGAAACTGAAACTGGACAAGCCTGTAAAGCTGTACAGAGGCCAGGGTGGCTTTTTAACGAATGAATAATGCGTTACGATTCCATTACTCTTGATTCGTTTCATACCGCATGGCTGCCTGATTCCATTCAGGCAGCCATGCTGCGTTTGGATAAGATACATCCGGCAATATCCGGTAACAAATGGTTTAAGCTAAAGGAAAACATCAAGGTGGCCGTGGCTCAAGGCTACCATGGCCTGTTGACATACGGTGGCGCCTACTCTAATCATATTGCCGCTACCGCCATGGCTTGTAAAGAAGCAGGGTTGGCCGCTGTAGGGATTATCAGAGGAGAAGAAAATAGTGCCCGGCTGAATCATACGCTTCAAACAGCCGCCGACCTTGGCATGAAACTATTATTCGTTACCCGCGAAGATTACCGTGACCCAGCATTAAAAACACAATGGGCCACCCAATATCCGCAATACCTGGCCGTGCCGGAAGGCGGACACAACGCCCTGGGCACCAAAGGCTGTGAAGAAATATTATCCATCTTCCCTACAACCCACTTTACACATATACTCTGCGCGGCAGGCACCGGTACTACACTGGCAGGCCTGATCAACAGCGCCCTACCACATCAGCAGGTAACAGGCATCCCTGTTTTAAAAGGCGCTCAATACCTTGAGCAGGAAGTACGCGACCTGTTACAGCCTGGTAATACTACACATTGGGAGTTATTGCATGATCATCACGGCGGTGGTTATGCTAAACAATCCCCTGCACTTATAGATTTTATCAATACTTTTTATGCCAATACTGGCATTCCTACAGATATCATTTACACCGGTAAATTGATGATGGCCTTCCGTGAGCTGGTGCAGCAGGGCTATTTCCCACCCAACAGCCAGGTGTTGCTAATACATACCGGTGGCCTGCAAGGCAATCTTTCACTACCCCCCGGCGTTCTATCCTTTTAAAAACTGTTCATTATATTTGAACGGTAGTGTATTTTTGCCAACTTAAAGAGCTCAGGGAATAATCAGTATGAAGCAAATAGTGCGTATAACTTTTGTTATTGGAATGTTTTTATTGACCGCATTTACAGGCCGGGCCCAGGAATATACTCCTCCCGTACTGCCTAACTTCGCGGCCTCCATTAAAACCGGCAAAATACAGCTGGACTGGATTTCCGGCTTTACACAGGTAAAGGAAATTGGTATACAGCGGTCGCTCGATAGCGTATTGAACTTCAATACCATTGGCTATGCCAGCTATCCTACACAAACAAGAAATGCCTACCTGGACAATAAACCATTGCCTGGTAGCAACTATTACCGCCTGTTTATTTTATTCACCAATGGCCGGTTTATGTACAGTAAAACGGTACTGGCCCTGTCTGACAGCACTATCCGTGCTGACCAGAAACTGCAATACGCCGATATTAAAGATGCCGCCAGAGGCCTCAGAGGCAAAGAGCAGGAAAACAAAGAACCCGAAAGAGTGGTGTGGCATCCATCTAACTATATTTATACTACCGCCGACGGTAACGTGAATATTAAATTGCCGGAAGCGCCACAGAAGAAATATGCGGTCAAATTCTACGAATCCAACGGTACTTTCCTTTTCGATATTGAACAGGTAAAGGCGCCTTTCCTGATTTTAGAGAAAGCTATTTTCATGCATGCCGGCTGGTTTAACTTTGAAATATTCGAAGACGGTAAACTGAAAGAGAAATGGAATTTGTTTATTCCATTGAATTATAAAATGTAGCAGAAGGCATAAAGCCGAAAGCATAAAGCTATTAAAGCGAATGATCAGCGCTTATGAGTAATTCAAATACTCGTGCTGATCATTCGCTTTAATAGCTTTATGCTTTCGGCTTTTATATCATTTCCGCTTCAAACACTTCTCCGAAGTGCTTGCTCAGACGGGCTTTTACTTCTTCTATATTTACTTCGCCACCCAATTCGCGGTTAAGTGATGCCACCTGTTTATCCGCAATACCACAAGCGATGATGTTATTGAAATAATCCATCAGCGTGTTTACATTCAGTGCAAAGCCATGCATGGTTACCCAACGGCTGCAACGTACGCCCATCGCACATATTTTACGTGCCTTCCCTGGTTGATCCGGGTCCAGCCATACGCCGGTTTCTCCTTTGGAACGATCACCAGTTACGCCGTAATCCGCCAGGGTGCGGATAATTACCTCCTCCAGACAACGCAGGTATTTCCCGATATCCGTGAAGAAATTTTCCAGGTCAATAATAGGATATCCCACTACCTGACCAGGACCATGAAATGTAATATCACCGCCCCTATTGGTAGGCACAAAGCCAATGCCCTGCTCCTTCAGCTGTTCTTCAGAGATCAGCAGATTTTCCAAATGCCCGCTTTTACCAAGTGTATATACCGGCGGATGTTCACAAAACAACAGGTAGTTAGTAGTAGGCTTAGGGGTTTGATCCGCCGCACGGGACTTCAACTGCACATTTTCCTTCAACAACTGCTCCTGGTAATCCCAGGCTGCCTGGTAATCAATTACGCCGAGGTCTTTTACTACAATCTGTTGCCTTACTTTTTCCATGGTCATTACTAGTCTTTTCAGCTGCGCAAAGGTACGCGAATTCGCCGTGATACAGAACATTTGCGCAGATGACTGCTAACTGGCAACTAAACTTTACCTTTGCAAAAAATTATATTAATGGCTGAAGAATTGCTGGAACTGGAAGATGAGCTGGATAACGGTGATGGCAGTGAGGAAATATATGAGAAAATCAATATGGTGGTTGACAAAGGTCAGGAACCCATCCGTATTGATAAATTCCTTACGGCCCGCATAGAAGGCGCCACCCGCAACAAGATACAGCAAGCCCTGGATGGTGAAATGGTGATTGTGAATGATAAGCCTGTAAAGGCCAATTACAAGATCAAACCATTGGACAAGATTGTTGTGTTTTCCAACCGGAACCCGGAGAGTACGGACATTATTCCACAAGAGCTACCGCTGAATATTGTATTTGAAGATGAGGACATCATGGTCATCGACAAGCCCGCCGGCCTGGTAGTACATCCTGGTTGTGGTAACCGCGATGGCACCCTGGTGAATGGTTTGGCGTGGTACCTGGGCGATAAAACCCAACCCATTGAGCCGGAAATACCAAGGTTTGGACTGGTACACCGTATTGATAAAAATACCAGTGGCCTGCTGGTGATAGCCAAATCACCCAAAGCCATGAATGATCTGGCTAAACAGTTCTTTGATCACACGGTACATCGTCGTTATATCGCGCTGGTATGGGGCGATTTTGAAGAAGAAGAAGGCACCGTAGTAGCCCATGTAGGCCGCCATCAGCGCCTGCGCAAAATCATGGATGCCTACCCTGATGGTGAATATGGTAAAGAAGCGATTACCCATTATCGTGTACTGGAACGCTTTAACTACGTAACCCTGGTAGAATGCCGCCTGGAAACCGGCCGCACCCACCAGATCCGCGTACATATGCAACATATTGGCCATTCCCTCTTTAACGATGAAACCTATGGTGGTAACCGCATTGTAAAAGGAACGGTGTATACCAAATACAAACAGTTTGTTGATAACTGTTTTGATATCATGCCCCGTCATGCTCTGCATGCGCAACAGCTGGGCTTCATACATCCCCGCACCCGCGAGCAGATGTATTTTGAAAGCACCATGCCTGCTGATTTTACCAACGTACTGGAAAAATGGAAAAGATATATTGCAGCAAGGCCCTTGAAAGAAGAGGACCCTACATGATATTCATGTTATTAAAAAGGCGTCAGCAGCGGGTTCCCCGGGCTGACGCCTTTTAATTTCAAGCAGTTAGTGTTACACGCCGAACTACTTCAAATAATTCTGCTTTATTATTATAAATATTCTACATACTTTAAGTTATCTTAGCGGCAATTACCATGTCAATACATGAGAAGCCATCTACCGAAATCCTTTCGTATCCTATATCTTTTACCAGTATTACTGGTAGGCTGCCTGTTCGCCAACACCGCCTCCGCACAAGGAAAAACACCTTTTACGGTATCTTCCACCTGTGTAAACGATACTTCGTTTTTCCAGATTACCAATCCTGCAGGCATTGATTCTGTAAAATGGTTTTTTGGTGATCCGCTATCTGCTGATAAAGACTCGTCCAAAAGCATCCGTGGTGCGTATCATATCTACCATACTATCGGCACTTATGCTGATACGCTGATCGCCTGGCGCGGTGGCGTACCAGACACGACTATACAATCCACCACGATTGTAACCCCGGTTATTTTTGATCTGGGGCCACAGGACATCACCTTGTGTGAAGGGTCTACCATGACATTGAATGCACCCGTTATACCCGGCGCCACCTACCTCTGGCAGGATGGGTCAACCGGCAGCAGTATCCTCGTTGATACTTCCGCTACCTACAAAGTAAAAATCAACGGCTGCCCTAATCCGGATTCCGTCAACGTATTTTATACGCCCATTCCCAAAATAGACCTGGGCAAGGATCTTATTTTATGCACAGGAGAGCACATTGCTTTAGATGCTACCGCTCAAAACTGTACCTACAAGTGGAATACTGGTAATACATCGCCCACACAGGACGTTACTACTTCCGGCACCTATCATGTAGATGTGTTTCCAAAAGGTTGCCCCGCTATGTCAGATGAGGTAACTATCACCTTTACCGGCAGCCCCTATCCTTTTTCATTAGGGCCCGATACGTTATTGTGTCCGGGTGAAAGCATCCGGATTGCACCCAAAATCCCGGAAGCCACCAAATGGGAATGGAGCACCGGCGCCACCACACCGGCAGTGACCATTACCTCCACCACCAACCTCTGGGCGCTAGTAGAAATCAATCATACGTGCAGTGTAGTAGATACTATTTTCATCAACTACAACCGGCTTAAGAAGCTCAACCTGGGCAATGATACGACCATCTGTAAAGGCAACTTTCTGGTGCTGACCGCCGACTTTGGCAATGGCACCTACCGCTGGCAGGATGGCTCAGATCAGGCCACCTATTATGTTACCAAGCCGGGATATTATTATGTAGATGCAAAAATTGGCCGCTGCGAATCCACCGATAGTATTTCCGTTTCTTTTGATGACACGCTGCGGGTAAACCTCGGACCGGATACCCTGTTATGCAGAAATGAAGTGTACATACTACGGGCCACCGGTGCAGGTGGCGGCAATTACAAATGGCAGGACAGCACCAGCACACCGATGTATACTGTTACCAGGCCCGGTTTGTATGCCATAGTGGCCTATAATAGCTGTGGCAAAACGGCTGATTCAGTAGTAGTAAGATATCATGATTGTGCTTGTCAGCTTTATTTCCCTACCGCCTTTACGCCCAATGGTGATGGCAGAAATGATTATTTCCGGCCTATATACCGGTGTCCCATATACGATTATACCATCAGTATCTATAACCGCTGGGGAGAACGGGTGTTTTACACCACAGATCCACAGGTAGGCTGGACGGGGCGTGTGAATGGCAAATTAGCCGATGTGGCCACTTATGTATGGATTGTAGATTACAAAGAAATGGAAACAAAAATACCGGTGCATAAGACCGGTACCATTACGTTAATCAACTAAAACACTTATTGCGGTGATGTAAAATTGAGGAATTTTGCCACAAAAACGGCTGTTTCTCTTTTTTTGAAGKGTACATTCCAGGTACCGTTATAAGTAACCAGGGAAGGGATCAGCAGCCCGTTGAACTTCGTCATCTGTACATTCATCTTCACATTGAAGTCAAACAGCATTGTTTTATAAGACAGGGCATATTTACGGCCGACTATTTCAAAGTTGTCTTTATTAAACCAGGTGATGAGTTCGTCGATCACCACATCCGCTCTATCGATACGACTCAACCCCGGCTTGGCTTTCGCTGTAAATACATAACAAGGAGTTCCATCTACGTAGGTTTCTGCAGAAATAGAGAAGTCATAGAAGCGCATTACCTCATAGCTGAAGATGGCTACTTTTTGTCCTACGATAGGTACGCCACGTACTGGTTTGCCTGGATTAAAGATCAGTTGTTTCAGTTGCGCTTTATGCCGGGCGAGACTGCCACCGGAGCGTTCCGGGGTTTCACCGGCATCGTCTGCACACACCGTTCCTTTTACGAAAAACAGATTCGCATATAATTCAGCGGTGTAGTAATTGTAATTGCCTTTACGGGTGTAGAAGTCGCCGGTTATTTTTTCATTGGCCACTTTCATGGTCATGCATTTCCCTTTTACTTCCTGGTGGGTTTCATTATAAAGGGAAGCTTGTATAGCGGCTTGTTTATCCAGTACGCGGATATCATTGATGGCATCGAAGCCTACTACATGGAGATTTTTAAATGCACGATAGAATGTAGTATCATCTTCTACTCTTTTGATAAAGCTATTAACGTCAAAGCCTATACGCTTGGCAGCAACAATCACCTCATCCAGGTTTACCGTCATTCCTTTGTAACGGGCGGTATCCTGGGCGGTCAGTTGCAGGAAGGTTAATCCAAAAAGCACTACGGTTCCGACTATACTTTTCCAAATATGTGACATGGGTGCAATTTAGGAAAAAGTTCCAGCATTGCATGGAAGCTGAAAGCATAAAGCCGAAAGCAAAAAGCGATTGTAGCGAAGATAAAAGCGGCTATTTTAATAGTATCGCTTAGATATTCGCTACAATCGCTTTTTGCTTTCGGCTTTATGCTTTCAGCTCTTTATCAGCTCTTCAAAAATCATCCGGGAATTTTCCCAGCCACATACATTTGTTCCATAGTTGGAGATACGGCACCACCTTTTTTCTCCAGGGTAACGGCAAACATTTGTGCTTTACCGGTAACTTTCATTTTCTGGAGGAGACTGGCAGTATCACCCATTTCGAACACACCCATATCAACTGGTTTGCCATCTACGATAGCCCACAGTTGGTACTGTTTGTCGGCGGTTGGTTCTGGCAGTTTATTCACCTTCAGATACACCTGCTGACTGGATGGGTTCCAGAATACAGTGGCTAATGCTTCAGGGAACGCTTTGGTACCTGGCATTGGCACTTTCAATACTTTAGGGTCCTGGATAATTTCCATAGACTCCTGCATTTGTTCTAAACGGGTTTTGTACAAGTTGCTCTTGGACAAAATGGAGTTCTGAGATAATAGCAAAGATTCATACTTGTCTTTGTACTCTCTGAATAGTTGGTACCGGTTAAAGAACACATAATTTAGAACGAGGCTGCCGATCAACAATACGGCGGCCACGGAGGCAATCCATTTCCAGGATAGGCTTTTAGTTTCTTGCATGGACACTACTTTTGATGGTTGCAGGTCTTGATCGGGAGTCAATGCTTCCTCCTGCAGATTGGGTTCATTATTGATTTTGGAGAATAAACTTGTTTTAATATCCGCTTGCGGATCTATTCCCTGCATCTCAATATACGCTTCCATAGTACGGCGATAGGCTTCTACCTGTGCCTTCACTTCCGGGAATTGTGCCATAGCGGCTTCCAGCTCGCGTACCTCTTCTTCGGTAGCAACGCCTGCCATATAAAGCTCAATGATTCCGGACGATATGAAATGTTGTGAGTCCACTTTTGCAAAAAAAATTTACTTGTTCAAAATGTTTCTTAATTGAATAATAGCATTACGCATTCTTGTTTTTACGGTACCCAATGGGATTTCCAGTACCCGGGATATTTCTTCCTGGGTACAGCCTTTGTAATAAGCCAGATCAATAAGGGTACGCTGCTCTTTAGTTAGCTTTTCCAATACTCTGGAAAAACCGATATAGTCGGTAGATAGATGAACGGATAAAGGTCCGTTGAGAGCATGTACGTTGTCTGTTATATTTTGGATTCTCTGTTCCAGTTTATGAGATTTGGAACGGAGTATATCGATGGCGGTATTACGGGCAATATTGAGCATCCAGGTAAAAAGCCGGCCTTTTGCTTCATCGTATTGATCAAGGTGGCGCCAGATTTTCAGGAACACGTCCTGCAATACATCCCCGGCAGCACTGTCGTTGTTCAGTACTTTTACGATTACGCCGTACAATGCGGGCGAATATTGATCGTATAAGTAACTGAATACCTTCTGGTCGCGGGTTCTCAGGCCCTGCACCAGCTCAGCTTCTGTATATATCGGAGCGTATTCCAAAACGAACCAGGTATGATTTAATGGTGTTTAATAATGAAATTGATTTCAACACACAACAAAACGGAACATGTTCTACATGACGTCAGCCTTCCAGGATACCTCTTAAAAACGTTCTATATGTCTTCTAGTAATTAATGGGGCTTATAATATAAGCAATATAATGATTCTTAACGCGAAAATTCTACTGCACTACCGATTTCAATTCGTCACTTTGGCAGACATGCAAACCTGACTCATAGTAGGTTCGATACTACCGCCTTTTTGTTCCAGTGTAATGGCAAAGCCCTGTGCTACCGCCACCGCTTTCATGTGCTGTAGTTGTTGCTCCAGTGCTGCACCGGTATCAAAAACACCGGCATCTATCAATTTCTTATTGACGATGGCCCATAGTTGAAATTGTTTACCAGCTGGTGGCAGGGGCATTATCTTTGCCTGCAGATACACCGCCTGTGTTTGAGCGTTCCAGCCTACAGACACGGATTTACCAGCATATGTGCCACCACCTTGTAATTGGGTCCATTTAAAATCAGGGTTACTCAAGGGGTCCGGCTCTATGGGAACAGGGGTTGTTTCCTTAGCGCTGGTGAGTGACTGATGTTCTTTTGCAGCCTCCAGTTTTTCTTTGGTGGCTACTAATGATTTATAACGACTCTTGTAATCTGTGGATTTCTGGAAGAAAAAGAAATTMATGACAACACTACCTATCAGCAACACTACAATGGCTGCTGTCAGGTATTTCCATATGCGGTCCGATGATGATTTCGGGGCTGGCAGGTGTTTTATAGGTGTTTCTTTTTCTGTATCAGGTTTTTTTTTACCTACTACTTTTTTGCCATTGTGTTTTGAACCGTTAACAGGTGAGCGTAGTTCTTCCGGCAACAGGCTATTACCTTCTTCCGTGTTTTCATGGCGGATGATTTCTGTTAACCGGTTCTTAATGCCCGTAGGAGGAGCCACGGCGTAGAGTTGTACAAACCGCTCCTTATCCTGCTGCAGCGAATCCAATGCTGCTTTTACATCAGGATATTGAGAGACAAGTTTTTCCACCTCGCCCTGCTCCGTTTCTGGTAACATACCAAATACGTAGCTTTCAAGAATTCCTGATGATATGTAGCGTTGTACATCCACTGTGCTGTAATTACAATTGTTTTAAGAGTGTTMTCAATTGTATAATGGCATTGCGCATGCGAGTTTTCACAGTGCCCAATGGTATTTCAAGGGACTTGGCGATTTCTTCCTGGGTATGCCCCTTGAAATAAGCCATATCTATAATAATACGTTGATCTTTTTGCAAACGTTCAATCACTTTGCTGAGGCCAAGATGATCTACGGACAAATGTACGGCCAATTGTGGTTCATACATCAGTGCTACGCTGTTAACATCCTGTACCCGTTGATCCAATTTGTGATTTTTTGAGCGGAGACTATCAATAGCGGTATTACGTGTTATATTGAGCATCCAGGTAAACAACCGTCCTTTTGAGGCATCGTAACGGTCTATATTACGCCATATTTTTACGAAAACTTCCTGTAATACGTCTCCTGCTGCGGCTTCCTCTCCTACTACTTTGAGGGCTACTCCATATAGTGCGGGTGAGTAATGGTCATACAAATAAGTAAATACCTTTTCATCCCTGGCCAAAAGGCCCTGAATCAATTCAACTTCAGTGTATGTTAAGGTCGCTCCCAAGTTTGAGGATATGGAGGTTATACTTTATGATACCAAAATAACAGGTTTTCTTTACATTACAAAATTATTTCCTATTTAGGGAAGGTCATTTTGTAATCTACCCTGATTTTACCTTTAGTAATATCGTCGAGTTTACTTTTCAACATTCTGCGCTTCAGCGGCTTGAGATGATCGATAAATAAGACCCCGTCGATGTGATCATATTCATGCAGAATCACGCGGGCAGTCACACCTGTAAAAGTTCTTTCATGCGGGGTAAAGTTCTCGTCCACATAACTAAGTGTAACAGTTTCTGCGCGGTTTACATCTTCCCTTACCTTTGGAATGCTCAGGCAGCCTTCATTATAGGCCCAGTCTTTCCCACCGGTTTCTACGATATGTGCATTGATAAAAACGCCTTTCACGCCCTCGTCACCAGGGTAGTCGTTTTTCTCCTCTTCTTCCAGATTTTCTATAATTTGTTTGCTATCTACTACAAACAGGCGAATAGCTTTATTAACCTGCGGAGCAGCAATGCCCACGCCGTTTGAACCATACATGGTTTCCCACATATTAGCAATGAATTCCTTCAGGTTTGGATATTCTGGTGTGATATCTTCCGCTACTTTTCTCAAAACCGGGTGCCCGTAAGCAACTATTGGCAAAATCATGTTCAAATATTGGTTTAATCCGCAAAGATAAATATTTTAAGCTTCTTTGCGCTGCGTAAGCTGCTTGATTATACTGATTTTTTCTTATATTTTATTTTGCAGATACTCCTGTAATATAATCGTAGCACTGATTTCATCAATCAGGGCTTTATTACGGCGGTCCTTTTTCTTCAGGCCACTATCGATCATGGTCTGGAAAGCCATTTTGGAAGTAAAGCGCTCATCTACTTTTACCACCGGGATATCCGGGAAATTCTTTTTAATAATCCGGATACATTCTATCACCAGTGGCGTAGCATCTGTAGCGTTACCATCGAGGTTTTTAGGCTCTCCGATCACAATCGTTTCCACGGGTTCCGCGGCAAAATATTTTTTGAGGAAAGGAATCAGTTCGTGCGTAGGAATGGTGGTCAGCCCACTCGCAATCAATTGCATCGGATCTGTTACGGCCAGTCCTGTTCTTTTTTTTCCGTAATCAATGGCCATTAAACGAGGCATGAGAAAGCTTTTAGCTGTTAGCAGTTAGCTTTTAGTCGTTAGCATTATCTGTTAATTATTCCTAACAGCTAAAAGCTAATGGCTAAACGCTTATATAAAAATGAGCATATCAGCAATGGTAAACACCGCGAATACTACGCTGGCAATACCATTGGTGGTCATAAACATAATGTTGACCTTACTGAGGTCGTCCGGTTTTACCAGCAGATGCTGAGATACCAGCATCACCACAAACACCGCAGCACCTATCCAGAACAGCCAGTGGAAACCGCCGGTAAGGCCAATAGTTACCACCAGGGCTGCCGCTATTACGTGTAGCAGCTCTGAAAAACGAAGTGCACCGGAAAGTCCCAGCCAGGCCGGAATAGAGTTCAGTTGTTGCGACTTATCAAAATCTTCATCCTGTAAGGAATAAATAATATCAAATCCGGATACCCAGCACAGCACCAATACAGATACCAGCACCGGCAATACGGCAAACTGGCCGGTTACCGCCAGATAAGCACCGATGGGCGCCAATGATAGCCCAACGCCCAGTACCAGGTGGCAAAAGGCCGTAAAACGCTTGGTATAGCTATATCCCAGCACTACCAGCAAAGCTACCGGCGACAGGAAGAAACAGATACGGTTAATAAACCAGGTGGTAATGATAAAGCCTGCCACATTGGCGATAATAAAAAACATAGCATTTTGGGGAGATATGATACCTGCCGGTATTTCTCTTTTCGCCGTACGTGGGTTCAATTTGTCGATGTCCACATCAAGCCAGCGGTTGAACGCCATGGCAGCACTCCGTGCAAACACCATGCATAATACCACGAGGCCAAAGGTAGCCCAGCTGAAATGCCCACCACCTTTGGTAGTAGCCATGAAGTAGCCGGTCAATGCAAAAGGCATGGCGAAAATGGTATGACTAAACTTTACCAGCGACAAATATTTATTTACCGTTGAGATCATGCGCTTGTTTTAGGTTTTATACAGACAGTTATAAATTAATAAGATTGTATGGCGACTGACAACCTCCGCTTCCCGTTGGCTAAAAGCTAACGGCTGGTAGCTGACAGTTTCACAAAGATATCCCAAACTACAATACCGGTGGTCACCGAAATATTCAGGGAGTGCTTCATGCCCAGTTGAGGGATTTCGATACAGCCGTCTACCAGCTTCATCACTTCTCCATCTACCCCGCTGACTTCATTCCCGAACACCAGTGCCAGCGGCTCTCCGGTAGGCGGTTGGAAGCGATCCAGCATATGGCTGTTTACTGCCTGTTCAATGGCCATTACTTTATAGCCCGCTGCTTTCAGCTCCTGTACCGCGTTTACGGTAGTATCAAAATACTGCCATTCTACGGTTTCCGTGGCTCCCAGCGCCGTTTTATTGATATCGCGGTGGGGTGGCACGGGGGTATATCCACAAAGGACGATGCCTTGCACCAAAAAAGCATCTGCAGTACGGAATACGGAGCCCACATTGTGCATGCTGCGTATATTATCGAGTACCAGTACGATAGGCGTTTTATTGGCCGCCTTGAACTCAGCCACCGTTTTACGGCCCAGTTCATCCATGCTTAATTTTCTCATCACCTGCAAAGATAATAGGATGGGATGAGTTTTATATATTTGCGCCATGGCAAAAAGCAAATCGGAAGAAACCCCGCTCATGCAACAACATAAGGCCATCAAGGCTAAATACCCTGATGCCATACTGTTGTTCCGTGTTGGCGATTTTTATGAGACGTTCAGTGAGGATGCAGTCATCGCTGCCCGGGTATTGGGCATCGTGTTAACCAAGCGGGCCAATGGCTCCGCTTCTTATGTAGACCTGGCCGGATTTCCCCACCATTCGTTAGATACTTATCTGCACAAACTGGTAAAAGCCGGCTACCGTGTAGCTGTATGCGATCAGCTGGAAGATCCCAAAACAGTAAAAGGTATTGTAAAACGTGGTGTCACCGAAATGGTCACCCCCGGTGTAGCCGTGAATGATAAGCTGCTGGAAAACTCCAGTAATAACTTCCTGGCCGCCGTACATTTCGGCCCAGACGTTACTGGCGTATCTTTCCTGGATATTTCCACCGGCGAATTCTTTATCGCCGAAGGCAGTATAGAATATGTGGATAAACTCCTGCAAAGCTTCCGCCCCGCAGAAGTACTCTTCGCCAAACAACAGCAGAAGCATTTTAAAGCCACCTTTGGCACCCGCTTCTATACCTACACCATGGATGAGTGGATCTTTACCACCACCTATGCGGAAGAAATACTGCTCAAACATTTTGAAACACATTCCCTGAAAGGATATGGTGTGGAAGGTCTCCCCGCTGCTATCATCGCTGCCGGCGCTACCCTCCACTACCTGAAAGATACCGAACATCCGCACCTGCAGCATATCACCCGCATGCAGCGCATCAGCCAGGACGATTTCCTCTGGATGGACCGCTTCACCGTGCGCAACCTGGAACTGCTGAACAGCAGCGTGGAAAACGGACATACCCTGCTGAAAGTACTGGATAACACGGTAACACCAATGGGCGCCCGTCTCCTAAAACGCTGGATGGTATTCCCCCTGCGTGATATCAAGGCCATCGACGAGCGACTGGACACCGTAGAATACTTCATCAAAGAAACCGATCTCTCCAAATCACTCACGCATCACCTGAAGCAAACCGGTGATCTGGAAAGGCTCGTCTCTAAAATCCCTCTGCGGAAAATCAATCCCCGGGAAGTGATGCAGCTGGCCCGCTCCCTGGAGCAGGTACGGGACGTACAGGCATTGCTGGCCAATACCCATAACGACTACCTCAAACGCCTGAACGAAAAACTAGACCCCTGCGCCCCATTGCTGGAACGTATTCTCAATGAAATTGCAGAGAACCCGCCGGTACTGGTGAATAAAGGCGGTTGTATTAAAGAAGGTGTGAATGCGGAACTGGATGCACTACGCAACATCGCCAACAAAGGCAAAGACTATCTCTTACAAATACAACAGAAAGAATCAGAAGCAACAGGCATTCCTTCCCTGAAAATAGCCTTCAACAACGTGTTCGGTTATTACCTGGAAGTCACCAATACCCATAAAAACAAAGTGCCGGAACGCTGGATGCGTAAACAAACGCTCGCTAACGCGGAACGTTATATTACCCCGGAGCTGAAAGAATATGAAGAAAAGATTGTAGGTGCGGAAGATAAAATCCAGGTGCTGGAAGCCAAACTGTTTGAAGAACTGGTGTTGGCCCTGCAGGAATTTATTAAGCCTGTGCAGGAAGATGCACAGGTGTTTGCCCGGATCGACTGTCTCCTTTGCTTTGCGCAAAACGCGATGCAATACAAATATCGTCGTCCTAATATCAACGAGGGCTTTGACCTCGTGATCAAAGACGGACGGCATCCGGTGATAGAAAGAGGGTTACCAGCCGGTGATACCTATGTATCCAATGATCTGCAACTGGACAAAGAACAGCAGCAAATCATTATCCTGACCGGTCCCAACATGAGTGGTAAATCGGCGCTGTTGCGTCAAACTGCCCTGATTACGCTGATGGCGCACATGGGCAGCTTTGTACCGGCCAGCAGTGCAGACATAGGGCTCACCGATAAAATATTTACCCGTGTAGGCGCTTCCGATAATCTCAGTGGAGGGGAATCAACCTTCATGGTGGAAATGAATGAAACTGCCAGTATTATCAATAGCATTACCCCACGTAGCCTGGTGATACTGGATGAAATAGGCCGTGGTACCAGTACCTACGATGGTATCTCCATTGCCTGGAGCATTGTGGAATATTTGCATGACATGACCACGCATCGTCCCAAAACATTATTTGCCACGCACTATCATGAACTGAATGAGCTGGAAAATAAACATGGCCGGGTGAAGAACTTTCATATCACCAATATGGAATCGGGTAATAAAATTATCTTCCTGCGTAAGCTGGCAGCAGGTGGAAGTCGCCACAGCTTTGGTATTCACGTGGCCCGTATGGCAGGAATGCCGCCGGAGTTGATTAACCGTGCCAATGAAGTGCTGGCCAATCTCGAAGAAAAACATATTGATGCGCCTTTACAGAAAAATGTAAAGCAACTGAATACGCCTTCGCAGAAGTTGCAGTTGAACATTTTTGATGCGCATAGTGATACTTTCCAGCAGATCAGGGAGAAGTTGGATCATGTGGATATTAACCGGTTAACACCGGTGGAGGCGCTGTTGAAGCTGAGTGAGATTAAGAATATGATTGGATAATCAATTAGATGAAATAAAAAAAGTCCCCCACCGTTTGGTGGGGGACTTTTTTTGTTTATTCACTATGCTAAATTACTGTTTATCCCACCAAACACGGCCGGTGTAGGTGTTTGCATCGTTACCATACTCACCGGTTTTCTGCATATCAGAGATCGCATTTCTCCAGTTAGTCATGTTATCGTTGGTACTAGGCTGAGGCAGTGCCCAACGGCGTGGCACCTGCAGGTTGAGACCCTGTGCAGAAACAAATGGCTCGAAAGGCAGGATACCGCCAACTTTAGGCACATCTGCTCTTTTCCATGCACCCCATGCTTCCCAAGGAGATTTATAATGATTCAGGAAGTTCTGGATGTTGATTTTTTCCAGCAATACTGCACTACTACCGGTAAAGGCTACAGCTGGCATGTTGAAATAATCTCTGATGACACTGGAATCTTTCACAGGCACATAGTCTTTGATATTAGCGTCAGCACCCATTTTATCATAAGAAAACACAGATCCGTAGATACCGTTCTGGTACCAGGCTTCTGCATTTTCACTGATGATACCACGTACAGACAGCTCAGATATCATAAAGCACATTTCCGCATAAGTCAGAATTGGCTGTGTATATCTACCCGGACCATTACCTTCCTGGTTCAGATCGAACAGGCGTTTCTGAATGTTGGAAATGGTATCATGGTTTACAGTTACTTCCTGGCCATTAAAGTGCAATACATAGGTCTTCTTTGCAGTCAGCAATGCATATTCCGGACTTTTGCGTGCGGCAGGGCTTGAAGGCAAGCCTACATAACGCCGACCATTATAAATAGCGCCTGCAGGTAAAGCACCACCTGCTTTCAGGCTATCGAAAGCTGTTTTAGTATAGCTATTCTTTTCAAAGAACAGACCCAGACGAGGATCGTTATTGGCACTCATGTATTCTACCATGTTTTGGGCAGGTACAATCGGGCTACCGTCCATTGACCAGTTACCACCGCGTGCGAAGCCTGACGAAGCAGAAATAAATTTCCACTCATCATTCACGCCTGCAAACAGACCAGCTTTGCTTGCCAATACTTCTTTTGCAATAGGACCAACTTTCTCAGGTGATCTTTTCAGCAGGCGCATAGCCAATTTCAAACGCAAAACGTTTCCGGCTTTCGCCCAGTTGGCCGCGTTACCATTGTAGAAAATATCGCCGGAGCCATAGCTTACCTGATTAGGTAAACCCTGGGTCAACGTACCCAGTGCTGCTTTCAGCTCAGCATCCCAGGTAGCAAACAGCGTTTCCTGATTGTCATATACAGGAGTAACGGTACCACCATAACGGGATTGCCAGGCCTGTGTATAAGGAATACTACCATTAGCATCCGATACACGCCACGCAGAGTATACTTTTATAATTTTGGCTATAGCCACGAGTTGTGCATACTTACCTCTCTCCCCTTCTGGCATCTTCTTCACCATCTCCTCGATTTCTACCAGGTTACGGCCGATATTGCTATACAGTGCACCATAGAAACCATTGGTATTAGTGGGGGTGAACAGTGTAGCCACAGAAGAGTTAGGTGCAGCTGTTACAAACTGCATCCACTGCATTTGATAAGAATAGTTATCGTAAAACCAGTCGAAATCACGATCCACGATGCTTTTTACAGATTGTGTAATCAGCAGTTCCGGTGCGGTGTTATCGCTAATATCCGGACTTTTGTTAAGGTCTTCAAAACCTTTGGTACAGGAGCTCAGCATCATACCTGCCAGTACAACTCCTATCCCCCATTTATTAACAGCTTTCATTTTAATTTTTTTTGTTGTTAAACAGTATGATTAGAATCCTACGTGTATCGTTGCACCCAGATTACGGATGAACGGAACTGCGCCATACTCAGAGAATGCAAACGTAGCGTTGTTACGTACAGCTTCCGGATTGATATGGTTAGGCAGGTTGTTAAACAGGTAACCCAGGTTACGACCTACCAGAGATACGCGAAGGCTGGTCAATTTCCAGCGCTCAATCGTCTTTGTTGGCAGGGAGTATCCGATAGATACTTCACGTAATGCTACATAAGAAGCATCGAATACGGAAGTTTCGCGGATACCGATACCCCAATCACCCTGCATCGCATAGTAATCAATTGGTGCAATCGGATCTATATATCCTTTGTCATATGCTTCTTTGAAAGACAAACCATCCAGTTGAACAGTCTGACCATTTTTAGCAACAACAGTAGTTCCTTTACGGAATACACCATCCGGGATCATACCATTATCATGTTTAACACCTTCTTTATCAGTGTAAGTGATACCACCATGTTCTGCATCACGACCGAATACAGTATTAGCAGTTGTACCACGTCCTGTTCCATATTGATGAGAAGCAGAGAAGAAGTCGCCACCAATACGTGCCTGTACCAGGATACCCAGGGTCCAGTTCTTGTAAGTGAAGTTATTAACGAGGCCGAGGTTAAAATCGGGTGCAATGTTACCCACTACAGAATAGCCACGAACATAGTTAGCGCTACCTGATTCGTAGTTAATCAATGGTTTGCCGTTTGCATCACGGGTAAAGCCGTAGTCAGTCACGAGGTCGCCATAAGCGCCGCCCACCTGAGCAATTGCTTTAACACCCTGATCTTCACCCATGGTAATCTGATTTACACCTGGATAGAGTTCAACAATTTTATTTTTGTTACGGCTTCCGTTCAAGGTTACATCCCAGGTAAAGTTCTTATGTTGAATAGGTGTACCGTTGATCGCTATTTCAATACCTCTGTTTACCATAGCACCCGCGTTAATTCTGCGGGACTTCACACCTGATTCTTGTGTAGTAGCCAGGGCCAGGATTTGGTTAGTAATGTTGGTACGATACCAGGCAAAATCCACACCAATACGGTTATTAGCAAAGCGGATATTGGTACCTAGTTCGATGGTTTTAGCCAGGGAAGGTTTCAGGTTCAGGTTAGGTAAAACGTCACTGTTATAAATGTTAATCAGTGGCAGGTTTTCTCCCTTATAGTTGTTGTTGAAGAAGTCTGAATTGTAATACCCTGTATTGATGGTGAATGGATCAGTATCTCCACCTACCATTGCATAAGAGGCACGGAGTTTACCATAGCTTACCCATGAAGGCATCTTATCTTTCAGGGTCTGGGTAAATTCCCATGCACCACTTACAGATGGATAGAAGTAGGAGTTAGTAGTATGTCCATTGCTGTTTTTCGGATAAGTCAATGCAGAAGACCAGTCGTTACGGCCAGTCACATCCAGGAACAGTTCATTGTTGTAAGCAACGCTGGCTGCAAAGAACAAAGAGTTAATACGCTTACGTGGTAACGGCGCGTTTTTCACCTTAACTGCGTTTATACTGTTACTGAGATCGTACAACTGTGGCATACGTAAACCTCCATCTGTCCAGTTGTTGTATTGTTTACCCAGACCACTGTTCCAGGTTTCCGCACCCAGGGTTAAGTTACCGTCAAACTTCTTACCCATTTTAGGAGTAATGATCGCCAAACCGGTAAAAGTATACTGCGATTTATTTACACCAGCCTGAGAGTAGTAACCATTGCTACCACCGAAGTAAGCGTCTGTACCTGCTTCTTTGCGTTCGTCTGCACTTTGTTCGTTACTGAAGTTAGCTTTACCCACAAATTTCAACCAATCAGTTACGGTTGCATTCAGGGCGAAGTTACCCATCAACAGTGTTTCCTTACGGGTCCAGCTGTTATATTCATTCTGGAAGAAGTAGTCAGCACCCGGATGTGTAGCCAGGTCAGCGCGACCGCCGTTAGCACCAACATAATTTTTCTTTTGTCCCCAGTAGCTTGGATCGTAGTTACGTGGGAAGATGTATACCCATTTACGACCAATATTATAGTTGGTATAATCACCACCCTGACGATCAGGGTTCAATGTTTTACTGGTAGCATAAGTCATCCCAACATCTGCACTCAACACTTTAGAGATAACAGAAGACCCGCGGAAAGCGAAAGTATTTCTGCCAAAGCTATTGTTAGGAGATACGCTGTTGTTGTCCAGGTGGGAATAAGATAAACGGAAAGTTCCTTTATCACTACCACCTTCCATAGATACGTTGGTATTGTAGTATTTACCTGTCTGATATAGATCAGTTACGTTATTAGGTCTTGGAACAAACTTGGCAGTAGTACCATCCAGTAATTCTACGTCACGACCATCCATTTTAGGTCCGAAGCTATATCCACTGGCATTTTTATCATACGTACCATCCTGGCCCTGACCATAGAGATTCTGCAGGTCAATTGGAGCACGGTATACTTTTTCCATTTGCACAGTCTGGCTAACGTTCACGCCTATACCTTTTCTCTGAATACCTTTTTTGGTAGTAATCAGGATAGCGCCGTTGATAGCACGGGAGCCATACAAAGCGGTTGCAGCAGCACCTTTTAACACGGATACAGATTCATAATCATCCGGGTTAAAGTTTTTCAGTACGTTACCGAAGTTTACGTCATCGGCAGTAACATCGTTTTCGAAGATTACTCCATCGATCACGAAAATAGGTTGATCCTTACCGGTAAGGGATTTAGCACCACGCAATACAATTCTTGGCGCCGCCTGCGGACCACCAGCTGCGCTGGAGATATCCACACCAGGCACTTTACCTTGCAATGCAGCAACAGGGTTTACTGAGTTGGTTTTAGCCACATCTGCACCCTTCAATTCAGTTACTGCGTAACCGAGTTTACGTGTTTCGCGTTTAATACCCAACGCAGTAACTACTACTTCGTTCAGGTTTTTGTTATCTTCTTTTAATACGATGTTCAAGGTAGCTTGTCCATTAACAGCTACATCCTGGTTGATAAATCCTATATAGGAAAAAGTGATGGTGGCACCGGGTGCTACCTGAATTTTGAAACTTCCATCGGCGCCTGTAGTTGCTCCGTTGGAACTGTTTTTCTCTTTTACGGTGACACCAGGTAAAAGTGTTCCTTTTTCATCCTTTACGGTACCCGTAATAGCTTTCTTATCCTGCGCCCATGCAGTGATACAGCAGCATAAGAAAAGCAACGTGGTGAGAAGAAGTGATCTTCGCATAGCTTCCTTTTGGTTTAGTGAATTATAACAAGTGAATCAGACACATAAGCAAAAAAGGCACGGAGATTCCGGTACCATCGTTCCCTGCATTGCACAGGAATCCCGATGGTAAATACGTGGTTTCCGCCTTAAACTTTAAAATGGAATTACTCCATTGGCATTAATTGTTATTTTGACATTACGTTACAGGTAAAACGTTTTAGCAACATACCTTAAAAAAAAACTTGTGTTATCTCTCTCACATTTTCTATTCACACCAAGTTTTGCATTCAGTCAGAATATCATTTTCAAACTTAGGGATATTTACGAGAAGTGCAAAAAAGATTTAACAATTTTTTTATTTTCCGTTAATGACTCGTTAAGAAAGTGAAAATACTATCTCACTTCACGAAAATAACATCAAAAATCAACCAGTAAAAACAACAAATAATAAATGTAGGCAATACCTTTATTGCATAGTTTTTTTCCACTCACACCTGTGGAGGGTAAAAGCAAAACGTGGACTCCATTCGCTCAAAACACCTTACTGTATTACGTTATATGGCATAACTACAAAAAGGGTTGCTTCCATTTCGAAAGCAACCCTTTTACAAAAAGCCTGACAGATTCAAAACTCTTATGGTTTATCCCACCAAACCGGCGTCATAAAAATATCCGGTCCCTGTATGGCATTTGATGCTTCGATATTCGTTCTGTTCACATCGTAATCGCTGCGGGGATAACGTAAACGCCGCGGAATTTGCCCATTGGTTTCGTTGTTTTTATAGTTCACCGGCGTGAGTACCGGATAACCACTACGGCGCCAGTTAGCATATGCTTCGTACTCATTCAGGAACGTAGTGATGTAATATTGGGTATTGATAGCCTCCAGCTTATTGGCCAGGGAACCCGCTGCTACAGCCGCTGATTGAGCCGTGGCATACGTGGTAGCGGCTGCGTCGTTATATACAATACTGCTGGAATATAAACTCCATTGCCAGATACCCGACTTCACGCCGGTGATAAAAAACTGTACCGGATCGCCTGCAATCCAGCCCCTGGCCGCTGCTTCCGCCTGCATTAGCTGCACCTCTGAATAGGTGATGAAGATATTGGGAGAATTGGGTTGCGCTATTACTTGCTTTGGCTGCGAATAATGCGCGATGTTAGCATCCCCCGTAGAACCAATACCATACACAGGATCAGAGGAATTATCATAACCATTGGGCAGCCCTTTCTGATTAGCCGGTGTATCATCGCCACCGGGTGTGGAATCCACTTTAGGCAGCTCCGCGATAATTTTCAAACGCGGATCTCCTTTCGTTTTCAACATATTCACAAAGAAGCGCGACAGCTTAATCCCCTGATTGGCTTTACCGGTTTCTGCGCGGCTATTAGTATATACGCCTATTACGTGACTATTGGGATTATCATAATCGCCCGGTGCATGCTGAATATAAAAGACATCTTCATTTGCGGTGAACACCCCACCGGCAATGGCCTTCTGTACCCATTGTTTCGCAGCGGCAGGATCTGATTTCTTCGACAGCCGCATCCCAATACGCAGCATCACAGAATACGCCAGCTTCTTCCACTGTGCGGCCGTACCACCATAACCGGAGATATCACCTGCCACGGTACCATTGACATCAATTGCCGCGGCAGCCTGCTCCAGCTCAGTGGCCAGCCCGGTGTAGATAGCTTCCTGCCGGTCGTATTGCGGTAAAAACACCAGGTCGGGATAGGCTTTATCCGCCTGAGAATACGGCACATCACCATAAAGGTCTGTGAGACGCTGCAATACAATGACCCGCGCAATTTTGGCGATGGCATTGTAATTTTTCTGTGTGGCGTCATTCGCCGTTTGATTCATCAGCGTATACAAAATCTTCGTGGCATTCGGATAAAACGAATTGAAGGCCGCGCCGGAATAGTCATCATTGTAGAGGTACTTATCTCCCACATAAGTTAAACTCAGGGAAGATGTATGCTGTACCATAGGACCACAGTAAATAAGATTGGCCCGCCACGCTTCAAATTCGCCACCGGAAGTAAATATCAGGCCACGGGTGAGTAAAATGCTGGGCGCTATTACCGGCGCCGCAGTAGGATCGGTATTGATCTGCTCAAAATTTTTGGTGCACCCGCCCAGTACCAGCGTAGCCGCTATCAGCACCCCGAGTATTTTATATGTTGATGTAGCCATAATCTGTTGTTTTAAAATTTCACATTCAGGTTTAATCCATAACTCCGGGTCTGCGGATATCCCATTAATTCAGCACCCTGACCAGCACCATTGCCATAAGTTGATTCCGGATCTACGTTGGGAATATCTTTGTAAATGATCCACAGGTTACGGGCAACGAACGACAACGATGCTCCTGTGAACGGTGATTTAGTCATGATCCGGGAAGGCAGGTTGTACGTAAGGATCACCTGACGAAGCTTCACAAAGGCCCCATTATAAATAAATGGCTCTGCTATGTTGAAGGCGATATTCTGATAGTAATCCTGCGCAGGAATTACTTTATCCACATATTTAGTAGGATCTACCGCGTCCTGTGCTTTTACCGTAATTCCGCCTTCACGGCCTTGCAAGGTATTTTTCTGTAATCCGAAATAAGTGGCGTAGTCGTTGGTACCGGAGTAAATTTTGTTACCCCAGCGTGCATCTACTAAAATGCCCAGCGAGAAATCTTTATAGGTGAAATTATTATTAAAGCCCAGTGTATAAGGCGCTACACCGGTACCCCAAATCCTGTAGTCACCCTGGAGTGGTTTGCCGGCGCTGTTAAAGAGAATATTGCCGCTGGCATCTCTCTTAAATGCATACCCTTCTATTACCCCAAAAGGCTGGCCTGGCACCTGCTGTATAGTAGCATTAAACGTACGCACATCCGATACTTTCAGAGATTTTAAGTGGCCATCCAGCTGAATCACTTCGCTTTTATTGTAGGCGAAGTTAGGCGTGATGTCCCAGGTAAAGTTTTTAGTACGTATAGCCGTAGCAGTTATCATCAGTTCTACGCCTTTATTACTTACCTTACCTACGTTAATGAAAGCTGTATTAAAACCAGACGCATTAGAGATCGTAGTTTGTACGATATCATCTTTAGTGGTACGGGTATAGTACGCGAAGTCGATATTCAGTCTGTTATCAAACATCCTGGTTTCAAATCCTGCCTCAAAGCTGGTATTCACATAGGGCTTCAATATTGGATTGGGTACTGCATAAGTATTATCCGGCGCTTTCTTCACATCTGCTACGGGGTAGCCGGTGGTGCCTAAGGTCAATGGATTTTGCACATTGTATGACAGCCTTAAACGATAAGGATCTGTATCGCCGCCCACCTGTGCCCAGGAAGTCCTGATCTTCGCGTAATTAAACCATTTCGGCAGTGTCACCGCATCAGACAGCACAAAGCTCAAACCAGCGGAGGGATAGAAAATACTGTTACTGTTGATGGGCAATGTGGAAAACCAGTCATTGCGTCCGGTCAGCGTCAGATACAGGTAGCTTTTAAAGGCTACTTCCGCAGACGCATACACGGAGTTGATCTTCTTTTCGAAGATATCATTGGTCACTGTTTTGGTACTCAGGTTTGTTTGATCATAAAAGAAGGGAATGTAAAAGCCATTACCGGTAAGGAACAGCTTATCATTCTTATTGTGCATCACGTTAGCTCCTACAAAAGCGGTGAGGCGCCAGTCGTTGTTAAACTGCTTGTCTACGCCCAGCATTACATCCGCATTCAGTTCATAAAAATTCTGCCGGGTTTGATCATTGATTTGGCCGCCCACATTATATGCCGTACCAGTAGGTGTAATGGCAAAGTTGCTGCGGTTATACATATCTGCCCCGATGCGTCCTTTGGCATACAGCCATGGGAGGATGTCGTAGCGTAGTTCTGCGGAATTGATGAACCGGTCTTTTTTATCATTCTGCTCAAAATCATATACGGAGAACCAGGGGTTGGTGATATACTGATTCGCGTTCCAATAGCGTTCAAAACCATTTGCATCCAGCTTACTGTCTTTCAGCGTTTGCACGGCTAAGCTGGTAGGCAACATATACAGCGAAAAATTGGCGTTACCGGGAGAATCTGATACCCTGGGGCGGTTGTAGGTACGTTCACGGATATACTTGGAGTATACGTTGAGCGTAAGCTTCTTGCCTAACAGGGCAGACACATTCAGCGAGAGGTTATCTCTGCGGATGCCGGAGTTAGGTAGAATCGCTTCATTTTTCATATCGGTAGCGCCGAAGCGATAATTGATTTTATCGGTACCGCCGCTCATGCCTACGGAGTTGGTAAAGGTGTATCCGCTTTTATAGAATTTTTTAAAGTTGTTTTTCACCGCACTATAAGGGTGGGTTTTACCATCGAACTGGATAACGGGAGAGCCATCCAATTTGGCGCCCCAGCTCATCAATCCGGTGGACGTAGCTTCTGCCTGGGTTTGTGGTTTCAGTCCGTTGGTGCCCATGCCATAGTCGTATTGCCAGTCGAGGTTTTCCACAATAGGACGATCAACGGTGATATTGCTGCTGAATTCTACCCCAACGCCTTTGCGTTTAGCGCCGCTTTTGGTGGTAATCAGTATCACGCCGTTGGAGGCGCGGGAACCGTACAATGCAGCAGCGGTACCGCCTTTCAGCACAGACATCGTAGCAATATCATCTGGATTGATACTGGAGATACCATCGCCTGCATCCATCCCACCGTATTCATTGGCGGTGCCGAGGTTATCGTTATTGATAGGAATCCCATCTACAACGATGAGTGGTTGGTTATTCCGGTTTTTATCAATAGAGGTATTTCCTCTGAGGATAATGCGGCTGGAGCCGGCGGGGCCTGTAGCAGTGGAGGTAACGTTCAGGCCGGCCACTTTACCGGAAAGGGTATTGGCGATATTGGTAGAACGCGCCTGTGTAAGTTCATCTCCTTTTATTTCCTGCACGGCATAACCAAGGGCCTTCTTTTCTTTGCGGATACCGAGGGCGGTTACCACTACTTCGCTGAGGCTTTTCTCATCTGTTTGCAGTATAATATTAAGGGGGCTGTTATTGGCAGGCACTTCCTGCGTAATATAGCCAAGGTAGCGGAATACCAGTGTGCTCCCCGGGGCCACAGTGATAGAGAAGTTGCCATCGGCGCCCGTTACCGTGCCTTTTGAGGTACCTTTTACGAGGATATTTACGCCGGCAAGCCGTTGGCCTCCGACATCCGTTACATTACCGCTAATAGCCTGTTGTGCCCACGTAGCGGTGGTCATTAACAGCAATAGCGCAGTAAATAAAACAAGTTTAATAGATTTAGCCGTCATGCTTTAAATGAATAAAGTGAAGAATAGGAAATACCATGGTGAGGGACAACAGGATTTAGATGGTTGATGGAAATTCTACATGGTTATTGGTTGTTAGATTGTTTGGTGATAGTACTATTAACACTCCTAACCAAAAAGTGTTGGCAGATAGATAAAAAAAACGCCGGCGTAGTGCCGGCGTTGTCAATAACTTTTATGAAGTATGTTTTACGTACGGGATGAAGACTCTCTGACAATGAGTTCCGGCGCCAATACCACTTGCTGCGAATTTGCGGAAGGGTGATTCAATTCTTTCATCAGTACATCTACAATATTTTTACCGATGGCATGAATGGGTTGGGAAACGCAGGTAATAGAAGGGCTGTGCAGGCGGAACAGATCATGATCATCGAATCCTACCAGGCCAATTTCCTTTCCTATTTTCCATCCCAGGGAACGGATACTTTCAATGCCGGAGATGCCTAAGTAGTTGGTAGCAAAGAATACGGCGTCAATATCTTTTATAGAAGTGAGGAACTTTTTTATTTCGTTGTTGAAGCTTTCCCGATCGAGGTCGAAGGGGAGTCGCTTTACATGTGATTTACTGAAAGACAGTTTATGATCTTTGAGTGCCGCTGTAAATCCGTCCAGGCGATCTTTCATCTGTGTTTGATCAGAAGCGATGGTGACGATCGCTATTTTTTTATAGCCTTGTTTGGCCAGATGGGCCGTAGCATCATAAGCACCTTTAAAATTATCGAGCACTACATAATGGCTGCTTACATGTGGGAAGTAGCGATCCATGAGTACCAGTGGTTTTGCTGCGGTTTGCAGCAGTTCTATTTCTTTGTCCAGGTTTTTGGTGGGGGTGATGATATAACCATCCACCTGTCTGTACTTTAATACTTCCAGTAATCCTTTTGCTTTTTCGGTATTGTCTTCCGTGCTGCCGTAGAGTACTTTATAGCCGTATTTATCTGCTTCGTCTTCCACTACTTTAGCCAGTGAAGCGAAGAAGTTATTGGCAATATCTTCCACTATTAACCCGATGGTTTTAGTTTTTCCGGTGCGCAGGCCGCGTGCAAGCTGATTGGGCTTATATTTAAGCCTGGTCGCAATCTTTTGTATTTTTTTACTTACCTGTTCGCTGATTCTTTTCTCCTTCGCTTTTCCGTTTAATACAAAAGATACCGTGGTAGGAGATACGCCGGCTTGCTTTGCAATATCTTTAATAGAGATCCCTTTCATAGAAAAAAATGCTATATCGATTTAGCCTCGCCTAATTTACAAAATGAAGTTGGAAATTACGTTGTTGTACTAATTATTCCAAGGAACTGCTAAAAACTTATCAGTGGGCTTCTGTCAGCCGTGTATCACATAAATTGGTTATTTTGGGAAGAATGATATTTTTTTAACCACTTTTTACTAATTTGGCATGATTCATAGGACGATCTCAATACTGCACACCTACACAAATCAGGTTCCACTACAGGGGAATAATGGTTATGGTAATAAAGTATAGGACTGCCACAGTAATATAGTAGCTTAAATTAATACATGAATGAAACCCATCCTTATTAAAGTTGGGGCTTTTGCCGATAACCAGATCACTATAATAGAGAGAAGTGATCCTTATTTTAATACGCCTTTTCACTTCCACCCGGAATGTGAGTTGGTATATGTTACGGAAAGCCACGGGAAGAGAATAGTGGGTGATAGCATCGAAAGCTTTGAAGAAGGCGACATGGTTTTTCTTGGGCCGCATATACCGCATGTGTGGTATAATGAGGAGGAATATTATAAGGGAGATGACCTGAAAGCCCGGTCTGTAGTGATTTATTTCCCGAAGGATATTTTCGGGGAGAAATTTTATGGATTGCCGGAAACCAAGGCGCTCATTGAGCTATTCCACCGTGCCCAGCGGGGCATGAAAATCACCGGCGCCACCCATGAATTGCTGAAGCCGGAAATCCTGGCCCTGCCAAGAAAAGAGGGACTTGATAGGATTATTTCCCTGTTGCACATCTTAAAAACATTATCAGAAACACGCGACTGCTACTACCTGGCCAGTACCGGTTATTCACATGCCTACAATGTAAAGGATAACCATAAGATTGACGAAGTTTTCAAATATGTAATGAATAACTTCTCCAAAGAAATATCACTGCAGGATGTAGCCAGCATCACCAATTTATCACCACAATCATTTTGTCGCTTCTTTAAGAACCGCACCAAAAAATCGTTCGTTCAGTTTTTGAATGAAGTGCGTATTGGCCACGCTTGTAAGCGCTTAACAGAAGAAGACTGGTCCATTGCTGAAATTGCCTATTCCTGCGGGTTTAAGAACCTTTCCAACTTCAACCGTTTCTTCAAGGAAATAGTAGGTAAAACACCGAAAGAATACAAGAATGAATTACGCCTGAAGGAAGCATGATAAAAATGTAAATATTTATTATTTGGTTATTTAGTTATTTTAAAAAGTAGCTGCCAAATATGGAATTATCAAAATTTTCTTCTTACATTCAAGGTTAGTAATTATCAACCAAAACACAGTAATTACTACTGTAATTCAATGTACAGCAGTTATTCAGATAACCAGTTAGTATCGCTTCTTAAAAGCGATGATTGCGCTGCCTTCAATGCCATCTACGACCGCTACAGTAAGCTATTGTACCTATTTATACATAGTAAACTGGATGCGGCAGAGATCAGCAAAGATGTACTGCAGGAGCTCTTCATTTCCTTATGGGAAAAACGGCACTCTCTGGTGCTGAAAGAATCGCTCAAAGCATACCTGTACCAGGTAGCCCGTCACAAAATCATAGACATTTACCGCAAAAATGCCACGTACCGCAAATACCTGCAGCAATTGATTGAACACTTCGATGCACAGCCGCATTCTATTACGGAAACCGTGGACAATAAAGCCAGGACGCAGGAACTGTTTGAAGCAATCAACCATTTGCCGGAGCGCATGAAAGAGATTTTTATGCTCAGCCGCTTCGAAAATCTGACCGTAGAACAGATATCCACACATTTAGGCCTGTCTCAACAAACAGTTAAAAACCAGATTACCAAAGCATTAAAGATATTAAGGGCTAACTACGCCAGAACTGACCTTATCATCATTCTGCTTTTCATCTACTTTATCACCGCTTAACCGGTTTGGTGCCGGTGTCCGGTGCAAAAACGTTTAACTACGAAAAAAAATAAGGGTACAATGGTACCTTTTCCACGTTATTACGACTTAAGAACACATAAAACGCCAACAAGGTGGACACAGAACAGATAAAAATATTGCTGGAGCGATATAATCAGGGGAGTTGCTCACCGGAGGAAGCGGCTATTGTAGAACAATGGTTTGAGAATATCAATCGTCATCAGTCTACCTACATAGAAGAAAAAGAGCTTGACCGGGAACTGGATCAGATAAAGTTGCAATTAAACCAGCACATTGCGCCGGCACCTAAAGTGCGACGGATGAATGCCCGTTACTGGTATGCAGCGGCTGCCGCTGCAGTATTATTAGCTGCAGGCACCTTCTGGTTGAATCAATCCACCCAACAAACCGCTACCACTCCAGGCGCCACTACCGCACCACTGGCGGTAAATCAGTCGAACCGTGTGGTCCGCAATGGATTTGTAGAAATTACCACCACTAAAGCACATAAAGAAGATATTACCCTGGAAGATGGCAGTACCATCACCCTCAATGGCAGCAGTAAAATCCGCTACCCGGAACATTTCAGCGACAGCACCCGCGTTATTTTTCTGGAAGAAGGGGAAGCCTTTTTTAATGTAGCCACTGACGCCCGTAAACGCTTCGTGGTAAATGCCGGAGAACTGGCTACCACCGCTTTAGGGACATCTTTCAATATCAGAGCCTACGCTATAGAAAATAAAGTAATAGTAGCCCTGGTAAGTGGAAAAGTAAAAGTAGATCAATTGAATAAAAACGGCTCTCTGATCCTGCTCCCCAGCGAACAGCTCAGCTATGACCGTATATCACTCAGTGTCATTAAAACCAATTTCAATAAACCAGAAGAAATCACCGGTTGGAAACAAGGTTACCTCGTATTCAGAGATGCTCCTTACAGTGAGTTAGTAACAGGCATAGAAAATCGTTATGGTGTCACCGTTATGAATGAAAGCAACAAAAAAGAATGGAATTATACCGGCTCTTTCAAAAATGAAAACCTGAAAGAAGTAATGGATATTATCAGCCTGGCTAAATCACTTTCCTATACCATTAAAAACGACACCGTTTATCTGCAAAACAAAAACTAGTCCATATGAGGGTAAGGCCATGCCCCATGAAATGGTTTGTATTCATGGGGTTAATGCTGACGCTTTTGTTGGCGGGGGGCTTGTACACACCGACTAGTGCTTTTTGGCAAACTCCCGACCCGCCCCCGATTGTCGTCACCATCCAGGTGAAAAATAAAAACCTGGAAGACGTAATGACCGAAATTTCGGCAAAAACAGGGCTAAACTTTCATTACGACAAAGCCGATCTGAACCTGAAGAAAAAGATCACGTTAAATTGCACCAAAACACCCATCGATGAAGTGCTCTTATTAATGTCGGCCCAATCAGGATTAAAGTTTATCCACATCAACAACAAGATCATTGTAGGCGCAGCAAGTGACACCAAAAATTCACCCACTGTAGATCTGCTGAATCATGTATCACTGGAAAGAGACATAACAGGAATAGTACGCGACAATAAAGGCACGCCCCTTCCTGGAGTTACTGTACAGATTAAACATACGAATAAAGGAACCCAAACAAACGCCGATGCTGGTTTTACTATAAAAGCCAGCACCGGCGATATGCTTGTATTCAGTAGCGTCGGCTATCTTACCCGCGAAATACTGGTAGGTACAGAAAACGACATGACGATACGCTTGCAGGAAAATGTGAAAGCCCTCAATGAGCTGGTAGTAACCGCTTTAGGCCTGCAAAAAAGAGCCAAAGAACTCCCCTTCTCCACCCAACAACTGGATGGAGATGATGTGCAACTGGTAAAAGACGCCAACGTTATTAACTGCCTCAGTGGAAAAACCGCCGGCGTCACCATTACCCGCAGCGCTTCCGGTATAGGCGGCTCCGTTAGAGTGGTATTACGCGGCAACAAATCAACACGCGAAAATCAACCGCTATATATCGTGGATGGAGTACCCTACGCCAATTATACCCCTTCCCAACCCGCCGATGTATGGGGGCAATCCCACAACATCATTGGCGCCGGTGGCAGAGATGGCGGCGACGGTATTTCCAATATCAACCCTGATAATATTGAAAGCATCAGCATCCTGAAAGGTGCTTCCGCCGCCGCTTTATACGGCAGCCAGGCAGCTAATGGCGTGATTCTTATCACTACCAAAAARGGTAAAGCAGGCAGAAGTAAAATAGATGTTGCTTCCGACTATACCCTCGAAACACCTTCCCTCCTGCCCTCGCTGCAATACCGCTATGCACAAACAGATCCACCCGGACCGGACCGTGTAGGCAGTGCACAACCCGGCTCCCTGGGCAGCTGGGGACAATCGATCCACGTTCCCGATCACGTCAAACATTTCTATAACACCGGTTCCACCTGGACCAATACCATCGCCTTCAGTGGCGGCACCGAAACCGCGCAAAGTTATTTTTCCTACGCCAACACCACCAACAAAGGCATATTGCCTACCAATAAATTCAACCGGCATACCGTCAACTTCCGCGAAACGTTGAAGCTGTTGAATGAAAAACTGTTAATGGATGCCAATGTATCGTTTACCGCGCAAAACACAGAAAACAGGCTTTCTTCCGGATTATACTATAGTCCGATTTCCGGCTTGTACGTTTTTCCACGGGGACAAGACTTCGACTTTTATAAAACCCACTTCGAATATTACGACACCGGCAGGAGTCTTTATTTGCAGAACTGGTGGAATATACGTGCGGATAAAGGCTGGATAGGCCAGGATGATCAGCAAAACCCGATGTGGGCACTCCAACGCAACATCCGGTTGGATACCCGCTACCGGGGCCTCGCAACGCTGTCGCTGACCTGGCAGCTAAACGACTGGTTAGCCATAAAAGGACGGGCTAATTTCGACAAATCACTGGACCAATATGAACTGGAAGCCTATGCCGGTACACAAATAGTGCTTTCCGGTGTGAATGGACGTTATACCCTGGAAAGAGAATTCAATACCCAACTATATGGCGACCTGATGGTAAATGCCAGCCATAAAATAAATAACTGGCTACACCTGGCCGGTAATATGGGGGCCAGTATTACTGATACCAAAGCACATGAACGTGCTTTCAACGGCTCCAATCCCAATGCCAATCCCGGACTGATTTATCCCAATAAATTTTCCGTTTCCAATATTACCAGTACCTCCATGGATGCGCAGCATAGCGTGGATCAAAAACAATTGCAGGCATTATTTGCCAATGTGCAGGTAGGATTTAAGAACTTTCTGTTCCTGGACCTTACCGGTCGGAACGACTGGTCAAGCACCTTCGCTTTTACTTCTACCATGAATAAAGGCTACTTCTATTACTCCGCGGGCTTGTCGGCGGTATGGAGCGATGTATTTAAAATGCCGGCGCCAATAGACTTCCTGCGTTCGCGGATTTCCTATGCCCGTGTGGGCAATGATATTGCGGCCTATGCCTCCCGGCCGGCGCAGTTTTCCCTGCAAACCGTGGCAGGAGTGAGCCGGGTAGTACTGAATCAACGCATTCTTTATCCGGGTCTTAACCTGGAACCGGAAGATAACAGGGCCTTTGAAATAGGACTGGAAGCACATCTGTTCAAAAACAGGATCACCGCGGATGTTACCTTCTATAAAAATAATAACTACAAACAGTATATGGAAGTCCCCGCACCGCTGGGGATCAAGTACAACACGTATTACCTGAACCTGGGTAATATCCAGAATCAGGGGCTAGAAGCTACTCTAACGTTAATGCCTATACGCAACAAAGCACTTTCCTGGACCAGCACCATTAATTTCGCCGCGAATCAAAACAAAATAGTATCGCTCACCAACTCCAGGATTATTGGCGCTGACAGCAGCAGCATGTTTGTGCTGACAGACTTTGGGGTAAATATGTTTGGGTCTTTTATCCAGGAAGGCGGTTCCTGGGGAGATATTTATTCCAACAAAGAACTAATAAAAGACGGGAAAGGCAACTATCAGCTGGACGCTGCCGGCAAGCTGCAAACCCGTAATGCATTTAAAAGAGTAGGTAATCCCAACCCCGACTTCACCCTGGGATGGAATAACAGTATAGATTATAAAAACCTTAACCTGAGTTTCCTGATAGATGGCCGCTTTGGCGGCAAAGTCATGAGCGTTACACAGGCGGTGCTGGATTGGTATGGTGTCAGCGAAGTCAGTGCACTGGCCCGTGATAATGGTGGTGTAAACATTAAAGCCGTCAATAAAAACGGGACACCATTTACCGGGAAATTGGATGCACAAACATATTATACCACTATCGGCAGCCGTGCCGGTGTGGGAGAAATGTATATGTATGACGCCACTAATATCCGTTTACGGGAATTGAGTCTGAGTTATCGTATTCCTTTAAAGTGGAAATGGATACGCAACGTACGTGCAGGTATCATTGGCAGGAACTTATTCTTTTTTGAACTGCATGCCCCCTTCGACCCGGAAGTATCCATGGGTACGGGAAATGGTCTGCAGGGAGTGGATGTATTCGGACTACCGCCGGTGCGGAGTATCGGTGTTAATTTAAGATTAGGCATTTAAAATACCCTCAAATGAAAAACTGGAACATCATTGCTTTATTCGCCTTGCTCACTTTGGTACTCGCCAGCGCGTGTACAAAAAAATTTGCCGACATTAATACCAACCCATACGACTTTAATGAAGATGAGCTGAGAGCTGATTTTCGGTTGATGGGAGAACCCTTATCACAGGCGCAGTTAAACCTGCTGATTTATAACGACCCTCCCAATGCCCAGCTGCAGCAGAACCTGAATGCAGATGTATTCTCCGGCTATATGATGACGCCCACTCCTTTTGAAGGCAATATCAATAACACCAACTATGGATTACTATACCTGTGGAATAATCATCCGTGGGAAGTAGCGTATGATTTTGTGATGAAGACCACTGATTTTGCACAAACGAGGGCTAAAGATACGTTTACGGATTTCTATGCCTGGGCTCAGATCATCAAAGTAGAGGGCATGCATCGGATCAGTGATCTGTATGGACCTATTATTTATACCCATTATGGAGAAATGAATGCAGAAATGGGAATAGAATTCGATTCCCAGCAACAGGCTTATTACGCCTTCTTTAAAGATTTGGAGCAGGGCATAGATACCCTTACCGCGTATATCAACCGGAAAGCGCCGCAACGTTTTGCGGCATTTGACCTCGTGTACAAAGGTGATTATACGCAGTGGGTAAAATTTGCCAATACGTTGCGCCTGCGGCTGGCGATGCGCATCTCCGGGGTAGATCCCAAAAAAGCGCGGGAAGAAGGGGAAGCAGCGCTCAGTCATCCGTTGGGTTTATTACAATCCGCCCCGGAAGACAATTTTGCGGTAGACATTTCTCCCGTGACCCATCCGTTAAATATTATGTGTTATACCTGGGCGGATGTGCGGATGAGTGCTCCTATGGAATCTTATCTTACCGGCTATAAAGATCCGCGGTTATCTCATTATTTCGTGCCTACTGATGAGGGTACGAATGTATATCATGGTATACGCAATGGCATTAAGATTACTGCGAAAGAAGAATACAGCGGATTTTCGCCGTTGGTAAGACTTGACAACCGGATTCTTTTTATGACCACTGCGGAAGCGTATTTCCTGAAAGCAGAAGCAGCATTAAATGGCTGGAAAGGTGCGGGCAATGCGCAGGCTAATTACGAAGCAGGCATTGCCGCGTCTTTTAAACAATACAATATATCCAATGCCAACATATATGCGAACAACGCCACTAATATCCCTGCGCCATATATAGACCCACAAAATGCAGAAAACAACGTGCCTGTGGGGAATAAGTATTTAAGCACCATCACTATTAAATGGAATGAGAGCGATGGTATAGAGAAAAAGCGGGAACGCATTATTACCCAGAAATGGATTGCAGGATTTCCAGAAGGTGTGGAAGCATGGAGTGAATTTCGTCGTACGGGTTATCCGAAACTATTTCCCGTAGTGATTAACAATAGTAATGGTACTATTCCCAGCGATAAATTTATCCGTCGTTTGCCGATGCCTCAGCGGGAAACGAGTACCAATCTCCTGGCAGTGAAGCGTGCAATTGCCACTTTAAAGGGAGATGACAATGGTGGAACACCGCTCTGGTGGGACATTCGATAAGATTTTAAAAAAAGTTAAAAAAATTTTAAAATACGATAGTACTATTTATAAGTACACACGACTCCTTCTCTGTAGCGCAACATTTCAGCGCTCAATAGCTATGCTACTCTGTAAATTCAGGACGTTAGAAAAAACACATTTCATGTAAGAAAAACGCAAAAAATACTGCTGTGACTGAACCCGGATAATACATTGCCATAGGCGATGAGGCTTTGCACGCTCCTATAGAAAGGTAGCTAACAGTAATACATATACGAAAATAGGACTAAAAGGATGGTGCACGCCATGCTAACGGCTCCGTATTTTCTAAACAAATGCACGTTATCGAAAAATGGTCAGTTTAAATCAATTATACAAATCCCATTTATTAACCAAAAAAAAGGCAAGTATGAAAAAAAACCTACGCCTTATGAAAGTGTGTGCTATGACCGGTCTGGCGCTCACTTCCATATTAGCAGACAGCGTATATGTGAAGGCAGCCGGCAATACGTGGTCGCCCGCATCTTCATTTCGTAGCGCTTATCAGGAAAAGGAAATTGGCGGATCTGTAAGAGATGCTAAGGGAACCTTACTTCCTGGTGTTTCCGTGCAAGTAAAAGGAACCACGAAAGGAACTCAAACAAATAACCAGGGTGCATTCCAAATAGCCGCCAAATCAGGCGATGTATTGGTATTCAGCTCTATCGGATTTGAGCCAACAGAAGTAACAGTAGGTAGCAGTACTACCCTGAATGTGAAGCTCAACGACAATGTAAAAGGATTAAATGAGTTGGTAGTAACCGCACTCGGTGTGAAAAAAGCGGCCAAATCACTCACGTATGCCACACAACGTATCGGTAACGAAGAAATCAGTACCGTTAAAGATGCGAACGTAATGAACTCCCTCAACGGTAAAGCGCCTGGTATCACTATCAGCAAAAGCAGCTCCGGTGTTGGCGGTTCTGTAAAAGTAACTTTACGCGGTAGCAAATCAGCGCAAAGTTCCAACCAACCGTTGTATGTAATAGATGGTATTCCCATGACCAACTACACTACACAACAACCTAACAACACCTGGGGTGGTAACGGTGATATTGACTATGCGCCGGGTCGTGATGGTGGTGATGGTATCTCTAACCTGAACCCGGACGACATTGAAAGTATGTCTGTATTAAAAGGTGCTTCTGCAGCAGCTTTGTACGGTAGCCAGGCCGCCAATGGTGTGATCCTGATTACTACCAAAAAAGGTAAAGCAGGTTTGTCTAAAGTAGATTTCTCCAGCGGCCTTACCCTGGATAAAGTGGCTTACACACCTAAATTCCAAAACTCTTATGGTCCTACCTCAGATGGTGCGCTGCAAAGCTGGGGACCGGCCATTTCCAGTGCACATGATAATACCAAAGACTTCTTCCGCACTGGTAATACCTGGATCAATTCCATCAATTTCTCTGGTGGTACAGAAAGAGCACAAACTTTCATTTCCTACGCCAACACTTCTGCAGAAGGTGTAATGCCAGGTAATGACCTGAAACGTCACAACTTTACGTTCAGAGAAACCGGTAAATTCCTGAATGATAAATTAACGTTAGATGGAAATGTGAACATCGTTACACAAAAGTTAGACAATGGTCCGGTATCTGGTCTGTACTTCAACCCACTAACAGGTTTATATCTGTTCCCAAGAGGGGTGGATATCACACCTTACAAAAACAACTATACCGCGTTTGATAAGACCCGTCAGTTAGATTTGCAGAACTGGCCATACCTGGAAGATTTGCAGCAAAATCCATGGTGGATCGTCAACAAAAATCCGCTCTTCTCTACCCGTAACAGAACACTGGCCAGCATTTCAGGAAAATATGACTTTAACGACTGGCTGTATGTACAAGCACGTGGTAACATGGACCGTACCAACGATACCTATGATGCCAACATTTATGCAGGTACACAGGGAACACTGGCAGGCCCTAATGGCCGTTATATCACCAACAATCAGACCACCACACAAATGTATGGTGACCTGATCGTAAACATGAACAAGTCCTTCGGTCTGTTTAAATTGAATGCCCTCCTGGGAACCAGCATCAACGATATCAAGACTAAAGGTACTTCTGGTGACTCTTTCGCCGGCGATCTGTATGTGGCTAATTTCTTCGTGCTGCAGAACATGAAACCAGGCGGACAGATTAATACACTGCCAGAAAACCACGAACAATTACAGGCAGTATTTGGTAACGTAAACCTGTCTTTCAAAGACCTGGTATTCCTGGACTTCTCTGGTCGTAACGACTGGTCTTCCAAGCTGTCATTTACACCGAATGTGTCTTACTTCTACCCTTCCGTAGGTGCTTCCGTAATGGTACATCAGTTACTGAACTTACCAGAACCAGTTAGCTATGGTAAAGTGCGTTTCTCTTATGCTGACGTAGGTAACTCTGTACCGGTGTATGTAACGCATCCTGTAACCCGTTTAGGTACTGTAGGTGGAACATTTGCCTTCAACAACGTAACTCCTTTCTATGACCTGAAACCAGAAAGAACAAAATCACTGGAAATAGGTACAGAATGGCGTTTCCTGCAGAACAAATTAAGCTTTGACTTCACTTACTATAAAACAAATACCCGTAACCAATACTTCCGTATTGCAGTACCACCAGGAACCGGTTACGCTTTCCGCTTCATCAACGCGGGTAACATCCAGAACTCCGGTGTGGAAATCATGTTAGGTTATAATGTAATTAAAACCAAATCATTCAGCTGGAATACCACCCTTAACTACTCTCAGAACACCAATAAAATCGTAGAACTGGCGCCAAACATTGATCAGTTTGTACTCACTCAGGTAGGAACTAACAGCTTTGGTTCAAATCTGATAAAGGGTGGCTCTTATGGTGATATTTTCGGTAAAAAACTGGTACGCGACGACCAGGGACGTATCGTAATCGGTGCGGATGGTAAACCTCAGGTAACTGCCAACCAATTCATTGGTAACCCTAATCCAAAATGGCAGGGTGGATGGAGTAACAATCTGACTTACAAAAACTTCGCCCTGAACTTCCTGGTAGATGGCAAATTTGGCGGTAAAGTAATGTCCCTTACACAAGCAATGCTGGATAAATATGGCGTATCTGCAGAAACTGGTGACGCCCGTAAAAATGGTGGTGTAGCGATCAATGGCTATAACCCAACTACCAAAGAAGCAGTAACGAAAGTTGATGCTGCTACCTGGTATGGTACCGTTGCCGGACGTGACGGAGCGAGTGGTGAGTACCTGTACGATGCTACCGTAGTAAGACTGCGTGAAGCTTCTCTTGCCTACAATATTCCATCCAGCGTACTGGGACATGGCTTTGTGAAAAACATCCGTGTGAGCCTGATTGGCAGAAACCTCTGGTACATTAGCAAGAAAGCGCCATACGATCCAGAAATCACCATGTCTACTGGTAACGGTCTTTCTGGTGTTGACGTATTCAGTTTGCCTGCAACCCGCAGCTATGGCCTTAGCCTGAATGTTGGATTCTAATGATGTTCACCTTTAAATCAAAGCAGATGAAAAAGATCAGATTCAAATTATATTCCCCGTTGGCTGCTGTGCTTTTAGCGGCTGGCATCATGGGCATGAGTGCCTGTACCAAAAACTTTAAAGAATACAATACAGATAAAACCGGATTAAGTGATGATGACCTGAAGGCTGATTTTAACTTCATCGGAGGTTATTTTCCACAAATCCAGTCTTCTATTTATTTCAACTTCGGTAATACCACCGGTGACTATCAGTTACAGCAAAACCTGAACGCAGATGGTTATTCCGGGTATCTGATGCCTCCGCACGATTTCGTAGGCAACCAGAATAACCTGTCGTACGCCATGATCAGCGGCTGGAACAACTCTACGTTCAATCTGGCCTACAACAACGTAATGGGCCCCATCAATGAAATCAAGCGCAGAGGCGGACAAATCATTGCACCTGATTTCTGGGCCATTGCCCTGATCCTGAAAGTAGAAGCCATGCACCGCGTAACTGACGTATACGGACCTATTCCTTACAGCAGTTACGGTAGCGGTGGTACTACTTCCTCTTATGACTCACAGGCAGATATCTACGATCGCTTCTTCAAAGAACTGGATACAGCCAATACCACGCTGCAGGCATTTGTAGCAGCCAATCCCAGCTTAACACCGTTCGCAAAATTCGACATGGTGTATGGTGGCGACTACAAAGAGTGGATTAAGTTTGCGAACTCCTTACGGTTACGTTTGGCGATACGCATAGCTAAAGTGGACAAAGTACGTGGAAAAGCAGAAGGTGAAAAAGCCATGGACCCTAAAAACGGCGGTTTAATGGAAAATAACAGCGATAACGTACAGGTATCCGGCTTTGGTCTGAGACACCCATTATACACTATCATCACTTCCTGGACAGACTGCTCTATGAATGCTGCGATGGAATCGTTCCTGGTAGGTTATAATGACCCTCGCTTGCCAAAATACTTTGATCATGCCAGCGGCTTTCCCGGCAAATACAAAGGTATCCGCACTGGTGCCGCGGTTAAACCTAAACCAGATTACCTCGCCTTTTCAGTTCCGGCAGTAGCAGAAACCAAAACGTTCACTAACTACACGCCTATACAGCTGATGGTATGCTCTGAAGTTTTCTTCCTGCGTGCAGAAGCAGCTTTGAGAGGATGGAGCAATACAGGTGGTACCGTACAACAATTGTATGAAAAAGGCATCGCCGCCTCTTTAAGCCAGTGGAAAGCAGATCCGATTGCTGTTTCTAATTATGTGAATGATAACACCAGCAAACCGATCGACTACGTAGATCCACTCAATGCAGCCAACAATGCCACTGCCACTACTGACCTGACCATTAAATGGAATGAGGCAGACAATTTCCAAAGAAAGCTGGAACGCATCATCACCCAGAAATGGATCTCCGGTTTCCCTGAAGGACAGGAAGCCTGGTCAGAATTCCGCAGAACAGGTTATCCTAAACTGTTCCCTGTAGTGAATAACTACAGCAATGGTGAAGTAGATACCAAAATACAGATCAGAAGATTACCATTCCCTGCTGATGAGTATACTTCTAATAAGGCAGAAGTAGACAAAGCTATTCAGCTGCTGTCAAAGAAGAAAGACTCTCCGGGAACACCACTGTGGTGGGATGTAGTAGAACCTTGATCTGACACAAATTCTTATTTTGAATCGCGTGCATAAAAAAGGCCGGTCCTGTTGAGGACCGGCATTATATAACAACCACGCGTTTCTTTAGATATTTTCATTTTAGCATTCAATCAACATAGGTCACATTCAAGTTTATAGCCGTTGGTATTCCTGCTGACGGACTTTTTTTAGAGAGAACAAATATTTAACTTTTCATAGGAATTGGACAACGTACATGGCCGGTCTTTTTAAGGACCGGCTTTCTTTTTTTACTTATTGAAAGAAGTGATGAAAGAACAACAACTGATAGGTTACAGCATTACTCCAGTAAGGCCAGTCATGCTGACCTGGACGCTCCGTATAGTCGTGATCGATACCCAGCAGTAATAATTTTTTATGCAGCTCCCGGTTTACATCAATGAAGAAATCTTTCACCCCACAATCGATGGTCAGGGATAAAGTACCCGGCTTCAGCTTTTCCACCTGTTTTATCACCGTATAGTCGGTCCAGTTAGCCCCATCTGGTCCGGGAGGGCCCAGGCGTTTCGCTATATCCCAGTTTTTAGGAAACGGGCGAATATCCGCACCTCCGCTCATGCTACCGGCGGCGCCAAATACATCCGGATGACGAATAGCCAGGAACAACGCGCCATGACCACCCATGCTCAGCCCGGCAATAGCGCGGTGAGCGGGTTCAGGCAATGTCTGGTAATGTTGGTCTATGTAAGCCGGAATTTCTTTGGCTACATAGGTTTCAAAGCGCATAGAGCTATCTACCGGGCTGTCGAAATACCAGCTGGAGTAGGCGCCATCGGGACAAACAATCATCAGCTGGTAAGCATCTGCCAGTTCTTTTACGGCGGGCACCTTTTTCACCCAGTTTGAATAATCGCCGGAGGCGCCGTGTAGCAGGTATACTACCGGGTAGCGCCGGGTGCCGCTTTTGTAGGAATCCGGGGTAATTACCACACATTTATAGGCACGGCGCATTTTTTGGCTGAAAATATCGAGTGTATCAACATTGGCAGCGTTGGCGGTTTGCACCACACATATCAGCAACAAAAGATGGGCAAGTAGCTTCATAACGCAATCATTTTAAGGTATCTGACAAAAAAAGGCGGCTATCATCTGGTATGATAGCCGCCACAAAATATAAAATAGCTTGCTTATTTTGAATTTGCTTTCTTCATGGGGTTGTCACCACTAGATGCACCACGTACTCCTCCTTCTGCTTTAAACAGGTCAAATTTCGACGGAGCCGCTTCTCTTGGCCAGCTGTTATTGCTTTCATCGATATCGGCTGTTTCACGCAAAGGATCGAGTTTAACGGCTACTACTTGTTTATCTTTAGCAAATACCTTCGTTACCTCGTTTTCGTTTTTACGCCAGATATAGGCGGAAATACGTTCGGTTTCTTTGGTACCATCGGCAAATGTCCATTCAATGATGAGGGGCATTACCAGACCGCCTTTGTTGGAGAAGGTAAGCTGATAGAAGTTTTTCTTACTATCGTACAGCACTTTTTCTTCGCGGCTGAGGCTATTATAGAAGCTGTTGTAGGCGGCTTTATCTTCCTGGCTTACTTCAAAGCGGTTCCATTTGCTGTAGAAGTCCTGCAGGCTGGTATCCTGATCTACCGTGTATTTGATGCCGGCCGCTTTATTCTTCTGTCTGGCTACATGATCCATTCCTTTATCGTAGGCAGCCTGCGCGGTTTTCGCTGTTTCTTCCGGATTACCATTCATGCGATACCATTTAACATCATCCAGGGAGATGTCTACCGGTTCGGTACCAAAAAACCAACCGCGCCAAAACCAGTCGAGGTCAACTGCGGAGGCATCTTCCATGGTACGAAAGAAATCTGCCGGCGTGGGGTGCTTAAAGGCCCAGCGGCGGGCATATTCGCGGAAAGCGAAGTCGAACAGTTCGCGGCCCATGACCGTTTCCCGGAGAATATTCAATGCAGTAGCCGGTTTTGCATAGGCATTCGGGCCAAACTGCACGATGTTCTCAGAGTTTGTCATAATCGGCTCCAGCTGATCTTTGGGCATCTTCATATAATCCACAATCTTATGTGCAGGGCCACGGCCGGACGGGAAGTTGCTATCCCACTCCTGTTCCGCCATAAACTGGCAGAAAGTGTTCAGTCCTTCGTCCATCCAGGTCCACTGTCTTTCGTCGGAGTTCACAATCATCGGGAAGAAGTTGTGTCCTACCTCGTGGGTAATCACGCCGATCATGCCATTTTTGGTAGCTTCAGAATAGGTACCGTCTTTATCTGCACGGCCGTAGTTGAAGCAAATCATCGGGTATTCCATACCATTGGCGGCTTCTACGGAGATCGCTACCGGGTAAGGATATGGAATCGTATGTTTAGAGTAAGATTTCACGGTATGTGCTACCACCTTGGTAGAATAGCGGCGATACAGCGGATACGCTTCCGGACCGTAGTACGACATGGCCATTACCTTGTTGCCTTCCACATTGGTGGCCATCGCATCCCATACGATGCGGCGGGAAGATACGAGTGCGAAGTCGCGCACATTCTGCGCTTCATACACCCATGTTTTCGTGTTGGAAGCATTGCCCTGCATCGCTTTCTTTGCCTCGTCGAGGGTGACTACCTCTACAGGTTCTTTACTGGTTTGGGCCTGCTGCCAGCGCTGGTATTGCGCAGGAGTCAGTACTTCTTTATAGTTCTGGCATTCGCCGGTAGCGCCTATGATATGATCTGCGGGCACGGTCATGCGTACACGGAAATTGCCGAAGGTGAGGGCAAATTCACCGCGGCCGGTAAACTGTTTGTTTTGCCAGCCCTGAAAATCGGAGTACACCGCGAGGCGTGGGTACCACTGGGTAATGGTGTACAGGTAGTTTTTATCTTCCGGAAAATATTCATATCCACCACGGCCACCTACGGTCATACGATCGGAGATGTTATACCACCAGGATACTTTAAAGCGATATTTTTCACCCGGCATCAAAGGTTTGGGCAGGTCTATGCGCATCATGGTCTGGTTAACCGTATATGGCAGGGCCTTTCCTTCTGCGTCGGTGATTTTCACGATTTTCACGCCCAGGTCTTTGGTGGATGGCAACAGGCTATTCAACGCAGACAACGTCATTTTATCCGTCATACGGCTTTCGTTGAAGCGTTGGTTATCGCTGTTGGGGTCGTGTTCGTTCTCATCGAGTTGCAGCCACAAATAGGTGAGTGGGTCGGGAGAGTTATTGAAGTAAGTAATGGTTTCTGCGCCGGTAAGCTTTTGTTTTGCGTCATCGATTTGCGCATCTATTTCGTAGTCGGCACGCTGCTGCCAATACTTGGGACCGGGAGCGCCGGAGGCGGAGCGGTACATGTTAGGCGTTTGCAGCATGGTGCCCAGCTGCTCAAAGCGGTTGCCATGGTTGGAGCCAGGATTATTTTGCGCCTGTGCGTACAAACTACTACACAGTACCCCGGCGAGGTAAAGATACTTTCTCATAAACAGTTTAAAAAAACAGGCTTCTCACGCCTTGTATGACCATTAAAAAAGCGATTCCAAATGTTGCAGATGAAAGAAACATATTCCAATCACGGCGTTTTAAATGCCTGATTTTCACGATTCCGGTTGATATCAGCAATATGCACATTACAATAACGATCTGCCCAAATTCCAGCCCCAAATTGAATCCCAGGAGTGGTTTCACGATGTTTGCCTGGCTACCCAGCAAACTTTTCAGATAATTGGAAAATCCTAATCCGTGGATCAATCCAAAAAATAAAGCGTAAAAATAGTTGAGCTGTAGTTGCTGCGGCTCCTCATCGCGGCGGAGGATATTAGAGATAGCCGTTATACAAATGGTAATTGGTATCAGGAATTCCACCAGCGCCGAAGGGACGCGGATAATATGTAACACACTCAAAGCCAGCGTAATGGAATGTCCAATAGTAAATGCGGTCACGAGTACCAACACTTTTCTCCAATCACGCAGTAAGTAGATGGCACTCAACGCTATTACAAACAGAATATGGTCGTAACCTTCCCAATTTATAATATGTTGCCACCCCAACTGAAAATACAACTCGTCCATTGCCCTGCTTTTCTATAATTTTGGTAAGTATAAAGCGTAAAAGTTAATTTTAAAAAAAATTCTAGTCTAGTGGGTTTATTATTATGTAAATGGTGGATAACATTATGGATGGCTGCACTGCACCCGTTTTATGCCAGTGTAACGGAAATTGCCCACAATGCCAATAAAAAAGAACTACAGGTAAGCTGCCGCATTTTCGCGGATGACCTGGAAAATACCCTCAAAGCACAGTATAAAACTTCTTTTGATATCACCCGTCCCGCTAATCGCAAGCAGGTAGAAGGCTACATCGCTGAATACCTTTCGCAACATTTGACCATTACCCTGGATGGCAAAAATGTGCCCCTGCATTTTATCGGATATAAAATAGAAGAAGATGCCGTGTGGAGCTTTCTGGAAGCGGAGAATATACCAACACCAAAGCAGGTGCAGGTGCGGGATAATTTGCTATATGAGCGGCATCCCACGCAAACCAATATGGTGCATGTGTTAGTAGGCGGAGAAAGGAAGAGTGCGAAGCTGGATAATCCGAAGGATTTGGCGGTGCTGGGGTTTTAGGAAGGAGAATATCATTATAATAATCTAATTATCAATTAGATATAAGTATAATTATTTCACAAAAACAACAACAAACAATTATCGTTTTCATTAAATTACATGAATGAAAACAACTACCATCATATCAAAAGAAAATAGGAAAACGCTTGAGGAAATTAAAAGGCTACATGAGGCAAAATCCTTCCTACGTGAATATCTTGCTAAAGGTGGTTTAGCTAAAGATTATCATCTCAGGGCTAATAAGTCAAACTAAAACTTATCCGTCTGTTCCATTTTTTTCTGCTCAAAAACTTCCTTATGATGAATAAAGTAGCCTACACCCCTATTTCTACAGAACAGGAATACATGGCCACTATTCAACGTGTACACATCTTAATGAAAAAAGGAGAATCGAATCTAAACACAGAGGAAGAGCAAGAATTGCAACTGCTTTCTCTGGCAGTAGAAAAATTTGAGGATACCTTTTACCCACTACCCAAACCTACTTGCTAACCAACAACATTAAAAGCACTGCAGCAAGCAGATCAATGTGGTAGAAATTGATTGTGAGCCCCCATTGTCCTAATGTGTTTAATTCCTATTATCCAAAAACTTCACCGGCTTGCGGCTATTCTCTGGAAACTGCATCCGCATGATGTCTTGCTGATTCGTGTATCTCACCTGTGGAATTACACGCAATTTTGCCTGGAGATACGATTTTATCTTGCGGTCCATTTCTTCTGATTCTTCCTTTGGCCAGAGGTRCAGCAAAATTTCATCCGTGCCGAGTTCATTGGAGAATACTTCTACCACAAATTCTTTMACATCTTCCATATCATTCAACAAATCGAAGAGCGCTGGTGGATAAAGGGTAGTACCCTTGTACTTGATCATTTGTTTTTTACGGCCAATTACGGGAGATAACCTGAGCGTATGCCTGCCGCAGCTGCAGGTGTCATAATGATACTGGCAGATATCGCCGGTTTTATAACGCAGCAGGGGCATCCCTTCTACGCCAAGGGTGGTAATGGTTACCTCTCCTTCTTCTCCGGGCGCTACTAATTCGTTATTATCATTCAGTAACTCTACATACAGCAACTCCGGATGATGGTGCCCGCCTTTACCGGCAGCGCACTCTGTAAAGGCCGTCTGCATTTCTGTAGATGCGTAAGTAGAATATAGTTTGATGTTCCACTGCTCTGTAATTTTTTTACCCAGCACATTCAGTGAAAAGTCTGTATTACGGATATTCTCTCCAATACATACCGCTTTCTTTACAGACGTTTGGTTGATATCTATCTGATGTTCTCTGGCATAGGCAATCAGCTTTACAATAAAGGAAGGTACACCTACAATGGTAGTAGGCTTAATACGCTGTATGTTTTCCCATTGCATGCTGGGTACACCAGGCCCTACGCGCAGCACGCCGGCGCCCAGTTTGCGGATACCGTTGTAATAAGCCATGCCCGCCATAAACTGACGATCCAGCGTGAGCATCAGCTGATAAATATCACTATCAGTGCCATCAGCGCAACAAAAAGAAATGTATTCGTTGTAGCTTAAACGTTGCAGATCTTTTTCCGTTAACGGAATAATCACCGGCCGGCCCAACGTACCAGAGGTAGTGGTATATTCTGCTATTTTACTTTTATCTACACACAAAAATTCCCAGTTGTGTTCCTGTAAATCTTCTTTGGTAACAGGGGGAATCAGGGAGAATGCCTCCAGCGATTGAACCTTATCTGCTGCAATACCATGTTTTTTAAACCATGATTTGTAGAAAGGTGAAAACTCACGCAGATAACCCAGCAGGCGCATCACTTCTTTTTCCTGGTAAGCCCTGATGGCTGCTTTCGACTGTAGTTCAATATCTGGTATATACATTCTCCTAAAAATTTATCCTTCAATAATCACCATGGCAACGGCCGCACTTTTTTCATGGGATAAAGACACCCATATTTTTTTGATGCCCATAACCGCATACCTGTTGGCACCATTGCCTATTAAAAAAATTTCTGGTTTGCCTGCTGCATCATTTCGCACTTCAATTTCATCGAAGTTGATGCCGCCATTTCCCCAGCCGGTGCCGAAAGCCTTTAGTACCGCTTCTTTGGCGGCGAAGCGGGCCGCATAACTTTCCGCCCGATTGGTTTGCTGCTCACAATAACTGATTTCAAAAGGCGTGAACACCAGGTTACGGAATCCATCTCCTTTCGCCAGCTTAGCCGCTATGCGAGGCACTTCCACAATGTCTGTTCCGATACCGATGATCATTAGCTTTTCAATTTATTATTACAAAGTGCCAGCTGCTTACGAATATGATTCTCCTCTCCTTTGGTAGCGATTACCTTTGTGAGCGCTGTTTCATAATATTTCTTTGCAGCCGCATATGCTTTGCGTTTGTATTCATAATCCCCCGCCAGCACATAAGTATGATAATACTGCGGATTAGCGGCTACCAAGGCGTTGATATCTACGGTTTGTCCTTCGTGGATCTCATCCCTCAGCTTACGATACGTATTAAACGCAAGATAATCTTTTGACAACAGGAAGCTATCAGCAGGAATAGTCAGCGCACTATCATATACTTCGTGATCAGAAGTCAGACCATGCATGCTGAAAATTTTGTTGAGATCATAGGCTACGTACTCGCCCAGTTGCCATGGCGCCGTAGATACCCATACCAGGCCCTTCTTCGGCTCAAATACGATGGAGTGATGCGCGATCAACTGATTGATGGCCTTTTCATTGCCCATACCAATATCTGCATTGTGTAAACCTCCTCTATCCCGCAGGATACGTACTGTTTTTTGCACTGTATTCGGCCCTTCTTCTTTCATCAATTCCGTCAGTCGTTCATAACGATATTCGGAAGCACTTTCTTTGATTTGCAGTTTATTGGAAACCAGGCTACCCAATGAATCGCCCTGGAAGTGGTTAGTGCAGGTGATAAAGTTTTTGCCGGAGGAATACATATCCATGCCTTCCGGTGTTTTTTCAATAAGTACTGCTTTGTTATCTTCTGCAGAGCCTATCAGGAAAGATTCGGATACAAACATCTTCCGTTTCTTCGCGATATCCCAGGCCTCCTGAATATTTTTTGCATACTGCAATATTTCGCGGGCTACCAACGATACAGGGGTTGCTGCGCCGGTAGGCACGGAGGTTTTAGCCGCGTTGATGGTGACCGTCAGGCCTTTATCATTCATACCAGATACGACGCCTGTAAATCCGCCCCAGGTCACAAACATAAAGTTGTGACCTTTCTCCGGGCGATAGAATACCACCATCTTATCGGCGGCAAACGCATCTCCCATATAAAAATCAAAATTACGGCCAATGATCAGGTTACTGTCGGCCGACAGATCATTCCACGTACCAAACGACGTACAACCCACCAGCATCATGCCCTGCAGGGCATGGCCAATGTCGTGCGCCGCGTGGTAATTCATTAAACGTGCATAGTTACTACCTATATAATCGTAGTTGGGAGAAGCAGAAAATGATTCTCCATAAATTTCTTCTTTAAACTCTTCCGGTACGTGACTGGCTAAATCCCGGTTAAACCAGCCGATGAAGTACTTGAGAAAATGTAGGTAAAAAGTAGATGGCACCATTTTGCTGAATTGTGCCACAAACACATCTTCCTGCCGGCGGATCAATTCTCCGGAGAGCTTTCCGTTAATCACCCCTCTCTCGAAAGGAGCCCCTTCCACATACATTTCGTACAGCCCGCTGTTGCTTTTGCGGAACCAGTTGTTACCTAATGTGTAGGCGGTGCTGTCGAGCTGTGTACGTTGCAGCTGCAAGGCATGCTGATCAGCAATTACCGGTGGCTTCATTTTACTCACCTGTACCAGGTAGATGGCCAGCCCGATAAAGAGCAATAGGAAGATGCCAACAATATATAAGAGTACGCGTCCAAGTCTTCTCCAGCCGCTTCGTTTCTTTGTTTTCACTTTTATGAATGTATTGACTGATTAATTTCATCTACCAGGAAATCCATCCCCAGCAATTCTGCCGAGGTGATGACGCTGCTGATAGTTACCCCTAAAATTCCGTGCAAGTTCAGGTTTTGACCGGTAAGATACAAATTGGATAGCTTGGTACGGGCCGAAACCATGGTCCGTAGCGGATCTGTACAATCTTTTGCAATGCCGTACATGCTGCCATCGCTGGTACCGATGTAATCCCGGTAAGACAATGGGGTGGCCACGTAGTAAGACTGCACACAGTGGCGGAATCCCGGGAACTGCTTCTCCACACAATCTATCAGTTGATTGGCTTTGAGGTTTTTGAAGGCCTCATAGTCGGCGCCACGGCTACCCGGTGTTAATACGGTGTTGAAGGTATCCTGCCACGGGGCCATTTCTTCGTAACGCATATATGTCATTACCGACAGACAATCCGCATATGTTTCATGCCGGGAACTGGCAGATACGTACATGGCGTATGTTTGCGGCCAGGCATCGGTTTGATAGTCGATACCCGCCCAGGCATTATCGGTAGCATGATAGTAATGATTGTAGTTCAGGTATTTGAAGGTGCCCGGCTTTAGCACTACATTCAACACAAAAGCTCCTACGGAGTTTTCCAGGGTTTGCATCCGGTTGCGGTAGGCGCTGCGCAGTGCATCACTGTGAGTAATAGCCATTGTTTGCGCAGGATGCAGGTTGGAAATGTAATGAGTAGCCTGTGCGGTAGAACCATCCTGTAACACAATATGATCTACCCGGTCGCCCACTCCCTGAATAGCGGTGACCGCCATATTGCGGATAATGTCGCCGCCATTATCGCGGATTTGCCGGCACAGCAGTTTACCGATTTGTGAGCCGCCATCCACACATTTCCAGGAACTTTTCATGTAGCTGTTTACCACCAACGCATGTACGTAGAAAGGCGTTTTAGCCTCCACACCAGCATATAACAGGTTATTGCCAGCCAGTACCTGTTGCAGCTTTTCGTTGGCTGTAATGCTACGCAGATAATCGGCGGTATTGAGGTTCAGTACGCTGCGTTTTTCTTCATAGTCGCCGGTACGCAGGTTATATAGCGGAAACTTGCTGCAAACCTCCGTGATCTTATCACAATAAGCGCGCAATGCCACTTCTTCTTCCGGAAAATCTTCCAACAGGGTTTGGATAAAATTCTCCTCTCCCTGTGCCAAACGATATACTTTATCATCGCCAGCGAAACTGATATGATCGAAACCGTTCATATCCATGCGTTTCAGCCGGAGCTTATCGTAGATGCCGAGGTATTGAAATACTTTATATAAATTTTCTCCGGGGGCCAGGCCTCCAATATAATGCACTCCCGAATCGAAGATGACTTTCTCCCGTGAATAAGTTTGCAAACAACCGCCGGTTTGCCGGTTCTTTTCGTATATGCCTACACGATACCCGTTACGGCTGAGGATAGCGCCACATACCAGGCCTCCAAGGCCGCTGCCTATAATGATGACATCATAGTTGCGCATAGTTTTTCTGGGGGAGTTTTTTGATAACAAATATTACATTGGAGGTGTATCGGGTATTGTCTATTTCCTCCGCTACTGCACCATATTTGTTAACCAGACTACGCACATGTGCAGCTGAGAAAAACGACAATTGCTTATTCTTCGTTTTATTAAACCCAATTACCTTAGTTGACATAAACTCTGTAAACTTAGTCCCATCGTGCCTCTTGGAGAGGTCACTATCTCCGTCACGTATTACAATCACTCCTTCAGGCGTCAGTTTGCTAATACATTGCTGCAGCAGCGTTTCCTGTTCTTCCGGTGATAAATAATGCAGCATATCGCTTAAGATAAACGCATCATATAATTCAAAAGGTGTATCTGCAATATCACCATGTATAAATTGGAGCTGTTCCGGCTTATTATAGCAGTAGCTGGCGGTGGCTATTTTATCTTCATCATAGTCAATGCCGGTAATCTGTCTGCCTGGCGCTGTCCAGGTGAGCATATAGTCCATAAAGCCGTATCCACAGCCGATGTCCAGTATACGTCCTTCTTTGGGCAACAGCTGATGGAATAACTCATAACTGCCTTCCATGCGTGTTTTGATGCGCATATACCATTCCAGTACCGGGCCTTTGTAAATGAAGTTATACTTTAGCTGCTCCTGGAAATATTTAGGCACTTCTATTTCTGCACGTAACAACTCGTACTGTTGCTTAAAGTAGCGGCTGATAGATTTCGTACGTGCGCTGTAGTTATCGCCCCAAACAGCATCAGTGGGAGCAATACGTGGCAGATACTTCACCGTTACTGTTCCATCTTTCAACAGAAAATCGCCTTTACTCATCGTATAGGCGGTACCGTGAATAACCATGGGTAATATATCCAGGCCGAGTTGTTCTGCAATATAAAAAGCGCCCTTATGAAAACGCTTGATAGCAGGGTCCGGAGAGCGGGTACCTTCCGGATATATCACAATAGAATAGCCTTCTTTCACACGTTCCCGCAATTTTTCAATAGCTCCTTCTGCCCCATCTGCCACCGGATAATAATCGGCCAATCGCACTACGGCGCCGAATACCGGCGAACGCCACACCCATTGGTTAGTGAGTAAAATCACTTTCGGATGCAGCATGGTAGAAACGAGGATATCCAGGAACGACTGATGATTGCTGATAATCACCGCTGGCTTTGCCAGGTTTTCGTTTGTTGGATTAATAATGCGCTTCTTCACATTCTTCATAATATACAATACACTATGGGTGTAGGCAGAAAGAATGCGATGATATAATACCTTTCCTTTTTCCTTGTTAAATGGATTCAGGCGGATCAGCACGGTGCCGATTACTGTTAATAACAAACAGCCTGTAGTAAAGTAGATAAACGAAAATACGGAGAGTGTCCAGCCTTTAAACGTCCATGGCGCATAGCTTTTGCGCACACGATTGGTGATTAACCAGTTAAAGAGGAATGGAATCAATACCTGCGAAATCAGCACTACCGTACCTATACCAATAATAGATATCAAGGCGATAGATTTCAGCGAAGGATGCTGTGCAAAAATCAGTACGCCCAGTCCCAGCATGGTAGTGATGGCCGACAGGAATATCGACGATTTGAAAGAAGAAAGGGTTTTCTTGCCGGTTTTGTATTCCTGCAACAGCCCGTCCATCATAAATATGCTGTAGTCATCTCCCAAACCAAAAATAAAGGTGGAAAGGATAATGTTTACGATGTTGAATTTAATTCCAAACAGCCCCATGATTCCCAGTATCCAAATCCAGCTGATAGCCATCGGGATAAAGGTGATCAACGCCAGTTCAATACGGCCGTAAGACAGCAACAGCGCCGCAAACACCAGCAGGGAGGTCATCCAGGCAATGCTGTTGAATTCATCTTTAATCACTTCCACTAATCGGTTCGCCGCATATTGTTTATCCAACACCGTAGTACCGGGTAAATTTTCCAATGCGTTGTACACAGCCTGTTTATGCGCCGGATCAACCTTCAACAGGGTGACCAGCGAAGTAGCTTTATTTTTCTGAATGATAAAATCACCGAGATTTCCGCTGCGCAATACTTTCAGCGCATCGGGTGATAATGGCTGGTAAGCAGTATTCAGCATACCCTCAAAAGGATTAAAGGCGGCATTGCTGAAACCTAGCCCGGTTCCTTCTTTACGCAGGTATTGCAGCAGTTGCTGCTTTTTCTCTGCTGTCCAATATTTATTCCAGCGGTCAATTCGTATCTGCTGCTCTTTATTAGATAACAGTAACGCCTGTACGCCGGCATATTTTTTCACGATGCCCTTTGCCTGCAGATCTGCTATTACAGGCATTAGTTGCTCCCCTCTTTCCAGCGCGCCTTCCAGATCTTGCCCGTCAGATACCACGTACACAGATTGAGCAATATAAGAATTGACTGCATTGAGCTGGGCTTCTGCAGTCTTCAGCTGCGGCGTCATATAGTTCATCCGCATCATATCGCTTTCGAAGGATACGTTGCCGGCGGTATAAAAGAATACGATGGTGAGGATAAAAATGGCGCCTACCAGGTACTTATTTTTCTCAGGTTTGTAGTCCGATAATTTGTCGAGCCAGTTTTCTTTATGGGTGTGTACCTTATGTGGTTTGTGTCCAATAACAATCCAATGCGGTAAAAAGATCAGGGAAAATAAAGCAGCGCCTATCAGGCTGAATGCAGCAAACAAGCCTACGTCTTTGAGCATAGGAGAATGTACAAACTGCAGGCAGAGGAAACCGCCCACAGTAGTAAAACTACCGAGTGTCATAGGCATCCCCAGATCATCAATCACCTCACGGATATCCTGCGAATGGCGGAAGTGGTTAAACACATGCAGGGAGTAATTTACCGCAATGCCCAATACCACTGCTCCTGCTCCCATGGCCATGACAGAGATATGTCCTTTCAGTACGTATATCCATGCCAGTGAAAAAAGTCCGCCGAATACTACTGGCAACATCACCAGTACGGGGGAACGTTTTTTCCGGAAAAACAGGGCAATCAATACAATGAGCAACACAACGGTGATGCCTTGTGTCAGGAAAGTATCCTGTCGCAACTGCGTGGCATTACCCACAGATACGGCAGTACCTCCAAAATAAGAAGCAGTTACACCGGGATAATGCTGGTCGATGCTGTCTTTCAGTTTATCCAGTCCCTGCAGGAATTGCGCATTGATTTTTGTGGCACCCGGCGGGTTAGCGGGGGTGATGAAAATCAACACATGCTTGTGATCCTTGGTGATCACATAGTTATCGTACAATTCAAACTGATCATCGTATTGCAGGTGCTGTAATTTCTTTACGCCTATCCACGAAATACCAACAGGATCGGCTTGTATCATCTTCTTCAATACCAGTCCTGCGGGTGATATCAGGGTGTTATAATCGTACTGTAAAGACTTTTGCAGCTGGGCGGTTTCCAGCAGGCTATCTACTTTCGTGTAGTCCTTTTCTTCCAGGAAGATGGGTAAATGTTGTTGTATCACCTGCATCAAACCCATGACCATGGAATCTTCTGCCTGCGATTGAATGCTGCGGATATAAGGCGTCAGTTGGGCGCCGGCAGTGGAGGCCAGGTCAGCAGCATAGGCCGTTAAACTATCTGGCTGTGCTTCTTTTGTAGTATCTTTTTGGGAGATGGTAACAATGAGTTTGTCCGCAAAACGCGAATCCTGGAACACCTGTTGCAGCTTGTCCAGTTTCTTATCCTGTGGCAAAATTTTGGTGATATCTTCCTCCAGCTTTATTTGTGCGGCGAAATACCCTACCAGCAGAAAGCTGGCAATGGTACAAGTCCACAGCCAGCCTTTATGCTTTTCAAAAAAGTTATATATCGCTACAAAAAAGCTACCCATTTTTTTTCTCTTTTCTAAATATTGACAACATTCCCCAACTCACGGCCCACACTACTATTCCGGCTACTATTGCCAGGGTGATAGCCCCCAACACATACTGCAGCATATTTTCCTTGATAGTATCAAAATTAAAACCATCTTTAAATATGAGATCACCGGCAGTTTGTCCTATCCATACTTTACCTGCCAGAAAGCTGGCGAAGAGCACAAACGGCGTGAGTGGCGGCGTACTGATATGTGCGGAAAGCAACACCAGCGCCTTATTTAATTTTAGTTTGATAGATACCAATATCGCTACCAGCAGCTGAAAGCCCCAGATAGGAATAATAGCCATAAACACGCCAAAACCAATAGCAATGGCCTTGCGCATGTTAGATTCATCTGCTCTCAGTACTTCTTCTTTCCACATCTTCTTCCAGTTCTCTTTCTTCAACAGAAAGCGAATAAAATCGCGGGGCTTGATATAAAGGAAAGTAGTGAGTACCAGGAAGGTATTCAAAATGGTGATACGCGTTACATCCCGTACCGGGCGGAAATGCGATACCCTTTCTTCTGGTGGCGGATAATATACTTTCACCGGCGTCCAGTCGACCGTAATCCCTTTCCAGGCGCTGCGCACCAGCACTTCTATTTCAAATTCGTATTTAGTACAGAAATAATGCATGTTGCCCATGCGGCGCAGGGGATACAGGCGATACCCGGATTGTGTATCGGGTCCTTTCAGGCCGGTAGTTACGTTGAACCAGAAGTTAGATACTTTATTGGCGGAAGTACTTTTCCCTGGCATATTTTCCTGGTGCAGGTTACGGGCGCCAATGATGAGTGCACCAGGGCGCTCATCAATCTGTTGCAGCATGTTGGGCAGATCGGTGGCAAAGTGCTGCCCGTCTGCGTCCATGGTGATCACGTAATCATATCCCTGCTGCATGGCATAGGCAAATCCACGGCGAAGGGCAATACCTTTACCACGGTTAGGGCTATACGATACTAATTGCAGGGAAGGAAACTGTTCCAGCACAGCGAGCGTTTCATCGGTAGCGCCATCGTTTACTACAATGACATGGTCGGTGTAGGTGAGGGCGTCCTTTAATACGGTACCGAGTGTGCCGGCATTGTTGTACGTAGGGATTAACACCGCTGCGCGGTGACGTTCAAAGTGTGCGTTATGTGTAGGCTGTGTGGTCACTTAGTTAAATATACCCTGGAACTTCATAAATGTTTTGTCTTCCCGCTTTAAGGTAGCGTTCACTTTCCAACCGGTTTCTTCTGCTTTGTAGCTAACAGTAACGTCTACCAATGGCTGTTTGGTAGGATCTATCATCTGCAAAAATTTCATCTGTATTGCTTTCTTCAGCATCACCTTTTGCTTCACGGCACCTTCCAGCACTTCCGTGATGGTTTGCATCATACATACACCAGGTACTACCGGCTGCTCAGGGAAGTGTCCCTGAAAAACAGGATGGGCCGCATTCAGTTCAATGGTAACGGTTACCTGTCCGGGTTCTTCGTTGTGTGTGGTTACTGTATAAAAATTACCTGCTAACATGTGCTGTGATTATATTGATTTGTATGTTATTTCTCGACTTTCTGTAAAGAGATATTGAATTTGAAATGCTCGTGACGGATAAGAATCGTATCCGGTATACCATTGTTGTAATGCTGCATCCACACGGTTACTGCGGGCTTACGTTTAGAGGATTTCTCTATGCGTACCAGCTGGGTACAGGCCGTATCAGTCATGTAATAGTTGTTCCCTTTTTCAGTGGGCACTACCACATAACGGTAACGGTTATCCGCTGCCACATGCGCCGCGTGTAAATCGGGATGCAACAGTACCAGCGCAAAATCCTGCTTCAGTGTTTTCACTACTGCTTTCTTGTCCATTTTGGCCAGCAGAAAATGCTTGGTAAAATTGCCCTGTTTATCAAATTCAAAATCAAAGAACTTAAATCCCATTTCGTTGGCAAACACCACGCGGGTACTGCTGTCCGGCATTTGCTTGAAGAACAGGAGTCCGCTCAGGTGATGCTTTAAAATGTCTACCTGTGTGCTGTAAAGGGTCGCATTAAACTGCGGACTGAACTGACGGATACAATTCACGTCGCCCGTTACCGGTTTTAATCCCTTGTACACCGACCTGCATCCGTTTGTAAACAGGGCGAGGCCTAACAGGCTACTTAGCAGAAAATACCGCATCCGGGATGTTTGTGTTCAATTGTTTATGTAAAAAGCTGATGGTGGTATCATCACCGGAAGATTCTGCCATCGTAATTTTCGATACGGAATAATCCTGTTTATCTACCAACAGCACAATCGACTTAAAGTATTCCTTCATCACTTTATTCACCGGCTCCAGCTCCAAACGGTAGTACTGGGCGTTTTCGGTGGCTTTGGTGGTGAAGTCGGCGTTGTCCAGTACGGTGCCGCGTACGCAATCGACTGTAATTTTATTGATCTGCTCAAACAGCTTATTGCTTTTGCCCGACACTTTATTTTCCTTCTGTGCATCTTTTATGCGGATATCTTTTCCGTTGATGACCAGCAAGTAGTAAGAAGGCTGGAGGTATTCCATTCTTACTTTATTATCTTTCTTAAACCAGAATTTGCCTTTGGACACTATTTTATCCGACAGCATACTCAGGTTTTTTTCCTGTACAAAATCGCATTGGATGCTTTGTGTGTTTTGCGCCGCTTTTGCAAACTGCTGTTTCAGCGGCGTGATATCTGCCACAGGCTTAAAACCGGTTTGAGCCTGTGTTTGCAGGCTGATCACCGCACACATAAAAATTAATATCCATTTACACATATGCACGCACTTTTAACATTTTATCGATTCGTTCCAATTGATATCCCTGTTGACGGATACCGTAGATGAGTTGTGGTAATATATCGGCCGTTATCTTACAGGTATCATGTAATAAAATAACAGCGCCGGGGGTAAGCTGTTCCAGTATACGGTTCAGCAGTGCTGTTTCATCTTTGGCCACGGTGTCCAGGGAGCGGATATTCCAGCCTACCGGCAGATAATTACCTGCTTTTACCGCCCTTGCCAGGTTCGGATTGGTAACCCCATATGGTGGGCGAAACAGCCGCGGAGTAAGGCCGGTAGCGTGTACCGTTACCGCATCCATCTGTTGCATATCCGTGAGCATATTGCCCGATAGTTTCATATCAAACCAAAAATCATGGGAGTAAGTATGATTACCGATGACATGTCCATCTGCGTATATGCGTTTCAGTAAGCGCTCATTACCACTGATATTTTTGCCAATACAAAAAAACGCAGCAGGCACTTCCTGTTGCTGCAGAATATCGAGTATTTGCGGGGTGTAGGTAGCATCAGGGCCATCATCAAAAGAAAGCGCCACTACCTTCTCGATGGTATCTGCCTTGCACAACACCTTCATAAAAAATCCGGCTTCTATGTTGATAGCGCCGTGAATAGTAGGTGGCAGAAAAATAAGCAGTGGTAATCCATACGCCCAGAAGGGAATGGACAACGCCAGGTACTTGTCCAGGAACACGAGTACCAGGAGACTAAAGATAGCGGCGATATTTACTACTTTATTATTTAACATGCCGTGAGCAATACCAGGGAGTGGTGTGTTCCCAGATGATGGTTATACACTAATACTTTCTTTATTTTTTCCGGCGCCTTTCCGTAAAATTCAGCGGCTTCGGGTAGGTGTTGTTCTGCTATGATGCCGTTGGCCATCCATACGCCAAAACCGGCGGCGGTGGGGTATTCACCACAGAGGTGTTTGAAACAGGCTTCTGCATGGTCCGGGAATAGCGCTGCAGCTACTTCTTCATAAATTTCATCCTGATCTATATCTCCGTTTCTGCCGGTAACAATCAGGTCAATATCTGCGGGGGTACAATTATGTTCCTCCAGGAATTTCATGATATGGCCAATCACCTCTCCTTCCCAAAGTGGCTTGTACAGCGTGCTTACACCCGTGAGTTCTGCTACTGTGCCAGGATCTTTGTTGACGCCCAGTGTAAAAAAAGCAGCGCCTTCGCCGGCAATAGTACCGGTGCTGGGACTGTTGAGCACTTCCATTGTTTTCACCGGCGCTTTTTTATACAAACCAAAGCGCGACAACAAAGGATGGCTATAATTGGTAATTTCATCTACCCCGCCGACCAGGATATGTTTGGCGGAGCCCTCCATCAAAATCATGATAGCATCCTGCAAGGCGTTTTCAAATGAAAAGCCGCGATGCACGAAGGTATTGTTATACCCATTGCAACTCAGCAGCAGGGCTATTTGTCCGGCTACGGTGTTGTGGGTACTCTGTATAAATGCGGTAGGCGTCAGCATTTCTTCCTGCTGGTTCACCATCTTCGTTAAAAACACGCCGGTATCATCGAGGCAGCCATAGGCGGTGCCGGTGATGATCGCATCAGGAGTAGTAATGCCGGCAGCTTCCAGGCTCAGATTAGCAGCACCTACGCCCATTTTCACCACACGACTCATGCGGCGGATCTGCTTCACATCAATCCATTGTTTATAATCCGGATCTACGGTAGACAGGCGAACCTGTTCGTATTCCCGGGGAGTAGCCAGCAAAGGGCCTCCCTGCGCAGTTTCCTGCGGAGATATACAACCGGTGCCATTTATGTAGATATTCATGTAGCTATTAGCTTTTAGCGGTTAGCTGTTAGTATTATGCTCTCGAAAAAATCAAACTGGAGCAGTTGCCTCCAAAACCAAAGGAATTAGACATTACATGTTGCAGGTTGTGTCCAGTGGAATAACTGGTAGCCGGTGCAAAGGGTAATTCTTTCATTTGGTGTTCAAAGCGTGCGTTGGGATAAATGATGCCTTCTTTTACCGCGAGGGCAGAGAATACAGCTTCTATTCCACCGCTGGCGCCCAGCGTATGGCCGGTGAACGATTTAGTGGAGCTCATGGCCGGAAAATGCGGCGCAAAAAGCCTGTTAATGGCAATCCCTTCAGACACATCATTGTTTTGTGTGCCGGTGCCATGTAAATTGATGTAACCAATTTGTTGCGGCTGCAATCCACTCATATCCAATGCTCCCTTCATGGCCAGGTAGTTCCCGGTGCCATCCGGGGAGGAAGCGGTTTGATGGTATGCATCGTTGGCGTTGGCAAAGCCACTCAAACGGCACCATGGCTGCAACTGGGCAGCCAGGCTATCGGATACCAGCACCACATAGCCGGCACCTTCTCCGAGGTTCAACCCGGTACGGGTATCATCGAAAGGGCGGCAAGGCTGCTGATCCAGGATCATCAGTGTATTAAATCCATTCAGTGTAAAACGGGTGAGTGCATCTGTTCCACCGGCAATCACCACATCCACCTTATTATTGCGGATGAGACGGGAGCCATACATCAGTGCGTTAGCACCGGAAGAACAGGCCGTGCTGATGGTAGACACATGATGCCGGATGCCCAGCATATCGGCTACCAGCTCGGTAATGCTGCCGCATTCGTGGTGCGCTACCTGGTGCAGACGGCCACCGCCTGGGTTCGCGAGGAATTCCGGGAAGAAATCTTCCGTTTTATCCATTCCCCCAACAGTGTTACCGGAAATAAATCCCACACGATAATGCGAGATATCGCCCAATCCGCTGGACTGCCACGCCTCACGGGCGGCAATCATGCTCAGCAGCGCAGTGCGACTGATATGTTCAGGCATACGTGCCATGTTGGCCAGTGTGGCATTATCTGCCTTCACTTCCGCCACAGGAAAGGTACCGCGATGTACAGACGAGAGGTATTGCATGGCTGCCATTCCAGGCTTCATATCCCGGAACGACTGCAAACAGGCCTTCAGATCCAGGCCTATACCGCTGATCACCCCACCACCTGCTATCCACACCTTTTCACTCATGCCTTTACGGTTTGCTGTGCAGTAATGTATTCTGCCATGGTGCGAACAGACTGGAAGATTTTTGGTCCTTCTTCCGGATTGGCAATGCGGATATTATAATGCTGTTGCAGTAATACAATCAATTCCAGCGCATCGATAGAATCCAGCCCGAGGCCGTCTTTAGAGAACAGCACCTGATCGTTGCCGATGCTTTCCGGGGTCACTTCCTGCAAGTTCAATTGTTCAATGATCTGCGCTTTCAGATCCGCCATCAACTTTTCCACTGTAATTTGATTAAAGTTATTAACTGATTTTCTGTTGATAAAACGCCTGCAAAGCAGCTGCTGTTAAGGGCTGCGCTTTGTCATGCGGTGTATTTTCCACGAGGAATAATGCTACCTCGTATTGTTGTTCCATTACTTCTACCCAACCACAAATGCAAGCCCGTAAAGGTGTAGTAGCCAGCAATTGCGCCGGATAGGTGCTCATCAGTGCGGTATCAAAGGTATCTGATACAAAAAAAGTATTCTCTCCTTTAAAACCGTGCCGTATCGCTATTTCTCCCATTACAATATTAGGCAGCGTATACACGAAAAGCGCCGGGCTGGCAAAATCTTTCACCGTGGCGTAATAGCGCAAATCTGTATCCAGACTGCTGCTGCGGTTAGATAATACCATGCCTACCTGTTCTGGCGACAATTGCTTTATCGCGGTATCTTTCAATAATACTTCCGCGGCCAGCCAACCTAATTTGCTGAGGGCATCCATTTTATGAAATTTAGGATACTGACCGGAAAAACGGTCGTATCCCGCCCGCAGAAAATCCGGTAACTCCAGCTCCTGCCCTGCTTCCCATATACATTCGCCATTCAGGAATACCTGATGATGGCGGATGATACAACTACCTGTAATGTATGCCGACTCACTATTCAATGGGTGAATTACTTTTTAATTTTTCTGTTAATTCTATTGTTCTGGCCAAACGCTTCAACGCAGTGTCATGATTTTTCACAAACGGATTGCTCATATCCCACACATAACCAGCCAATACCGAGCAAATTTGTCCTTTGATCACCGGGTCTGCATCTTTCTTAAAGAAAATGGTATCCAGGGTTCCTTCGTACCAGGCCATTACATAAGAGCGGAAAGTGTTTACGCCTTGCATGGTAGGTTCCATGTATTCTTTCTCCCAGTCGACTGCTTCCCCTTTCAGTTTTTTGATCACCAGTTTGGCAGMGGTTTGTGCAGACACACAGGCCAAAGTTACGCCAGAAGAGAAAATCGGGTCCAGAAATTCTGTTACGTTGCCGGTCAGCACAAATCCATCTCCATAAAATTTATCGGTGGTGGCAGACCAGGACTGTAATATGCGGGGTTCAAATACCAGTTCCACATCGCGGAAACGCTCCCTGGTATAGGGTTCTGCTTCCAGCAAGGCGCGATATTTTTCTTCGTCGGTACCGGGATATTGTTCAAAAAATTCCGGATCTCCCACAAAACCCAGGGAAGTAACCCCTGTAGCAAAAGGAATGATCCAGATCCACACTCCTTTTTTATGTACTACTGCGGTGATACGGTTAGGTTCATCCGCCATAGAGCGCCGTACATCTACCGTGTGGGCAAACAGGGCTTTACGGGGCTGCAGGTTAGAGTTTTTTTCCAGGTTAAACAATTTGGGAATAACCCTGCCATAACCGCTGCCGTCTACTATAAACCGGGCTTCAATCTGAGATTGATGGCCGTCTTTGTCTTCTACGGTGGTGATGGAATCTGATCCGTTAAAGCGTATGTCCGTTACCGTTGTTTCGTATGCTACGGGAACGCCCATGCTTTCCACGGTATCAGCCAGTGTTTTATCAAAATCTGCACGAGTTACCTGCCAGGTCCAGGTCCATCCCGGGGTAAATTGCTCCTCAAAGGTGAAATCACACACCGCGCTGTCTTTCACAAACTTGGCACCGAACTTCTGCTGAAAACCTTTTGCTTTGATGGCATCAATGAAACCCGCCTCCTGCAATGCATCCATGCTACGGGGTAATAAGCTTTCACCGATTACAAAACGGGGAAATTTTTGCTTTTCCACCACTTTAACTTTGTATCCTGCCTGATGAATAATAGAAGCAGCTACTGTTCCTGCCGGACCTGCCCCTATTACCAATACATCAACTTGCTCAGTTTTCATAAAAGATCGATTTTTTTGGGAGTTGTAGATTATATGATTAAAAGCTTTTACTTCTTTTTACATTTCAGCAACGTATAGTTCATACCCATCTGATCATTTTCCTCGATGATCTGTAATCCGGCGTCTTCAACACATTGGAAGAAATCGTCGGTATGATACATCTGGCTGTTGCCGTTGGCCATCGCGGTAAAATACAGGGATGTCTGCTGCAGGCAGAAGGCGGCAGATTTAAATTGCTGGCGGTTCCAGAATGGTTCCAGGATATATACAATGCCATCTTCGTTGAGCGCTTCGCGGCAACGTTTCAGGATAGATACAATTTCTGCTTCAGAGAAACAATCCAGGAACTGGCTCATCCAGATGGCATCAAAGCCTTGTGGGAAAGGCAATTCTTCATGCAGGATGTTGGCGATATGAAAATGTACGCGGTTTTCAACACCGGCATCTTTCATTTTTTGTTGTGCCAAACCCGCCTGACCTGGTAAATCGAAGATGGTTACTTCTACATCCGGATCTTTGGCGGTGCAGGCCAGTGCCCATTTACCGGTGTTACCACCAATATCGAGCAGACGTTTGGGTTTCTTTTCAAAAACAATATTCAATGCTTCAGGGGTAGCCAGGTCAGAGTAGTAGTGGTCGAAGTCGAACCAGCTTTTACCTACTTCAGGTGGCAGCAATGACAAACCAGGATAGATGGTATCCCAGGGGCCGAGTTCACGCAAACCGGCGGGCTTTCCATCTCTCAGACTTTCCTGCAGGTGATTCATGCCTTTGTAGCAGATATCCTGGGAGAAGTCCATGTTAATGCGGGTGAGCTGATCGTGTAAAATAAAGTAGCCAGTTTTGGTGAGGGTATACCGTTTATCATTTACGATCACCAGTTCCATTCCTAAACCTGCTTCCAGCAATACTCTTACTGCATAACGCGACATCTTGGTTTGCTCGATGATTTCCTCAATGGTGATACCTGCAGAGCGGCTGTTGCTCACCGCAGTTAAAATACCCATATCACGCAATGCTCTGGTAGCCTGGAAAGCAACAGGGGCAAATGCCAGACGTAATGCTGCTTCTTTTGCTTCCAGTGCTGTTTTAGTTTCTTTATTGAACACGACAATAACTTGTTTAGCTGTTAAGATTAAAGACCATGGCTGCATTACATCCACCAAAACCTGATACTGTTTTCAGGAAGTGTGCAGATGGGGTATGCAGCAGGGTGTTATTCACATTGACCGGCATACTTACACCGGAGTTTTCATATCCTTTTGTGGGCAATACAACGCCGGCTTTCATGGCCTGCATGCTGATGATCGCTTCAATGAGTCCGGCCGCACCCAGGGTGTGACCGTAGTATCCTTTGAGGCTATTCACCGGCACCTGTTGTAAACCGGCATGATGCAATGCTTTTGCTTCCATTTCATCATTATACAGGGTGGCTGTACCGTGGGCGGATACAAATCCGATATCAGCGTTGGTCAACCCGCTTCCTTTAACCGCCAGCTGCATCACTGCGGCCAGTTCTTCGCCGGTACGGGAAGGTCCTGAAATATGATTAGCATCGTTGCTGATAGCGCCGGCACCTAATGAAAATGCAGCGTTGTGATGGTTCCTGCTGAGGATAACCGTGGCAGCACCTTCGCCCAGTGTAACCCCGCTGCGGTTGGCATCGAAGGGTTTGCAGGGTTGGGGACTTACTGCCTGGAACGACTGAAACCCGGATAATACAAAGCGGGTGAGTACATCTGCACCGGTGACTACCACATGGTCGTAACGTCCGGATTCGATGAGTCGTTTACCTGTTAAAATGGCCACCAGTCCGGAGATACAAGCGCTGCTGATCACCATGGGCTGGTTGGCGGCCTTAAAATGAGCGGCTACCTTGGCGGCAGTCGTATACAACTGCATATCAGCCAGTGGTAATGGCGCTCCTGCCGGCTGTTGTTCCAGCAAGGCGATATTCCCTTTGGTAGTAGATACCAGCAAGCCGGTACGACTATCCGTTAAAGTAACACCGGTTTGTTGCAGAGCATCCTGTATGGATGCTACCAGCAATTTCTCGAATGTCGTGTATCCGGTTACGTTATACGAAGTGGTATAAGTATCCAGCTGGCCAGGAGCCATCATAGCGCCATAAAACGCAGCAGCGGCATAAGCTGCATCATCGTGCAGTCTTATGCCACTGTTGCCTTGTAACACCTGGTCAAAATTTTCCCGGGTAGTACTGCCTAAAGGCCCCACAATATTATCCGCTACTACATATACCTGTTGCATATTACCCTTCATGATACCAGTCCGTTAGCTTTTTTCCAGTCTGTGAAAAAAGCAGGGGTGATCAGTTGCAGCGTAGATGTTTCTTTATCCAGGAATACCTGTACTGAAGAACCTTTTGCCACTACTTCACCCGTTGCCGGATTGGTAAGAATATACTCAAATTTTATTTTGGCGGCCATGTCATCCACATACCTGGTTTCTACTACTACTCTGTCGCCGTAGCGCAGGGAGCGTTTATAGTCGCACTGTATGTTCACAACCGGCACGGTGTACCCTTGTTCAAAAATATCCAGGTACCTTAATCCGTATTTTTCGCCAAAAGCTTCTCTACCGTCTTCGAAATACTGCACATAATGCCCGTGCCATACTATTCCCAGCGGATCTGCCTCATTAAATCTGATCAGTATGTTGGTGCATGTAGTGAGTGTCATAATTATCCTTTCTTCTTACCTGATTTCTTCGTTTCTTTAGTAGCTACGCCGGTTTTAGCTTCTTTTTTCACTTCTGCTGGTTTTTCTTCTTCTGCGTCTTTAGTATCCGCATATTTGGATTTCAGCTTGCTGTAATCGTCGTTTACGTCATCGAGTACGTCTTTGATGGTAGCCAGCCAATAGTTACGCCAGGCGAAACTCCATCTTTGACCTTTACCAATATAACGTTCTGTCATCAATACACTTTTGCGGTCCAGGTCTATTAGGGTTACCCACATAGCCGCACTTTTAGTGGTTTTGCTCATCGCTTCCATCACTATCATTGCGCCAATACCGTGTTTTCCGGAAAAATCGTACGATTTTACCACTTTCGTAATGTCTTCTGGCTTCAGGCGTTCAAAGTCAGCTGATTCATCTGACTTAATATTGTCCTTGTTAATTCCATCATTGTGCTTATTTACCAGAGTAATGCTGGTGTTATATTTATCACGATGAAATGCGCCGGGTACATCATACTTTTTTTGTTCGTTCACAATGACCTGGTTAAGGGCGGTGAGCTCATGATCTACAATGGCATCCGTTTTTGCGGCTGCATCTCCAATGAGTTTGGCCTGGGTAAAGTCTACCCCCAGCCATGTGAAGGACGAATCTTTGTTTTCCAGAAAGTTCTTCAATTTCTGCGCATGGGCTTCCGTTGCGAACATGCTTAAAACCATCAGGGGAAGGGCGATAAATTTTCTACAGTTCATGTTAATTTATATTATGGGATTGATAAAGATTTTCATTTCGCATTGCGCCATGATACGTCCTTCAAACATCACTTTACCAGTTACCATGGTAGCATTAAATACTTCACCGCCTATTTCGGTGGTGGTTTCAATCATTTGTCCTGCTGGCGGGAGTTCCAGGATTTCCAGGTCTTTCACGGCGCCAATAAATCCCAGGGGAACAGGGCTGTTTTCCTGTTTGGCGATATAGCCAATTCGGGCGGCAGCGGTTTGCGCGATGTTTTCCATCAGGCCGGGAGCGGTGAGCACGCCATTTTCCACAAAAATATTATCTGGTGCAATATGAAGACCAGTGCGGGTTAGCGGGCCATTGACTTCCAGGATACCACTAATCATTACAATAGGTGTACGCTGCGGTATATATGCGGTTATATCATCGGTATGAATAAACATCTGCACAAGTTATTATTAAATATGAAACACGAAATAAATAGAATTATACGAAATTATGAACAGTAAAAACACGGATTATTCCCAAAAATCGTAATAATTAAACCATTGTACAGGATAGCGCTGTACTTTTTCTTCCACATGGCTTACAAAATCCCGGAGCGAACTTTCCACTCCCTGGTTGCGGCGCCCGTGATATAGCCGGGGCTCGGTGGCGAAAAAATGGTAATGGGTAGTGGATTCTTTGAAGGCAAACACTACGGAAACCGGTACCCGGAAGGTAGCGGCCAGCAAAAAAGGGCCAACGGGAAAACGGGCCTCCTGGCCCAAAAAGGAAGTGGTAGTGGTTTTGTTGCCAGGCAGAAAACGATCGGCATGCATACATACCATTTCCTGGTTATTCAGCGCTTCATTAATGGCGTAGATATGTGACAGGTCGTCTTTAATGACGATAATATTCATGTTACGGTCGCCGGTAACGCCCGAGAGGTAATCTTTAATCCGCTGGTGTTCACCATCAAACATCACGATATTAATACGGGTTTGCAGGCGTTTAAAGAGGTGTCCGGCTACTTCCCAGTTGCCCAGATGGGCGCTCAGTAAGATACCGCCTTTACCGCCGGCAATCATTTCACGCAGGTAGTGCTCACCCTCAAATTCAAAGGTGAATTTATTACGGATACCAGCCATCACCACCACCTTGTCGATCAGGGTTTGGCCAAATACATGATAATTACGGTAAAGGCTCAGTAACGTGCGCCACCTCCCGTATCCAATTTTTGTACGGAAATATGCGTAGAGAGGTTTTGAGGAACTCCAGGAAAATGCGAAAAAATAGAAAGCCACGAACCTGAGCAACAGATAAGCTGGCATTACTCCTCCATGCTTCAGCAGGAAAACAAAACAACTATATCCAAACTTGCTCCCTTTTGACTTTCCTTGCCAGGAGGGCATTACACCAGTTCTTTTTGTTGAACACGAGCAGCTACGTAGTCGTAGAAATCCTGGAAGGTGATGATAGACTGGAAGTCTTCCGGATTTACTTTAAATCCAAAGTTATCTTCTATTACTACCACCATGTCGATATAGTCCAGACTGTCAAGATCCAGTGTGGATTTCATATTTGCTTCGGGCTTAATTAATCCAGGGTTTGCTTCAAACTCCTCTACCAGAAACGTATTTGTAACAGCTATTATCTTATTAATGTCCATAAAGTGCGAAATCAGATATAGGTCGTTTTAAAATTTGGTTTTACATCTTAGTTGGTCTAACGATCCTGATCCAGGTGTCAAAGTTAAGAATATTTACTGTCCGTTCCACCCCCTTACGATAAGAGAGGAATTTGTGCCGCCAAAACCGAAAGAGTTCGACAAAAATATATTAAAATTTTTATTAATTGTATTAGTTACAATATTCAGTTTGGCAGCGTCATCATCGGGGTTTTCCAGATTGATGTTGGGGGCAATGAAGCCATCCCGCATCATGATCATGGAATAAACAATTTCACTGGCGCCTGCCATCCAGCATTCGTGGCCGGTCATAGATTTGGTGGAGCTCACATAGGGTTTGGAAGCGCCAAATACCTCATGAATCGCTTTGGCTTCGCTGGCATCCCCTGCCACGGTGGAGGTGGCGTGTGCATTGATGTATTCGATATCTCCGGGTTGTAGTCCGGCGTCTTTCAGGGCAATTTCCAGAGACCGTACCGGGCCGTCCACCGTTGGGTTGGAGATATGTGCGCCATTGGAAGAGAAACCATAACCCAGTACTTCTCCTAAAATGGTGGCGCCTCTGCGTTGGGCAGATTCCAGACTTTCCAGGATAACGGTAGCTGCGCCACCACTGGGCACGAGGCCGTCGCGGTCACGGTCAAAAGGCCTTGATGCCTTTGCCGGTTCATTTTCCCTAACAGAAAATGCCGCAATGGCGTCAAAGTTGCCCATGGCATATACGTTTACTTCCTGGGCGCCGCCGCAGATGACGGCATCCTGCATCCCGTTGCGGATAAACATATATCCCATGCCAATGGCATGAGAGCCGCTGGCACAAGCTGCACTCACGGAAAAGTTGACTCCCCGGAGTTTGAAAATGGTGGCCAGGTTCATATTCACAGTAGAGTTCATGGTCTGAAAAACAGAACCGGAACCTACCAGCATGGTATCTTTCTTCGCCCGCATAATATCATTGGCTTCCACCACTGGTTTTGCGGAGCTGTCGTTACCATATAAAAGCCCGATGGGCGTAGTATCGATATATTCTTGTGTGATACCTGACTGCGCCAGGGCTTCACGGGTGGCCATATAGGCAAACTCGGCCTGTTCTGGCATCATGAGCCTGGCCCGGCGGTCTAATACCCCCTTGAGCTCAGGTCTTTCTATAAAACCGGTTAATCCTGACCGGTAACCAAAAGTTTTCCTCTCTGGGTCCAGCACAATGCCAGATTTACCCTGATACAATGAATCTCTGACTTCCTGCATATCTTTTCCAATGCAAGAGTAGATTCCCATTCCAGTGATCACTACTCTATTCATAAGCTTGTAGCTTTTAGCGTTTAGCCTTTAGCTCAGGATATTGACGCAATTACGTGTGCAACCCTCCATTAATATTCAATACCTCTCCCGTAATATAACCTGCCGCACGGGAAGCCAGGAAAGCAACAGCTTCCGCCACTTCTTCCGGTGTACCAAAACGATTCATCGGTACCTGTGCAGCCAGTTCCTTTTCATTGAGTTCGGCTGTCATATCTGTTTTAATAAATCCCGGCGCAATCGCATTTACGGTAACGCCTCTTTTGGCTACTTCTTGTGCCAGCGCTTTGGTAGCGCCAATTACACCTGCTTTGGCGGCAGAATAATTGGTTTGACCCGGTAACCCTTTGATACCAGACAAAGACACCATGTTAATAATACGTCCGTAACGTTTTAATAACATGCTATTCAATACCTGCTTGGTTACATTAAAGAAGCCATTTAAACTGATGTTCACTACATTTCCCCACTGCGCTTCATTCATCCAGAACATCAAAGAATCTTCGCGAATACCTGCATTATTTACCAGGACTTCTATCTGCTGATCTTTATTATTTTCCACCCATCCGCCCAGCACCTGCTGCACTTCTGCGGCATCGCCCACGTTAAATGGTAACAGCTCACCGGTACTGCCTTTCGCTTTTACCGCTTCCAGGGTTTCCAGTGCTGCCGCTTCATTGCCTTTGTAGTTGATGAGTATGTGATAACCCGCTTCGGCCATTTTTATACAAACTGCCCTGCCTATCCCTCTGGACCCACCTGTTACTAATGCACATTTCATTGAATTACGAATTACGAATTACGAATAATGGACCTGTACTAAAACGCTATTGGCATATTATTTTTAAGGTACGTCTGAATCTTTTGCAGGTCTTTATAGCGTGGGCTGTCTTCAATAAATTTAGGAAATATCGCCCTTACTTCCTCGTATACTTTATGAGAGAAACCTGCCAAACGATCCTGACAATTCAGGTAGTCTACTGCCTGTAACATCGTCATTACCTGTATAGCCAATACCTGGAAAGTATTTTCTATTACTTTGCTGGTCATGATAGCAGCATTACATCCCATGCTCACAATATCCTGGTTATCGTTGTTATTCGGAATACTATGCACGTACATCGGGAACGATAATGTCTGGTTCTCCGCCACTGTTGATGTAGCCGTAAACTGAACGCCCTGCATTCCAAAATTGAAGCCAAGTTTTCCCAGGTTCATAAACGGAGGGAATTTGTGATTCAATTTATCATTTAACAGGTAGTTTAATTGTCTTTCCGCAAGCATTGATAATTTGGTAATGGCAATTTTTATTTTGTCCATTTCCAGTGAGACATAATCGCCGTGGAAGTTTCCGCCGTGGAAAACATTTTCCAGGTGATGATCTACTACCGGGTTGTCGCTTACAGAATTCAATTCCTGCACCACCAGTTTTTCTGCATGTGCCAGCGTATCGTATACGGGGCCCAGGATCTGTGGTACGCAGCGCAGGGAATAATATTCCTGTACTTTATCTTTAAAAATTTCTTCTTCCAGTTCTTTATAAAGATGGTCCGGACGATGGCGCACCATTTTGCTGCCTGTCAGGATTTCGCGCATCTTTGCCGCAATCTGCTGTTGTCCTTCATGCTTTTTCACGGCATTGAGTTCTGCAGAAAGATGATCATCGAAAGCTTCTACTATTTCATTGATCATAGCAGACAATACTACTGACCATCCCAGGAGCTTCTTCGCTTCAATAAGATTCACCAGTCCAACACCAGTCATCGCGGATGTACCATTGATAATGGCCAGCCCTTCTCTCACGTGAATACCAATCGGCTTCAGATTCAGTCTGGCAAATACTTCTGCCGTAGGCTGATATTTATCTTCATACCATACTTCTCCTTCTCCAATCAACACCAGCGCCAGGTGAGCCAGCTGCACCAGGTCGCCACTGGCGCCTACCCCACCGTGTTCAAACACACATGGATATACGTTTTTATTAATCAGGTCTTTCAGCAGGTGCACTACTTCCGGATGAATACCGGAATGGGCCTGCATAAAACTGCTCAAACGGGCAATCATTAACGCCTTGGTATGCAAAGGCGACATACATTTACCGGTGCCAGAGCTATGGCTGCGGATCAGGTTAAACTGTAACTGGAAGGTATCTTCATCACTGATACGATACTGCGCCATCGGGCCAAAGCCGGTGTTGATGCCATAGATCAGTTTCTTTGCTGAAAATTTCTCGAGGAATAGAAAACTAGCTTCCACTTGCTGCAGCGCCGCTGTTTCCAATGTCAGCTCCTCGCCGCCCAAAAGAACCCTGTTCACTTCATCCAGCGACAGTGCCTTACTTCCTATTGCAACCATTTTATCTTAAATTAAATTATTTGTATATGTAAAAAAGTGCTCAAAATTAGCATAAAGCTAGATTTATCCAAATAAATAACAACGTTGCGGCACGAATTACGGGTAATTACGCATGCGGTCATTACGGTTTTTCTTTGGGGGCAKGTAGCTTTACTCGTCGTCCTGTGTTGTTGGCGGTGTAACCAGTACTTTATCTATACGATGCGCGTCCATGTCTACTATTTCAAATGTAAAGTCTCGCCAGATGAACTTTTCGCCTGTTTTGGGAATATGTTCCAGGTGATGAAGAATGAAACCGGCCAGGGTATCAAAATCCTGTTCAAACTCGGTCATCCAGTCTTCTTTATCAAATTCTTCCAGGAAATCATAAAACGGGATCTGGGCATCTACCAGCCAGGTACCATCTTCTCTCAACACCATTTCATAATCATCGCTTTCGGCAGTTTCAGGCATATCACCCACAATTGCTTCCAGGATATCATTCAGGGTAATCATCCCCAGGAACGTACCATACTCATCCACTATAAATGCTGCATGGAAATGGGTTTCCTTAAACTTTTCAAGTACCTGATAGGCGGTATTATTCTCTGGCACAAAGAGCGGCTTCCGGATAATATCTGTCAGGGGCACAGTTTTACCAGCCACTGAATACAGATCCTTGATGGTGATAACCCCCTTGATACTGTCTATTTGTCCATCGCAAACCGGGTACACCGAATGCAGGCTATCATGCACCTTCTGGTGATAGTCGCCCGTCACTTCGTTGATATCCAGCCAGGTAATATCATTGCGGTAAGTCATCAGCGACGTAATATTACGATCGCCCAGATGGAATACCCTTTCGATGATCTCCTGCTCTGTTTCTTCAATGGCGCCTGAGTTGGTGCCTTCGTTGATAATCGCCTTAATTTCTTCTTCCGTTACGTACGATTCTCCTGACTTAAGGTTGAACAGCTTTACCAGCACTGTTGTGGAGGCTGATAATAACCAGATAAAAGGAAAGGTAAGCCAGGAAAGCACCTGCATAGGCTTCGCCATGATTTTGGCGATTGCTTCCGGCTTGGCCAGCCCAATACGTTTAGGTACCAGTTCGCCCAGTACCATGGAGAAATAAGTAATGGTTACTACAATGATAGCAGTAGCTACTATGCTGCTATAAGGCTGTATAGCAGGAAAGGTATTGAGCCAGGCCATCACATCAGTTTTGATGTTTTCGCCTGAATAAATACCCGTTAAAATACCGATCAGGGTAATACCGATTTGCACGGTAGAAAGAAAGGTGTCCGGATTATTAGCCAGCTTCAGAGCGGCTTTTGCTTTTTCATCCCCCTTATTGGCCTGGTTTTCCAAACGGATCTTCCGGGCTGAGACCATTGCAATCTCGGACATCGAGAACAGGCCATTCAATAAAATAAGGATGAGGATAATGACGACTTCCATATATAAAGCCTAAAAATAAAAAATTATTCAAATATCAGGGTAAGAAATGCCAAAAGCAGTCCTAGTGCGATTGCCATCACCTTTTTCCTGCTGAGTTCATGATGTTTGGTACCACTTTCATAAAAAATAGTGGTGGAAATATGCAAAAATGCGCCTACTACCAGCGCCACCACATACAACAGGTAATGCTGTACAATTTCAAAACGACTTCCCAGCMATCCTGCCAGGATAGCCGCCAATGGCGTTACCAGGGCAAAAGCCACCAGTATCTGCCAGAGCTGCGACCGTTTTTTATTTGCGTGCATCATCACCGTAATCAGTGTTAACGCTTCTGGTATTTTATGTGCCGCCACACCCGCCATCAGTGAAGGCAGTGCAGACTGATCCTCATATTTGAAGCCCAGGGGAATTCCCTCCATGAACGCATGGATGGACAGCCCCAGCAGCAACGGAGTTACCGCAATATGATGATGATGTTGCTCTGTGGCTACATGTGTATGGCCGTGTTCCATGCCATGCGACAATTGCTGCAGAAATACCTGCAGGAAAAATCCGGCTACAATATACACACCCGCCTGATGCCCCAGCTCATGATATACTTCCGGCAGGAGGTGCATGATAATCACCCCAAACAGGAAGGCTCCCGTGAAAGCCAGCAGGTAAATAGAGAAATTGGCATGAATACGCTTTACTGTCATGGGTATAATGCCACCCACAATAGTTGCTGCCAGTATTAATATCAGATAATTCCAGTTCATGATGCGAGTTCAGGCTCCAGCCTAATGCGGCGTTGAAAGAAACTGCCGCTGAGCAGGCCGATTAACATACCGATCAACGCACCACCCAGTACGTCTAACGGATAGTGTACACCTACGTATATCTGTGCATAACCGATAATAGCGGCCCATGCAAAGAATAACCAGGCATACCGGCCAAATGCTGATTTTAAAGTTATGAAACAAAAGGTACCCAACGCAAAATGATTGGCAGCGTGGTTGGAAGTAAAGCTACCGCTCATCGGGCAGTAAACAACCAACACGCGGGCATAATGCGATACAATCGGATCACGACAGGGCCGCACTCGTCCGATCGCTTCCTTCAGAAAAAGGCTGCTTTGATCTGCTACCCCAAAACACAACAGGAAAAAAAGTATCCAGAACAATCCTTTCCAGCCATAGTTAATGGTGACAAACAAACCMAGGAACAAGTATAAAGGCGCCCACACGAAAGGCTCCCGCATAAAAGGCAGGACCACATCCAGGACGGCATTATGCCATTGGGCATTTATATGAAGAAATAACCTGAGGTCTTCTTTCAGTATTGATTCAAGCATGGCTATGATTTTGTAGCAATGAGGATCAGTCGTGGCGACCGCTGCTCATCATAACTGTTAAAGTGATAGTCGCCGAATATTTCTATTATTTCAAGCCCTTGCTTGGCAAACATCTTCTCAAAGTCTGTTCTGGTAAAGGCATTTACGCTTTCTGTATAAGTAGCGCGGCGCATTTTTTCTTTATCGAGAATACTGATTTGCTTTCTGAATTTGTAGTCGTTCAGTTCCCGGCGAATGTCAAATACCACCTGTTCCTTTTCTTTCACTTCATCATGTACCAGGTGTGCAGCTACATAATTGCTATTGAGATAATCGAGTACCAGCTTACCTCCGGGCTTCAGGGCATTAGTGAGGGTACGTAATGCGTTATCGTTATCGCGTTGAGATTCGAAGTAACCAAAGCTGGTGAAGAAATTAAACACCACATCGAAATAATTTACCCAAAACGGTAAACGCATATCGTGTTGAAAAAAGCTCAGGTGATCGTTTTCCAGCTTTTTGGCGGCATTAATACTTTCAATGGAAAGATCTATTCCGGTAGCATAATACCCCTTATCTGCCAGGTATTTGGCATGTCGTCCTCTCCCACAGGCTACGTCCAGCATTTCAGCGTCGGGAGCCGGTTGCAGGTAAGCCAGCAATTTATCGATAAAAGCAGCAGCTTCCCGATCATCGCGGTTATTGTACAACAAATGATAGTAAGGAGAATTAAACCAATCCTTAAACCAAAGCTTATCTATTTCCATAAAGCTGTTAGCAGCTAGCTTTTAGCTATTTTTTATTATTAAACATCAAATATCGGGTGCTTTCATAAAAGCCCCGTGTTAAATTATCGAGGCTTTTTGCGGTATCCGCCTGTTGAGCCTGTATATTTTTCATCGGATCTGTTTTCAGATCGTACAGTCCGGTGGCGTTAGTCGCCATGTTGATTTCATACAGGTAACGATCGCCCAGCAATGCATAATAAGGCATCTGATTGCGCAGATACGATACAAATACATATTTATCATTTACGCGGGTGCTATCGAACAGATCTCCGCCTAATGTATAGTTTTTATAAGGCATGCCCACCATTTTGGCCATAGTAGGATACACATCCAGTAAACTACCAGGCGTGATGATTTGCTGTGGCGCCAGGTGTTTAGGACTGTACATAAATGCCGTTACGTGTACGCTGCCTGTACCCAGTTCATATTCCGGCAACGGCATGAAACTGTATGGATTCAGTACGCAGTTATGATCGCCAAAGAACATAAAAACGGTGTTATCGAGATAACCGTCTTTGCGGGCCATCTCTATGAGATGTCCTACGTTATAATCTTCATACCGCAGCGCATTGAACTGATCTATTGACACAAAGCCTGATTTCCTGAACTTGTTCATATCAATCTCTTTCTGTGTCAGCGCTTTAAAGTCACCAGCTCCGCTGGTAGTGGTGTAAGGCGGGTGATTATCTGCCAGTTGCAGGAAAGCTACAAAGGGCTGTTTCTTATCGTTATCTTCTTTAAAGATGGCACTGGCCTCTGTGATCAGATCGTAGTCAGAAACGCCCCATACATCTGCTTTGGCGGCTTTATACATGCCCTCTTCATAAATACGGATACCTTCCACATTATTGGTAAATACTGCCCGGATATTGGCCCAGTTGGTGTTTCCACCCAACAGGTATAATCTATCATATCCTTTGAACTGGTCCATCACAATACGCTGATCCAGCATTTTAGGGTGACGGCTGGCGGTTTTCACCGTCGTAATATCTGGTAAACCGGTATGCACGCCAAATACGGTTTTGGCAGTACTGACGGCGGGTACATAAAAGTTCTTAAACAGAATACCGCTGTCGGCCAGTCGCTTCATATTCGGGGTGGCCTGCATCGGATTACCGTACATACTGGTCACGGCAGCGCCTGTAGATTCCAGCATCACGAGAACCACGTTGAGCTTAGGTTTGACAGCATCGCCGGCTATGGTACGCACATAGTTCAGGCTATCGGTATTGGCATTGTCTACTTTCAGGTAGTTCGCAATGGCCGGATAATATTTTTTGGTGGCTTCCAGGCTATAAGTATCGCCTTTCACAGATAAGTTGGAAGCAAAATACAGGATGGGATTGAGTCCCAGACTGGTTACGCCGTTATCGCGGGTGAACATGGCCTGACTCCAACGCAGCGGGAAATACGCAATATTGGCGTAGATACCGGCAGCGAAAAGCAGTACCAACCCAATGGTATAGCCGATAAAAGGCCAGTTGCGGAGATAAATAACCGGTTGTGCAGCAAATCTTTTCCAGGTGGCCTTCTGCAGGCGATATACGAGGAACATGAAGATGAAAATACCCAGCGCCCCTCTTACCACCGGATAACTTTGCCATACCATGCGGGCGTTATCGGCTCTTTCTCCTTTGGCGAGGAACCTTAGCACAGAAGGGTCCAGGCGCTGACCGAGGTAATCGTAATGTCCGAGGTCGAGGATATACAGCAGGGTAAGCAGCAGGTAAACCAGGAAGAAATATATAAAGTTGGTTTTGCGTATGGGCTTAGACGTAAAGAATTTGTTACGGGTAATCAGTGCCAATAGCAATATGGGGACCATCAGGTAAAGGGTAAGCCTCATATCGAAGCGTAATCCCAGGTTCCAGGCTTTCAGGATGGCAGCGTGGTCTGTGATGGTAGTTTTAAAGAAGAACAGGTAAAAAATCGCCCTGAACATTACCATCAGGAGGAAGAGGTAAAGCGTTTGAACAAACACATAACGAATATACCGGGGTATATTCTTCCACGAGTATTGCATGTAACGTATAGCTGTTTTTTTAAAAGCGTAGCTGCAAATATATCGAAAAAGCGGAAAGCAGAAAGGAGAAAGCAAAAAGCTATTGTAGCGGAGATATAAGCGATTAATAAGTAATATATTCGCTATCATCACTTATATCTCCGCTACAATAGCTTTTTGCTTTCTCCTTTCTGCTTTCTGCTCTTTCGTCATCTATTCATAATTAGGATTTCTGGAATGGATTTTTTTATATTTGCCTTCCTTAAAAACAGAATCTTGTGGCACTGATCAAATCGATATCCGGCATACGCGGAACCATAGGCGGTAAGCCCGGCGAGGGACTTTCTCCATTAGATGTGGTAAAATTCACGGCAGCTTATGGCACCTGGCTGAGCCGTGCAACAGAAAACCGTAAGGTGGTGATCGGCCGTGATGGTCGTATTTMCGGCGAAATGGTGAAAAACCTGGTGGTATCCACCCTGAACGGACTAGGATTTGATGTAGTAGACCTGGGTCTTTCTACCACTCCTACCGTAGAACTGGCGGTCACTATGGAAAATGCCGCCGGCGGTATTATTCTCACCGCCAGTCATAATCCGAAAGAATGGAATGCGCTGAAATTACTGAACAGTAAAGGCGAATTTATTTCAGGAGAGGATGGCGCAACACTGTTGGACATTGCAGAACGTGAAGACTTCAACTTCGCGGATGTAAATAAGCTGGGTACCTACACATTAGATGACTCTTATTTACAGAAACACGTAGACCTGGTGGTAAACTATCCACTGGTAGATGTTCCAGCCATTAAGGCCCGTAATTTCAAGATCGTAGTAGACGCGGTAAATTCTACCGGCGCTTTATTTGTTCCTCCTTTGTTAAAAGCATTGGGTGTGGAAGAAGTAGAGGTATTGTTTGGAGAAGTGAATGGTAAATTCAGTCACAATCCTGAACCGCTGGCAGAAAACCTGACCGCCCTCTCCAACGAAGTGAATAAATCCAACGCGGACCTGGGTATCGCGGTAGATCCGGATGTGGATCGTCTTTGCTTTGTTTGCGAAGATGGTAGCATGTTTGGAGAAGAATATACCCTGGTAGCCGTAGCAGATTACGTATTAAGTAAAAGAAAAGGAAACACCGTTTCCAATATGTCTTCCACACAGGCATTGAAGGACATTACCCTGAAACATGGCGGTCAATACACGCCTTCAGCAGTAGGTGAAGTAAATGTGGTGAAGAAGATGAAAGATACCCACGCGGTAATCGGCGGAGAAGGCAATGGAGGTATCATTGTTCCGGACCTGCACTATGGCCGCGATGCGCTGATTGGCATTGGTCTTTTCCTGAGCCATCTTGCCCACAGCAAAAAAAGCATCAAAGCATTGCGTAACAGCTATCCTGACTATTTCATCTCTAAAAATAAAATTGAGCTGGATAAAGGGGTAGATGTCAAAACTATCTTCGAAAAAATTAAGGTGAAGTACAAAAACCAACCTTTAAATACAGAAGACGGGCTGAAAATTGAGTTCGACAAAGACTGGGTACATCTCCGTACCTCCAACACAGAACCAATTATCCGCATTTACGCAGAAAGCCAGAATGAAACCACCGCGGATAATATCGCGAAAAGAATCATGCAGGATATTAAAGAATTCATGCACTAAGCTGAAAGCAAAAAGCAGAAAGCAAAAAGCTATAAAAGCGAATGACCGAAGCGTAGATTATTTTATTAATCGCTTCGGTCATTCGCTTTTATAGCTTTTTGCTTTCTGCTTTTAGCTTTCAGCCTATATCAGTTCCTTCAATTTCGCTACTACTGTATCTACTTCTTCTTTCGTATTATTCTTGCAGAAGGAGAAGCGCACTGCAATCAGGTTAGGGTTACTGTTGATGGCGCGAATAACGTGAGATCCCGCATTGGCACCGGAAGTACACGCACTGCCGCCGGAAGCGCAGATGCCGTTAATATCCAGGTTAAACAGGATCATTTCACTTTTCTCAGACTTCGGGAAACCTACGTTCAATACGGTATATAAGCTGCGACCATGCAGATCACCGTTAATAACGATACCAGGAACATGTTTTTCCAACTGTTCTGCCATGTACATACGAAGGCCATTGATATGGGCGCTGTGTGCGTCATGTTCAGCGGTAGCTATTTCCAGTGCTTTTGCAAACCCGATGATGCCATACAGGTTTTCGGTACCAGCGCGCATATTGCGTTCCTGGCTACCACCCTGGATGAACGGTGTAATTTTTACATTCTCGTTGATATAGAGGATACCCACTCCTTTAGGTCCATGAAACTTATGACCAGCGCCGGTAATAAAATGTACAGGCGTGTTACGGAGGTCAAACGGATAGTGACCTACTGTTTGCACGGTATCAGAGTGAAAAATGGCGTCAAACTCCTTGCAGAGGTTACCCACGGCATGAATATCCAGCAGGTTTCCAATTTCGTTATTGGCATGCATGAGTGTTACCAGGCATCTTTCGGTGGAGTTCTGCAACAGTTGGCGCAGATGGTCCATATCGATATGGCCGCTAGGTAATACATTCACAAAAGAAAGTGCTATACCATCATGATGGTGCAGGTATTCTACGGTGTGCAGGGTAGCATGGTGCTCAATAGGCGAAGAAATGATATGCTTACAGCCCAGATCTCTCACAGCGGCATTAATAGCCGTATTACTGGCTTCTGTACCACCGGAAGTAAAGAAGATCTCTCCGGGATGAGCATTCAATGTTTTGGCGACTGATTTACGTGCATTTTCGATACCCAGTCTTGATTCTCTACCGTAAGAATAAATAGAGGAAGGATTACCGAATTTTTCCGTCATAAACGGCAGCATTGCTTCTAGCACTGCCGGGTCCAGCGATGTGGTTGCTGCGTTGTCAAAATATATTCTTTCCAATGTTGGTGGTTTTTGATAAAAGAATAATAATTAATGGTGGTATGGTTGTATTAAAAAGAGAGCGAAGATCGGAAAAAAAGCAGAAAGCAAAAAGCTATTACGGAGAGCCGAAAGCATAAAGCGGAAAGCAAAAAGCTATTTTAGCGAATAACATAAGCGATTAATAATTAATATATCCGCTTAAATATTCGCAAAAATAGCTTTTTGCTTTCCGCTTTATGCTTTCGGCTCTTACGAATTCCGGTTAATGACATCATAAAACCGATCGCGGTAGCCGTCAGAGATCGGAATCGACTGATTCGCGATCATCACGGTATTTTTCTCTACGCAATTGATTTTATTCAGAGAAACCAGGTAAGACCGGTGTACCCGGATAAATTTATCGGCTGGTAAACGGGTTTCGAATGATTTAAGGCTCCGCAGGGTCAATACCGGCAGGTTGTGTGTATAGATTTTCGTATAATCTTTCAGTGCTTCGATGAAAAGAATATCTTCCAGGTTGATTTTAATAATCTTGTACTCTGTTTTAATGAAGATGTAGTCATTTACCCAGGTGGCATCCATGGCCACGGCATTATTTCCGGCGCTTAAACTTTTCTGCTGGCTTACCGACCAGGTTTCGCTGGCTTTAGCGGCTGCCTTCAGAAAGCGTTCAAATGGTACGGGCTTCAGGAGATAATCTACTACATCGAGATTAAAGCCATCCAGCGCGTACTCGCCGTAAGCGGTAGTAAATACCACCATAGGAGGATACTTAAGCGACTTCAGGAACTGAATGCCTGTGATATCAGGCATTTTGATATCCAGAAACACCAGGTCTACCGGCTCATCCTGGATGAATCGCAAGGCTGTCGCAGCATTTTCGAATTTGCCTGCCAGTGTCAGGAATGGAACTTTACGAATGTAATCCTCCATGATTTCCAGCGCCAGCGGCTCGTCATCCACTGCAATACACTTCATCATTTTTTCAACACGATTTTAAGATCTACAATAAATTGGTTTTCCGTTTCCCTGATATTAATCTCATGCTCGTTTTCATAGAGCAATTCCAATCGTTTCAATACATTATCCAGGCCTATTCCCCCTCTTTCCGCCACTCTTTCTTTAAAATGGCTGTTGCGGACAATTAGCCTGATCATATTTTCTGTTGTAGTAATGGCTATATCGATAAAAGAATCTTCTGTGTAACTGATACCGTGTTTGAAGGCGTTTTCCACAAAAGGCACCAGCAACATGGGTTCTATCTGCAAACGATCTGCATCGCCATCTAACTGGTAATTGATGTCAATATCTTTTGGCAACCGTAACCGTTGTATCTCTATGTAGTCGTGCAGGTATCTTAACTCCTGTGACAGTAGTACCCTCGCTTCGTTGGACTCATAAATCATGTACCGCATAATGGTTGACAACTTCAAAATCGCGTGCTCTGTTTGTGTTGACTGTTTATGTGCCAGCGAGTAAATGGTGTTTAGACAGTTAAAAAGGAAGTGAGGATTAATCTGCGACTTTAAAAATTTTAATTCCGCATTCAATTTCTCTACTTTCAACTCCTCGCGCTGCTTTTCACTCTTAAACCATTCCAGTGCGATCTTTATAAACCCGCTCATGAATAACATCAGGAGCGCAAAAAATCCGGATCTGCGTAGTACCTCCGGGAAGAAAAGGTATTCCAGGATAGTAGGTCCATCTGGTTCCATCAATGGAAGCCCCGGAAAGGCTGCAGTGGTGGTTCGCGAACTGTCGATATGTAGTTCGTTGCCACCATTGGCTGATACCGGGATAGCCATTGACCGGGCGCCTCCTTCATCAGCCATATCCAGGCGCCGGTGGTGAAACGGTGGAAAGCGGCCAGAAGTTACTTCTCCGTTGTTAAATTTTTTATCCATCCGTAACGCCATCATAGGTGGCGGGCGATGTCCATACTTTTTGAAGAAGTAATAGTTGAGAGAAGCTTGCTGCGCCGTAATAAAAACGATGAGTAAAGCGATACTGCAAAGGTATATCACGATCTTCTTCCCATTAAAAAAACGGGGAATCAGCACATAAATATTCAGATAAAAAATACCTATCAAAAAGAGGTTATCTATCAATTCCTTGATAAAAAAACCGGTATGTAAAATCTGAATCCGATAAATGAAAAACGGAAAAAATAAAAAACATGCCCATCCGAGAACGTGCAGCGAAATGAGGAAGGGACGACTTCTGATGATCCGTTTAAAATTTAGCATCCTGTAATTTGATGCGATAAACTTACACCAGATAGGGTTAGGCTTATGTTAAAAAATGTTAATCCTGTATAAGGGATTGTTAAATTTAATAATGATATTAAAATCCACTTAAAATACCGGGCACAGCAAAGCTTTACTGCAGGATTATCGTATTCTTTTCAAAATAGATCCTCCCGCAGTAAAGCTGCTGAATTAGCTGAATAAATTATTCTGCCTCGGTAATGTGCATATTGATCAATTCCTGCTGTGTCATGGCTGGAATTTTATGATGCGTTAGCTTATCTGCCACCACATTTCCCACCCGTAATGCATTTTCTTTGCTGCGAAAAACGCGGTGCCCTTCAACACCCGGCAGTACGTTCTGATAGATGTAGGTATGTCCGTCTACATTTACTTTGTAGCCCCATCCTCCATTTACTTCGAACGGCTCCACCACCACCGCCAGCATATCAGACCCATGGTCCGTTGCTTTCTTATCGCGGGTAGTTATCCAGGCAATAAACGTTAACGCCAGCACGGCAATACCGGCTATAATAAGATTACGCTTAGTCATTTTTGTTATACTCTGCTGTAGGGTCCAATTCGCGCATATCATCCAGCTGAAGGGTACCGCTCACGCCCAGTACCACAAAGCCACGATCCTTTACGGAAAAACCGGTAGAATACTGACGTGCAGCGCCTTCGAAATCTGTTTTCTGTACCCAGCGATCCGTTTCAGGAGTATATTCCCAGGTAGCAGCAGACAAACCGCCTTTGATACCTGATACCACATAGCCCTTACCTTTCATTGCAAAGGAAGCCGCGCCGCTACCTGCAAAGTTGTAGGCATCATCGAAGCTATCATCGCTGACATTGGCAATAGCATTGAGCGTTGCCCAGTTGGTACCGTCAAATGCGTAGAAGTCAGTGATGGCGGTGCTGTTGGCTGTACCCATACAAACATATGCCTTGTTGTTGATCACGAAAACAGAGGCATCCTGTCTTTTACCGCTGGGAAGGCTTAATGCCTGTGCCCAGGTATCAGTAGCCGGATCATATGCCCAGTTATCTTTTAACCAGTTACCATCATAGCCAGTGGCGATATAGCCTTTAGCTCCCAATCCGAAAGCAACCGCGCCATAACGACCGCTGCCAGGGAAAGGTTTCTTTACGGTCCATTGATTGGCAGCCGGATCGTATTGATAGAAGTCACTCATTTTGGTTAGTCCATCTGTACCTGTACCCACATAGCCTTTTCCATTGATGCTCATGCCTACTGCATTACTGCGGCCCGGACCGGTGAAAGCACTTACCTGTGTCCATTGATCCTGATCCACGTTGTAACTCCAAAAGTCTGTTAACCTGTTAAGTCCATCATAACCGGTTCCTACATAGGCTTTATTATCAATTACGAAAGAAGCAGCTGCATTTCTGGCAACACCTTCAAACTCGGACCTTTTGATCCAGTTTCCTACCAGTGTAGTGGTGTTTGAACTTTTCGAACAGGCTGCCAGGGAAGCCATCAATAATAAACTATAACCTTTTAAATATCGCATTAGCATGTTCTTTTTACTGCTGCCAAAATTATCCGCCGAAGCATTCCGGCAAACAGGAAATAGCTGTTCCCCTGATTTTAGCTGACGGATACCGTTATTTCATCTACCAGTTGGATTCTTTGGCAGGAAATGCCTGTTCCCGCGCTACTGGCGGCATAAAGGATATATTACGTTATTCATCGATAAATTTTGGCCGTTGGCATATTAAAGGAACTGAAAGTATTGATCCTGTCTAAAATTGCGCACCATGAACAATACCATGTATCATTTATTTTTTAGGCGCGTAAAAGGAAGTATATGGAGATATCTTCCGGCATTTTTATTGGTAGCGACCATCTCTTCCTGCCAGAAAACTGGGTTTACCTATAACAATATTGTAGACAATAATCAGCTAACAGACTATGTACTTTCTGATACGTTGTCTATGCAAATGAAAACCATTCTGCAGGACTCAATGCCTACCTCCGGATCGGAAGTAATGCTGGCCGGTAAAAGAACAGATCCCATATTTGGCACTTCTTCCGCCCAATCTTTTTTCCAGATTGCACAACCTGCGGCGGTTACCATCCCGCTGAATGGTTCCGGGTACGATTCTATGGTGCTCATCATGCACCCGAACAGTTACGTATCCGGCGACTCCACCCAGGTACAACACCTGCAAGTCTACCGGGTTACTTCTACCATACAAACGGCTACTAACTTCTACTACCTGTACAACTCCAGCAACTTCTCCACAGAAAGCACGCCTATCGGCAGCTTCCAGGGAGTAATACGGCCTAACCTGGATAAGGAAATCAGGGCATATATGTCCAACCAACTGGGTACCCAGTTATTCAATATGTTGCGTGATCAAAGTGGCGATATCACTACTACTCCTACCTGGCTTGACTTCTTCAAGGGCCTGAATGTAAGGGGTGCGGCGGATAGCAAAACCATCAACGGATTCCGTGCCAACGATACCAGCCTCGTCATGCGGTTGTACTATCATATCAATGAACAGATTGTTACTGCCAGATATGTGGACTTTAAAATGCAGGCCTCTAATCTGCAGTTCAATCAGGTAAAAACAGTACGCACCGGCACACCGCTGGCGCCATTCGATGGTATAGTAAAATCATTGCCAACTGCCAGCACCGGCAACCAGGGCTTTTGTCAGCCTATAGCAGGTACGGCTACACGTATTGATATTCCGTACATCAAGAATCTCGTTTACCTGGGGCAATTCTTCAAAATCATGAAAGTATATATGACCCTGAAACCGGTCAACGGCACGTATATAAACGACCGGCTGCCACCCAGAGTGGCACTTTGTGAAGTGGACAAGAACAACAATGTAACGGATACGCTTACCTATGGTCAGCTTACCGTGGATAAACAGTTTAACGTCAATACCAACTATACCTTTGACATCACCAATTATGTTATTAAAGAGCAAACCGTCGCGGACTTTTATTCCCGTGGTCTTCTGCTCACACCCAGTGCTACAGATGGCAGAACAACTATGGACAGGTTGGTGATCGGCGATCAGCAGAACACCTCCAACAAGGCTAAAATTCAGTTATACTATCTGTTGTACAAATAAAGGATACTCATGCGCATTAAAATATATAGTGGTTTTATTATACTCCTGTTGTGCAGTACAGCAGTGAAAGCACAACATGGCCTTAATTCCATCTACTCCGCCTATGGAATAGGCGACCTGGAAGCAAGGGACTACAGCCGCAATTTCGGGCTGGGAAGTACTGGTATTGGCCGTCGCCATACCGGTTACCTCAATGAGCTCAACCCCGCCTCTTACAGTGCTTTACCTACTCAGAACTTTATGTTCGATGTGTCTCTGAAAGCACAACAAATTAATTACAGTGGCGCCAACATTTCGCAAAGCGCCGGTGATATCAACTTTAAGCGACTGGCCATTGGCTTCAAAGCGGCTAAATTCTGGGGCATTAGCGCCGGTATCACGCCCTTCAGCACAGTAGACTATAAACTGGTAAACCAACAGTTCATGACAGGCACCGGTGCTCCTGTTACCGCTACCACCACTGGTACCGGCGGTTTCAACCGGGCATATATCTCCAATGGTTTCCAGTTGAGCAAAAACTTCTCTGTGGGGGTATCTACAGCGTTTCTCTTTGGTCCGCTCAACACCACACAATACATTGGTTCCGACTCCTTACAAACACAACACAACCGGTACGGATTCAAGCCTAACTTTACTGCGGGCGCACAATATACCGGCAAACTTAGCAAAGACTGGCAACTGGGACTGGGCGCCATTTATCGCTTCCAGACCAAAATGAAACTACAGGACAAGCTGAATATTGTTGATCAGAACGGCACCTCCATGTATAGTAAAGATGAAGATCCGTCCTTCTTTACTTTACCCGCTGAATATGGCGCCGGTATCTCCTTAACCAATGGCACTTTCACCTGGGTGGCAGATTATCGTCATCAGTTGTGGAATAGTTTGAATGAAAAAGGCGCTACCTTTAGCTACCAGGACGGCGACCGCTTCTCTACCGGTTTAGAATATACGCTAAAACGCCAGTACTACAACCAAACCTATGAGGGCACTGTGTTACAGGCAGGTTTCGCTTATAACAGATCTCCATTGGTAGTGAGCAGTACTCAAATCAAAGATATCTCCGGATCACTGGGCTTTTCCTTACCCAGCAAAAATGGAGCACTACGGTATTACATCGGCCTTGAAGCCGGACAACGCGGACAAAATGGGCCGGCGCTGGTGAAAGAAACGTATGTAAATGCGGTGTTTAACTTCAGCTTAAGAGATATCTGGTTCTTTAAACGGTTGGCGCAATAGCAGAAAGCTAAAAGCCGAAAGCATAAAGCTATTATAGCGAATGATCAGAGCGGATAGATAACTTAAATACCCGCTCTGATCATTCGCTATAATAGCTTTATGCTTTCGGCTTTTAGCTTTCTGCTTCTAGCAATTGCCGGAACCAATAGCCTGAATCTTTAATGGTACGTTGTTGTGTATCGAAATTGATATGTACCAGGCCAAAGCGGGCGCGATAGCCTTCGGCCCATTCAAAGTTATCGGTAAGGGTCCAGGCGAAGTAGCCATCTACGGGTATTCCTTCCCGACGGGCTTTCAATACGCCTGCCAGGTATTCCTGGAAGTAGGCAATGCGTGCGTGGTCCTCGATGCGGCCATCCGGGGAAAGCACGTCAGGAAAGGCGGCTCCGCCTTCTGTTACGATGAGTTTCTTAATATTTTTGTAGGAGGCAAATTGTTTCAATACTTCGTATAGGCCGTTGCCGTTAATCTCCCAACCTAATCCCGTTAGTGGTACATTCCGGGATTTTGCTTTTACCTCTGAAATTTTAACGATCGGCATAAAAGAATTGTATTTCACTACCAGCGGAAAATAGTTCTGTACACCTATGAAATCAAAATCAAATGCCAGCCGGTCCCAATCGCGCCAGAGGGCATAACGGCGCTCAATACGACGCAGCAGCGGAAAATCGGCCACCGGGTAACCCATACCCAGCGAAGGCTCCAGAAACAGGCGATTAAAGAGCGCATCGGCACGGCGTGCTGCCTGTTGATCCGCAGCACTGTCGGAATACGGAATAATCTGTGAACAGGATAAGGCGGTACCAATATTGGCGCCAGCCACTTCTTCGCGAATCACGCGCCCAGCCTCCGCCTGCGCCAATACCGCATGATGCACTGCCGGCAAAAACCAGGAAAGCCCGAATTTACCCGGTGCATGCACGCCCAGCATATATCCCAGGGCAGTAAACCCAAAGGGTTCATTCAACACAATCCAGTTTTTCACTTTGCTACCGTATTCCCGGGCACATATCCTCACAAATTCTTCAAAGGCAAATACTACTCCCCGATGCGCCCAGCCCCCCTTATGTTCCAGCGCCTGGGGCAAATCCCAGTGGTACAGGGTAACATAAGGCTCCAGTCCCAATTCCAGGCAGGCATCTATTACACGATGGTAATAGTCGATGCCGGCAGGATTGACGGCGCCAGTACCTTTGGGCATAATGCGCGACCAGGAAAGCGAAAAACGGAATACAGAAAATCCCAGCAACTTGGCGAGCAGGATATCCTGTGTATAGCGATTATAGAAGTCGGTTGCGGTTTGCGCGTGGCTTTTATCTTTAATTTTTCCTTTACGGCCGGAGAAAGTATCCCAAATAGAAGGTCCTTTGCCATCCATATCGAAGGCTCCTTCATTTTGAAAAGCTGAAATTGTGACGCCCCAAAGAAAGTCTTCCCCAAAATCCTTGCGTGTAAAGGGTACTGCAGTTTTTTGCATACGCGATACCAATAAAACAGGGCATAGCAGCCCGTAACTGCCTGCAGTTTACAACAGTTTTCGTGGAAAAGTAATTATATAATTGTTAAGGCTACCCTTATTCCACCACTACTTCTGATTTTCAGCAAATTCCGGCGAAAGCAATTTTTTAAATATTATTTTTGAAAAACGATTAAAAAAACGGCCTGACTACAATATGTTGAAGATAAATCTGGTGCTTGGACTGGCACTATTAAGCGCCTGTGCGGGCAACACCGGCAAACAGGGTACTGCCAGCAAAGAGAAAGATACGTTGAACAAAATGGTGCTGATACCTGCAGGCTCGTTCCTGATGGGCGCAGACGACAGCACCGGGATGGCAGATGAATACCCCAAGCACCGCGTAGACATCGCCAGTTTCTGGATGGATGAACATGAAGTGACCAAAGCGGAATTCGCCCGTTTTGTGGAAGCTACCGGCTATGTTACCACTGCGGAGCAGCCTATCAGCAAAGCAGAGCTCATGGCCAGTTTACCTCCGGGCACGCCGGAGCCCGACAGTGCCACACTGGCTACCATGACGGCACCGGGTGCACTGGTATTTACCCCACCGGATCATGCAGTGCCATTTAATGATATTTCCCAGTGGTGGTCATTTGTACAAGGCACCAGCTGGAAACATCCGGAAGGACCTGCCAGCAATATCGCTAACAGGGGCCAGGAGCCGGTTACACAGGTCTCCTGGCTGGATGCACAGGCTTATGCCAAATGGGCCGGCAAACGGCTACCTACGGAAGCAGAATGGGAATATGCCGCCCGTGGCGCCCTCTCCGGCAGTTTATATCCCTGGGGCAATGAACCGCTGACCACCGGTAAAGCCAAAGCCAATACCTGGAATGGCAATTTTCCCTATAAGAACACTAAAACAGATGGTTACTATGGTACCGCACCTGTAAAATCGTATAGCCCTAACGGTTATCAGCTGTATGATATGGCGGGGAATGTATGGGAATGGTGTGAAGACTGGTACGATGCCAACTACTATATACAGGGAGAAAAAGGGGTAAAGAATCCGGCAGGCCCGGCGGAAGGATTAGATCCTGATGACCCGGGACAGGCCAAGAGAGTGATCCGTGGCGGGTCCTATATGTGCAGTGATGAATATTGCCGGGGATACCGGGTATCTGCCCGGATGAAAAGCACGCCGGAATCCGGTTTATCTAACCTAGGCTTCCGTTGTGCACGTTCCGTTAGTCAGCCATAATTATTCTTCCAAAAAGGAGGATAACACGCGATAATCGCCGTTATATCGTTTGCCATTAAGATAAAACGTAGGCGTGCCATTTACACCGCTACGTACACCGCTTTCGAAATCGGCTTCTACCCTGCTTAATAGCTTAGGGGAGTCCATATCATCGGCAAATTGCTGCAAGTCTATTTCCATATCGGCTGCCAGTCTTAGCAATAGTGCTTCATTGAGTTCAGGCTGACGGTTGTAAATAGCGTCGTGCATATCCCAGAAGCGATTTTGCCTGGCGGCTGCTTCTGCCGCCAATGCCGCATCCATGGCGTATTCATGCGACTCCGACAAGGGGAAATTGCGAAAAACGAAGCGTAGCCGGTCGGCAAAACGCTCCTGTAATTGTTTTACCACAAAGAAAGCTTCCCGGCAGTAGGGACATTGAAAGTCGCCGTATTCAACCAGTTCTATGGTAGCATTTTGCACACCGAGGATATGATCCAATGCATTCACGGGGGGAATGAGGGTAGGCATCTACGTTAGTTTTTAATATTTTCCAATGCAGCCAGGATACCATCTGCGCCTGGATTCTGGCCAATAGGTGATAAATAACTCCATTGAATAATACCTTGTGTATCTATTACAAAAAGAGCCCGTTGACTCACCCCATTTTCATACACGCCAAACAAACCGGATACGGCGCCTTTGGGTTCAAAATCGGCCAACAAATCGAAGTGTAGTTGCCGCGCTTTGGCAAAAGCGGCGTGGCACCAGGCGCCATCTACGGAGATCCCCAGCAGTACAGCATTATACTTTTCAAAGTATTTCAACATTTCATTGTACAAGACCATCTGATCGCTGCATACCGGGCTCCAGTCGGCCGGATAAAATGCCAGGATTACATTTTTCCCTTTCAGTGCTGATAGGGTAACTGTTTTTTCAGGTGTAGAGCTCAGTGTGAAGTCTGGAGCAGTGTCGCCTTTTTGCAGCATAAGCAGGTGTATTAATCACCTATATAAACAGCTGTGAATGGATAATGTTGTATATAAACAAAAATGCCACGGTGGCGGACCGTGGCTTTTGCTATTGAAATGGTATAATTACTTTACAATAACAGTGTCAATTTTGATAGTTACCTCTCCTGTTCCCCCACTGATAACCATTGGCTTGGTGGTGATGGTGATGGTTTGTGGCTGACTAGTGGTGAAGGTTGAATTGCCTGATATCGTTTTAGTTTTTATGTCATAAGTCTGCGCAGGCTTCATTTCTTGTGTGTTAACTTTAACACCATTTACTATTACCTGAACATCAGCCGTTCCGCCTGTAATAGTGGACGTTTGCTGCGACAGCTGATCACCGGAGATGGTAACGAAAACAACGGCAGTACTATCATTTGATTTAGCGGTAGCGCATCCGCCGCAATTTTCCGGCGCCTTGTCAGTAGCCTTTCCGTTTACAATGTAGAAAGCCTTGCCTGTAGAGTCTTTCCCGGAAATAACAACACTTGAAGAAATAATGGTGGCGTTGGGCGAGGTGGAGATCACTACTGGCACCGAATCAGCTGTAACTGATGATCGTACAGGTAATACAGGAGCTGCTGCCTGTTTAAGGCCATGTGATATGGGCGACTTCCCTTTATTCCCATGCATGACTTCTGCAGCCCGGGTATAATTCAACGACAGCACAGTTCCCCCTACCAGCAAACCCAATACCATATAGCGTATTACCTGATAGCGGGATGATTTTTTGCTGTTCATCATCATAATTCTTTTTTTTAGGTGTGATAAATTGAAATTGTTTGCGATGGCCGTCGCATAAGGGATCCCACTAACTTTCACCAGGTTGTACTGGTAACTGATTTTATCTACGCCCTGCTGCAGCAGGTGACGATCTGTAATGAATTCCAGGTTTTCCCGGATGGCGGTTTTCATGAGCCAGGCGCCGGGATTAAACCAATAAAAAATATTATTCAATTCTCCCAGCAGCGTGTCGGCTGTATGCCATTGCTGCACATGTACTTTTTCATGGTGCAGTATAGCCGGCAATTCTTCCGGCTGATGCAGGGAAGGATTAATGTAGATGTGACGGAAAAAAGAAAAAGGATTCACCGGTTGTTGTAACAATTGTACAGTGATATCATAGAGCGTTCCCGGTTGCGATTTCCGGTGAATACGCCACAGGGAAAAAAGTTGCACCAAAAAGCGTATAGCCATTACCGATACCCCTATCCAGAAGATGTATACCAATACATTCCATACCGTAAATACGGGTGCAGGCGCCTGCCAGGCTTGCCAATTGGGAACATAAACCATTACGCTGCCTGCAATTGTTTTATGTCTGTTCACAAAGGTGTCCACTGATATAAGGGGGAACAAGGATGAAAAAGCAATGCCTGCCAATAGGAATATTCTGTTCAGCGTATAGAACGTGAGCTTACGCAAACCGAAGCGATAAGCAAGAAAAAACAGTGTCAACGCAATATTCGCTTTCAGAAGATATATCAGCATAGCAGGCACCATAGCAGCTTTCTGGATTTTATCAGTGATTTAAATAATTATTTTACCGTGGTGGAATCGTTCACACGTATCTGTATATTCTGGATTCCTGTAGCGGCAGCTCCTTCTTTAGTTTTAATCAGAATTACACCGTTAACAGCCGCAGCGCCGTAAAGAGCTTTAGCCGCGCCATCTTTGAGAATTTCTACGGAAGAGATTTTGTCGGTTGGAATATCGTCGATGGACTTGCCTTTAGGCAATGCCTCATTGTCTACAAGTATCAGCGGATCTCCTCCTGTTGCCTGGCCTGTTGCACTCCCCCCGCGAATGGAAATACCAATTGCTTTTGGCTTTTTTAACGTAACAAAAATGACCCCATTACCAGCGCCTTCTCCATATTTTCCTACCAGGTCTTCTTGTTGTGCTCCTGTGGGTGCTTTCACTACATTGACTGACTCAATAGTATTGGGATTTATAGCCTCCATGGCCGATTTACTTAAAATTTCGCCATCTACCACGTACACCGGATCTTGGCCATTTGTCTTTCTCAATGTGATCACATTGGGACTTTTAGCGGCTTTTGAAGCAGGGGCACCTTTGATCGTTTGGGCGCCGGGCTGAGTCACTTTAGGAGCTACTGTTACTTTTTTAGCCGCAGGTACGGAATCCACTGTAATGTGGATGAAATTTAGTGCAGCAGAAGCTTTTGTATAATTCAATGATAAAACCAACCCTCCTACTAATACCCCTAATACCATATAGCGTATCAATTGGTAGCGGGACGACTTTTTACTGTTCATCATAATAATTCGTTTTTTTAGATGTGAGAAATTGAAATTGTTTGCGATGGCCGTCGCATAAGGGATCCCACTAACTTTAATAAGATTATACTGATAACTGGTTTTATCTACGCCCTGCTGTAGCAGGTATCTGTCTGTAATGAATTCCAGGTTTTCGCGGATGGCTGTTTTCATGAGCCAGGCGCCGGGATTGAACCAGTAGAATACCTGATTGATTTCTCCCAGCAATGCATCGGCGGTGTGCCATTGCTGTACATGCACTTTTTCATGGTGCAGAATAGCCGGTAGTTCTTCCGGCTGATGCAGGGAGGGGTTGATATAGATATGCTTGAAGAACGAAAAAGGATTAACCGGTTGCTGCAATAGCTGCACGGTGATATCATCGATTTGGCCCTGTTGTGATTGACGGTGAATTTTCCACAGCGATATCAGCTGTATAAAAAGGCGTATAGTCATGACTGATACACCTGTCCAGAAGATGTATACCAAAATCGTCCATACGGTAAATACGGGCTCCGGCGACTGCCACGCGGAAAGATCAGGTACATACGTCATGACGCTGCCAGCGATGGCCTCATGCTTATTGACAAATGCATTGATGGGGATGAAGGGAAACAAGGAAGAAAATGCGATGCCCGTCAGTAGAAATAGCCTGTTTAAGGTGTAAAAGGTGAGTCTGCGCAAACCGAAGCGGTAAGCGAGAAAGAACATGGTCAGTGCAATGTTCGCCTTTAGCAGATATATTAATATAGCAGGTACCATCGTCAGCAGTTTAGTGTTTGCCTTTTTCTATCATGTTGATAATTTCTTTCAACTCGTCCGGACTGATTTTCTTTTCTTTCGCAAAGAAGGATACCAGTTCTTTATAGGAGTTTTCGAAATAGTCTTTTACGAAGCCGTTCATGAATTTTTGCTTATAGGCTGCTTCTTCTATAGCAGGCGTATATTCGTATACGTTACCAATTTTCCGGCTTTCCAGAAACCCTTTTTTCTCCAGGTTCTTAATAGTGGAGGCGAGGGTTGTATACGGAGGCGCGGGCGCAGGATGCGCTTCCAGGAAGTCTTTTACCAAACCTTTCCCTACTTTCCAGATAGCCAGCATGGCTGTTTCTTCTTGCTGGGTCAGTTTTTCCATGATATTATTTTATATTCAATTACGATTCTTTCGTAAATCTACGAAACTATCGTAGATAATACAAAATTTATTTTCCGACTAGAAAAGAAAAGGGGTGATATCGTTGGATATCACCCCTTTATCATTTATTATCAGGTAGTTTATTACTTCAGTATTTCTCCCAGTTTGGAAGCCAGTTCTTCACCACGCAGGTTTTTAGCGACGATTTTTCCATTAGGATCAATCAGTACGTTCTGCGGGATAGCGCGTACACCGTAGAGATCTGCTGCCGCATTTTTCCAGCCTTTGAGGTCGGAAACATGTGACCAGGTTAGTTTATCAGCATCAATAGCTGCCAACCATTTGTCCTTTTTATCATCCAGGGAAACGCCGAGGATTTCGAAGCCTTTGGATTTGAATTGATCGTAAGCTTTTACTACGTTCGGGTTTTCTGCACGGCAGGGACCGCACCAGCTAGCCCAGAAGTCAACCAGTACGTATTTTCCACGGAAAGAAGATAAGCTGATACTTTTACCATTGGCATCTGCCTGTGCGAAATCGATAGCGGGTTGGCCGATAGCAGTTTTGCGGGCTGATTCCAGGCGTTTGGAAAACTCTTTACCAGAAGGGGAGTTTCTTGCTTCTTTGCTTAATTTCTTAAACAGCGGTGTTACTTCAGCGGGTTTAATATCATATCCTGCTACCTGGTTCAATAAGAACATAGAGATAGGAGAATTGGTATTTTTAGACAGAAAATCGTTCTCTATTTTCTTTTCTTCTGCATCTAATGCGTCGTAGTCTGCTTCCAGCTTTTTAATGCCTTCCTCGTCTTTCTGCTGTGCCAGTTCACGGTACTTTTTCTGTAATGCAGCGCCTCTTTCGTTCACGTCTTTTAATAAGTCGTTCAGCTTCTTATAATCGTCGTTCGCTTTGGAGCCTGTTACTGCTGCTTTGCTGATAGAGTCGGTAGTGGTAACATTCACAACACCTTTATCCAGGAATACTGCGAGCATATCGCGACCCATAGATACTGGCTTTTCGGCGCCTTTCTGTACCAGCATCAGGCTGGCCATAGCTGGTTCTTCCAGGGTGCCGTTAAATGTGAATTTACCMTCTTTGATCTGAGCGCTATCCATAAAGCTTTCTCCGCCTTTCCGCATTCTCAGGTAAACAGTAGCGGGGTTCTGCTGTTGAGAAACAGTTCCCTGTATAGTATAAGGTTTACCTGCTGCGCCTTTTTTATCCTGGGCAAACATTACTGCCGGTACGAAAAGGGCGATCCCTACAATCGTTTTTTTCATTGGTTTTTGTTTTACGAACAACAAATTTGTAAAATCGGCTGATTAATCACAACCTGATTTTGATAAACGGCTATTTCAGTACTTCCTGTAATTTGGCTTCCAGTTCCTCTCCACGCAGATTACGGGCGATGATCTTCCCATCGGGGCTTACCAGGAAATTGGAAGGAATAGACTGAATACCGTATTGTACAGCCACTTCGTTACCCCATCCACGTAAGTCGGATACCTGCGTCCAGTGGAGATCGTCCTGGCTGATAGCCCGTAACCACCGATCACGGTTATCATCCAGCGAAACGCCCAGGATGGTAAAGTTTTTATCCTTGTACTTGTTATAGGCTTTTACTACGTTCGGATTTTCCTGGCGGCAAGGACCGCACCAGCTGGCCCAAAAGTCCACCAGCACATATTTTCCTCTGAAAGAAGATAGCTTTACCGGCTGTCCCTTAGCATCTGTCTGAGAAAAGTCATCCGCTTCAATGTTCACTGCGCTGACTTTCAAACTTTTTATATAGGCGGTTACGCTTTGTCCGTATTGTCCATTTTTAACGGAGGGATCAAGCGAATTGAACAGTCGTTGAAACTCTTCTCCGTCGAGCCGTGTCCGTAATTCATTCATCAGCAACCATATACTGGCAATGCTGGTTGGATGTCCTTTGATAAATTCGGTACCGGTTTTTATAACGTCCTGGCTGAACTCATCTGCTTTTTTACGGAAAGAATTCTTAGCCGGCTCGTCTTCCGGGTTAACATTTTTCGCAATCAGGTTTAAGTCCTGCGCCCGCTTAATCAATGGCTCAAATGCTTTCTGGTACTGCTGCATAGCCTGCGTATTCTCATTTCCCTTCACCGCAGCTGCAATGGGAAAAGTAGCGATTGACGTAGTAAAATGCACGGGTTCATTACCGCCTGTTACGAACAACATCGGGTAACTCACATCTCTCAAAATCAATGCATATACAGATGGCTCTTTACCACTTTTTACCTTGAAACTAAACTGGTCATTCTTGATGACTACAGAGTCATCGGGATTATTATCCTGGTCGTCAAAAAGGTATATGGTTTTGCCGCTCCCGTTCTTCACAATGCCTGACACCTGCTGGGCGTACACTCCTGTGGAAATCAGCCCTACAGCGGCTAACAGGAAAAATTGTTTCATTACAAATTATTTTAATTAGTTAGTGGGGTGTAATATACGAAGAGATTTTTAAGGGGGGACGGCGGTCATTTACCGCTGATCATATTTTGGGAAAGCGTGACAAATGTTTCAGATAATGATGATGAATTAATTGCTATCTGTTACGGGATGAATAATAATTATTAAGCCCGATGATAACCGCATCATCATTATCTGAAAACGTTATTAACCAGGAAGATCCGGTTATTTGTTGTGGCGTTGTTTTAACACCGATATAACATCTGATAACTGGAATCCTTTTGCCTGCAAAAGGATCAGGTAATGAAACAGGAGATCGGCAGACTCGTTCAGAAACAGGTCGTCGTTATTATCTTTTGCTTCGATCACTACTTCAACAGCTTCCTCTCCTACTTTCTGTGCAATCTTATTAATGCCGCGTGCAAAAAGACTGGCGGTATAAGACTTATCGGTAGGATTATTTTTTCTGTCGGCGATAATACCTTCCAATGTGGCGAGGAAGTCGTTGCTGATATTTTGCTCATCCCAGCACGTATCCGCGCCGGTATGGCATACCGGGCCTACCGGACTGGCTTTGATCAGAATGGTGTCCTGGTCGCAATCTACTTTCAGGTCTTTTACAATCAGGAAGTTACCGCTTTCTTCTCCTTTCGTCCACAGCCGTTTTTTGGAGCGACTGAAAAAAGTCACCTTACTATCTGCCATGGTTTTTTCCAATGCTTCGCGGTTCATGTATCCCAGCATCAGTACTTTGCAAGTCACGGCATCCTGTATAATAGCTGGCACCAGGCCATCGGACGACTTTTGAAAATCTATCTGCATGTTAACTTATTTCAGGTATCTCTAAAATCTTACGTTCACCCCTTTGTTGTAAAGAAAGGTTTTGAGCGCAGGTATTTCTATTTCTTTATAATGGAAGATGCTGGCGGCAAGCGCAGCATCGGCCTGCGCGTTTTGGAATACATCTACAAAATGCTCCATATTACCAGCGCCTCCGGAGGCAATTACCGGCACGTTGAGGTGCTGCGACATTTGTCCGGTGATATCCAGGGCAAATCCCTTTTTAGTACCGTCGTTGTTCATGGAAGTGAGGAGTATTTCACCTGCGCCACGGTTCACCGCTTCTTTGGCCCAGTCAAATGCTTTCACGTCTGTTTTCACGCGGCCACCATTCAGGTATACGTACCAGTCGCCGTCCTCAAAACGGGTATCAATGGCCAGTACAATACACTGGTTACCGAATTCACGTGCCAGGCGGTCTACCAGCTCCGGATCTTTGAATGCAGAAGTATTTACGGAAATTTTATCGGCCCCGGATTGCAGCAATACGTTCACGTCTTCCACAGAGGAAATACCACCACCTACGGTAAATGGAATATTCACATGGCGCGCAATACGTGTCACGAGCTCAGACAGTGTTTTTCTTCGTTCATTCGTAGCTGTTATATCCAGGAATACCAGTTCATCAGCGCCCTGTGCAGCGTATAAAGCGCCCAGTTCTATTGGATCACCGGCATCGCGGATATTCTCGAAGTTGATACCTTTAACAGTACGCCCGTCTTTGATATCCAGGCATGGTATGATACGTTTGGTCAACATGTGCTAATAGTTTACAGGAATGTTTTTAATTCATCCATGGAGATGTTACCCTCGTAGATCGCTTTACCAATAATAGCGCCGCTACAGCCAATTTCCTGCAAGGCTGCTACATCGCCGATATTACTCACGCCGCCACTGGCCACAAAGTTAATAGCCGCAAAACGTGCAATGATTTTTTTGTACAACTCCGTAGACGGGCCCTGTAACAAGCCATCTTTAGCGATATCCGTACAAAAGATATTAGTAACGCCCTGCGCGATATTGCTCTCCAGGAAATCGAATACAGACAGCTCGGTTGTTTCCAGCCAGCCACCTACCGCGATTTTCTCTTCTTTCACATCTGCCCCCAAAAATATTTTATCTGCGCCGTACTGTTTTACCCAGCTGAAAAATAATTCCGGTTGCTTCACTGCCACACTACCGATGGTAGCCAGGGCAGCACCGCATTCAAATACAATATCAATGTCTTTAGCCGTTTTGATACCGCCGCCAAAATCCGTTACCAGACTGGTTTTGCCCACAATACTTTCCAGCACTTTCCAATTCACCACCTGTCCTTTTTTAGCGCCATCAAGGTCTACCAGGTGCAGCCGTTTTACGCCGATGGCTTCAAATTCTTTTGCCACCTCCAACGGATGTTCGTTGTATACTTTCTGCTGGCTATAATCGCCCTGAGTGAGCCTTACACATTTGCCATCAATGATATCGATGGCGGGAATAATTTCGAAACGTTTAGCTGTCATGTTATGCAGGTCCAGCGGCAATTCCATTCTTACAAAGGAAATTCCGCCCTTTATGAAATAATCGCCTTTTTTAGTATAGCCCAGCTTATCATAAAAGCTAACAGCTGTATCGCGGGCGTTGCACCAGAGTAATTTGATTCCCTCTTTTTTGCAGATACTCACCAGATGTGCGAGGATCGCTTTTCCATAGCCCTTTCCCTGTGCGGCCGGCAAGGTAGCCAGCTTCCGGAACTGTGCGCTGTCGCGCTCCAGGAATAAGGAAACCACGGTCACCATTTGTCCGTGATCAAACACACCAAAGTGTAAGCCATCAGCATCATGATCTACTTTTACGGCAGACAATGATTCATTGGGATACAATACATCCCTGCGGAGTTGCAAGGTATCATCAGCGCTTATCGGGCGAATGTTCATCTTAGAGGTTCAAAAAGTTTTCGATAATACGGCCACCGGCTTCAGCGGATTTCTCCGGGTGAAACTGTACTGCGTAGAAATTATCTTTCTGCAGGGCAGCGCTGTAGTTAATCACATAGTTGGCAATAGCTACGGTGTCTGTACCTAATGCCGCATAATAGCTGTGCACAAAGTACATGTAGGCATTTTCAGGAACATGTTCAAACATCACGCTGTGTAAGCCAGTAATATTGTTCCAGCCAATCTGTGGTATTTTAAGCAGGTTTTCTACCGGCGATTGAAAACGTTTCACGGCCGTATCAAAAATGCCAATGCAGTCGGTGTCATTTTCTTCCGAATGTTTACACAGCAGTTGCATCCCCAGGCAGATGCCTAATACCGGCTGTTGCAGGTTAGCGATCACCTGATCGAGCTTTCTTTCTTTCAGGTACCGCATGGCCGTACTGGCTTCTCCCACACCGGGGAAAATCACCTTGTCAGCCGACATGATCTCTTCGTGATCATCTGTAACAGTACCGTTAACGCCTAAACGCTCCAATGCAAATTGCACAGAGCGAATATTACCGGCGTTGTATTTTATGATAACCGTTTTCATGTTATTACTGAATTATTCCCGAGATAAACGTTTTCACCGTTTCGTCAATATTCTGGCTATGTTCAATGGCTTTGATAAAAGCAGTTCCGATAATAGCGCCATTAGCATGAGCCGAAGCCGCCTCAAAAGTAGCTTTATCTTTTATACCAAACCCAATTAATACGGGATTGCTGAGCTGCAAATTTTTCAATCGCTCGAAATAGGCCTGCTGATCTTTCATGTCCTTATCTTTTCCAGTGGTGGAAGAAGAAGACACCGCATAAATAAATCCTTTGCTCAGACTATCTATTTTGCGGATTCTGGCTTCACTGGTTTCCGGTGTAACCAGGAAGATGAGGTGCAGGTTATGCTTTTCAAACAGCGGGCGATATTCATTTTCATATTCCGCCATTGGCAGGTCTGGTACAATGATACCATCTACGCCTACTTCTGCACATTTAGCGCAAAAAGCCTCTACGCCGTAAGTGAGTACGGGGTTGAAATATCCCATGAGAATAACAGGTACCTGTATCGTTTTCCGGAAGCCGGACAGCTGCTCAAATAATACATGCAGGCTCATACCGTTTTGCAGGGCTTTGGTGCTGCTATCCTGGATGACCGGGCCGTCGGCCAGTGGATCGGAGAAAGGCATGCCCAGTTCAATGAGGTCTGCACCATGTTGTTGTAATGCGGTCATTACCGGCAGGGTATCATTTAACTCAGGAAAACCTGCGGTGCAATATATATTTAAAACGCCGTGTTGCTTTTTAGCGAACAGTTGGTCAATACGATTTTGCATAATCCATTTTATTTTTTCATGTGACGGATATAGGTATCCAGGTCTTTATCACCACGGCCGGAAAGGCATACCACCACTACATCTTCTTCCTTCAGCGGCAGGTCTTTTAATTTCGCCAGCGCATGAGAGGATTCCATAGCAGGTATAATTCCTTCCAGCAGGCTCAGTTCATAAGCTGCCGCCAATGCTTCTTCATCGGTAGCAGACAGGAACTGCGCACGGCCGGACTCATACAGATGTGCGTGCATGGGTCCAATGCCTGGATAATCCAGTCCGGCAGAAATTGAGTACGGCTCTGTGATTTGTCCGTCGCTGGTTTGCATCAGCAGGGTTTTGCTGGCGTGAATAATACCAATGGTACCCAGCTGGGTGGTGGCAGCGGAATGACCGCTATGTACGCCGTGCCCTGCGGCTTCTACGGCTACCAGTTTCACATTTTCCCGGTCCAGGTAATGGAAGTAAGCGCCGGCAGCATTGCTACCGCCACCAATACATGCTAATACATAATTAGGATCTTCGCTACCGGTTTTAGCTTTCAGCTGTTTTTTAATTTCCTCGCTGATCACGGATTGAAAACGGGCCACCATATCAGGATATGGATGTGGACCTGCTGCGGTACCGAGGATGTAATGCGTATCTACCGGGTTGTTGATCCAATCGCGGATCGCTTCGTTGGTAGCGTCTTTGAGCGTTTTGCTGCCGCTGGTAGCTGGTACCACGGTGGCGCCGAGCATTTTCATACGGGCAACATTGGGCGCCTGTCTTTCGATATCGATGCTACCCATGTACACCACGCATTCCAGGCCCATGAGCGCACATACGGTAGCCGTGGCTACACCGTGTTGTCCGGCACCGGTTTCCGCGATGATACGGGTTTTGCCCAAACGCTTTGCCAGCAGGATTTGCCCGATAGTATTATTTACTTTATGTGCGCCGGTATGATTGAGGTCTTCCCGTTTGAGATAAATTTTTGCTTTATATTTTTCTGACAAACGTTTCGCGAAATATAGCGGAGAAGGCCGGCCTACGTAGTCTGTTAACAGTGCTTCAAATTCCTGTTGGAAAGTAGGATCACTCAGTATAGCCAGATATTGGGATTGCAACGCTTCCACATTGGGGAATAACATTTCGGGAATGTATGCCCCACCAAACCTGCCATAATAGCCGTTCTTATCTACCTGATACCTGGAGTTGCCGGTGTTAATTGCAATATCCATGACCGATTAGTTTATGATTGATGAATGAATTTGTTTTACAAAATGTTCCACCAGTGCGATGTTTTTCACACCGGGGCTGTCTTCGAATTTGCTGTTCACATCTACTGCAAACAGTGCAGGCAACTGCATTTCACTGATTTCTGCGGCCTGATCCGGCGTGATGCCTCCACTTAAAAAGAAGGGATGCTCAAAAGGACAGGTGGCCAGCAGTTCCCAGTTGAACCGTTCGCCGGTGCCGCCGTAGCCTTTTACAGAGGCGGTATCGAAAAGGAAATAATCCGTTACGGGAACAAAGGGCGCCACATCTGTTTCCCAGTTAACGTTGTCACCTATACGAAAAGCTTTGATTACGGGAACCGACTCGCGGATAGTGGCACAATACGCAGGTGTTTCGTCGCCGTGCAATTGTACCAGGTCCAGGGCATAGTCGGAGATGGTGCGCTGTACCTGCTCCAGTGAAGCATTTACAAACACGCCCACCTTCTTGATACCGGTGGTTTCCCGTACCGTTCTTGCGTCTATTTTATTGCCGGCAAAACGGGGTGATTTCTCATAAAAAATAAATCCTGCATAATCCACGCTGTTAGCTACCAGCGCCTGCAAATCATTTATTCTTGTAATGCCGCAAACTTTAATACGCATGGGTGATTATTTATTTTCCAGGTCATGAAGTGTTTGAACAAAATTTTCGAAAGCGCGGGCAGGATCTTCCTGTTTCATGAAATGTTCTCCGATAAGGAAGCCCTCGAAACCAGCGGCTTTCAGCGTTACAATCGCAGCCGGATCATTGATGCCACTTTCTGCTACTTTCACTTTATCTGCCGGAATTTTAGGCGCCAGCTCACAGGAGCGGTTGAAGTCGACCTGAAAGGTAATCAGGTCGCGGTTGTTCACGCCCACCAGGTGCGTGTGTGCCGTTACTTTCTCCAATTGTGCTTCGCTGTGTACTTCCAGCAATACTTCCAATCCCAGGTTGTGCGCAAAGGTAGCTAAACGGGCTACTTCTGCAGCTTCCAGGCATTCTGCGATCAGCAGGATCACATCGGCGCCAATAGCTCTGGCTTCGAGGATCTGGTATTCATCTATCACAAAGTCTTTACGCAGAATAGGAATCTGGTTAAAGCTGCGGGCTTGTTGCAGGTCATCAGAGGAGCCACCGAAATACTTTTCATCGGTGAGTACGGAGAGGCCGGAAGCGCCGTAGCGTGTATACGCAGTAGTTACCTGCTGCACCGTTACCTCGCCATTGATCAGTCCTTTGGAAGGAGAGCGCCGTTTGAACTCGGCAATGATACCGGTTTTACCGGGTTGTTGCAGGAAGTTCCGCAACGATAATGTTTCGCGGGCAAATCCGGGCGACTGTTCCAGGTCGGCGGCGCTACGCTGCAGTTTGCGGGCAGCTACTTCAATATGTTTATGTGCAACTATTTCTGCTAAGATATTCTTCATAAAAATATACCTACGACTGCAACGCAATCAGATTTTTAAATGCAGTATGTGCTTTGCCTGATTCCAGTGATTCTACTGCAGCGGCGAAGCAATCCTCATACGAATTATATTTTCCGAGGCTGTACAGTCCCATTGCCGCATTAGCGAATACAACGGAGTTCTGCGCCCAGGTACCTTCTCCTTTCAGGATCTTCACAAAGATCTTAGCGGCTTCCTCTGTGCTGTTTCCGCCGTAGATATCTTCCGGATGTACTTTACGTTTACCCAGTTGTTCCGGCGTCCAGTCCTGTTCACCTTTGTTGGTAATCACTTTGGTATCAGCGGTCAGTGATATTTCATCGTATCCATCCAGGCTGTGTACAATCACAAACTGTTTATCTGTTTGCTGGAACAGGTAGTTATATACCCTGGCCATTTCCAGGCTATATACGCCTATCAGCTGATGTTTGGCAAAAGCCGGATTTACCAGTGGTCCGAGCATATTGAAAAACGTGCGGATACCCAGCTGACGGCGGATACCGGCTACATTTTTCAGGGCCGGATGAAACAGCGGCGCATGGAGGAAACAGATACCGGATGCATCCAGTTCTTCTCTCAGTTTTGCATCGTCATTCTTGAATTTATATCCTACCAATTCCATGACATTGGAAGCGCCACTTACGGAAGACACGCCATAGTTACCGTGTTTGGCCACTTTAGCGCCAGCCCCTGCCACCACAAAGCACGACAAGGTAGAAATATTAAAGGTATTTTTTGCATCTCCGCCGGTGCCCACGATGTCGAGTACATCATAACCGTTGAGGTTTACAGGAACACAGAGTTCCAGCAGGGCATCGCGGAAGCCCAGCAGTTCATCGATAGTGATGCTGCGCATGAGAAATACGGTCATGAAAGCAGCCAGTTCACTTTCATTATACATTCCTTTGGAAATACTGATCAGAATGTCTTTAGCACCTTCGCGGCTAAAGGTTTTATGTTCAAAGAGGTAATTAAGAATCTTTTTCATGATTGCTGTTGTTGGAAGCTTTTAGTTAGATGTTTTGTTGAAATTGGTTAAGGCAGATGCGTGTTATTACAAGCTTAACCAGTTTCTCAATATCGTTTCTCCCTGCGGGGTGATTACACTTTCCGGGTGGAATTGTACGCCGCTTACATCGTATTTATTATGCTGCAAAGCCATGATAAAACCTTCCTCATCTTTTGCGGTGATGGTTAATTCAGCGGGCAGCGTAGATTCGTCTACTACCCACGAGTGATAGCGACCTGCCATTATTTGTTTAGGTAAATGATTAAACAGGCGTCCATCTTCCTTAATGATATTTATTTTGGTAGCTACGCCATGGTACACTTCTGTCAGGTTAGTGAGTGAAGCGCCAAAAGCCTGTCCGATGGCCTGTTGCCCGAGGCAAACACCAAAAATAGATTTGGTGGGTGCATATTCTTTGATGAGCGACAGTAATAAGCCGGCTTCTTCCGGAATACCAGGACCTGGTGATAAAATAATTTTATCGTAGTCGTTTACTTTCTCCAATGGAATTTCATCATTGCGTACCACGGTTACTTTACCGTTGATGATTTTTTCCACGAGGTGAACGAGGTTATATGTAAAAGAGTCGTAGTTATCGAAAACGAGGATGTTCATGACTAGATTTTTTGTGCCAGCAGGATGGCTTGTTTTAACGCATTGAGTTTGTTGTTTACTTCTTCGAGTTCTGAAGAAGCCACTGATTTGGCTACTACACCAGCACCGGCCTGATAATACAGCGTGTTCATTTTACTGAGCATAGACCGGATCATGATGGCGTGGTTAAAGTTGCCATTGAAGCCTACCATACCGATGCAGCCTCCATAGAAGCCACGGGCCGTAGGTTCGTACTGGTCAATGATTTCCATTGCGCGGTATTTAGGTGCGCCGGACAGCGTACCTGCCGGGAAAGACGAAGCCAGCAGCGTAAAAGGATTCATTTTCGGATCTACCTTTCCGGTTACTTCGCTCACCAGGTGAATGACGTGAGAATAGAAGTGTACCTGTCTGTAAGAAGCGACTGCTACTTCGGTAGCGTTTCTGCTCAAGTCGTTGCGGGCAAGGTCTACCAGCATCACATGCTCTGCATTTTCTTTGGGATCTTCCAGCAGTTTATCGGCGAGTATTCTATCCTGCACCTCATCTCCTGTGCGGCGGAAAGTGCCTGCAATAGGGTGAATGGTGGCTTTGCCGTTATTGATTACAATTTGTGCTTCCGGTGAGGAGCCCATTAATTTGTAATCGCCGTAATCGAAGAAGAAAAGATAAGGAGAGGGGTTGATGGAGCGGAGGGCGCGGTATACGTTGAATTCATCGCCGGTGAAAGATTGCTGGAAAGCTCTGGAGAGTACTACCTGGAACACATCGCCCCGGAAGCAGTGTTGTTTGCCTTTCTCTACCATTTGCATATATTCCGCGTCCGTCAAGTTGCTTTCTTCTGCTCCGGTAGTGGCAAATGGATACCCGGGGGAATCTTTATGCCGGATGAGCGATTCTACCAGTTCAAACTCACTGTCGACGCCCTCTATCTGGTTCTCAATCAAAAAGAGTTCATCTTTAAAGTGATTGATCGCAATTACATATTGGTAATAGCGGTAACGCATCAACGGAATGGTGTTACCGGGTTGTTGTTTCTTTTTATTGAATTCAATGGTTTCGAAGAACTGAACAGCATCAAAGGTAGTATAGCCGAAGAGGCCCTGTGCTGTTGGTACCGGGTTAGTACCCGAGAAAGAAAAGTTAGCGAGAAACTTCCCCATTTCATCCAGCACCTGTTCTTTATTCTTTAGTTCTTTTCTTTCTACCGGCAGGTTAGGATATTTAAATTCGAAGTGTGACGTAGAGGTAACTTCAATACCTCCGATGGGTTTCACACAGATATACGAATAGCTGTTATCACTGGCCCTGTAGTCGGTGCTTTCGAGGAGGATAGAACCGGGAAACTTATCGCGCAACCGCAGATATATTCCCACTGGCGTGTAGATGTCTGCCAGCATTTGTTTGGATCTCGTTTTTACTTGGATGGTACGCATGATGTATTGGGTGAAGTGTTTTTTATTTTAAAAACGGGAAGGGCTGAAAAAGCGGAAGGCCCGCTGTGTAACAGCGGGCCTTCCAAATATATTTCTAAACGAAACATGGCACTGTAACACAGATCAGGAATTGATTCCGTGCCACCACCAATGTTTGTTTATAGTAATCATATTTTGCATAGCGGGACAAAAATGAAACTTTTTTTTGGAAGATGCAAATATTTTTTTGAGCAAAAAGCATAAAGCGGAAAGCAAAAAGCTATTTAAGCGATTTACAGGCGGGGATAAGCAATTAAAATACTCGCTTCGAGCATTCGCTTAAATAGCTTTTTGCTTTCCGCTTTATGCTTTCAGCTCCTATAATACCCCTTTTGTAGAAGGCAATTGCATATTATATGGATTGCGCTTCACGGCCATTTTAATGGCTTTTGCAAACGATTTGAAGATGGCTTCTATCTTATGGTGCTCATTTTCTCCCTCTGCCTTAATGTTCAGGTTGGCTTTGGCACCATCTGAGAAGGATTTGAAGAAATGGTAGAACATTTCGGTAGGCATCTCCCCTATCTTCTCCCTTTTAAAGGTAGCATCCCATACCAGCCAGTTACGGCCGCCAAAGTCAATGCCCACCTGCGCCAGGCAATCATCCATTGGTAAATAGAAACCGTATCTTTCAATACCGCGTTTATCTGCCAATGCTTTGGCCATGGCTTCACCCAGGGCAATGCCGGTATCTTCTATGGTATGATGTTCATCGATATGCAGATCGCCTTTGGCGGTAATGGTCAGGTCCATTGCACCATGACGGGCAATCTGGTCGAGCATATGATCAAAGAAACCAAGCCCCGTATGGATGCTGGCTTTACCGGTGCCGTCCAGGTTCAGTTCAATACTGATATCTGTTTCATTTGTTTTGCGTACATGTGTTACCGTTCTTAAACCCAATTTCAGGAATTCATAGATCCGGTTCCAGTCGGTCGATTCCAGCGCAATCACGGATTGCAGCGCTGCGATATCATCACTGATTTCTGCATTTCCCAAACCAGCGCCCTCATTCATCCAGATGGCTTTAGCCCCCAGGTTTTTGGCGAGTTGTACATCCGTAATCCGATCGCCGATCACGAAGGAATTAGCCAGGTCGTAGCTGCCATCCAGGTATTTGGTGAGCATACCCGTGCGTGGCTTGCGGGAGGGCGCATTATCTGCCGGGAAAGAGCGGTCAATGAATACCTCATCAAACTTCACTCCTTCGTTTTCAAATGCCTTGATGATCATTTGTTGTGCAGGCCAGAAGGTATCTTCCGGGAAAGCAGCTGTTCCGAGTCCATCCTGGTTGGTAACCATGGCCAGCTCATAATCCAGCTCAGCGGCTATCCGCGCCATGTTCACAAATACTTTCGGATAAAATTCCACTTTGTCCAGGCTATCGATCTGGTAGGTAGGTGGCACTTCTTTGATCAGGGTACCATCACGGTCTATAAAGAGTACGCGTTTCATGCGGATACAGGTGTTTCTTTTTTCAGGTTAAAAGATTTCAATACCTCCAGCAGGTGCAGGTTTTCAGCTGGTGTGCCGATGGTGATACGCAAACAGCCCATGCAGAGCTCTACTTTGGAACGGTCGCGCACCACAATCCCCTGTTCAATCAGATGATTGTAAATGCCTTTTGCATCCGTGGTTTTCACCAGGATAAAGCTGGCATCGCTGGGATAAATTTCCAGTACTTCCGGCAGCTGTATCAGTGCAGCAGAGAGCAGATCACGTTCTATCACAATTTCCCTGATCCATTCATTTACCTGTCCTACGTTATCGAGCGCCTGTAACGCCAGTTCACCCGTAGCCTGACTGATATTATACGGCGGTTTTACTTTGTTGAAAGTATTGATAATATCCTCGCTGGCAAAAGCCATCCCGATACGGAGTCCTGCCAATCCCCATGCTTTGGACATGGTTTGCAGCACTACGAGATTAGGATATTCGGTGAGCTCCTGTATAAATGTTTTCTGACGGGAGAAGTTAATGTAAGCCTCATCTATCACTACAATTCCCTCGAAGTTATTCAACAGCAGTTCTATGTCTGTCCGGTAAATGGAGTTACCGGTGGGATTGTTGGGAGAACAGATGAAAATGAGCTTTGTATTTTCATCGATCGCCTGTTGCAGTGCGGGGATGTCCAGCTGAAAATCCGGTGTGAGGCTTACTTTGCGGATTACTGCATCGTTGATGTGCGCACTTACTTCGTACATGCCGTAGGTAGGTGGGCAGAGCACCACGTTATCCACGCCGGGATTTACGAAGCAGCGGTAAAGCACGTCTATGGCTTCATCGCTACCATGGCCGATAAAAATATTCTGTGGTGGCACGCCTTTTACGTCGGCCAGTTTATACTTCAGCTTCCACTGCAACGGATCGGGGTAACGGTTGTAATTCACCGGCAGCGGTGATCCGAAGTTGTTTTCATTTGCATCCAGGAAGATAGTAGCCTCTCCTTTAAACTCATCTCTGGCAGTAGAATAAGGTACCAGTCTTTTTATGTTTGCCCTTACGAGGGTATCGAGATTAAACATATCAGTGATATTATCTTGTTATTAAGCGCCGGCATTTTCCAGCTGTTGCAATCTTACTGTAACGGCATTTTTATGCGCTTCCAGTCCTTCCGCTGCTGCCATGGCCTCAATAGTAGCGCCAATATTTTGCAGCCCTTCGGGGGATATTTGCTGGAACGTAATTTTCTTCACGAAACTATCCAGCGATACACCGCTATACGCCCGTGCATAGCCGTTTGTAGGCAGTGTATGGTTAGTACCGGAAGCATAATCGCCTGCACTTTCGGGTGTATAATTTCCCATGAAGACAGATCCCGCATCAGTGACTTTATCTGCGATATTTTCGGCGCCTTCGCAGGCCAGTATCAGGTGTTCCGGCGCATATGCGTTGAGCATATCCATGGCAGTATCCATGTCTTTCACCAGGATCATTTTACTGTTTTCCAGTGCCGCCGTAGCAATGCCTTTGCGGGGCAGTTGTTCCAGCTGTGCATTCAGCGCATTGGTGACATCAGTCAGTACTTTTTCGCTGGTGGTGACTAATACCACCTGACTATCGGGTCCATGCTCCGCCTGTGATAACAGATCGGCGGCCACAAAATCAGGTACGCAGCTCTCATCCGCCAGCACAGCCACTTCTGAAGGGCCTGCCGGCATATCAATGGCTACGCCGCTTTTGTTCACCAGCTGCTTGGCGCAAGTGACATATTGGTTACCGGGACCGAATATTTTATACACCTGAGGCACTGTTTCCGTACCGTAGGCCATCGCACCGATAGCTTGTACGCCACCAATAGTAAATACTTTTTCAATACCTACCAGTTGTGCGGTATATAAAATAGCGGGGTGCAGTGAAGGCGTACAGAGTACAATTTCTTTACAACCAGCTATCATAGCGGGTATACCGAGCATCAGGATAGTAGAAAACAGTGGTGCAGAACCACCGGGAATATATAATCCTACTTTTTGAATCGCTACGGGTTTGCGCCAGCATTGTACACCGGGCATCGTTTCAATCATCTGCACTTTTTCCTGTTGTGCGCGATGGAAGGTAGCGATGTTTTTTGCGGCCTGCTGAATAGCGGCTTTCAGTGCGGGTTCCAGCGTAGCTTCTGCCTGTGCAAAAGCGGTTGCCGGCACCTGTATATTTTCCAGCGTGACTTTATCAAATTCCGCCGCAAATTTTCTGATGGCCTGGTCGCCGTTGGTGCGTACTTCCTGGAGGATATCATTCACTTTTTTCTCCAGTGCAGAAGTATCCATCACAGGACGTTGCAACAAACTGCTCCAGGTGCTTTTATCGGGATATCTGGTTGTTTGCATCAGATCACCATTTTTTCGATGGGCACTACCAGGATACCTTGTGCACCGGCAGCTTTGAGGCTTTCGATGATATCCCAGAATTCATTTTCATTCAGCACAGAGTGAACGGAACTCCAGCCAGCTTCCGCCAATGGCAATACTGTTGGACTTTTCATGCCAGGCAGCAGGCTAATGATTTCAGTCAGTTTATCATTAGGCGCGTTGAGCAGCACATATTTATTATTCTTCGCTTTTCTCACTGCCTGAATGCGGAATAATAATTTGTCGAGCAGCTGTTGTTGTTCCGGTTTCAGGTCGTGACAAGCGGCCAGTACAGCTTCTGATTTCAACACGGTTTCTACTTCTTTCAATCCATTCATGAACAGGGTAGATCCGCTGCTGACGAGGTCACAGATAGCATCTGCCAATCCGATACCAGGGGCAATTTCCACTGATCCGCTGATTTCGTGAATTTCTGCGGTGATGCCATTGCGTTGCAGGAATTCTTCCACTATCACTGGATAGCTGGTAGCAATTCTTTTGTTTTGCAGGTCTTTCACGCCGGAATAATCCACAGATTTTTCTACGGCCATAGAGAGGCGACATTTTCCGAAGCCGAGCTTCTGCACGATATTCACCTGCTTTTGTTTTTCCAGCACTACATTTTCTCCTACAATTCCTATATCTGCTACGCCGTCTTCAATGTATTGAGGAATATCATCATCGCGCAGGAAGAATACTTCCAGCGGAAAGTTGGTGGCTTCAGTTTTCAGCTTATTCACACCGTTGTTGATGTCGATGCCGCATTCCTTCAACAGTTTGATGGAATCATCGTGCAGGCGGCCGGATTTCTGGATTGCAATTTTCAATTTCATCCTGGATAATAAATAAAAAAGGGGCTTACCTCTCCGGTAAGCCCCTGTTGATGATTTAATATAGTGATATACACATTATCATCCCAGCCTACCGCGTTGGTAAGAAATGATGGTGATGATGGATATGTATGTTTGTCTTCATAATTCGAGTGCAAAAATAGGAAGTAAAACGAGAAATCAAAGGTTTTTTTTGGATTAGTGCAGAAATTTAAATATAAGCACTTATACATAAGGACTGATATAAAATCGTTGAGCAGCAAGCATATGAACACAGGCTGGCAATCTTTACTACTATTTTTCACATCTGTTGGATGGCGCCGAACCTATTATGAAATTCTGCCTAAAAGCATCTTCAAAAAAATTCTCACTGCGACCTTTTTAGCACTCATCTCCCCTACCTCACTGATCTGCTGCAACTTAGTTCCCTACGCATTTTCACCACTTGCAAACGATCTGTTAATTGATTTTAAAAACTAATAAATTTAGCTTTATTTTGCTAATAATATTAGTATTCACAAAAACGATAGTTATATGGAAGCATTGAAATTGAGCGGATTGAATATAACCCTGCCCTTCTTTAACACCAGCATCCCCGCAGGGTTCCCCGCCCCCGCCCTGGATTACCAGGAAGAAGAAATTGATCTTTCCCGTATTCTGCAACCCAACCCCGCTACCTCCTTTATTATACGGGTAAAAGGAGATAGTATGGCCGAAGCCAATATCCCTGATGGTTGTATGGCCATAGTAGACCGCTCCATCCGGCCCGGTACCGGCGACATTGTAGTGGCAGCGCTGAATGGAGAGTATACCGTGAAGCGATTGGTGAAAGCTGGTCGTAACTGGGTATTACATCCTGAAAATCCATTTTATAAGCCGATCATCATCACCGAAGATGCAGATTTCCAGGTATGGGGCGTAGTGACCTCCGTGATTGTAGACATGCGTAAATAAAATTGATCGTTATGCACAATCCTTTGGCATTATTATCCCGGGAGTTGGTCACTGCCCTGCTGGAAAATGGGTTTACGTTGTTTGTCCGCCAAAGCTACGCCGCCGGCAGAACAAATACAGATATGCACATCCGGGAAGTATTCCTGATTACACCCTATAAAGATATCGGCGAAGCCAATATGCACTTTCAGCATATCCGGTTTGACAGCCGGAAATATATCTACCAGGCGCATCATCCGGAAGAAATAGCAAAGTTATACAAAGCGGCATCACAGCCGCCCGGCTATAAAGTATATGCATCACTGTTACAGCAGAAAGTATGGCAGCCGCCATTGTATATGGACCCGGTAGTCAGAAAATATATCTCCCGCAAAACCACCTGGAAGCCAGATCGGGAAGAAGCGGTGCAGGCCGAGCTATTCCTGCATTATGGCGAATTGTATTTTACCCTGAAGTATGGAGATGAGGAAATAAAAGTACCTTTATCGGAGATAGACTACGACTAAATCATTATGTGTTACGATATCGCGTTTACTGCCAACATAGAAAGCATTTACAAATATTTGCCACAACTGCAGGCCGCCGGGAACCTGGACATCGACTTCGGTTCCACCTGGCATAAAATCGGGATGTCGTACCCACAATGGCCGGTGATCACACAACACAACGGACTAAAGCTGGAGAAGTATACCTGGGGCCCTATCCMCAAAATGCTGGATACCGTTGACAAGGTAAAAAGACAGCGGCAATTATTCCTGAATGCCCGCAGTGAAAAGGTATTGGAAAATGGAACGATGTGGAATGCCATCCGGCACCAACGTTGCCTGGTACCTGCTACCGGCTTCTTTGAATACCGGCAAATCAGCGGCTGGAAGAATAAAGTAGCCTATTATATCAAGTCGAAAGAGCAGGACGTTTTTTTCATTGCCGGATTATGGGCGCTGTCCAATTCCTGGGATGTGGATAAACCCGCCCGTATCCCTACTTTCACGCTGCTAACGCGAAATGCCAATCCACTGATGGCGCAAATCCATAATGGTGGCGACAATGCAGGCAGAATGCCGATGATGCTGACCAATGAGCTGGCACAGGAATGGATTAAACCATCTCTCACGGATACCGATATACGTGACATCTTACAATATGAATTACCTGCCCGGGAACTGGATTGCTGGCCGGTAAACTCTGTGCGCAAAGTGAAACCCGACGATGCATCTGTTATTGCCCCTGCGGTATATGAAGGGCTGCCCGCCCTCCAGGCATATTAACCCCGTGCACTACTAACCCTGCTACTAAAACAACTCCGGCTGGCAACGGCCTGATCCACCGGATAAATGTTTACATCCCGGAAATGTCGATATTTTAAAAGTATTTCCGCCCACCCTTCACCCTTTATGCATAGTGCGTTGTCTAGTAATAAACGCGCACAAATATGATCAAAATAGGGAATAGCGCCTGTTGCTTACTGCTGCTGCTTTTACTGCGACTGCCAGGTCTTGCACAAGGCTTCGAAATAAAAGGGGCTGTCAGGGATGTCAAATATGGCAAAGCACAACTAATAGCGTTAGAAGACGATAAAGTAGTGTTGGGAGAAGCTGTTATCAAAGGCCACCAGTTTATTATGAAAGGGAAAGTGGATTATCCGCAACCTGCGAAGCTCGTTATCAACGGAATGTCTACGTTTGTATTCCTTCAGAACGCCCGCTATCAAATAGCAACAGATTATTTTGGTTTGAATGGCAAACATTTAAAAGGTAGCCAGCTGAATGATCAATACCAGTACTATCTACAGGATATGACCAACCCCTCCAATCCTGATCGTACCCTGGAATTTGTGAATAAATATCCTGATTCCGAAGTAAGCGCCTTCCTGGCCAATTACTGGGGAAAATATCCCTATTCCCGTGTAAAATCCATGCTGGATGCGATGGGCGCCCATGCCCGGAACTCCTGGTATGGCAAACTGGTAGCACAACGGGAAGATGTGATGTCTAAATCACAGCCGGGCCGTGTGGTGCCGGATTTTAAAGCACTCGCGGTAACTACCGGTGATACCGTGAACTACAATCGCTACCGTGGTAAAGTACTCATGCTAGACTTCTGGGCATCCTGGTGTCATCCCTGCCGCATGGAAATACCTCACCTCAAAAAAGTATACGAAGCTTACCATGCAAAAGGTGTGGAAATCCTCAGCATTTCTGTAGATGCGGTAGATGCAGCCTGGAAAAAAGCGTTGGCACAGGAACAGATGCCCTGGACCCAGGCACGCGACCCCAAAGGATTTGAGGAAGATGGTTTCCGTAAAGTATTTGGATTCGGCGGTGTTCCTTTTGGTGTAATCATCAACGCCGATGGCACTGTATACAGTGTATGGGATCGTACCGGAAAATCACTGGAAGAATTGCTGGACGAAGCATTGGCAAAAACCAAATAAAAAGAGATTCATGAAATATACTTTCCTGTTAGGGCTGTTTGGGTGCTGGAGTATTTCCGCCACTGCGCAGCAGGTACAACAACGTAAAAGCTTACCCGATCAGCTGAAAGCGATCCAGAAAATAGTGGCCGATGGTGCTAAAGACAGCGCCACCGCCAGCAAAGCGGCGATTCAGCTGTTACCACAACTGGACCTGGATAATCCGGCGCTGGCTTTATTGGGCAATGGCAACGCAACTCCAACCCGCGATGGCGCTTCACAGTTACGCAGCCTCCCTGCAAAAACGAATGACAACGCGATTAACAACTATATCGATGGCGTCTTTGAAATACGTCGCCTCGCAGGAGTAGCCAACAACTTCGATGAAAACAATCTGACGCGCCTGAAATATGTATTGTATAACGTGCAGAACGACCAGGTGAGATGGGCCTTTTACAAACGCGTAGCCGCTGAACAAACCGGCCTGAATGACGAGGATGGCACCTTAAATGCGCTGCATAGAGATCTCAAAGATGTAGTCCCCACCCGTCAACAACATAAATACGATTCCCTGTTAAAGCTCTGGCGCAATGTCCGCCAGGGGGAACAGGTACCGGTGTTTACTTTGTACGATGACCAAGGTGGCCAACTCATCACCAACGCCTCCAGCGAAAAAGAGTGGATCATCCAGCTATATACACCATCAGATACCGCCAGCATGCGTGCTTACCAAAACTTCTGCTCTCTTGCACAGCAATTTGCCAATGATACCAACTTTACCTTTATGGCCATTAATCTGCAGCCAGCCACGCGGACTACTGGTACATTACCGCAATATCATTTGAAAGAGAAAGATATGGCTGAATTCCGCCGCCTGTTTGCTATACATGGCAATACCCGACGTATGGCGATACGTAACGGATATTTTCAGATGCCTAATATTCCTGATGATGTTCCGGAAAATATGCTCACTATGCTCATAAAGTATAATTCAAACCTACACTATCCGGTAACGAAACACGAAGAATAACTTCCGCCTTCTATAAACAAAAGAGGGGTGGTATCTATTACAGATACCATCCCCTTTTTTTTGCTGTTATTTAACACGCCATTTTTAGCGGGTAAGGTATTGGGAGAAAAGGTTTTGTTGATATCCACAAAGCCATGGCCACCTGTGATAATTTATGCTGAGTTATTATGGCAACATGGGTTATAAAGCCATTGCACAGGAAATGGGCATCTCTGTAAAAACAGTGGGAAAGCATATGAGCAAAGCATTACAGGTATTGCCCAAAGAACTCAGAACCGCGCACCCACTTGGGGGTAGTGTTAATGGCGATGTCGGTTTATGCAGGTAGCTGATGCTACTTTCTGGCACAACAGCTGTAAAAAAAGCCGTTTATTTGCAGTAAATAGCCATGAATGAAACGTTTATTTTGTTGCTGTATCCTGTTAATCCCTTTTTTGTCGCACGCACAGGAATTAGTGAATTACAGAGATACGTTGCACAATTTTGCGGTAGGAGTACCCAGTGGATGGGATATCTGGAAAAGCACCCAATCGCCTGCCATCAAGTTTATTGCGCAACGGGTACTGGCAGATAGTACAAAAGCACCCGAGAGTTTTAATGTGAGTGTTCTATCGGAACCCGCTTCCAGCCCGGATAAGATTGTAAAAAAATTGCTGAACTATACGGGTCACAATCCTTTCTTCCGGCTGATTGACTCAGGAAGTATTATCAGCAATGGTAAACGCACCATATGGCTCGATGAAATACACCTGGAGCCGAATCGCCCTGATACCTTCTTTACCAGTATCTTCCTGTCTTATACAGATAATAAAGTATACCTGTTAAGCGCTACCACGCTATTGCCCTTCTCCGGCGTTTACGCGCCCTTATTTCACAAGATCGGGGAGTCATTCCAAACGGGTAAGGCCATGCGAAAAGAACGGCTTAAAATAGCGTTTCCAGAAACAGATAAATGGAAGATGGTAGCTGATACGGAAGTAGATCATTTTGTGACCCGTCAATACCTCCCGGATAATGAAACACCGGAAAACTGGAGCCAGATGATTTATGCCATGACCATGGAAAATGTAAAGGTACCTAACATTGACCAGGCCATTAAAAGCTTTACCGATGCGGCGATGGGAAAATCGCCCGGGGCAAAGGTGACGGTGTTGCGTAAGGAAAACCTGCCGGGTCGCCGCGAAGCCTTGTTCAAGATAGAACCACCGGCGGTAACGGGAACGCCTGCTCCTGAATCACAACTTTATTACATCCTGCAAGGTGCCCGTTCTTTTCACGCAGTTTTTATTGCTAAAAAGGCAGCGGTGTTATCTCCGGACTATATTAAAACCTGGGGAAACATTTTCCGCCAAAGCCGGTTGATCAACGAGTAATCACCTTTACGCCCCGGCAAGCGCTTTGCTTGCCTTTTCAGCCGAAGGAACAGACCATTGTATGCCAATAGCAGAAATAATGGTCAGTATAATAGCGGAGATATGTGGCATAGCCGTCATTACATTGCCATGTGTAGCCTGCAACACCAGCGTCATATCTACTATTGGAATAAAAATACCGGAGAGCAATACTATCAGCAAGGCTTTCCGCATATTTAATACTGCCAATAAGGCAATCACTGCGCCGGAAAATAAATCGCGGATTCCTTTGATGTAGTGAAAGGAATAATCTCCTCCTGTATTAACATCAATGCCGAAAGCATGTTCTGCTACTTCCGGCTGTAACAGAAATCTGCAGCCAATAAAAACAAGTGTTAAACCAGATACGATAGTGAGGTACTTAAAGAAATTGTAGCGTGTCATATGTTTTGATTTTATAACACAAATTTCTTCCTTCGCGCACTCAATTTCGTTCACCTGGGTTAACTAATTTCCTTTAGCCATCCGTGCCCGTATTCTGCTGAGTGATTGTGGCTTTACACCTATGTAAGAGGCAATCATGTATTGAGGTATGCGATGCTGTAACCGGCTGAATTTCTCAAAAAATTCGCGGTAACGCTCTTCCGGTGTGGCCGTGTATAAAGAAGCTACCTGTTTCAGGGATTCTACAAATACACTTTCTATAATTAACCGCCCCAGGCGATCTCCCTGCTTCAGCGTATCGTACATAACCTGCAGGTTTTCCCTGGATATCACCCATAGTACGCTGGGCTCCAGTGCCATAATACTTACGTTGGCCGGCTGCCTCGACAGGAAACTTTCATGATTGCCCAGCCATTCATTTTCACAGGAGAAATAAGTATGCAGTTCTTCTCCATCGCGGGTCATGACATATCGCATCAACCCTTTTTCTATGAATGCCACCTGGTTGGCCACTTTTCCTTCCTGCAGGAAATATTCATTTTTCTTCAGTGCTACCCGGTTAAATAAAGTGGGTATGAATGTTTCCTCTTCTTCCGATAAATGGATCAGGTATTTAACAGACTGGATTAATTGCTGGCTCATAGCGCATAAAAATAAATCTTTTATGGCAGCTACGAACGCAAAAAAGAGCGCTGCAAAATTATGCGTATACCCTTTTCGGTTATATATTCACCAGATATTCAGTCAGCCTTACCATCTGCTCATTGGATAAAAGCCGGGCTTCTGATACAGGTAGCTTTGGTACAATAAATTATTGTATCATGAAAAAAACAGCCTATTTATGCTTACTCCTTATCCTGCCCCTCCTGCTGCGGGCGCAGGATAAATCCGGGTACTTTGCACTAAAGCCCGGCGACTGGTTTGACATGCAAGCTACCGAGGGTACGGAAAATGGCCCCTATAGTGATCAGGAACCTACTATGCTATTTACCAGCCGATATGTATTGCGATACCATTTGCAAAAGCTACTGCCCAACGGCCATCAACAATATCTGATCACGCTGGAAAGAATTGTCCGGTATCTTCCTCAACGGGATAGTGATTATGGATGGGCTGGATACGACAGCTATTATCCTTCTTATAAACAAGGGCTGGATAAAAAACCCGATCACGGTTCTTTTCACCTGGAAATTACTTCTACCGGACAAATAGTGACCCTTGCTGCAGACAAGGATCAACCTCCACCTCCGCTGACGCTTGTCACTTATAGCCCTAAAAAAAGTGTAGCCGCTGACGTTATCTACAGCTACCCTGCAATGCTGATAGCAGAATTACGCTTCATGGTGGAGCAGTTACTCGCACATCGCCGTTCTGAAAAAACGGTTCCCGTTCGTATTACAGGGCAAACAAAAGGCTATTCGCAACTGCTCCTTGCCGCTTCCTTTCCACTGACAGGTAATGCCTTACTGAAAGGCATAGCACCATCGCCGTCAGAAAAAAAAATGAAGATCATCCTGCCCGATCGTACTATCTATACACCCGTGAATAGCAAGGGAGAATTCTCCTGCCTGCTGCAGCTTTCAGGACCTACCCAGGGCACCTTTTCCGGAGGCGGAACCGGAGGTGATTTTTTCATGACGCCGGGAGACACCCTTATTGTTAATGCCGGAAACCCCGCCGTGCCAGCTGTCTATGCTGGCAATGCAGCCACCAATACACAGCTGTGTCTTGCTCTCAGCCACCTCCTTTACGGCGATAACATCGTAAATATTAACAATGCCACAAGCATCTCCAGTGTTCTGGCCATGCAAAACACTGCCACCAACGAATTCAATACGATGGTACAAAATTATGAAGGCAAAGCATCACCGGTAGCCCTGGATTATTACAAAACTGCCTGGCGGTATCATATCGCCAGCGACTGGCTACTATATCTCTACAGTCATAATTACCAGGCTGATAGCGCCGCTCCTCCCTTTCAACGACTGCCCGAAGTGGTGGCCAGCGGCATCGATTACATGCCCGTATTGCTGAACCCTTACAAAGAGAACTACTTCTACCGCTATTACCTGCGCTGGGCGCTCCTTTTCCAGCAGTCACGCATCAGTATGTCGGCAGGAGGAAGTACAGAAGGCTTTTCATTTTATCGTGACTACTTCACGCTGCTTTCTTCATTGAAAGGATATCCATTGTATTTTATGCTGTCAGAAGGCATCCGCAAGGAATTGAAACAAAAAAGCTGGCAGGATAATCAACGGCTGAAACCCTATATGGAAGACTTTGTCCACAATTGCGGAGATAGTAGTATGACCCTCCCCATCATCAACGACTGGCAGTTAATGAATCGTTGGGCGCCGGGCAACGCGCTGCCCATCACACAACTCTCTCTTACAAAGGGTAAAACCTACCCCCTCCAAACAACCGCAGGTAAAACCACCTGCCTGATATTAAGCGGTGGCAGTTCTATTAGTGACAGCGTACTGGTGAATACCATTAAGCGTCATCCGAATGTGACTTTTATATACGCCGCGATCAACGAATCCTTTCCGGTGTCAAAAATCCCGATGCTCAGCCCATATCCCAATGTTACTGGTATGGAACTGGAAAATAAAGACAAAGATAACTATGCAGCCTATGGCTTGTCGGGATTTGGGGAGAAAAACATAGTAGTACTCGATCAATGGGGAAAAATTGTAGCAGACCATATTCAAACAACAGATAATGACTGGAGTACAGTGGATGACGCAATAGAGGCCGCAGCTAAAGCTCCCCGTGTTTCCTTCCTCCAAAAATCAAATATCCTGAACATTGCAGGATGGAGCTTCGGCTCCATCCTGTTTACCGCATTAATTGGCCTCTGGATATACCGGGTACGCATACGTCGCATCCGCGCTGCTGCAGCTATTCAAACCACCATCCGGGAACTGGAAATAAAAGCCATCCGGTCACAGATGAACCCCCATTTTATTTTTAATGCCCTCAACTCTATCCAGTCGCTCATCAACACCGCTCAATACAAAGCCGCCAACACCTACCTGGTGAAGTTTTCGATGCTATTGAGATACGTGCTGCAACATGCAGAAAAAAATACGCTGCCACTGGAAGATGAATTAAACACCATCCGCTTGTACTGCGAACTGGAACAACTGCGCTTCGATTTTACTTTTAAAATAGATATTGCAGAAGAAATAGTTCCTACCCTCGTGGAGATACCCGGGATGATACTACAACCACTGGTGGAAAACGCCATCCTGCATGGTTTGGCCGCCAAAGGCAAAGCAGGCATGCTACACGTTACCGCTACGCAAACCGAAACCACCCTGCTGATTTCCGTACACGACAATGGCAGCGGATATCATCCCAGCCCGGCTACCAATGGCCAGCATAACGGCGTGGGATTGAAGCTCGTCAGAGAAAGATTGCAACTATTCAAAGTACCCGGACAACCCGCTCAACTGGATATTACTAACCATCACGGCACTACGGCATTACTCACTATTCCAATTGAAACAGTATGAAAATAAAAAGTATCCTGGTAGATGATGAACACAAAAGCCGCGATAACCTGCGCGTGCTACTGGCAGAATACTGCCCCGCTATAGAAATTGTGGGAGAAGCCGATTCCGCCGCCACTGCGCTTAAGCTCATCAAACAGCTGGAACCTGACCTGCTTTTCCTCGACATTGAAATGCCCGGTGGATCAGGGTTTCAGCTACTAAAATCACTGCCCGCCAACCGGAACTTCGAAGTCATTTTTGTGACGGCCTATGATCAATACGGCATTGCCGCCGTAAAAGCCTGTGCTATTGACTATGTACTAAAACCTATTGACGTGCTGGAACTATCTTCCGCTGTGGAGAAAGCGATGGCACAAATTATTCCCCAACGGGAAAACCATCGGCTGCGTGAACTCATTGCCAACATCAACAAACCCGCGGCAGAAGCCCGTATTGCGTTTCCGCTGGCAGATAAAATTGTTTTTGCCGCGCCGGAAGACATTATACGTCTCGAAGCCGCCGGGAATTACACGCATGTATACATCTCCGGACAAAAAAAATTAATTGTCTGCAAAACGCTCAAAGAATACCATGACCTGCTGGCCGACAACCATTTTATTCGTACGCATCAGTCTCACCTGATTAACCGCCATAAAATCACTGCCCTGATAAAAACAGAGGGAGGCGCCATCGCAATGGAAGATGGCAGCCAGGTACCTATTTCCCGGCAAAGGAAAGAGGAGATACTAAAACTACTGATGAGATAACGTTAACGGGTATCCGCATTGTTGCTACAATCACTTTCGGGCTGATGCACTTTTTTGAAATCTTTCTCGTGATCATCATCTACAAAAACCACCGTTTCTTCCGGAGAAGAAGGAGAATATTGAATGGTCCATTCTGCAGTGCCCTTCTGCTGGTCCAGCCACTTAAACGTATACACTGATTCCTTTCCTTTCAGCCGATAACCACCATTTACGTGGGTAGTGCTTACGATATGGCTGTCGTTCACCTCCATTGGCAACACTTCATGAATAACTGAATCTGTTACTTTCATTTTTCGCAGGTCCAATGCGCAGGGAATGTATATCACGTAGGCGTTGTTAACACGGGTTACCTGGGTCCAATTACCTTCATAGGGCTGAGGTTGACGCTTGCTGGTACAGGCAGGTAACAATAAATACAACAGGGTTAGGACAAATAACAATTTGGTCATGGGATAGTAGGGTATTTATATTTAAAAAGGCCCTTCAAAAATATCATTTTTCACGACATTCTATATTATCATTTCACGCAAAGACGCAAAGCAGGTATTCTCTCTGCGCCTTTGCGTGAAACCAGCTTACTTTTTATAAATAGCAATTTCAATTTTTCCATCTTTGGTAACAGCGCCTCTGTACATGCCTTCCGTATTAAAAGACATGGTCATGTTGCCCTGCTTATCCAATGCAATCAGGCCACCATCGCCGCCCATATCGCCTACTTTTTTGATCACGGTATTGCCGGCCTGCTGTACGGTGAGTCCTTTATATTCCATGAGCGCAGAGAGATCATAGGCTACCACATTGCGAATATAATACTCACCCCAACCCGTACACGAAATAGCAGCTGTTTGATTGTTGGCATAAGTACCGGCGCCAATAATGGGCGAATCACCAATGCGGCCATATTTTTTGTCTGTCATACCACCGGTAGAAGTAGCTGCAGCAAGGTTTCCCTGTTTATCCAGCGCCACCGCACCCACGGTACCAAATTTATAATCCTTGTTTTTGATACCCAGCTTTTCAGGGTTCGTATAGGCGTTTGATTTAGCCGCCGCAATAGAATCTTCGTGCAATGCCCGTTGGAGGTCTCTCCAGCGCGACTCCGTTCTGAAATAAGAAGGGTCTACTATTTCCAGGCCGGCTTCTTTCGCAAATTTCTCTGCACCAGGGCCTACCATCATGACGTGTTCTGACTTCTCCATCACCGCCCTGGCAGCGCTTACCGGGTTGCGTACCGTAGTAACGCCCGCCACTGCGCCCGCTGCTTTGGTTTTCCCATTCATGATAGCAGCATCCAGTTCATTACGGCCCTCATGAGTAAAAACAGCGCCTTTGCCTGCATTAAAAAGTGAATCATCTTCCAGTACTCTAACCGTAGCCTCTACCGCATCTAAACTGCTACCGCCACCTTTCAGCACGCCATAGCCTGTTTCCAGCGCATGCTTCAGAGAAGCTTTGTAGGCCGCTTCCTTTTCCGGTGTCATATTTTTTTGCAGAATAGTGCCTGCTCCGCCGTGAATCACTAATACATAGGAAGATTTCTGCTGTGCCACCGCTGGTGTAAAAGCGGAAATACTCAGCATTCCCATAAACAAATAACCAAACCAACCTTTCATGTCAACATTTTATTAAGAAGTGATCAAATTGCTTTTTTCTTCAGTTGTCCGTTTTCTACCCACCACCAATACCAGGCGCCACCACTGGCTTTTGCCGGGTCAAAGTCGGCCACCGAAAAAGCGCCGTTGCCGGTAGCGCTGGCGGCTATTTCATATACTTTCAGTGCCTGGCCGCCGGCATTCCATTGCAGGGGTTGGCCCTTTTCGCAAAGTTCCGGTTTTTTCAAACTATCTGTTAAGATAAAACAGGCTTTGCTTACCCCATACACTTTGGCCATGCCGTGTTCATCGATACATACCGCGGTCTTTTCATCTGGTGCAATGCCTCTTGGAAAGATACCATGATCTTTGATGATGCGGCTCATGAAGGTAACATGCCTGCCTTCGCGTCCCCGCTTCAGGTAATGCTGATCGCTGATCACGGATTGCAGGTAGGGCGCATGGAGAAAATCGTTGTAGTACAAGGTGACTAAAGGATCATATGGATTGGCCAGCACGGAGTCTGACACGGCGCTGCCGCCTTCTCCGCTGTAGTACAAACCACTCAGGATAGCACAACCCGCGCTGGTACCTCCTACCGGCACTTTCTTTTCATTTAACAGGTAGTTGATAGCAGCATTTACTTTGGTATTTCTCCACTGGTTCATGTAACGCGACTGGTCTCCACCGGCGATGAAAAGCATTTCTGCGCCACGGATAATATTGGCTACGGTGTCATTATTGGCCAGTTCACGGCTGGTGATGTTAAGGGTTTCCACCGAATTCACTTTTCCAAGTGAGTCGATATCGTGGTTATAGCTGCCGTTGCCGGACGCGGTGAGTACCACTACATCACCGCCRCCACTGCGGGAAATCATCCATTGGAAAGCACCGTCTACATTGCCGCCGCCGCCAATCAATGCCACGCCGCCCTGCACGGGCGTGGTGACATCAGCAGTATCGCCGATAATGCCGATAGACGCCGGGCGACCGGGAATAGTGGGTAACTTTGGCGCTCGTTGAAAACAGGCGGTAAAACAGATAGCCGTTACCGTTATCACCGGCAATAAGAAAATATTTTTTTTCATCTGATCATCATTACAAGCTGCCGGCCATAGCCGGCATAGGTTATCAAATCGGGCTATTTATATTCCGGGTTTTGTTGCATGTTTTTGTTTGCCTTTGTTTCCTCATCCGGGATAGGGAATACATATCCGCGTTGGCCGGGCTTCAGCAGTACCGCACCCAGCGCGTTGATGGCATCTGCCGGTTCGCGTGTAACGTTCAATCCTCTTCTTCTCAGGTCAAATAAACGTTGTCCTTCAAAGGCCAGTTCTTTAAACCGCTCGGTGTAAATAGCGGTGATCAGCGCATCTTTATTGGCAAATGTTTCCGCTGTATAGCCACTGATACGTGCTGTACGTAAGGTGTTCAGGTCACCGGCGCCATCGCTTACCCGATTCTTCTCTGCCAATGCTTCTGCACGGATCAGGTACATTTCGCCGGTTCTGAATAGCTTGATATCCGTCAGGCCGATGTTGCCATCAGGGCCATAGTATTTGTTAACGATGTATTTAGATGTACCATCGCCGCGGGTGTCATCATAGAGAATATAAGCGGGATAGCGTACATCTTTGTCTTTATCAAACAGGTTAATTAATTCAAAAGACGGGGCATAGTATACCACGTCTCCATCGTAGTAAACAGCACCGATAGGATCATTTACAGTGGCTACCTGCTTCAGTTTCCAGATCACCTCTGATTGTTTGGTATCTTTCCAGATACCCGGAAAATCGGCTGCACTGGCTAATGGGGAGGCATCAATGGCAGCAGAGGCGTAGGTGATGGCGTCGTCCCATTTTTTGGCATACAGGGCAGCTCTGGCGCGGATAGCGGCTACTGCTGCCAGGGTAATGCGACTGTTATCATCTGCAGCTGCAGGAATGAGGGTGCTGGCCAGTTGCAGGTCTTTTTCAATAGCTGTCATTACATTCCCGAATGTATTGCGGGCAGGAAAACTCATGATGGAGGTATCCATGAATGGCACGCCCATCGCGGATGGTTCGTAGGCTTCCGCATAACTCTGCAACAGCTGGAAATGGCAATAAGCGCGAAGCGCCAGGGCTTCACCGCGGTACCTGTCTTTCAAAGCTATATCATCTCCCTTGGCAGGCACCCGGTTCATGGCGCCCAGTACGCGGTTCACGCGGTCAATAGTGATGTAGTACTCTCCGAAAGAACCAGTAATGGTAGTGCTACCCGGATCTATCTGCCAGCGATAGGAAGCCACGCCTCTACCGAGATTGTTTTCACTTGGTAACGTACATTCATCTGAGAGCAGTGAAACGCTGTAAATGGTGTTGTAGGTTAATTCGGCGTAAGCACCTATCAGACCGCCGTTCAGGTCGGCCACATTACGGAAAGTTCTTTCCGGATCAATAATACTATCAGTCGGTTCCAGGTCCAGTTGCTTGTTACAGGAAAACAAAGCAAAAGGCAGCAGTAATAGCAGGTATTTTATATAACGGATCGTCATGAGTTGCTTGTTTTAGAAATTAACATTCAGGCCAAAAGTGTAAGTCCGCGCACTGGGATAGTCGAACATCCCGGTTCCGTTATTATTTTCCGGATCAAAGCTTTTCCATTTGGTCCAGGTATACAGGTTTTGCGCCTGTGCAAATACCTGCACGCCCTGTACAAATTTGAGATGCGTGGCCACAAATGCTTTCGGAACATTATAGCCGATGCTCAGGTTTCTTAAACGCAGGTAGGAGGCGTCCTGGATATCTTTGGAAGAATAATTCCGGGGCGAAGTGATACCCGGCAGAATAGCGTTGTCACCTGGCTTTTTCCAACGATCGTACAACATACGTTTCGACTGATTACTGCTGGCGAAAGAAGGATTTTCGTTGTAGTAGTCTTCATTCATATAACGCATGGCCTTATCCGCAAAGGCAAAGAGGGCGTTTAGGTAGAACCCTTTCCAGGTCAATGAAGTATTAAATCCACCGGTCAATGGCGGAATATAGGTACCAAATTCTGCGACGCTTAACGCGGTTTCGTTGTAGTTACTGGTTTTATTACCGGCGCGATCATAGTACAATGGTTTACCATTGGCAGGATCTACGCCCGCCCATTTAGGTGCATAGTGCGAGCCATAAGGCAGCCCTACTCTTACAATCTGCGACAGGCCTTGTGTAAACTCGGTGGCTGCTCCCAAATCTGTGATCAGGTTTTTATTATAGGCGAAGTTGACGCCGACTGTCCAGGTGAAATCTTTACGGCGGATCACATCTCCCTGTACATCCATTTCTATTCCTCTGTTACGCATAGCGCCGGAGTTAAGCAACTTATAATGAAACCCGGAAGTAATGGACTGAGGCTGATTTACAAACAGGTTGTCGGTAATTTTATTATATATATCTGTCACTACGCGGATGCGGTTATCCCATATACCAAGGTCAAAACCAATATTCAGCTCTTTCGCATATTCCCAGTTATAGGCGGGGTTTCCCGGCTGCAAAGGATAAATACCCGGATTGCCACCATACTGGATGGTGCCAAAGGTTCGGAAGTAGGCGAAAGGACCGTTACCAGTAAACGGATTAGCAGAAGTACCATAGCTGGCCCTGAAACGGAGATTATTTACAAAATCTACGTCTTTCAGGAAATTCTCCCGCTTCACTTCCCAGCCAACACCCAGGGAATAGAATCCATGCCAGCGGTTATTAACAGGCACAGTAGAAGCGCCATCCCGGCGATAGCTGGCGTTCAGCGTATATTTTTCATTGTAGGTATAACGTCCAACTGCAATGTAAGAAGCCAATGCACTCTTAGCTCTGCTGCCGCCTAACAAAGGCGTGAATGGCGAACCCGGTGTGATAGCTGCCGGAGTGGCCGGCAAACGGCCATCCAGATCGTATCCGGTATAGTTGAAAGAGCGATAGTTGTTGCTCACATATTCATAATAGCCAGATACTTCAAAATCATGTTTATCCACAATTTTGCCATAGGTTAAACCGGAAGTACTTACCAGTGTGAAGTTTCGCGTAGTACCTTCACCGAAGCTACCTTTGGCGCCGTTGTCTACTTTATAACCGGAATAAGAATCGGGGTTGATATATTGTTCAGAAGTAGTTTCCCGGAAATCCAGTCCCAGTCTTGTTTTAGCTACCAACCCTTTTGCCAGCTGATAATTCAGTGAAGTACCGATGATACTTTTCAGCTGGTTTTCTTTGGCAGAAGTATTCAACATCGCTTCCAGGGCCTTGCTGCCTTCGCGGGGGTCGAGGGTGGGGTATTGATCACGGTTATAACGGGTCATCAGTGTACCATCAGCGGCGTAAGGATATTCGTATGGCATGGCGTAGTACACTGCTGCCAGCGTATTTTCGCCACTGCTGGAAGCTTCATTGCGGATAAAAGACGACTCCGTATAGCCGAGACCGAGATTAATATTTGCTGTTAATCTTCCGGCGTTGAAATCCACGTTGTTCTTCAGGCTGTAACGTTTTAAGTCGGAACGTCTGGCAATACCCTGTTGATTAAAATAGTTGACTGAGCTATAAAATCTCACATTATCATTTCCGCCACTGGCGCTCAGTTGCTGTTCCTGGAATTTCCCGGTTTGCAGGAAAAATTTCTTCCAGTTGGTATTCATGCCACGTAAGCTATCGAGGATATGATCTGCCTCTTTTTGCTCTGCTGGTGTTTTGGTAGCGTAGTCTGGATTTTTGGGAGAATAATCCCAACCGGGTCCATTACTTTCACCGGTTTCCAATCCCACTTCTTCCTGGAATTGCAGCACTTCTTTCGAGTTCATCATCTCATACTTCGGCGTGGTCATATTGGAGAAGCCGTATTGTGATTTATAGCTGATGGCTACTTTCCCGCTTTGTCCTTTTTTGGTGGTGATCACAATCACGCCATTGGAGCCACGGGAGCCGTACAATGCTTTAGCAGAAGCATCTTTCAGCACGGTAACGGAAGCAATATCTTCGGGGTTGATGCCCTGAAAGGCGCCGGATTCAATGGGAATACCATCCATCACGTATAGTGGTGCAGAGGTACCATTGAGCGTCCCCACCCCTCTAACGGTTACGGTAGCACTGGCGCCGGGTTGTCCGGAGCCGGCCGAAACCACCATGCCGGGTACGCGGCCCTGCAGGATCTGGTCGAAGCTACCCATAGGTACCTGCGTAATTTTATCGGCGCCCACAATGCCGGAAGCGGCGGTAGATTTATCCCGGGCATAATTCGTATAACCGGTAACCGTTACTGCGTTCAGGGTCTTGATATCTTCAGTGAGTTGTATGTTGATAACCTGTCGGTTGTTAACTGGTACTTCCTGTGGCACATAGCCTACCAGTGAGAAGCGCAGGGTTTTCACCTGGTCTGGAATGTTTAAGGTATAAGTACCATCGGCTTGCGTGAGGGCGCCAGCGGTGCCGCCTACGGCTCTTACCGTAACACCGGGCAGGGGGAGGTTATCCATGCCGCGCACCGTACCGGTAATGATGATATTGTCAGCCACCGTGGTAGCCGGGGTTTGGGCATATACCACTACGAGGCCGTCTTCCTTCAGCCGGTAAGCCAGATTGGTACCTGCAAAGGCTTGTGTTAACACAGCATCGAGGGTAGCATCTGTTGCAGCTACCGTCACCTTCCTGTTGTCAGGAAGTGTTTTATCGTGAAACACAAAGCGATAGGTCGTTTGCTGCTCCAACGTTTTCAGCAATTGCCGGATACTTGTTTCTTTTACCTGCAGGGTAATACTTTCCTGCCCAAAACAAATAGCCTGCACCTGAAGGCAGGTCAAAAAAAGTAGAATTGTCAATTTCATAGTTAGCAGCAATTTGCCGGCGGGAACAGGCTTCCCTTTCCATTCCAGGAATACAAGTTTTAACATACCTTTGATGTTGGTTTAGTAAATGATCAATCCCGACATTTCTGAACTTTTCGGGGGAAGTGTGCCACCACTTCCCCTTCTTTATTTTTGGTTGACTTACACTACTTTATTTGCTGATAATAATGGCGCCATCGACCATTTTAAAATTGAAAGGATACGATAACTGTAAAGCATCCAATGCTTTGATAATCGTTTCACTTTCGAAGGTGCCGGAGTAACGGTATTCTTTCACCGTATCATCTGCAAACTCCACCCGGATACCATACCACTTCTCCAGTTTGGCGGCAATGGCTTCCAGGGTTTCATTTTCAATTTCGAGCCGGTTACGTACCCAGGCAATTTCTTTGGCTTTGTGGTTCACCGGATCAGCATCCAGTGGCGCTACTGCAAAAGGTTTGGTCGATGCGGTGATTAACTTCTGATTTGGTTGCAATACAATTTTCTGTTCGGGATGCCCTGCCACCGTCACTTCTACTTTGCCCTTAAACAAAGCTGTTTCCGTTTGACGATCCTGGTACGCGCTGACATTAAACACCGTTCCCAGTACTTTGATATCTACCGCCGCCGTATGTACCATAAAGGGATACTGCRCATTTTGCGTTACATCAAAGAAGGCCTCGCCGGTAAGGGTGAGCTGCCTGTTGTGCCGGTTAAATCCGGGCGCCAACTCCACGGTACTATTTTCCCGCAGTACCATAGACGAGCCATCGGGCAATACCACGGTTTTACGGGGATCTTTACCGGCATTGATCACTACCTCTTTTCCCGGTGTTTGCTGGTGCCGGTAAAAAAAGAAGCCGCTGCCTGCCAGTAACAGGATACCTCCTATAGCGGCGGCATATTTCCACGTCCGGAAGCGGGAACCAGAATGACCAGTGTCCTCGTCTACCACCTGTTGCAGCAGATCATACCGGGCAATCCCATCTTCCAAATGCCTCAGCTGCTCCAGGCGATTACCCTGCCCGGCAGATAACAGCTTTACGATACTACGCGCTTCCGCTACCATCGCTGCTTTTTCCGGATGCTGCCGTTGCCAGTCTTCCCAGAACAACACATCCTTATCATGTTCCTCCAGGCAATAGCGCTGAAAGGATTCATCACATGCAAAATCGATGACTTCGTATTCCTGGAAATTCATGGAGGTAATGCCTTTGATTATACAGACGGCAGAATGCATTACTTTTCCTAAGTGTTTTTAAAATTTTTTTTCGGGAGATAGATACCTGCTTATTTCAGCATCTTCCGGAGGGCTTTGATGGCATCATAGATGGTATTATAGGCCGTTTTCACAGTTTGCGACGTTTGTGCCGCTATTTGTTCATAGGACAGGCCTTCAAAGAATTTCAATCTTACCAGCTCAATCTGTCGGGGGGTTAATGTTTTCAGGGCTTGCTGCAGGCGCTGTTTCAGTTCTTCATCCTGTTGCACCTGGATGATAATTTCTTCATAAGACAATTCACGCTCCGCGCCATTATCCGTCATCCGGTGAATGGCAGTATGGATTCGCTGCCGGTAGGCCAGCTGGTCCAGCAGTTGCCGTTTAAGGGCGGTAAACAGATAGGCCGGAACGTTAGTCACCGGGCGCAGGGTTTGGTGGCGGCTCCACAACTGCAAAAACAACTGTGTGATACAGTCTTTCACCAGTTCATCGCTACCACTTATCTTTATCCCAAATCGCAGCAGATGTGAATAAGTGTTGTTATACAAAGCAAACAACGCCTGCTTATCGCCGCTTCTCAGACGTTCCCAGAAAATATTATTGTCTTCTTCATAAGACATACCAGTTGCTATGCCGGATAGTTTACCGCAATCATCCGCTGATTTCGCGCATCCTGGGGTTAAGATACTGCGAAAATTATTTTTTGCTGCATTTCATTCAGATACCCAGCATAATCCGTTCTTCTTCCAGCTCCGCTTCTTCCTTTGAAACAGCCGGCCGGTCTATTTCTCCGGTAAGCAACAGCGTATAGGCCAACAGCAATACAATCAGCAATACCTGGTAACGTAGTACGATAGGCGCCGCCAGCACACTAAAACCAAAATTGATCAAAATAAATGTCCAGCACAATAACAGCGCGATATTAAATTTACGACTGGATTTCCGGATGCCTTTCTTAATCAGATAACGAATGGTTTCTTCCAAAAACAATAAATGGCAAATAACGATCAGCGAAGGGAATAAGGCCATGAGTGTACTTTGTAGCTCATCGTATTTACTCTTTGGCTTCTGTATTTTTCCGTCTGTAAAAAAGCTGGTCACACTTGCGGTATCAAATAGCATAAATGGACGATTATAAGCCGCTAACACCTCTGGCTCCGGCAGCAAATACAATCCTGCATTCTCCAACAGGTAGTAGTGTGCAAAATCTACCGGATATTTTTTAATCGTGTATGCTCCGTAACTCCTGAATAGTGGCGCCAAATTGGCCCAGCCAGTATAAACGTCCGCTCCTTTATGTGCCTGGCCATACTCTCCTAAAATCATTTTCTGTGGACCTGCATTATCCCACATAAATACGGCACCTTCCCATACATGTCTCTTTTTAGGGCTTCTCCGCAAATTTTCGCTGTAATTATACACCAGCTTGTGCAGGTGCTCAAATTGCGATGGCACCCCGGTAGAATCCAGCTTCCGGTACTGCAGCATGTACATAGAATTATTCATCAGCTGCCAGCCACTGAAAACAGAAAACTCCCGGACACCGGTGTGCTCATAAGTCCGCTGCCGGACAAACATCACAAAGGAAATGATCAGTACCACCGGCAATAACACCGCTACTCCCTTCTGCCATTTTTTATACCGCGACAACAATATAGGAATCAACGCCACTAACGGATAAAACATCGCGTTATAACGAATGGTAAAGGCCAAACCCAGTACCAGTCCGTGTAGTACGAGGATGAAATTTGTTGGCCTATGCAACATCCAGAGCAGCAGCGTAATCCAGGTAAGTCCCAGTGATAAAAACACTGCATCTGAAATGAAATAATTACTGAGGAAAGGAAACAACGGATTAATCAGCAAAAACGCGTAGAAGCCATACCTGAAATAACCATCCGGCCGAAAAATATACACGATGCTAAAGTAAAAGAACCAGGCGCTCATTTCCAGCAAAGTCAATTGCAGCACCGCCAGCGCCGTTTCCGAATGTGATACCTGGTGAAACAACCACAGAAATTTAGAGTAGCCAAGCGGCCAAAGATTATGATTAAGATTTTGTAACGCCGTTTGCATGTAAGCGCCAGTGTCGGAAGTAAAATCCATATAGGGAAAAAAATGCTTGAATACCACCATCTTGATAATCACTACAGCCAACGCTATCGCTAACAACAGGCGATTCTGACGATCAACGAAAACGAAAGCGCCGAAGCTACGGGCAGGTGTATTAACAGGCAGCAAAGGTGATAATAGCATAGCTTTACTTTTAATGATCCTACCGGCCGGACCTATGGTTTTATGCGGTAATGAGGGTTTCTATTCAGGGTTGACTGTATGTACAAGTATAAGGGCAACAACTGAAACTGCAATTCAGTGAAACAGATTAATACTTTCTCCCCGTCCCCGGATACGGCTACTCTCATGATAATCTAATCGTTTTATAATCTCATCATCCTAAAATAGATACGACCTTTGCTGCGCTTATCTCACACTCAATATCCTGTATGAAAAACGCGGTATCCTGGTTGCTGTTATTTTTTTTTATTGTAGTAGTGCAACCCCTCTTCGCCCAATCGGATTATATCAACCTGGGGAATAAACAATATCAGCTATTGGACCGGCTGGATATCCGGACACAGAACGACTCCCTGCTGGGATTTACCACGGTGAAGCCATATGACCGGCGCAAAATGACGGTTAGCGTACAGCATATTGATTCTTTGGACAGGGCCGGGCAGCTCCCCTTTCACCTGTCCAATACCGACCGGTATAACATCCGCAGACTGCTCATGGACAACCAGGAATGGGCCGCTGGATATGCCGATTCATTCCATGTGCGCCCGATATGGCACACCTTTTACCGCACACCGGCGAACCTTTATGCCGTAAATACCACCGATTTCAAACTGGTGATCAATCCGCTCCTAAACCTGCAATACGGCCATGCAAACGACGGCACCGGCAGCATTTATCAGAATACCCGCGGTGTTTCTTTACGGGGAAACATCGCCAACAAAATTGGCTTCTATAGCATTCTAACCGATAACCAGGAGCGCGATCCCGCCTTTGTCAGGGATTTCGTTGCCAAATACGACGCCGTACCCGGCGCCGGCTTTTATAAGTTCTATCATAAAAATGGATACGATTACTTCGATGCCCGTGGAGGGATTTCTTTCAATGCCGCCAAATACTTCAACATCCAGTTTGCCTACGATAAGCTGTTTATCGGCAATGGGTTCCGCAGCCTGTTCCTGAGCGACTTTAGCAGCAACTACCTCTATCTGCGCATCAGCACCCGGATATGGAAGTTTGATTATGAAAATATCATTGCTCAAAGCCTTGCACCGTTTGTACCGGATGGACAGCGGAATCTACGGCCTCAAAACTATATGATGATGCATCACCTGAGCTTACAGGTAACCCGGTGGCTGAATCTGGGCTTTTATGAACATATTATGGAAGATGGAAAACATGGATTACAACTCGCCTACCTCAATCCTGTTATCTTTTACCGGTCTATTGAACAGCAGCTGGGCGCTGCCGGGAAAGCCAATGTTGGCTTCGACTTCAAGGCCAATGTTGCCAAATCAGTACAGTTATACGGACAATTGCTGATCAATGAATTTGTAACAGACGAAGTATTGCATTACAGTCGCGGTAACTTCGCCAACAAACAGGCCTTGCAGTTAGGCGCCAAATACATAGATGCTTTTCATGTCCGGAACCTGGATCTGCAGGCGGAAGCCAATTACATCCGTCCGTTTACCTACACTAATTTCGACAGCACCACCAACCTGACGCATTATAATCAACCGCTGGCCCATCCGCTGGGCGCCAATTTAAAGGAGTTTATCGGCATTGTACGTTATCAGCCATTGCCCAAACTATACCTTACCGGCAAGCTGATGTATCATGAACAGGKACTGGATTCGGCAGGTTTGAATTTCGTCAGCAATGTATTCCGCAGCTATAACAGCCGTCCGCGTGACTATGGGTTCTTTATTGGCAGCGGTATTCCGGTGAAAAGTACCACCGCCGCCTTCAGCGCTTCCTGGGAAATATTCGAAAATATGTTTATTGATCTGAATACTACGTACCGGACTTATAATGTGAAGTACCAGCCTGATAACAACACTTTTTATTATACGGTGGGGATTCGGGTGAATTTGCAGCCGAGAACATTCGATTTTTAGCGTTGCCGTGAAATGTAGGCCGGTATTATACTTACGCCGCTCTAAACCTTTAAAATTCAAGGTTTTTTTGAAAAAATGCTTTCTAAAATTTGTTCTTGTTGCGAAAAGTTCTAATTTCGCGGTCCTGAATTACTATTGCCTGATAGTATAACGGTAGTACTCGCGACTCTGACTCGCTCAGTCTTGGTTCGAATCCAGGTCAGGCAACAATGATAAACGCCGCAAATTTGCACCAAAGCATTTGCGGCGTTTATCATTTTAGATAGTTGTCGTTTTGGTGGTTGTTTTATTTTTAAGCGGCCAATTGCCTACCCTTCCCGATTCACCAGGTCAATAGAAAACGCCGGCATACAAATCGCCATGTACTCGCAAGGCTCTTCAAAAGGGTTGCTATACCTTACTCTGGCACCTTTTTTAACCAGAATACTTTCTCCTTTCTGTAATGTCACGCTTACACCATCAATTTCAAATTCCTTCTTTCCGGAAATGATGTAAGTGAATTCGTCGAATTCAGGCGTTTGATGAGGCTCACTCCAGCCGGCAGGAGCTACCATGTGCGCAACAGAGATGTTACCATGACCGGTAGAATTGCCCCATATTTCTTCAATTAGTTTGCCATCTGTTGTAGGCACCACGAACGGACTTTTTTGTACTACGTAGTTTTTCATGGACTCGTTTGTTTATACCTAAAGTAACGTAAAAAACAAATGACCCACATCTCCCTAAAAATTTCCCTAACAAAAAGACAGCATACAGCGGAAAAATATCATCCTCACTACTATGCTCCAGCACAGTATGGCGTAATAAAAAGCAGGTTCCCTCATAACGAAATAATTAAGTGATAATCACATGATAACCAGACGACTATTAATATTAACTATTACACGGTGAGGGGACAAAACCCTTATGTGGGAGGAGAAAAATTCTGATGAAGATAACCAGCGCGTATATACTATTTCATGATATACTTATCTTAAAACATAGCTCGTACTTCTTCCGCCTCCAGGCTCTTTTACCAACACTCCTTTCTCTACCAACTCATTGATATCCCGCACAGCCGTATCAGAGGAGCATTTGGTGATCTTTGCCCATTGGGAAGAGGTTAGTTTTTCTATAAAGCCATCCATCAGGCGGAGGAGCATATTTTTCTGACGCTCATTAAAAGCATGCTCCCTGTGTTTGTCCCAGAAGCGGGCTTTCTTTACCACGTGTGCAAGAATATCATCTGTAGCCATCATAGCGCGGTAGAGGCATTCCAGAAACCATTCCATCCATTGGGTGATATCGAGATTTCCTTTTTGCGTTCTTTCCAATATCGTATAGTAGGCATTTCTTTCATTCATAATCTGAGCGGACATGCTGTAAAAACGCTGATTATTTTTATCGGCACGTGCCAGCTGCATATCTGTAATAGCTCTGGCGATGCGACCGTTGCCATCGTCGAAGGGATGTATAGTAACAAACCATAAATGTGCGATGGCGGCTTTAATGATGGGATCATTATCGGTGTTATGATTAAACCAATCCATGAAACGATTCATTTCTGCAGTTAATCTAYCTGCTTCCGGCGCCTCATAATGCACTCTTTCTTTTCCATAGGGGCCAGATATTACCTGCATGGGCGCTGTATCCGGGTTCATTCTCCAGGAACCGGTAATGATCCTTCTAATACCGCTTTTCCCCATCGGAAAAAGTGCAGCATGCCAGTTAAATAATCGTTCCTCAGTAAGGATGCTTTCATAATGCTGTGTAGCATCCAACATCATTTCTACTACACCCTCAACATCGCCATCTGCATGCACCGGACTAGCGATATCCACCCCTAATCTTCGCGCAATAGATGATCTTACCTGATTAATATCAAGTAGCTCTCCTTCAATTTCGCTGGTTTTGAGTACATCAAGTGTAAGTGTTTGCAGGGATGCTTCTGCTTGCAGATTAAATCCTAAGCTCTCCATGTAACCCAGTATTCTTCCCTGACGGAAACGTACGTCCGCTAAAAGACCAGCCAGTTTTCCGGCATCCCATTTAAATAATGGCCAGGTAGGTTGTTGATGAATGTACATGTAATCGCCGCATTTTATGCGGTGAATATAGGCATTATTCGCCGCATGAAGCGATTTATTCACCGCATTTTATGCGGCGATTATTTCTTAATTATTTATAATCAATCTATTAAAATAAATTCTATAATATTATAAATACATAATATACCTCTACGCTACTGCGAATTCATCTCTCCCAAAAATGATAGGTGATAGTATCAGGTGATACTATCACCTTTTCCCAACTCCGCCTCCAGCTTGAAAATAACGCCTTTGATAGTATCACATGATACTATCAAACCTCCTAATATCCATCCCAGCAAGCGTTTCATTATATCAAACTTTTATGCTCCCGTACCGCGTACTATGTTTTATCCATAATTTACTTTAAGTTTACCCGGGCTATAGAATAATTATGGTGGAGAAAGACTTACTCTTTAGTGAACAGGAGTTATTCAGGCGCATATCAGAGGGCGATACTGCTGCATTTTCCAGCATCTTTCAAACTTATGCCGATCCGCTTCACTGGCACGCAGTTAAATTGTTGAAATCTGAATTCTGGGCAGAAGAAATTGTACAGGAAGTATTTGTTCAGCTATGGGCAAAGCGGGATTTACTGACTCATATTGAATCTCCGGGCGCCTATCTGTACAAAATGCTGGGCAATAAAGCCATGGACCGGATGCGCCGCGATCAGCTGGAAATCAAAATGCAATACCTCGTGGCGCAAGCGCTGCACCTGTCGCAATCAAACGAACCTATACAAGGCGAGCGCTGGGACCGTATGCAAACATTATTACAGGCAGCCGTAAATCAACTACCGGAACAACGGAAACGCATATACCAACTGAAATACCGCGATGGCTACAGCTATGAAGAAATTGCCGCCATCCTGTCTATTTCTGTGCATACTGTACGCAACCAAATGTCGAAGGCCTTACACGCCATCCGCACCTTCTTAATGGAAAAAGGCGCCGATTTATTCCTGCTACTTATCTGGATGGCAGCCCTCCAATAATTTTTTTTCAGGGAGTAGTATTTTTTCTGACAGCTATTCGTCTTACTAATATCAGGTATGAAATCATCCAGGGATCAACTAAGCTATTTGTGGCAGCAATACGCTACCAACCGCGCTACACCGGCCGAGTTAGACAAATTATTCGATTTGTTGAACGACCCGGCGCAGGACGACGAACATTTCATGATGTTCCGGGAGGCGCTGTCTACTGTGCAGCAAGATGAACACCTGGGTAGTAGCAGCCAGGCAACCATGTGGGATCATATTTTACATACCGCACAAATCGACACTATTCCAACCAGGATTGCCGAATTAACGCCGACCCGGCGGAATACCGCCATTTTCCGCTGGGCGGCTGCGGCAACCGTATTGGCGCTATTGGCCACCGGCCTATACTTATGGCAGCAGCCACCTGCTACCACCGGTAAGGTAATTGCCAACAATACCGTGCAACCCGGCAAAGCAGGCGCGATACTCACCCTCGCAGATGGTTCAGAAGTATCCATGGATAGCATCAGTAACGGGATAATTGCAAAACAAGGTGGCGCATCCGCCAAAGTAATTAATGGCGCGCTGGTATATGAAACCGCCGGCAACGAAGTGGTTTTTAATAAAATCACCACTCCTAAAGGACGGCAATTTAAATTAACACTGCCCGACGGATCTGTAGTGTGGCTCAACGCTGCCAGTACCATCCGCTATCCCACTGTTTTTGCAGGGAAGGAAAGACGGGTAGAGATTACGGGAGAAGCATACCTGGACGTAGCCGCCAATGCTACCATGCCTTTCCAGGTGGCCATCAACAACGGTACTACTATTGACGTATTAGGCACGTCCTTTAACGTCAACGCCTATCCGAATGAGGCGGATATGAAAGCAACACTAGTCAACGGAACAATCAGGGTAAAGTATAACAAACAAACAATTACGCTACAACCAGGTCAACAAGTAGCACAACAAAGTGAACAACTACTACTCGTCAAACAAGTGAACATCCAACAGGTGACTGCCTGGAAAGATGGATTCTTCAACTTCGATGGCGTTCCATTAGCGGAATTAATGCGCCAGATCGAACGTTGGTACGACATCACCGTTGAATATGAAAATGGCGTACCGGACATCACTTTCGGAGGAAAGATGAGCCGGCAGGAAAGCCTGGAAAGCTTATTGAAAGGGCTGGAAGAATCCGGCGTACATTATCGTTTAGAAGGCAGAAAAGTCATTGTGATTAATAAATAATACACAACCAAAATAAAAACGGAAAAATCAAATATGCAGATGCCGGCAAAAAAAACCGGGAGCGATTGGCGTCGCCTCCGGCTAGTATTCGGTTGATCCGTTGTATTCGCATTCAACGATTATTTTAAACAACCAAACTGATGCAATTTAACCAAAAAACTGCAATTCGGTACAGGCGTCGTGTGTTCACCAACGTCTGTACTGGCCTGGATTTCCGGCAAGGATTCAGTAATATAAGCACGCGGGCTATTCAGCTATCGCTATTATTCCTCCTGGCCATCAATTTATCAACCAACGCACAAACATTAAAAAATGCGATTTCATTTTCCGGGGAGAATGTGCCGCTTTGTAAAATATTCCCTGTTATAGAAGAACAATGCGGTTATACAGTCATGTATAACAAACAGTTACTGTCGGCTGCACATCCGATTAATCTGAAGGTGCAAAACATGTCGCTGTCCGACTTCCTGGAGCTGGCATTTAAAGACCAGCCACTGCTATTCAGAATTGGTGACCGCACCATCTTTCTCTCTGAAAAATCTTCCGGCCTGCCTTTCTCCTTCCCAGTAGCTATACCTAAAGACACCACCTATACCATCAATGGTGTTATTTATGAAGCCACTACAGGTAAGCCTTTGATTGGTGTTACGGTGATGGTCATGAAAAATGGTAAAGGCACACAAACAGATGAAAAAGGTGAATTCAGGATCGCTAAAATTGCCGGCCCTGATGTACTCAGCATGAGCTATATCGGGTACCAGCCAGTTAAAATAAAAGTGGCCGGTGCTACCAGCAAAATTTCTATCAGCATGGCGCCTGCTACAGATCAGCTGGATCAGGTGGTGGTACAAGCCTACGGCATTACCAGTAAACGTCTCGCTACTGGCAGTATTACGAAAGTAACAGGCGAGGAAATTGCCAGACAAGCGGTGCTAAATCCTTTACTCGCGCTACAAGGTAAAGTACCTGGTATGATTGTGACCCCGAATGGCGGGCATTCCAGCGGAAATGTGCGGGTAGAAATAAGAGGAAGAAATTCTGTGGGATTTAACGCCATTTCAGACCCACTATATATCGTGGACGGCGTTCAGTGGAATATGGCGAATGCCAATGCGCCCATTATGGGAATGACCCCTGGCCTCATCCAGGGTGGCTATTCGAATGTAGGTGGCCAAAGTCCGCTTTTTGCACTCAACCCAAAAGATATCGAAAGTATTGAAGTATTAAAAGATGCTGATGCTACCGCCATCTATGGCTCCAGGGCCTCCAACGGTGTAATACTCATCACCACCAAAAGGGCAAAACCGGGAAAGACGGCCTTCAATGTTGATTACACAGAAGGTTGGAGTACACCCTCCCGCCGCATTCCTTTGATGAGTACACCTGACTATATTGCCATGCGTAAAGAAGCCTTTGCCAACGACAATATTACACCCAATGCAGATAATGCACCTGATCTGATGAAATGGGACACCACTAAATACACCGACTGGCAAAAGCAACTGGTGGGTACCGGCAGACAACGTGTGATAGCAGTGGGCCTAAGCGGAGGTGATTCCCATACTACTTTCCGGTTAAATGCGAATTATGATAAAACCATCGATCTGATGAATGTCTCCGGTGGCAACACAAGAGGATTGGTACAATTTAACCTCAATCACAAAAGCCCGAATGAGAAGCTACGCGTAGATCTGAATGTAGGCTACAGCAGTATGTTGGTGGATGCAGTCAACTATTCCGGCTCCTTCTCCTGGTTTATTCCGAATGCGCCTCCCATCTTTGATGAGCATGGAAAGCTAAACTTCGAAGGATGGAATTTTGGTTATAATTCATTTGCATTTCCGTTTTCTTACTTACTGACACCCAGTGTTAGCAAAACCAATTTCCTGACCTCGTCACTCAATATGTCCTATAAGCTGGCCCAGGGACTAACAGTCAGCGTTCAGGGCGGTATTGCTCAAAATACGGGTAGCAGTAGTTATAAAATACCCATCGCCGCACAAAATCCTTTGTTTGGAGACCTGACCGGCCAGGCTACTTTTGGGAACACGCTCTCCCGGAACTTTAATGCCACCCCTCAACTGGAATACGTGCATATGCTCGGAAAATCGCGTATAGCCGTACAGGTAGGAGGCACTATTCAACAGGCCACTACCACCGGCACCACCGCCGTCGGCTCCGGATACGAATACGATGAACTAATGAATACGATTACCAATGCGCCTTCTCAGCAAACTACTGAAATGCGTACTGACTATAAATATGCCGGCATGTTCGCCCGGGTGAATTATAACCTGGAGAATAAATATATGCTGAACATCAATCTCGAAAGAGATGGTTCCTCCCGGTTTGCGCCAGGAAAACAGTACGGCAATTTTGGCTCAATTGGTGCCGGCTGGGTCATCAGTGATGAAAAATGGATGAGACCTCTCCTGCCGCAATGGATCAATTTCTTCAAATTCCGGGGAAGTTATGGTATGACAGGTAGCGATGGTTCTATGGACTATCAGTACATGAAAGAATGGGCTCCCAAGGACCCTGATTACAACAGAATACTCATGCCCGGTTATAACGGCATTAAACCATATCTGTTGCAACATTCCTTCAATGATCAATATCGATGGGAATCCAGTAAACAACTGACCCTGGCAGCTGAAAGCGGATTTTTTGATAGCAAACTGATGATCTCGGTGGAATGGTATCGTAAACGTACCGACAATCAGCTCACGCAGTTTCCCACGCCTATATTTACCGGCTTCCCTTTTGTACTGGGTAACTGGACCGCCAATGTACAAAACAGCGGCATCGAGGCAAGTGCGAACTGGCAGGCCATTAACAAAAGAGATTTTTCGCTTGTTCTGAACTTCAATATTGGCGCAAACAAAAACAAATTAGTGTCTTACGATGGTATCGAAAATTCACCTTATGCCCTGACTTACAAGGTTGGCAGATCGCTCAGTACCATGTACCTGCTTCATTACCTGGGTGTAGATCCCAGAACCGGGCAATACAGTTATGAAGATCACAACAAAGACGGAGCCGTTACCTATGGTACCGATTTGCAGACACCCAATGCTGACGACCGGTACATTGAGCTGGATATGACACCCGCCTTTGCCGGCGGCGCAGGCGCGATCATTACTTACAAACAGCTCACCCTTAACCTCGGATTTTCCTTCAGAAAACAAATGGGGCAAAATTTACTGGCGAACGTTCGTCCGGGGAAAATGGAAAACTTATATCTCCCTGCGGACTATGCGAAAAATCGCTGGCGTAAACCGGGTGACATTGCACTATATGCGCCTTACTCTACCAACATAGACGTGATGAGTGAATCTGATCGCACCTATACGGATGCCTCTTTTCTCCGGCTGAATAACCTGAGTTTGGGGTATGAGTTACCATCGTCTTTTGCAAAGAAAGCAGGCATGCACAGTTGCAGCCTGATGATGAGCATACAGAATGTTTTCTGGATCAGCAGGTATATGGGATTAGATCCTGAGATTCAGCAGCTATCCACTATTCCTACTGCCCGCACGTTGACTGGCAGATTGTCCTTTACTTTTTAAATCATGAAGTATATGTCTTTAATACGCGGTGTATTCGCCAGTTTTTTGATTTTACTGCTATCTTCTTCCTGTAAAAAATTAATAGAAATTCCAGATCCTGCCACTTCGGTGACTTCGGACAAAATATTCTCTTCTGATAAACAGGCAGAAGGTGCGCTGGCAGGAATTTACTCCCGGATGATCAATTCAAACGGATTCACTTCATGGCAGGCCGCCACCGAGAGTACCACCTCCGGACTGGCCACCATACTGGGAGGATTATCATCAGATGAACTTTATTTAAGAGCAGGCGTACAAAATACTGCCTTCTATTATTTTAGTACCAACAAACTAAATGTAGAGAATAGCGGCACCAGTGCCCAGAAAGCCTGGGCCAGCGCCTATAAAACAATCAGTACCGCCAATGCGGTGATTGAAGGATTGAACGCCTCTACCTCTCCGGGCTTGCGGGATAGCGTTAAAAAAGTTTTCAGGGGAGAAGCCAAACTGGCGCGTGCCGTCTGCTACTTCTACCTCACAAATCTATTCGGAGAGGTGCCCCTGGCGCTCGTGATGGATTACAACACTACGATAAAATTACCCAATGCCACCCAGCAGGATATATACCGGCAGATAGTAGCCGATTTGCAGGAAGCCTATACCGTATTACCTGGCGATTACACGGCTGGTCGCGGTGAGAGAGTACGACCCAATAAGTGGACTGCAGCAGCATTGCTTGCCCGTGTAGCGCTTTATTTACGCGATTATCCGGAGGCAGCGGCCAAAGCATCGGAAGTATTGGCACAAACTTCCCTATATGAACTCGATGATCTCAACAAAGTGTTCCTGGCCAATAGCCGCGAAGCTATCTGGCAACTGAAACAGACCACAGAGGACCTTTATATCCTGAAAAATGCCACCCAGGAAGGGTTTGCCCTACTACCCGTTGGCAGCTTCACTTCCGGTGCCACTCCTTATTGCCTGACAACAGAATTACGTCATGCCTTTGAACCAGGCGATAAAAGATATACCGCGTGGGTAGACAGCACCAATAATAAACAGACGAATCCTAACGCACCTTTCTTTACCTGGTATCCGAAAAAATACAAAATAGGTGGTCCTAATGCAGTGGCAGGCGCACCTGCCCCGGAGTACTATATGGTAGTACGTTTGGCGGAAGTACTGTTGATCCGTGCGGAAGCGGCAGCACATGGCGCCGGAGGTGGCATAGGCGTAGCGATTGATGACCTGAATCAACTCCGTCATCGTGCCGGCATTCCTCTATTATCAAAAGACCTTTCCGCCGCAGCCGTACTGGATGCAGTAGCCGCGGAACGGCGTATCGAATTATTTGCTGAATGGGGACATCGCTGGCTGGATCTTAAAAGAACAGGCAAAGCCAGGGAAGTGCTTTCTAAAATAGCACTTAAGCAACCCTGGGCAGGCGACTATCAATTGCTATATCCCATTCCAAAAGATGAAATCAACAAAGCACCTTTCCTGAAACAGAATCCTGGATACAATGCACTATAAAAAGAACTGGCATATGAATAATTACCGGATCAACAAGAAAATCTCCACCCTGCTGTTGTTAATTGGTATAGGCATTATTTCCTGTAAGAAAGACGCCACGCCTCCAGGGACCTCCTCACTCATAGTGATGAACGCCATCGCAGGAAGCACCGACGTAGCGATGAATTTTAACGGCATTGCGCCCATAAATTATTTGCTCACCAAAAGAATTTCTTATAACACGGCACAGTCATTCAGCTCCTATAGCGGTATACAGCCATTAGGCATTTTTGAATATCCTGACACCACAGCGGATCATGTATTATATAACTTGTCGCTTTCATTACCGGTAGGCTCCATTACCACATTGATCCTGACTGGTAGCAGGGCTAAACCAGACAGCTTCCTCATTCACGATGACCTGCCGTATTATCCGCCGGGCGACAGCGTAATGGGCATACGATTAATACATGCCGCCGGCATTGCACCAGTAAAGGTGGTACTGAAAGGAGATCCACAAAAAGAACTGGCACAGCTTTCCTTTAAAAAGCAGACCAGTTTCTTTAAAGTGCCGGTACTCGCAGGAATAGACAACTATGTATTTGAATTTCGGGATGCGATCACCAATACACTGATCGCCTCTTATACAGCGAACGGTATTGGACAATTTGATACGGACAATAATCCCTGGCTCCGTCGCAATATTAGCCTGGTGCTAACAGGGAACACGGAGGCAACAGGCGCTCAGGCTCCTGCTGTAGTGGATATCAGGCACTCGAGATAGTCAACTTCTTCACCAAAAAATCCTAACGGAGGCCGCAAATGCGGTCTCCCGGGGAACCTTTATTCATAAAAATAATATGAGCGTACTTAAAATTGAAGGACTCTCGCACAGGTACAGCAGCTCCTGGGCAGTCCGCGACATCAACCTGGAGATTAATCAGCATGGCATTGTTGGCCTGCTCGGCTCCAATGGCGCAGGAAAATCTACCATGATGAACATCGTCTGCGGTGTACTCAATCAAACGGAAGGTTCGGTAACCATCAACGGTGTAGATACCCGCAAACAAGCGGAACTGGCGAAGCAGCAAATAGGATTTCTGCCACAACAGCTCCCCTTGTATACTGATCTTACGGTAGATGAATACCTCCAGTATACCGCGGAGCTAAGAGCTATTCCCAAAGACCATATAAAGAAAGCCATCACCGAAGTAAAAGAGAAAGTAGGCATTGCTCATTTCAGTTCCCGCCTGATCCGCAATCTTTCCGGTGGTTATAAACAACGTGTAGGCATTGCACAAGCTATTATTCATAAGCCGAAGCTGGTAGTGATGGATGAACCCACCACCGGCCTCGATCCTAACCAGTTGATTGAAGCCAGGAAGCTGTTACAGGAAATTGGGAAAGAGCACACCGTATTACTGTCATCTCACATCCTGCCCGAAATACAACTGATGTGCCGGGAAATTATTATGATAGAAGGAGGACGCATCATCTTCTCAGACAGTATGGATGCGTTCAACAACTATATCCAGCCGGGAAGTGTGCTGATATCGATGGAGAACCCTCCTGCAGAAGCGGACTTATTACAAATCCACGGCGCAACGAAAGTAGAATACCTCACCAAAAAACAAATACGCCTCTATTTTGAAGGAGATGCAGACATCACAGAACGCCTGGTACACGCCAGTGTTCAACACAATTGGCAGCTCCGGGAATTAAGCCTGGAACGCTCTCTCCTGGATGATATCTTCAAGCAACTCTCTACTAAAACGAACTAATAATATACCGCGCAGATGAAAATTACTTTAAAAATTGCCCGAAATGAACTTCGCAACCTTTTCTATTCGCCGGTAGCCTGGTTTTTAGCCATCGCCTTCTTTGTGTTTTGCGGATACTTTTTTGTTGCGTCCACAGAAGAAACAGCCAAATGGCAAGATATCTACTTCAAGAATAGCCCCTTTTTCAAAGGCTTTCCCGGCTCCCAGACACGTGGTGTTTTCCTGGGTGCCAACAGTTTGTTTATCAGCGCACTGAAAAATTTATATCTCTTTGTGCCATTGCTGACGATGGGCCTTATCAGCCGGGAATTTAACAATGGTACGATCCGGTTACTTTACTCCTCTCCGGTTAAAACAAGAGATATCGTACTGGGAAAATACCTGGCTATTCTAACCTTTAATATGGTACTGGTAGCTATTGTCAGCATCTTCGTAGTAATAGGTCTTTTTGGTATTAGTCACGTTGACTATGGCGTTCTCCTTTGTGGGCTATTCGCTTTCTTTCTGCTTGTTTCCGCCTATACCGCTATCGGTATGTTTATGTCTTCCCTCACCAACTACCAGGTACTCTMCGCTATCGGCTGTTTCATCCTGCTTTTTGTGTTGGGTTCGGTAGGGCAACTCTGGCAAAAATATGATTTCATAAGAGACCTGACTGCCTTCATCTCCATCAATGGCCGTACACAAAATCTATTGATGGGACTCATCAACAGCAGTGATATCGCTTACTTTCTGTTGATAGATGCTATGCTGATCCTGTTTACCTATCTCCGGTTACAGAACGCCAGAGCGGTACTTCCCTGGTATGTTAAAACAGCCAAATACCTGGGTGCATTCCTGATTGTATTAGTCATCGGTTTCTTCACCTCCCGTTTAACGAATATCTGGTATTACGATACCACTGCCCAACAAGTCAATACACTGCATCCCAAAACACAGGCAGTAGTGAAAGAACTGGGAGATGAGCCTTTACAGGTAACCATGTACGTTAATTTGTTAGGTGCTGGCTTAAACAATGGGTTTCCGGAAACCAGAAATGCATACCTCGCACAGATGTGGTCACGCTACATACGTTTTAAACCCAATATTGAATTTAAGTATGTTTACTATTACGATGTTCTCGATGGCGATAGCACCTATTTTAAATATTTGCCCGGTAAAACACTGGAACAGATAGCAGCGTTGACAGCAGAAGGCAATAAGGTAGATCTTTCCTCCTTCCTTCCACCAGACAGTATCCGGAAAGTAATAGACCTGGCGCCGGAAAATATGCGACTGGTAATGGAACTGAAATACAAAGGCAGGACCACTTTTCTGCGCACATTCGATGATCCGCTCTTCTGGCCTACAGAATCGGCTACTGCCGCCGCCTTCAAAAGACTGTTACAGAAAGAAATGCCGCAGGTGCTTTTCAGCGCAGGGCATTACGAACGTAATCCATCTAAACTGGGCGAACGGGAATATGCCGGCCACTCCGCTTCAAAGTGGGTACGCGGCTCCTTAACCAATCTCGGTTTTGATATAGATACAATTAATCTTGAACGTCAGGACGTTCCTACCGACATATCCAGCCTGGTAATAGCTGATCCGAAAACAGACTTCAGTGAACAAGCCCGTCAAAGGCTGAGCAAATACATTGATCAGGGAGGGAACCTGTTTATACTGGCAGAAAATGGCAAACAAAATACAATCAATCCACTACTGAAACAATTAGGCATTACTGCACAAGATGGCTTACTGGTACAACCATCACCACATGAAATGCCGGATCATATCGGTTTATATGTAAGCCGCCCTGCGATGGATATGGCGGATAATGAAACCGCCTATCTCGCCAAAGAAGGAGGCGACAGTATCAACATTATGATGCCTGGCGCGGTACCATTAAAATGGTCGGATTCCAGTGGGTTCGCCATAAAATCCATCCTGCTTACTCGGCCACAATCTACCTGGCACAGCGCCCATGGCATTGTAGTTGATTCTGCTGCCCCTGTATTTAATGCTGCTGCCGGCGATATACAAGCCGATAGTTTTGTAACAGCCCTTCAACTGGTACGCCATATTAAGGGAAAAGAACAACGTATTGTAGTGACCGGGGACGCCGACTTTATGAGTAATGGCCGCCTCCAGAACGATTATATGTATAGCACCATTTATAGCTGGCTGGACTTTAACCGCTTCCCGATTTTCGTATACCTGCATTCGCCGAAAGACAACCTGATACTATTAACCTATGCACAGGTAATGACCATCAAATGGACATTCGTCTGGATCATTCCCGGATTACTGTTAATAGGTGCCACGATTTTATTAATCCGCCGTAAAAGGCAATAACCACTTTGTCAGATGCATTTACAAACTGATGAGCAAACAATTGATGATCTGCGCTTATTTAGCAAAAGAGATATAGTGGGCATCTATGAAATATATAATCACGCCTGCACCCGGGGAGGAGAAGCGCTGCTACAGGATATGTTCCGCCATCCGCTGACAGATGCCACCGCGATCCGCCAAAGAGGTAATATTATCCGGCATTTCGCACAAGCGCGTATAGACTTCCCTTTCAACGGCTCCCTCTTTGACCTGGCTGAAAAATATTTCGCTCACCCGGCACAACAATCGGGAAGAAACAGTCAACCTGAATTGGGAGAAAAAGATATCCAGAACGGCGTTGCTGCCGTTCTGGAATTACTACAGCGGGTAAAAGCCTTTATTGCAACAGATGCCGTCACCAGCAATACCGCCTTTACATCCTTGCGTCAGGAAATGGAAACGCGTTTGTCTGATCCGGCATTTACACCTGTATTCCGTGAAAACCTAAAAAGTAAATTATCATTTGCAGCCAACGCTGCATTTGATAATTTACTTCGTATCCGCGAACGCGAAAAAGTGCAACATATATTGCACTTCATATATGAGCTCGATGTTTATATGGCCGTAGCGCAGGTAGCTAACAAGCATCATTTCATCTTCCCAACACCATTGGAAAAAGAAAGCAACACCCTGACTCTCGAAGGCMTGTACCACCCGGCTTTAACCCAGCCTATAGCCAACGACGTGGAAATGGGATTATCGCAGCGGGTCATCTTTCTCACCGGCGCCAACATGGCCGGAAAGTCTACTTTCCTGCGGTCACTAAGCACCGTAATGTACCTCGCGCATATGGGTTTCCCGGTAGCAGCGCGCAAGATGGAGTTTTCCGTGATGGATGGTATTTATACCACCATCAACTTACCCGATAACCTGGGCATGGGCGCCAGTCACTTCTACGCAGAAGTATTGCGTGTAAAAAAAGTAGCTGCAGAACTCAGCGCCGGAAAGAAAATATTCGTGGTGTTTGATGAATTATTCCGCGGTACCAACGTAAAAGATGCGCATGAAGCTACAGTAGAAGTAACCAAAGCTTTTGCATCTAAAACAGCCAGCCGGTTTATTATCTCCTCTCACATCGTGGAGGCTGGTGAAGACCTGCAACAACAACCCGGCATCGGCTTCCTCTATCTTCCTACGCGCATGAATGGTCATACACCGGAATATACCTATCGCCTGGAACAAGGCATCACCGCCGATCGCCATGGGATGATCATTATCCAGAATGAAAAAATCCTCGACATCTTAAAAAACGGGAAGAAGAATATTAACGTAAACGTTTAAACGAAGTGACATGAGCTTTTTTATTGACAAACAAACGTTAGAGGAACTGAACCTGTTAGGCAAGTATCGTACGGGATCTATCTTTCATTTGTTCAATCACGTGAAAACAAGAGGCGGAGAAAAAATGCTGGATGATATGTTCCATCATCCGCTGACAGATATCCACGCAATTAATACACGCACAGATATATTCCGCTTCTTTCAGGCGCTGAATATCCCTTTTCCCTTTGATGAACAACAAATCATCAATATGCGGGAATACCTCGATACCTCGCCCGGCAGCAACCGGCTGGCTGCATTTGTGGGCACATTTACCCAGAAATGCCTGGCAAACCTAACGCGCGACGAACGCTACAAAAAGAAAGTACAGGGCTTGCAATCCACCATTGGCGTACTTCATCATTGCACCGCATTCCTGCAGGCACTCCCCGGCGAAGGCCCCTTTGCGCATAAGATTAAAGAAATGCGCAGCCTCCTGGAAGAGCCGATGTTGAAAACGCTCGCCGCCACGGATATCTACCAAACGCTTTCCTTAACAGCACTGGCTCACTATGACTACCTGCTAAAATCGGCCTATGCGGCCAAAATGGAGGCAGTATTGCGCTTCATCTACGAAATAGACGTATACATTGCCGTTAGCAAAGTAGCCGCCAAAAGAGGCTTTAATTATGCCCGTGCACTACCAAAAGAGACAAACATCCTGGCAGCGGAAAATCTCACACATCCGGCGTTGGCGAACGCAGTAGGCAATCATCTCACCATGGATGAACACAGCAATGTATTATTCCTGACAGGCGCTAATATGGCTGGTAAGTCTACCCTGATGAAATCGGTAGCCATTGCGGTATACCTTGCCCACATGGGATTCCCGGTGGCTGCTACCAAACTGGATTTTTCTATAAGGGAGGGATTGTATACGTCCATCAACGTAGCAGATAACATAGGATTAGGTTACAGCCATTTCTATGCGGAGGTAATGCGGGTAAAGCAAGCCGCAGAAGCCACCGCCAGCGGTAAAAGACTATTCCTCCTTTTCGATGAACTCTTTAAAGGTACCAACGTAAAAGATGCTTACGACGGCACCCTCGCGGTTACCGAAGCCTTTTCCGACTATCAGCATTGTCTTTTTGTGGTATCCACACATATCATTGAAGTAGGGGAAGCACTGAAAGGAAATAAACACATTCGCTTCTCCTACATGCCAACTATCATGGAAGGCAGCATACCTAAATACACCTATCAGCTGAAAGAAGGCATCACAGCCGATAGACAAGGAATGATGATCATCAGGAATGAGGGTATTCTTGACCTTATTTATTCTTAAAAACTTTACGCACTATATGAAACAATTTATTAAGACGGGTTTGGCTGCAATGCTGGCAGTACAAAGTCTGGGAGCCCATGCACAGGAAAAAGAATTTTCCCAACTATCAAAAGAAGATCTGTTATCCGATTTTCGTTTAGCCGTGGATATCTTAAAGAAACAGCATCCAAATCCTTACAAATTCACCGATTCCACCACCTTTAACAAACAGGTAGATTCCCTGTTAAAGCTGGCATCTCAACAAAAGGATATCCTCAGTTGTCTGCAATACTCGCCGGTGCAACTACTCCATGATGTGCATACTGCGTTTAATTTCTCACCAGAACATATCCGCGAGGTTTATAATAATATTCAGTTCTTCCCCTTCCCCGTTGTGATTGAAAGAGGCAGAATCTTCATTAATTTAAAAGGAGGCGAAGTTCCTTACGGATCAGAGATAGTGAGCATCAATGGTATGAATGTTCCCGATATCCTGCGGGTACTCGCCAGTGCAGCCTACAGCGACGGCTACATCAAAACCGGCACTGACAGGGTATATGAAGAATTCCAGCTGCTTTTCAGTCTCCGCGCCGGTGTTACCCGTTCCTTTGACATTGTATACAAAGCACCTGACAATAACAAAGAAAGTAAAATCACCCTTCCTTTCTCATCACCCACAGATGCTTTTCATGCCACAAAGAAAGCCGTCATGCCTATTAATATGCTCCAACGCGCATATTATGTGTACCGGAATTATGATGACGCTACCAAAACAGGGCTGCTAACCGTCAACACCTTCTCCCTCGATGAAGCTACTGCCTACAAAGAGTTCAGCGATTTCTTTAAAGAAATCAATCGCCGGAATTACAAACAGGTAGTGATTGATATCAGAAGTAATGGTGGCGGCAACCCTGCCATCAGTGCATTGCTCTACTCTTTTTTAGCAAAAGGTCCGTTCCGCAATGTGTATAACTACCGCACCAAAACTATTGACATCGCCTACCCGGAATATGCCGTAGCAGACAATGGCCGTGTATTATCTGAAGATGATATCCGTCGTAATCTGAATTTCCTCTATCAACGTTTTGATAAAGACAGCACTGGCTTCTTCGTAGGAAATGCCCGTTTAAGAGATGGACTACTGGAAGATTTTCCGGCCGATAAAGATGCCTTCAAAGGAGAAGTATATGTATTAACCGGTGGAGGCACCGTATCCGCAGCTACTTACTTTGCATCGCTGGTACAAAAAAACAAACGTGGTGAAATCATCGGTAAAGAAACTGGTAGTGGTGTAGATGCTACTACAGCAGCCTGGTTCCTGAAATATATGTTACCTAAAACAAAATCTATTCTCACGGTACCCATGTCTGAGTTGTATTTCTTCAATGCCTCAAAAGACAGTGGGCGTGGTATTATGCCTGATTACGAAGTGCCGTTGAATCAGTTCATTGCATATGTGCGGGAGAGTAAAGATCCTGAACTGACATATACATTTGAGCGAATAAAGACTAAATCGGATTTAGCGAAGAAGTGATGAGAGAGAACGCTGCAAAGGATTTTGCAGCGTTCTCTTTTATAACAAAAAATTACTCCTACCTACCACCTCAATATTCAAGGCCAGTTTGCCTGTTTTCTAGGCACGAAGAAAGCTTTAATACAATTAGGATTTCGGATACATATTTGCAGGTGTGATTTATCGTTAAATGCAGCTCCTCTGTACACAGGCTTTCCTTCTACAAAAATGCCTCTTACTGTATCAAAAACAGGCATAGATGTTTTGTCTGTAATTGTATGAACATTTGAAAGCACTGCACAATCCAGCGCTCTAATCACCTTATCTTTTGAGCGGCCTTGCCCTATCGGGTTTTTATTGACAGGCAACTTCTCCCCATCCCTTAAAGCAGAGTCTTTTAGACTCTCGTATGAAAGTTGTATCATATTAATAAATCGCTGATCTGATAAATCCAGGCAATTCCCAAGGTTGAATACGGCGCCAAGTACAGAAGGCTTTTCAATGTGTACCTTGGGAGGAGGATTGGTTGCGTAATGTATGGCGCGCTCATAATTATTTTGCCAGAAATACATTCCTTCTCCTAGCCAATCCCAATTATTCTTACTTGATTTAAGCATCGTATGTTGCAGAACAATACGATCTCTTATATCTTCGTCACAGCCATGAAAGCCGATAAGTAAACCTGGGTCGGATGAGTATAATAACTTTGAGGTAGTCATTGAACATGTGGTATTTTATAGTATTTTATTTGTGTTTTTCAATAATATATGGAAGTGGTCAACAAGCAAGTATCACTGAGATTAAACTATTTTTTAGATGCCGATTTTTTAGTGGCTTTTTTTGATGCCGTCTTTTTTCCCGAAATAGGAATTAAAAGATGTCTAATACCCAGTTCATCAAGCAACTTCGCTGCCTCTTCCCGAGATTCAGAAACACGTTTTCTTTGCTCGATTAAAGCATTACAAAGGATTTGGTAAGTAGCGTCTGTCATATAAATATATTTTTAGTGAAAAAATCTTTTTAAAGAACTCAACTCATTAACTATTTCTTGTTACCCTTATGCTACAAAATTAAGTGCTATCCTCATTTTCCGGTTGCTCATGTTGATCTAATTTTACGGTTATTGATATTACCTCTATCATCTATCGTTTCTGGATAACAATGATGATAATTAAGAATCATTGAACTAATAAAATTCAATATTTCCTCTTCTTCACATCCGCACCCACAACGGAGATGTATTCTACGATCCGTTAAAAGAAACCTTACCATTTCCACAAAAAAAACCTGAAAAAAATCTCCATTCCGGCAGTTTTCTGTAAATTAACATATGCGTTTACTCCTCCTTTCCATGCTTTGTACCTTGTTTGCTGCTGCATCAGTAGCTCAAACAGTGACACCCGATATACTCGGTCGTCTTGAAACGGATAAGATCCGGGAAGCTTCTGGCATCGCTTCCAGCGTGCCTTTAAAGGGCTGCTATTGGACGCATAACGATAGCGGCAATAAACCGGAAGTATATCTGCTCAATCACAAAGGTGCGTTGATCAGCACTATCAAACTGGAAGAAGTCAGCAACCGCGACTGGGAAGATATTGCAGAAGGCATCGGGCCGGAAAAAGGAAAGTACTATGTATATGTTGGCGACATCGGCGACAATGCCGGCATCCGTAAACACATCCGCATTTATCGTTTTCCCGAACCGGAAAAAATGCCTGCAGAAAAAGAAAGTGTCACACCCGATGTACTCACGCTGAAATTCCCCAATGGCGCCAGAGATGCAGAATCATTGATGATAGATCCTATTGGCAAACAAATTTATATTATCAGCAAAAGAGAAAAAGAAGTTAGTCTTTATAAAGCCGGTCCGCTATTTTTCAAAGATGGCGATAAAGTCATGCTGGAAAAATTGATAAAGCTCCCTTATACCTGGGTAACTTCTGGAGATATTTCTAAAGACGGCCACCATATTGTGATCAAAACATTAACCACTGTCTACTACTGGCACCGGAACGCCAATGAAAGCGTGGAAGAAGCCATGTCTAAACCTGCGAAAATACTGCCGTATGTGGTAGAAAAACAGGGAGAAGGTATCACCATTACTCCGGCCAACGATGGTTATGTAACCATCAGCGAAGGCAAAAATGCACCCATCTATTTTTATAAATGGAAATTCTAATCCACTCCCTATCCATTTAACAAAAATAAAACCCTTTACCGTATAGGCGCTGCGTTCAAAGCCGCAGCCAAAGTAGTAATGCTGCTGTCGCATTTCAGTAACTACTCCTATACTTGTATAGTGCGGGCAGCCCTCATCATCTGCTGCTAACCCAAAAAAATATACACCCTCAAAACAGGTAATTCCTTCACCAGAAATACCTGCATAAAACCATTTTGCTATGCCAATGTTCAACAGGTTCCGCCTTTTTTACATCCGGGGAATACCTCTCCAACACCTTATGATAAGTACTCTGATTACCACCATCTGCTCACCTCAGCAATCACTTATTTAATAACCTCATTCGCTCATGCAAAAGAAAGCTATCATCATCGGCGCCGGCCCGGCAGGGCTTACCGCCGCCTATGAACTCTTACAGCGCACCAGCATTATACCGGTAGTACTGGAAAAAAGTACCGATATCGGTGGCATTTCCAAAACAGTCAACTATAAAGGTAACCGCATCGATATTGGAGGACACCGTTTCTTCTCCAAATCTGATCGCGTGATGGACTGGTGGATGACCATGATGCCGCTGGATAAAGAAGCAGCGGAAATATTCTCTATCAGCTACCAATCGAAAACGAGGGAAGTAAAAGCACCCCGCAACAACAATAACAATACCGACACACTGGTAGCCACTGATCCGGACTTGATCATGCTGGTGAGACAACGCCTGTCACGCATCTACTTCCTGAAAAAATTCTTTACCTATCCCATACAACTTTCCATTGATACCCTGAGAAAACTTGGCTTCACCACCACCATCAGTATCATGTTTTCTTACCTGTGGGCACAAATATTTCCCAGGAAAAATGAAAAGTCGCTGGAAGATTTCATGATCAACCGCTTCGGCAAAACCCTCTACCACCTTTTCTTTAAAGACTATACAGAAAAAGTATGGGGTATTTCCTGCAGCTCCATTTCTGCAGAATGGGGCGCACAAAGAATCAAAGGTATCTCCATCGGTAAAGCGATCGCACATGCTGTGAAATCAGCCATCGATGCGGGTAAACCGAAAGATCTCAAACAGAAAAATGTAGAAACCAGCCTGATTGAACAATTCCTCTACCCCAAACATGGCCCCGGCCAGCTCTGGGAAGAAGTAGCTCACCAGGTGATCAATAAAGGCGGCACCGTACTCATGCAGCACGATGTCAAAAAAATTCATACTTCCGGCAACCAAATTGTTTCCATTGAAGCACTCGATCGCGCTACCGGCGAAGTAGTCACCCTCGAAGGCGATTACTTCTTCTCTACCATGCCTATTAAAGAACTGGTGGCCGACCTGGAAGCGAATGTACCTGCCAATGTACGGGAGATTGCGGCAGGACTGCATTACCGCGACTTCATCACCATCGGCATCTTACTAAAAAACCTGAGCTTTGAAGATAAAAAAACAGGTCAGCATCAACCATTATCTTTAAAAGATACCTGGATTTATATACAGGAAAAAGATGTAAAAGTAGGACGCCTCCAACTCTTCAACAACTGGAGCCCCTACATGGTAAAAGATCCCGATACCACCTGGGTAGGCATGGAATACTTCTGTAATAAAGGAGACGATTTCTGGGAGCTGACAGATGAACAAATCAGGCAAACTGCCATCACCGAACTCTGTAAAATCGGACTGGCACAACAGTCGGATGTACTAGATGCTACCGTGCTCAGGATGGAAAAAACCTACCCCGCTTATTGGGGTACCTACGAACGCTTCGAAGAACTGAAGGCGTATATTGATACGTTTGAAAATCTGTTCCTCGTAGGTCGTAATGGTATGCACAAATACAATAATTCCGATCACTCTATGTTAACAGCCATGGTAGCGGTAGACAACATTACCAACGGTATTGTTACCAAATCCAATATCTGGTCTATTAATACAGAGCAGGAATATCACGAAGAAAAAAAATAACCCATTAATTCCACCAGGAAACTTTGTTTTGAATGACGGACTTCAGAACAAGGTTTCCCGGTAAGCTACTACCTAATAAAAAAACCGCTACAGGAAATGTTTGTAGCGGTTTCTTATTTACTTAGCGGCCAATATCAACATTTGCACCTTGGTATTAAAATCTTCTTTCGTAATGCCGGTTATCTCTGCTAAAGTCCTGAAATAGTTGCTATTCCCCGCCTCAAGCTTCCCACAACATAATAGTTCCATTACTTTCGGGAACCCTTTCTCCGCTTCAATCATTTTTACGATCAATGCATTAATCGCAAAATCAGCTTTTAAAGGGCGTTGAGCGTCCTCTGAAAAATTGTACGACTCATTATACAAATTAAGCCAGTTAGCGTCCGGATGAGCCGCTGCATAGCGTTTAACGATATCCATGATCTTAGGCCAGGGAATGCCCCAGCTGCCCCCGTATAAATAGGCACATCCTTCATCCACCGGACGATTAATTTTTTCCACAGATACCTTGCTATGCAGCCGGTCGTGCCACAGATCGTGGATATCCACCTCATTAAATCCGTCCTTGTTATCTGCACCCGCTACACAGATGCTTTTACTTCCATGAGAAGCGCTTAATGAGTTGAAAGCAATCCCACTGTAATCTGCCTTGTACTGCAGCCCTATCAGCTGCTGCGCTTCATTGAAATTATCGCAACAATAAAATTCAGTGGTGTAGCCGGAAAGTCCCAGCTTCGCATCAAAAGCCTGTAACTTTTGTGCATACACAGTGGCTCTTTTTTCGTTTATCCGATCCTTGTAGTGGAAAGTAACATTACTTATTCTACTGGTTTTCCAGGATTTTGTCAGCTGCGACAATGGTGAATAGAAATAATAATGTTCACCCGTTTTTTTTGCCAGGAGATGAAAGCTGGCTCTTAGCAACGGAGTACTGTCATACACCGCTCTATAGGAAAACTGAATAGAAAAGAGACCATCACTTTGCGCGGTGAGGTTGTTCAGATAACAACGATAAAAATACTCATTCTTATATTTAGCACTTCTTTCGACACCATTCAACTCATCGAGTAAGGCAGCCGTTTCCAGCGCATATTCCGGCGCTACACGGGTATTGCTGTCCAATGGTTTGTTTTTCTGCGCCAGAAAATCGTTCAAATCATTGAAAAGTTGTGCCTTCACTGTACTGTCGGTAATCGGAATCCGGATACCGGGAAGGATTCGGATGTTAGTTTGTTGCGCTTGTGCAAATGGAATCTGGAGAAGGAAGAACACGGGGAAAAGCCATGTATAACGCATTACATTTGTTTTTGAGGATTAAATAGGTTTCAGTGTATTAATCTATGAAAATTGGCGGAGAATGATCTTTTCAAGATGCAAAAACCGCGCTGGCTGAAAATAAAAAATGGACAAAATAGCATCATTCTATTTTGTCCATATCTATCGGTTTTAATGAATCTCTATCAATTAACACTCCTATACTCATTCGGCGTATACCCTACACGGCTCTTAAAAAACCGGCTAAAGTGTTGTGGATACTTAAACCCCAACTCAAATGCAATTTCGTTGATCGTTTTATCATTATCTAAAATCATGCTCTTAGCAAGATCTATAATTTTATACTGAATATATTCTTGCGCCGATTTCCCGGTTTCTTTCTTGATCAGATCACCAAAATAATTGGGAGATAAATGAAGGTCATCTGCAAAATAGGCCACAGACGGTAATCCGTTACTATCCGTTTTTCCGGAAGAAAAATAACTATTCAGAGAAGCTTCAAATTTCTCCAGTATCCCTTTGTTCACATGCTCCCGGGTAATAAACTGACGGTCATAAAACCGCTCACAATAATTCAGGAACAATTCAATATTGGATGCAATCAATTTTTTGCTATGCTTATCAACCGGCTGACTTAATTCATATTCAATTTTAGCAAAGCAATCCAAAACGATTTTCCGTTCCTTCTCTGATAAATGCAGGGCCTCATTGGTATTGTAGCTAAAAAAACTATATTCATTCAATGTCTTGCCCAGGGGAGTACCTTTAATTAAATCTGGATGAAACACTAATCCATGCCCTACAGGTTGATAATAATCAACTTTGTTTTCCACATCAAGTACCTGACCAGGGGAAACAAATACCAATGTGCCGCTTTCATAGTCATAGTAATTACACCCATACTTTATATCACCGCAATGTACTTCTTTGAGGAAAATACAGTATAAACCAAAGGTCATCCGGGAACCCGTCCTTTCTTTTGCCTTTGAGAAATCAATCACACTGACTAAAGGATGTAACGTTTCATGGTTATTGAAAGCATTGTATTCGCTTACAGTATCAAATTTATATGTCTGCGCCATGATTGTATCGTTTTTGTTAATTCTCCAAACAAAATTACCCATTCGGCTGTAACTGCAACAATAGAGGAAGCTTAATAAGTAATAGTGGTAGAACAATCCGTAATCTATATACCAACTCCTTCTTCATCAAGCCGGAACTTTGTACCATCAAAGCATGATATTAATAATACTTAAAATAAATGGAAATGAAAACGGTTAAATTGAATAACGGACTGGAAATGCCCATACTGGGGTTTGGCGTTTTCCAGATTCCCGACCCGGCAGAGTGCGAAAAGGTAGTGATCGATGCCATTGAAACGGGTTACCGGTCAATAGATACGGCCGCTTCCTATCTTAATGAAGCGGCGGTAGGCAGTGCCATCAAAAACAGTGGCATTGCCAGGGAAGAGTTATTTATTACGACCAAACTCTGGCTACAAGGCACCGGCTACGAGAAAACAAAAGCAGCCTTTCAAAGGTCTTTGGAAAGATTACAATTGGATTACCTGGACTTGTATCTTATTCATCAGCCCTATGGAGATATTTTCGGTTCCTGGAGAGCGATGCAGGAATTATATCAGCAGGGAAAAGTAAAGGCCATTGGGGTGGCTAATTTTCATCCTGATCGTATGATCGATTTAATTATAAACAGTGGTTTTACCCCCGCTGTTAACCAGATCGAAACCCATCCTTTCCATCAACAAATAGAGACGCAAAAATTCCTGCAGGAAAACAATGTACAAATTGAATCCTGGGGGCCTTTTGCAGAAGGGAAAAATAATATTTTTCATCAGGAGATGTTAGCCGGCATCGGACACAAATACAATAAAAGCATCGCACAGGTCATTCTGCGCTGGTTAACCCAACGAGGTATTGTTGCTATTCCCAAATCGGTCCGCAAAGAAAGAATGAACGAGAACTTCAACATTTTTGATTTTGAACTTTCTGCGGAAGACATGCAGGCTATCGCTACTTTGGAGACCGGCGCCAGCCTGTTCTTTGATCATAGAGATCCTGCCACGGTAAAATGGTTGAGCGAAAGAAAACTGGACGTATAAAGCGGCTTCAAACATAGCAGCGTATCTGCAACATTCACAAAACAGCGCAGGAAAATGACTAAGAAACTAATGAATTGCCTCAGCGTATGGACCCTATTATTGGCAACTACGATCACACTGAATGCCCAACATAAACAATCACCCTTAGTGATTGCCAGTCAGGGGAGCTTTGCGGTAGGAGGCACTATCATTACCACTCCGGGCATCTTTGATCTCAATAATGCCATGAGTCCACAGGGACAAACCTTTCATGGTGATCACGCCTATGTCTTTTATCAGATACCGGTAAAGGCACACAGATATCCAATGATTTTTCTACATGGTGCCGGACAATCTAAAAAAACCTGGGAATCTACTCCTGACGGGCGTGAAGGCTTTCAGACTATTTTTCTCAGACGACGCTTCGGAGTTTATCTGCTTGATCAACCACGGCGTGGTGAAGCAGGGAAAAGTAACGTTGCCTCTACCATCTCTCCTACTGCGGATGAACAATTTTGGTTCACGCAGTTCCGGATCGGCAATTACCCGGAATATTTTCCCGGTGTGCAGTTTCCCAGGGATACTGCGTCTTTAGAGCAATTCTTCCGGCAAATGACTCCCAATACCGGTAGTTTTGATAGCGATATTATAGCTGAAGCAGTATCAAAATTATTTGACAAAACCGGTGAAGGCATTCTGATCACGCATTCCCAGGGAGGCGGCCCAGGCTGGCTGACAGCCATAAAGAACCCAAAAGTAAAAGCAGTAGTAGCCTACGAACCATACAGCAGCTTCCTGTTTCCCAAAGGAGAACTACCTGAGCCCATAAAATCAGCAGGACTTTTTGGAGCACTCAAAGGCACGGAAGTCCCATTGGATGATTTCATGAAACTCACTAAAATACCTATTGTGATCTATTATGGTGATAACATCGCCGAAGAGCCTACCAGGATCTGGAATAAAGATCATTGGCGTTCCGGGCTGGAAATGGCGAGAATATGGGCGGCCACCATCAATCAGCATGGAGGAGATGCCACCGTTATTCATTTGCCGGAAATCGGGATCAAAGGCAATACCCACTTCCCTTTTTCCGATCTGAATAATGTGCAGGTAGCAGATGAATTATCAAAATGGCTACATAAAAAAGGGTTGGACAATTAATCCTTCATCTATTACTCAACACCTATTTTTTGTATGAAAGCAATTAAAATTTTTGCAGGATTCTTCATTGCATGGTGTGTTATTGCTTTTACGCTTAAAACACAAACTACGCAAATGAAACAGGAGACCTTGAATTCCAAAGAACAAAACATCATTAGTATTGCTGCTCTTGCAGCAATCGGCGATTTACCCAAGCTAAAAACGGCGCTGAATAAGGGACTTGACGCAGGATTAACGGTGAATCAGATCAAGGAAACGCTGATTCATTTATATGCCTATGCCGGATTTCCCCGCAGTCTTCGTGGATTGCAAACCTTCATGACCGTATTGGAGGCACGCAAAGCGGAAGGGATCAACGATGTGCCAGGCGCAGAAGCAACTCCCATTCATGATGAGCGCAGGAAGTACGACAGGGGCAAGGCGATACTGGAGAAATTAACCGGCGTGCCGGAAACGGGACCTAAAACAGGATACGCCGCTTTTGCACCTGAAATAGAAATCTTTCTCAAAGAGCATCTGTTCGCCGATATTTTTGAACGTGATATATTGACTTACACGGAAAGAGAGCTGGTAACAATAGCTGTACTCAGCAGCATTGGCGGAGTGGAGCCCATGTTAAATTCTCACTTGAATATTTGCCTGAATGTGGGATTAAAACCTTCGCAGCTGCAACAATTCATTGAGATCATACAACAGACCATTGGTAAAGAAAAAGCGGAAGCAGCACAACAGGTGTTGGACGAGGTACTTAAAAATAAAAAGTAAAATTTGGAAGATGAAAAAGCTAACATCCATCATGGCATTGGCCATGTCCGTATCTACTACAGATCTGGTAAATGCACAATCAATACAAAAAGAAAAACAACAAAATCCTTATACATTGGTATATGACGGCGCCATCATCAAAAATGAAAAAGGCAAAGTAAACATTCATCCGGTAAAATATAAACTGAACGGCATTGACATCTCCGCCAACGTTTATACTCCGGCGAATTATGATACGTCAAAAAAATATCCGGCCATAGCTGTTGCCCATCCTAATGGTGGTATAAAAGAGCAAACCGCCGGATTATATGCACAGCGCCTGGCGGAAGCTGGTTACATTACCATAGCGGCGGATGCCGCCTATCAGGGCGCCAGTGGCGGAGAACCTCGTCATACCGACAAACCGTTCTACCGCATAGAAGATATTCATGGTATGGCTGATTTTATCACGCAATATCCGGGAGTTGATGCCAACCGCTTAGGTATTCTGGGTATTTGTGGTGGTGGTGGTTACACTATAAAAGCAGCCCAATCGGATAAACGGTTTAAAGCCGTAGCCACCCTCAGTATGTTCAATACCGGTGAAGTAAGGCGTAATGGTTTTCAAAATTCACAGCTAAGCACCATTCAGGAACGCTTAAAACAAGCTACTGACGCCCGTGCGCAGGAAATGGCGGGCGGTAAAATAAAGTATGCCGGTGAAACGAATCCCAATCTGACAAAAGAAGAAATTGCCAAAATCCCCACCGATTTATATCGTGAAGGATATGAATACTATTTTAGAACGCATGCACATCCCAATTCCACTTTTCTTTACACCATGGGTAGTCTGCTCGACTTAATGACCTGGGATGCCACTACAAATATGGATTTAATCAACCAGCCCCTGCTTATGATGGCCGGCAGCAAAGCCGATACAAAATACATGTCGGATGAGGCTTTTAGCAAAGCAACCCATGCAAAAAGTAAAGAATTGTTTATTATTGATGGCGCCACCCATATACAAACTTATTGGATGCCTGCTTACGTAGCACAAGCCGTGAGCAAATTGGTGAATTTCTATCAGACTAATCTTTAAAATTTGGTAAGATGAAGTATGCGATCAGGTTCCTGCTGTTAAATCTTATGGTCATTTCTATGGCTTGCAACAACCATAAAAATACACCGGTTTTTCCCCAGGGTGAAAAAATCACCAACAACAACTTCACTGGCACAGCCTATCTGCAAACATTAGCGGCTACAGATAGTCTGAACACCATATCTGTTGGAAATGTAACGTTTGAACCCGGTGCCAGAAGTAAATGGCACTTGCATCCGGCGGGGCAAATACTATTAGTAATAGATGGAGAAGGATACTATCAGGAAAAAGGGCAGCCCAGGAAAATATTACACAAAGGGGATGTGATAAGATGTCCGCCCAATATTCCGCATTGGCACGGCGCCAGTGCTAACAGGGCTTTTGTGCAGGTGGCTATCACCGGAAGGGAAAAAGGCGAAACGGTATGGCTGGACGCTGTAACCGATGCAGAATATTATTAACCAATCTTATCCACTGCCGCAGCAAAGCCTGGATTATGACCACTGCCAATCATATTCTTCACAATAGGCAATCCCTTGATTAGTGCATATGTTTTTAAAAAATGTTTTAAGAGCAGGATAGGCCTGAATCTGGGCTTTGGGAAAAATGAGAAAGTCTGCGCCCTTCAGCTTAATGAAGAAGTGCTCGCTAGTTTCGGTAATATATTCAAAATTACTGAAGTAGTACTTTGCTTCCATCTGATCATTCTTTATCTCCATATATTCATCGCCAAAACTAATATCATAGAATTGCCCCACGCGGTTTTTGTAATCACTACTTTTAACCGCTCTGGCCATATATCGCTTATAATAGAAGGCCAGGTATTTGGGGAAGAAGATAAAAAATACTGCACCTATAATAAGTACCATTAAACCGATCAGCGGCCAGGAATACATCAGCAAACCTCCCGCCAGCACAATAATTACCGCAAAGAGCATACGGGCTGTCTTCCTTGATTTTTTTAGCTGGTCAGACTTTGATGCCTGGTACAACATAGCATCTAACAGTACTTTTTCATTAAGGGTCAACCTTATATTCTCCATAAATTTATACTTAAAACTAATTACCCGGGCTGTAGGGCTAATTCATTAAAAGGAAGAATTTGAAACTACTCCAGATCATGAACGTTATCTAAAAACTGTAACTACCCGTAAAATTACATTACGATAACTATTAAGTTGGTTAGAATTTTTTGCTCGTAACAATGTCTATCAACCGGGCAGTTTATCATTTTCAAATGCCTGCATCATGCCGTCTATAAAATCGTTTTTTGCGTCTGTCAGCATGTACCCGATGAGCAGATCAATATCTTCAGAAACATATGCAGCCAGGTCCGGATGGTGAGTTTTTTTTATCACTTTTTGATAAAACAACACCCTCCATTTCTCTTTGATCTGCTCTATTTCTTCCATTTCTTTCTCAGAAATATGTTGATCAAAATATGCTTCTACATATTTGTTTGCTGCTGTCCAGTTTGAATCAAATGGATCTGAATCCCGCTTATCCAAATAACTATCTACGAATTCTTCTTCGCAATATTTTTCATTGATAAAGTCTCTGTTGAATAAATTACTTATCCAATTTTCAGTAGCTGAAGTATTCAAAATCATATCATGGGTTTCTATAATTGTATTTTCGATGCAGGTTAGTACCAAATATAGTTTATTAAATGATCCCGTGATCTTTTCAAGGTTTTGAAAAGCTGCAGGTGAAAACAAAAAATGAGCAAAATGGAATCACTCCATCTTGCCCATTTTTATTGCTGTGCTCAAATAAACTATTTAGTTTTCATTTTTAATCCATTGCGCAATTACTTTCTTTTGTTCCTCAGTAAGGCTATCTGGTTTATATTTCATTTCAAGCGCTACACGATCCCCACTTGGATATAATACTTCCAATCGTACTAGCGTTGCGCCGTACTTTGCATTTAGTATTCTACTCAATTGAAGAGGTGATTCCTCCTTTATTGGTTTAAAATAAGCAACGAAATTGGCAGCACCGGTGTCTGATTTAAGTAACACACGTTTAAAATTTTCACTACCGACTAATGTATCACTTAAATCCTTAACTACTGACATGGCCAACGAATAGTCATTGAACTCATCCAAATTAACACGCTTCTCAATAGTACCTTCTTGACTTTTCACAGCCGAAGTTGAAAATGAGGTATAACGTGTGTATTTTCGCTTTTCCAAATTAATTAGATCGTACCAATCAGTTGAATAAGAAATTGTCCGAGTTGTAATTGATTCGTGGCTAATGGAGTCTCGATCCGCCATTGAATTATCAATTGTTCTGGTAACCACATTCACAAAGTATTTATCATAGTATAAATATTCCTGCGGAGGCATCACAGGAATAGGACAGAATTTGCCAGAATCCTGATTAAAGTATGACATATAAAGCAACTGAGACCCAGATGGAATTTCATGAGGCAGTTCTTTTTGTAAAGTATGCGAGGGACTGGGGGCACAGCCTCCAATTTGAAACCAAAATAAACCAAGCACCCCAATTAGGTTCAGAAAATACATGTGAATGGATTTTGAAAAATACTAGTGACTATCAAACATTTTCGATTTGAAACTCAAAAGAAAATAGAATGACAAATTTAGTTATTGAAGAAAAAATCTCTAAAATTAAATCCTTTAGTCCGGTCAATATATTTGCTATTCCCAATGTACTTCACATCAAAATGACCAGCCCTATAATCATAAACCGTTGTTTTAGCTGAGTCCAGCCATGAATACGCAGCTGTCTCAGTCCAAGAAGCATATCCTAATGTAGGTCCTGTGACATTGGCACCCTTGGGGTCATTAGTTAAAAACTTTCCTGTTTTAGGATCTCCCGTACATAAGAGTGTGGCCTCAACCGTCCAAATATTCCAAGCACTTTTTAGTAATACGTATATCTTAGCTCGATGGACAATCTGATCTGTCGTCCAAAATCTTGACCCAAGTACGGATTCCCCCCATGAAGGAGACACAGCCATCTATTCTTCCTCTGTATGTCCTCCAGGCCCTTCTCCAAAGAGCATCTTCTGGTTAACTTTTCCTGTATCAACAATAGCAGCATCGCTTTTCTTTAAGGTTGATAACCCGGAGTTTCCCTTCTTTACCTGCKACAATTGAGTGTTATCCTTTTGACAGGCGAATAAAAACAATGCAGCTACGGGCAACAAAAATTTGATGGTTCTCATAAATATACTATTTGGGTTTGGTGATAAAAACTATGGGATACTGTGGTTAATAACTGCTACTTTTTAACGTGACAATACTGGCATTCTTACTTAGCTTATCAATAAATAGATTCAGGGAAATGTTTAAGGTTAACGTTTCACTTAGACAAATTCATTGTTCTATAAAATTGAAGATATAGTAAGTTATTTAATGCAAAAAATAAAAATCTCAACTAGATATCTAGTAGCCTAAATTTAAAAATGCAATGCTTAGCTATGAAAATCGATTTTTTTTCCTGTTCCAAATGGGTAAGTACTAATTCAATGTTTGCAGAAAAAATCCATGTTAATAACTAATCGGGGCACACGGTAAGGGTTAAACGTAGCAAACTATCCAAACAAAAAAGGACAAAACGGAATCACTTCCACTTTGTCCTTTTCTTTGTTGCCCAACCTGGATTCGAACCAAGACAAGCAGAACCAAAATCTGCTGTACTACCATTATACTATTAGGCACTGTTTCAACGGGATGCAAATGTAGTTTTTTTCTTAAATAAAACAACACCTGCAAAAATATTTCTAAGAAAAAATAATTATTTCCGGATAGCCGCCGACGCGATACCCAATGCCATGGCGTCTTCTACGCCCCCTAAAGCCGCGTCTTTTATCTGGTATTTACGTCCTGTTTCCCGGCGCAAATAGAAAAAAGCATAGGCCGCAGCTACTGCTACCACTGCCCCGAGCAGGCCGCCCTTCCACGCTTTGCCGCCTTTAGCCTGGTAAAGTGTTGCTCCTGCCAAGGCGCCCGACAATGCGCGACCGGCAATACCGGCAGCGGCTATACGATTTCCTACACCCGGCGATTTATCAATAACCAGTTCACCGGCAGCCAGTGTTTTCAATACCCGGGCGGTGGTGGGTTGTTGCATAAAGCCTAAAGGCGACCGACGTAATTTGTCGGAAGGTTGCTGGTTCATGGCATAACTGGTGAAGGCAGGGCCCATGGCACTACGCATGCCGGTCACAATTCCCAAACCAATTACTTGTAACATAGAGGGTACAATTGCTTTTCTCATACCAATAGGGCATCAATCATTGTGCCACGCCGGGCAGGACCGCTGTGTATGCTTCTTTATAAAATATAGAATATTATAAATAAGTAAATAATTGATTTTAAATAACTAAAAGAAGATGTAGTCATTTTGTAGTAGCCCTTTTTCCGTAGTGTAGACACCGTGTAGTACGCCATTTCTCGTCTTTGCCATTTCCCCCTCCTACATTTGCACCACATCGTTAAACCACAAAAACAACAACTATGAAAGCAAACCAATGGGCTATGATTGCTTATATCACACTGATAGGATGGATCATTGCTTACGTAAAACGTAATGACCAAAAAAGTTCCCTGGTTAATTATCACCTGGAACAGGCGCTGGGACTGATTATCGCCAGCATCGCATGGGGAGTGGTATTAGGAATTGTGATTTCAATTTTACCAGCATCGCTGGCGGGAATACTGTCTATTGCAGGCGCATTGCCACTGGTGTTCATGGTTTTTGGAATCATCAATGCCAACAACAACGCGCAACAACCGATTCCTGTAATAGGAAAAATGTTTGAGAACAAATTTGTTTTCCTCAGAGATTAATGAAAATCCTGCCCCAAAATGTGAACCCCTTGAATGAGACTGTCTACTGTAGCCAGTCTCATTCTTTTTTATATTAATGCACAATACTCATCAGGTAAGCATCCAGGCCCTCTTCCTTGCCCAGTGCCAGCTTTTGCTTAATCCGGTAGCGCGACATCAGGATACTCTTAGGCGCTACACCCATTCTCGAAGAAATTTCTTTCGTAGATAAGCCCATAGAAATATAGGAACAATGCTTCAAATCCAGGCGGGTGAGGCTATTACCAGCCTTCTCCTGCAAGCGGCTGAAAAACTCCGGATGAATATTTTCCAGCTCTGTTTTCGCCGTTTCAAAATCTTCGTCCATGCGTCGATGCTGATCGATCATGCGGGTAATTTGCCCCACCAGGTTACGATCGCCCGACTTCTCCGATAGCTTATCCTGCAAGGTTTGCAGCAATTCATTTTTCTGCTCTACCTGTAAAGCGCCTGCCAGCAAGTCTTTCTGCAGTTGCTCTTTTTGTGCCTGCATCAACTCCTGCTCCACCTGTAAACGCGCGGCTTCCTCTGTTTGTAAACGTGCCTGCAGCGCTGCCTCCTGCTTCTCCAATGCCAACGCCCTGGCCTCTTCTTCTTTCAACCGCACCTGCAACACCGCATCCTGCTTTTCCTTTTCCAACAAGGCTTGCTGCTGCATTGTAGATTTCAACCGGAAATGGTACGAGCGGAAAAGGAATACCAGTGCCAGTATACAGGCCACTATCAGTATCACATATACGATATTCAGCTTTTTATTGAAGGCCGCTTTTTCCTGTAAGGCGGTCAGCGCCTGCTCTCTTTGCTGCGATTGATACTGAGCTTCCAGCCTTTTGGCAATCGACATTTTCTCTGCATTGAAAGCAGCGGTATAATATTTAATGTACTCCCGTGAATAATCCAATGCGCCACGCAGATCCCCTTTTCTTTCCGATACCTCCGACAATGAGCCCATCACATGTGCCATTACATTGTTATCGGGAGATGTAGAGCGCTGCAGGGTTTCCAGCGCTGCCAACAACAAATTCGACGCGCGGTCATAATGCCCCTCCTCTGTTTCAAAGTTGCTCATCATGCCATAGCTGCTGGCAATGATTTCCTGCTGATTGGTGGCCACGCCTATTTCCAGGGAAATGTGCAGATAATTCAACGCCGAATCGCGGTAACTACGTGGAAAATATTCCGCATATAGGTTCGCGGTGTTCAACGCCACCAACCCCAATATGCTGGGGAAGCTGATCTGATTTTTATGTTGCTGATAATATTGGATGGCCGCCCGGTTGTAGTACAACGACGAATCCAACAATTGCCGGGCGCTGGTATCGCCGGTAAAGCGATGTTCATAACTACTGGCAACCGCCTGATAAGCATTACACTGATCATCCGGATCAGGGAAACGCTTGGCTGCATCGAGGGTCGCAAACGCGTAGCGCGACTGGTTCTCCAGATCATCCCAGTCGGCATAAATAGAAGAAAGATTATATAAGATGCTTGTCTCCAGACTATTGGCAGGCTGACCTACACCATATTTCAAGGCCTGTTGAAAACTCTTCACCGCATCATGTGGCTTGCCGATTCTGTTCTCCAGCCAACCTTTCCGGTACCATACATTTTCCATGGTGAGCGGATCACCGGATTGTTCTGCCAGCAGGAAAGCGCTGTCCAGCTGCTGCTGCACTTTCTTCACCTCTTCCTGTCCGAACATCAATGACACTAATGAGGAATGGCATTGTGCGGCATACTTACTATCCTTGATAGAACGGCTCATCGACAACGCCACCTGTGCATTGGCAAGCGCCTGTTTCTGATCGTAGCTCAATAAAGCACGACTTAATTTCAGTCTTGTTAATACCTGCTCCTCTGCGGTGAGCCCGGGTTGAGTTAACACCCGCTTCAATGAATCCGCCACCGTTTGGGCAGATAAGGTAGTAGTAGTTATCAGGCTAACAATGGCACATAATAAAAATACCAGCCCCGTTCTGATATGGTTCATCCGGCAAAAATACTATTTGTAGTTGTTTTGTAGATATAAAAATTACACCCCTGTAGTCACGTTGTAGATATACAAAACACCCCTAATCCGCCACTGTACTGTATTTTTGCATCAGAGTTCAATAAAAAAAGGAGCCATATGGAAAAATTGAAAAACCGGCATCCTACACCTGAACTTAACATCGCATATATACGGCCTTTCCTCTTTTGTTAGTCATCCCAAATTCTTTTTTTACATCTCTATAAAAAAAGATCATGCAGTAAACCGGCTCATTCCGGTTTACTGCATTTTTATTTTTACCGGGTTTTGAAAATTAAACATCTGATGTTTAAATAAACATCATACCTTTGTATCGCAAAACAAGGAAAATGGAACCGACCTCCAAATTATCCGATCGCGTCATCAACGCCATCCAGAAAGATATCTCCCAGGGGAAATATAAGCCCGGGCAAAAGATACCGGCGGAGCCGGAACTCATGGTACAATATGCCGTTGGCCGCTCCACCATCCGGGAAGCGATTAAAACCCTGGCCATGTCCGGTGTGCTCCGGGTACAACAGGGAGCCGGCACTTTTGTGAATGAAACCATCAAAGCAGAATCGCTGGACCAGCGCTTACGCCGGGCCGACTTCGAAGAAATTAACCAGGTAAGGCGCATGTTGGACTACGAAATCGTAAAGCTGGCAGCTGAAAACCATACCAAAGAAGATATTCATGAGATCAAGCTCCTGCTGGAACAACGGAAAAAAGCCATCCTGGAACAACAGTACCAACAATGCCTCGATGCGGATATCGCCTTTCATACAGCCATAGCCAAAGCATCCGGCAACAACGTACTGGCCGATCTGTTCCGCAGCTTCACAGTAGTGATCCGCGACTTCTTCACCAAACGCGATACCCAGAGCATTAGTCATTTTGCCATCAGCCATCATTTACATGAGGCACTTTATAAGGCCATCAAAAGCGGCAACGCCAAACAAGCCAGACAAGTGATGGAAGATATCCTGGACAACAATTATTAAATTTTTGAGAGATGAATATTTTGATTTTTAGTGTGATCCTGCTTGGAAGTGCGTACATGGCAGGACTGCTCGGCTCCATCACCGGATTGGGCGGCGGCGTGATTCTTATTCCCCTGCTCACCCTCATATTTCATGTGGATATCCGTTATGCCATTGGTACCGCCCTCCTGGCCTCTATCGCCAATTCCTCCGGTGCGGCCACTGCCTATATAAAAGAAGGCATCACCAACATCCGATTGGGCATGTTCCTGGAAATAGCCACCACCGCAGGTGCGGTAGGCGGCGCCCTCATCGCCATATTTATGCCGGTCAACGCTATCGCCATTCTGCTGGGCGTTGTATTGATTTTTTCCGCAGCCATGACCATCCGAAAAAAACACGCACATGTAGAGGAAACAGGGAGTAAACTATCTTACTTATTAAAATTAAATAGCAGCTACCCTACCCCCAATGGTCCAGTGGCTTACAAATTAAAAAATGTAGGTGGCGGATTTTCTATTATGCTGGTGGCAGGTGTCCTCTCCGGCTTACTGGGCATCGGTTCCGGCGCCTTAAAAGTATTGGCCATGGATAGCACCATGCGCATTCCCTTTAAAGTGAGTACTACTACCAGCAACTTCATGATCGGTGTTACCGCCGCCGCCAGCGCCGTAGTATACCTGCAACGGGGTTATATAGATCCGGGCATTGCCTTTCCTGTAATATTGGGTGTACTGGGCGGTGCCTTTACCGGAGCCAGAATACTCACGTTCATCAACCCTACTACGTTACGGATCATCTTCGGCATCGCCATTACGTTTGTAGCCATAGAAATGATCTATAACGGATTACATCATCAGTTTTAACAGCAATAATATGACACCATTTAAAAAATTATTGGGCGACCGCGATATTGAGTTATTCATTGGTCAGGTATTGAGAACCGGCGTGATCACCGCCAGCGGTACTGCTTTACTGGGTGGAATTTTTTATCTGGCACAGCAGGGCGCTGCCAGCGTTCCGGATTATAGCGTGTTTAAAGGAGAAGGCGCAGATTACACTTCCTTCCGTGGTATATTTCATGGGGTAGCTGCCGGCAATGCCACAGAAATTATTCAACTGGGCGTACTCATATTACTGGCTACTCCTATTCTCCGCATCTTTTTCTCCCTCATTGCCTTTGCACTGGAAAAGGATAAATTGTATGTGGTGATTACCACAATAGTGCTGGGGATTATTCTGTTCAGTATGTTCGGCGGACTGAAAATATAAACTACTCTTCTCTCAGTCGTTCATCCGTATACGTTATTTCCGTACGGCCATGTGGCACGGGTTTACCCTGTTCATCCACACTCACAAACACCATTTTATCAACAGTCAGAATGGTTTTCTGTGTAATCTTATTTCTCACCTGACAAGTCAGCGTTAAAGACGTACGACCGAAGTGCGTGGCCTTTATACCCAGTTCCACAATATCTCCCTGCCGGGCGGAGTTGATGAAGTTGATTTCAGACATGTACTTGGTAACACAACGATTGGTGCCCAGCTGAATAATTGAATAGATAGCCGCTTCCTCATCAATCCAGCGGAGCAGGCTACCGCCGAATAAAGTACCATGTGCATTCAGGTCCTCGGGCTTTACCCATTTCCGGGTGTAAAAATTCATGACAAATCAATTTTGGGCAAAGCTATCCCATTTCTTACATACGGTGTACAACTTTTCCGGCCACCATAGTTAACTGCACGTTAATGTCTTTATCAAAAATAACAATATCCGCGTCTTTCCCCGCTACCAGTGAACCTTTGCGGTCATTCACTTTCATAATGCGCGCGGGGGTATAACTCATCATCCGTACTGCTTCCGCCACAGGTACGCCTGCCAGCTGAATCATGTTACGCACCAATCGGTCGGCAGTAGCTACACTGCCTGCAAAAGCGCTACCATCGGTTAATTTGGCAACACCATCTTCTACCAGTACTTCCAATCCGCCGTTGAGTGGTCCCAAAATACTTTTACCCGGAGGCATGCCGGCTGCCCGCATGGCATCCGTGATCAATGCGGTACGATCCGCCCCCTTTATTTTGTAAATCAATTTTAACAACGATGCTGGTAAATGCACACCATCTGCAATTACTTCCGCATCTATTTCATCTATGAGATATACACTTTCAATAACGCCGGCATAGCGATACAGGTTACGCCGTGTTACGCCTGACATGGCAGAATAAAAATGCGTGGCCAGTGTATAACCACAATCTACCGCCTGAACTACTTCTTCATAAATGGCATCGGTATGCGCAATAGCCGGCAATATATGACGGCTACGCAGGTAATTGCCCATCTCCAGCGCGCCGGGCAATTCGGGCGCAACGCTCCAGCGAACGATATCGGAGCTGTATGCCAGTATTTCCTGGTACTCMGCCGGGTCGGGATTCCGGATATACCGTGGGTCCTGCGCACCACGCTGGCTCAGCGCAAAATAAGGCCCTTCCAGATGCATGCCCAGAAAAGCAGCCCCCTGATGAGGACTCGCCACGGCCTGCCGGTAGATATCCAGCGTATGCAGCAAATGCTCTTTTTCAGCAGTCAGCGTAGTAGGCACCATCGCGGTAGTGCCATAGCGTGCGTGCGTTTCCGTTATACCGTGAAATGCGGCTACAGTACCGTCCATGAAATCATGCCCACCGCCTCCATGAATATGCAGATCTATAAAGCCGGGAGCAATATAATTCCCCCCGGCATCAATAATAGTATCTGCATGTTCCGTTAAGGTGCCTTCTCCGACCGCCATTATTTTTCCTTCGCTGATCAGCAAACTTCCATCCGCTATTTCTCTGAAAGGGGTAATAATGCGGCCATTGATGATCTTAATTCTTTCGGGCATGTATATTATTTTAGGTAGATTGCAATTGCGCTGCCGATGCTTCATCCAGGTAAAACACACAGTTGGCATGTGTTTGCAATATGCTGGCGGGAAACAGATTGCTCACATCCTGTTCCAGGCTGTCTTTTACAGCGGCTGCTTTACGCGCTCCCGGCACGGAACAAATAATATGTTTCGCCAGCATGATCTGATGCACCGACATACTGATGGCCTGTAACGGCACGTCTGCCACACTATTAAACCAGCCTTCGTTGGTTTGCTGTTGCCGGCAGGCGGCATCCAGGTTCACTACAAGATACGGTTTAGTAGTGGTAAAATCTGCCGGTGGATCATTAAATGCCAAATGCCCGTTCTCTCCTATTCCTACCAGCGCTACATCAATAGGATGTGCGGTGATAATATCGCTCAGCCGCGCGCATTCTTMTTCAGGATTCGATTCCCCGTTGATCAGGTACACCGATTTAAGTGGCGGTACTTTTTCCAGAAATCGCTCTCTCAGGTACTTCCGGAAGCTGGCCGGGTGTGTTACCGGTAAGCCAATATATTCATCGAGATGAAACATATTTACTTTTCCCCAATCAATATCTGCGGTGATGAGCTGACGAAGGGTTTCAAACTGACTGGTACCGGTGGCCAATATCACATTGGCACTACCTTTTTCTTTGATGGCGGCCTGTATAAGCACAGCAGCGGCATCGCCCGCGGTGATTCCCAGGGCATGTGGGTCTTTGGATCTGATTATTTTCATGATAATTGTTTTTCGGGAGATGATTATTTTTTGCCCTTTACACCAGTGGTACCACCCTGCTGTAAAGAAATGTCTATGGGCTTATTGGTTTTCCAGGAGCCATTTGTAAAATCGGGGATATCAATGGACGCAGAACGATTAGCCACAGACCATTCACTCAGCGGACCAATAGCACTCCAGGCGGCGGCATCGTATACATCAATATCCACAGGCAAACCATTGCGAAGGCAATCTATCAATCGCCAGTCCATCAGGAAATCCATCCCACCATGGCCGCCTACTTGTTTCGCCATTTCGCCTATTTTTTTTATCAGCAACGGCGTATACTTTTCTTCGAGCTGCTTAAAAGCTTCCGGCGTAATCCAGCCTTCATGGCTGGTGGCAATTCTCGGCTCCAACGGATACTTCTGCGCAGTGGCTTTGGTACCACTCACCAGGTGAAGACGGGAATATACCCGCGGAGAGGTGACATCGTGCTGTAACATAATGGTACGTCCCTTCCGGGTACGAATAGTAGTGGTATTCATATTGCCTCGGAAATGAGCGCCCACATAAGGTTTAAAGGCATCGTCCTTTTCAGTGGAAGTAACCGCCAGGTCATGCATCATAAAATCATTGCTTTGCATAGACACCAAATATTCCATGCTATCGCCACGATTTACGTCCAGTACCTGACATACCGGCCCCAGTCCATGCGTAGGATACAGGTTGCCGTTGCGATGCGCATTTTGTTTGAGTCGCCATAAATCATAACGTGCTTTTTTATCGAAAAGGCTCGGTAAAATATCGTGGATATAGGCGCCCTCACAGTGTACAATATCTCCGAAAAATCCTTGTCGCGCCATATTCAGCGTAAGTAGCTCAAAGAAATCGTAACAGCAGTTTTCCAGCAATACGCAATGTTTCCTGGTTTTTTCAGAAGTCTCCACCAGTTGCCAGCATTCTTCCACGGTAACGGCAGCGGGAATTTCCGTGGCCACATGCTTACCATGCAACATGGCATACAATGCAATAGGCGTATGCAAATCCCAGGGCGTAGCAATATATACCAGATCTATGTCATCGCGCTCGCAAAGTTGCTTCCAGGCATCCGCAGAGTCCGTATATACGTGAGGGTTATATCCGGCGCCTTTAATACGCTCTTGCGTTTTCGCAACCATCTCCGGACGGATATCACACAACGCTTTTATTTCAATGCCCTGCAGATAAGTAATCCGCTCTACCGCGGCTGATCCTCGATTTCCCAAACCAATGTAGCCAATGCGCACCGTATCTATTTTAGGCGCGGCATAACCACTCATGTTAAACTGCTGCTTGTACTTACGGCCCGCCTGCTTACGGATCTGATCCAGCGCCTTACCAGCTTTTTCCTGTGCGGTGAGGGCGCCGGGTAATAGCGCACTACCGGTAACTCCAGCCCCTGCAAGCCCCAAAAGTTTTAAAAAGTTTCTGCGATTATTTTTCATGTACGTGTTTTTCGGATGATATATTTTGCTAACGACCAGCCACCATCACCGTTTCACCGGCCTGTTTGCATTGCTTCCGCTGTGTGTTAAAAGTATTTTTGTAACTATCCAGTTCTTCACCACTGATAGCGCGACCACTCATACTCACAGGCCCATGAAACACGACTTGTGTTCCACTCAATGCCGCTGCCAGGGACATATCTCCCCATACTATAAATCCAGGGATATGCACCGCCATGCTGAAAAAGTCGATGCCCTCACGTTCATCAAACCGATAGCTAACCGGGCTATTCTCCAGCGTTACCGCTGCTATACGGTTGCCCAATGCAGCTGTTAGTAAACATGCCACGCCAGCTTCCTTACTACCGTTGAGCCATATACGAACATTCCCATATTGTGTTTGCAAATATTGTAAGATGAGTTGCAGATCATTGACCCACTTGCCCTGCACCGTGGCGCCCAGCCACAACGCAGAACGGGCCAGCGTATGAAAGGGCGGCAATGCACCATCTACAGTGGTAGCCATCGCGGAACTTTGTTCTCCCGTGCCCCATAGGTCCACCAGCACCACACCACTACCGCTGTTCGTTAATTCATGCAATAGGGAAGCAGCGATACTGTCTTTCCCACCGGGATGCGTTACTACCACAAATCCTTTATTCGGATCGGCTGGCGCGCGCAGCAGTAGCGGTATTAACGACCCATCCGTTGCTTCGATGGCCATTCGTTTCCACCCCTGTTCCGGCGAATAGCTATGCGTCGTTTTAATAGCCCTGTTTTCGTTGAGGCCTAACAGTTGCTTCAGTGCATTTCTCTTCTCTGTTACATTCACAGGAGTGGTAGGCGGCAATGAATGTCCTTGCTGCCGGCACCAGGCGGCCGTACTCATCACTACATCCGGTCTTTTTGCATCCGGGAACGTGAGTAGTTGTGCAGGAGGGAGTAATTCAAAAGGCGCTTCCTTCTTCGGTGCACCGGTGCCCGTACCTTTTAAATACAGGTCCATCCAGCCCAACATAGCTTCTCTTATTTCCGGCCAGTAACCATGCGTAGTATTGAACAGCTGATAGCTCAGCTGTTGATGGGCGCGCAACAGATCATAAACAGCGCCGGCATTTTTGTAGCTGCGCAACATTTCCGATGGCGCAAATGCCTTATTATTATCATTCAGTGCATTGCATATTTTTAACGCCCGCGGCGCCACCAGTGAAAGTACGCCCGCTTCTTCTGTATACGTTAATCCGCCGGGCAACAACTCACATACACAATTGCTGTTCAGGATATACGATTCAAAAGTGCCAACACTCACCACGGGCACGGATGCCTTAATCCGTTCATCCATTGCCGTTAGCCACATCGTTTGATTGCCTCCTCCGCTGGCACCGGTAGCGCCTATACGTTCCTTGTCTACTTCCGGCATACTGCATAGGAGATCCACGCCCCGCATATTATCGGTGAGCTGCATTCCCAATAAGGTGTTGCCGGTATTCATCAGCGATGCGCCCAGGTTGGCGCCGTGGTATTCTGCTACACCGGCAACGGTGGTTCTTTCACCGGCGCCCCAGGCATCTGCTGATAAACACACGTACCCATTCATCGCGAGTGTTTGCGACACACCGCGCACGGTTTCCCCCATACGGCCGTCTTTCCAGTGGCCGTGCATATTTACTACGGCGGGAAACGGCCCTTTGCCATCCGGGATATATACATTGGCGGTTGCATATACCCCCGGACGTGTTTGAAAATAAATATTCCTGATACTGTAGCCCTGCTGCTGCGTGCGACCGGTTTCTTTTACATCCAGGGGCAGCGCATGATCTATCACCGCCCCGCTGGAGCGCAGGATGGCCGCCCGCAGTTGCTGACGCTGCTGCTCCCATTCAGCTGCGGTGCCAGGCAGTACTTGCCGCTGAAAAGCAGTAGCTGCCTGTTGCCGGAGCTGTTGCTGCAGGATGTCTGTGCGATCGCCGGAAAAAACTTTCGGCAACGGCCCCTGCGGAGAAAAGAATAGTGAGGACAATACCATACCAATGAGAAAGAAATATTTCAAGTGTTCCTGATTTTAAAAGTGATCAATCCACATCCCACCATAGGCGCGTTGCGGCATTATCCGCGCCACCCAGTAACTGTATACCTTTTTTCAGTTCAATGCCGTTATTGATAGCTTCCGTTGAAGGATAAGGCAAACGCTTAATGAAAGTACCTGCCGGCAAATCAGGATTGTCTGATTGCACCACCGGGTACATCACCGGGAAGCCACTACGGCGGAATTCCGCCCAGCCTTCCAGTCCATCCGGATAAATAGCCAGCCATTTCTGCGTGCCAATCTGTTGTCTTTGTACCGCTATGGCGGTACCGAATTTAACCGGTATATCGGCTACCGCAGGCGAATTCTCCACATCACCCGGTGCTGCCGGCACCGCGGTAGAATTCGTATAGGCAGCTACGATAGTGGCATCTTTTATACCCCAGTTTTCCATGCTCACAGCAATACCTTTTTCGTACAGGTCTTTCGCGTTGCCATCCATATTCCAGCCGTTCAAAGCGCCCTCTGCCCGGAGGAAATAAGCCTCTGCGGCCATCATCACGTGCTTGGAGGCCTCCAGTAATGGATTCCAGGATTTATTTAAGGCATTATAAGATACCCAATAACTGCCAACATTCGAAGTCTGCGCCGGCTGATTCAACGGGTTATTTAGCGCCACCGCCGGAGAACCATTACGCACCCCTCTGAAAGTACCGCCGTTGGCTGCCGGTTGAAAGAAAACACTCATACGCGGATCATTATAGCCTTTCAGGTAAGAGGCCATAGTAGCACTCATGCTGAACTCATTGTAGGAAGCCACCCGCGCCAAACCATTGCCATCATTGCCGTTTAATGATTTTTTCATCATAGCTGTATGTGAAACGGCTGTCATTACACCTGCAATCACCGCAGCTTCTGCTTCTGTTTTAGCGCGCTCTGGCTGCACTTTGGAGATACGCAACGCTAAACGCAAACGGAGGGTATTGGCAAAACGAATCCACTGTTGCACATCTCCCTGGTAAATAATATCATAGCTCCCAAATACATTGGTAACACTTCCCGCTTTCAGACTCTTCACCGCATGATCCAGGCGCTTGAAAAAGTCGTCGTAAATTTTATCCTGCGCGTCATATGCAATTACATCCTGTGCTTTACCAGCATCAAAATACGCTACCGGCCCAAAGTAATCAGTAAGGTGATGAAACGCATATACCCACATGATTTCTGCCAACGCATACTCGCCGGAATTCTCGGGGGTGTTTTCAAAGATGGTACGCAACTGCGGTACCGTTTGCACATACGCAATAATGCCGGGACGCGGCAACCAGCCATCATTAATCACATAACGATCCGTTTGAAAACTGGTAGTGCTCAATGCAAAATATTGTGCATATAAATCGACGTAGAGATTCTGTACCGTTTGATAATAGCTCTGGCTAATGCCCGCAGATGATTCCGCTCTCGCAAACATAAACGGCAGCTCTCCTTTGCCTACCCCCGTTAATGCCGACGGGTCGGTATTCATGGCATCAAAATTCTTGGTGCAGCTGCCCAGCATAACCGTCAGCGCCAGCGGAAGTATATATCTCATTTGCTTTTTCATGACAGGTGTTTTTTAATAACTAAAACGATACGTTCAAATTCAGACCAAAGCTGCGTACTGCAGGCGGCAGGCCCGCTTCCACCCCCTGGTAATTGCTGGTTCCCACGGCGGACTCCGGATCTACCGGCAAAGTACGTTTAGCCATTCCCGGTATATCCAGCTGTGCTTTTCCTCTGTACAGGAAGAAGAGATTGCGCCCCGTAACAGACAAGCGCGCCCGCTTAATCAAACTATGTGATACATCAAAGTCGTATCCAACAGATAATTCCCTCAATCGGAAATTAGTAGCGCTGAAAGCGAAGAACTGCCCCCATCCGTCACGGCCACCCTGAGAGACTTTAGTCCAGAATTTTTCCGCATCAATCGCAGTAGTATTTGCCGAACCATCTGCATGTACACCCGGCAATACCCAGCCACCATCACGATAAGCAGTGGTATAATCCGCTACGCCATAAGCCGCTATCATGGCATCGGTACCGGATATAACAGTACCGCCTACACGTCCATCTAATAAAAACGACATGCTGAACTTTTTATATTGCAACTGGTTGCTCCATCCTAATGTAAACCTGGGATTAAAGTTGCCCAGGTACTGGTTTTGCGCGACCTGTGGTAAACCATCCGTACCAATCAGGTACTGGCCGGTTTTAGGGTCTTTCGCCCACGCATATCCATACATATCTCCATAGCTGCCACCCGTTCTTACCTGCACTGTGGCAAAGTTCGGAGAAGAAGACAACGCCGTTTGCGTTACCTTATCTGTCAGGTACAGAATTTTATTTTTATTGGTAGCGAAGTTCACGCTGGTATTCCAGGTAAAATCTTTTCCTTGTACCGGTGTACCATTCAACATCAGCTCCAGCCCGCGGTTTTCCACATTACCGGCATTGATGTACTGGTCGTCAAATCCGCTGGCCTGCGGCAAGCCCACTGGCAACAACTGATTGATGGTATTGTTTTTATACACCGTGGCATCCAGTCCCAGACGGCCACCCAGGAACTTCCACTCCAGGCCGACTTCATACGATTTGGTTTGTTCCGGCTTCAGGTTATGAATGGATTTGGTGCTACCGCGATATACAAATCCTTTACCGGCGCCTTGCACATAATAATAGGGCTGCAACAACTGGTAAGGATCTGCATCATTACCCACCTGTGTATACGCCGCACGCACCTTACCAAACGTAATCCAGGCAGGCATCTTCATCATATCAGACAATACAGCAGATAAGCCTGCAGAAGGATAAAAATAGCTGTATGGACTTGGTAAAGTAGAAGACCAGTCGTTACGCGCACTCACATCCAGGTAGAGGTACTGCCTGAAATCCAGTTGCGCATTGGCATATACCGATTGTATTTCCCTTTCAATGGTAGTATTGGTAGTAGCTGGCGCCGAAGCAAACATCAGGTTAAAACGATTAGGAATACTCAGCCCATTGGCTAATGCCTGTGAATTGTAGCCGCGACTGGTGAGCACGCTGGCGCCGGCATTATAGCTCACATGGAAATCACCGGATAATTTGTTGGTACCGGATAACAACACATCCATATTGCGCTCCCAATGATTCACAAAGGCTTCCTGGTAACGTCCACCCGGCTGCACCGGAAATGCCGTAGTACCATTGTAATACGCGGCGGTGATTTTATCATCATAACGGTCAAGGCTATATCTTGCCTGCAGGTTCAGCCAATCGGTGAGCCGGTATTTCGCAGCACCCACCAGCATAATACGATTGCGGGATTCGTTTAACGTATTGCGGTACACATCCCAGTAAGGATTCTGGAAGATGGTAGAGGTGGTCCAGTAAAGTGGATATGGTTGCCCTGTTGCATCAATTGCCTCAAAACGCTTTAGCGAATCCTTACTCAAATCACGCGGCATCATATAGGCTTCATTGGCTACGCCCTGATCGCCCAAACGTGGCTTGTGCTTGATATCCTGGCTCATATAAGTGAGCTTTACATCGGCCGTTAAGCGGGGCAATACGTCGGCGCTTACACGCAAATTCAGCGTATTTCTATCCAGCCGGTTATTACGAATAATACCATTGCTGATATTGTTGGTATAGGAAGCGTACCCCCGCAACTTTTCGCTACCGCCGGAAATATCGATGGAATTATTGATGGTGCTGCCATTGGTAAAAAAGCTCCGCACATTATCCGGATAAGTAGTGGCTTTAGCTCCCCAGCTGGCCGCAGCCTGCGAACCTGCCTGCCCCTGGCTGCCACCGCCATAAGTGTTCTGAAATTTCATCAGCAAATTAGGCTGATCTAAAGAGGCACCACCATTGTAGTTCACCTGTAGCTTTCCGGTTTTACCACTTTTGGTAGTGATAATGATCGCTCCATTTGCCGCGCGACTCCCATACAACGCCGCTGCCGCAGGGCCTTTTAGGATATTCATGGACTCCACATCCTGCGGATTGATACTGGCCGCGCCATCACTACCGGAATAGCTGCTGCTGATTCCCTTGGGCTGGGTAGACACCGCATTGGCAGAGCCACCACCGCGAGGTTCGGTAGACATCGTATTATCAATGGGTACCCCATCTACCACAATCAACGCGTTATTATTACCGGCAATAGAACGATTACCACGTAATACTACCCGCACTGCGCCACCAGGGCCGGAAGCCGCCGGTGTTATTACCACGCCGGCAACCTTACCACTCAGTGTATTCATGATATTAGCACTGGGATCTTTTACGGTATTAATGGCCGCATTATTTAGCTGCTGTGTAGAATAGCCCAGGGAGCGGGTTTTACGCTCAATACCCAGCGCGGTGACTACCACTTCATTCAAACCCGTAGCACTTTGTTTCAGGGAAATGTCAAGTGTTTGTTGGTCATGCACTACTACTTCTTGTTTGTCATACCCCACATACGTAAACACCAGTACGGCGCCGGAAGTGGCACTGATACTAAAGGTTCCATTGGCATCCGAACTAACGCCACGGGAAGTTCCTTTTACATTCACATTCACACCTGGCAGTGGCGCTCTGGTAGCGGCATCACGTATTACGCCTTTAAGAGATATTTGATTTTGTGCAGACAATTGCCACGGCATGATAAAAATAATCATCGACAGAAAGTACAGGTGTAGCTTATAGCTGGTACAACTTCTCATAACGTTATGAAGTTTATTAGTGATCCTGGTTGGTATTTATTAAATCTAAAATACACGGGATCAGATCTTTGTTAAGAAATATCACCGAGAACGTTACCGATTCACTATATTTATCACAACCACCTGAAGAAGAATGCGCCGACACTATGCTACTATAAAAGATATTGCTCATGCGTTAAACATTTCTGTGTCCACCGTTTCCCGGGCATTGAGAGATACGTATGATGTAAGTGCAGACACCCGGAAGCTGGTGCTGGAAATGGCTACCACCTTAAATTACAAGCCTAACTTCAACGCTACGGGATTGGTAAAAAACAGTACCCATAACCTGGCAGTGATTTTACCCGGCATCACGAATTATTATTTCTCTACGGTATTCACGGGCATACAGGAAGTGGCGTATAGCCACGGCTACAACATTATTTTATACGTTACCAACGATGATGCCGGGCGAGAGCTGAATATCATCCGGAATCTTTCTTTCAGCAGCCTGGATGGCCTGCTGGCATCGGTTTCTTCACAGGCAGATTCCTGTGATCATTTTCAGGAAATCATTGACGACGGTATTCCCGTGGTATTTTTCGACCGGGTAGCCGCCAACATTCCTACTTCTAAAGTAATGCAGGATGACTACAACGGCGCTTTTGAAGCTACCGAACACCTGATCGCCAACGGCTATACGAAAATTGCGCACATCGCAGGGCCGGAAGGCCTCACCTTTACCACCAGCCGCTTGAACGGTTATCTGGACGCGCTGCATAAACATAAATTACCCGTTCGCAAAAAATGGCGGATACATTCCGGATTTACGCAGGAATGTGGTGAAAATGATATGGAACAACTATGGAAGCTGAATGATAAGCCAGATGCGGTGTTTGCGGTAAACGACCGCAAAGCGGTAGGCGCCATACTCACACTAAAGAAAAAGAATATCGCGGTAGGGAAAGAAGTGGGGGTAATCGGTTTTACCAACGACCCTGTATCGGCTATCATCTCTCCCTCCCTTACTACTATAGCAGAACCAGCTTTTGAGATAGGAAAAAGAAGTTGCCAGCTGCTACTGAATCATATCAAAAAGAAAAATTTTATCCCCGAAGAAATTATCCTGCCCGGAAAATTAATTATCCGGGAAAGCAGCATACGGTAGAAATTACGAATTACAAATTACGAATTACGGATTTGTGAGAAGATATAAGCGAAGGTGATATTCGCGTTTACTATCTTCTCACAAATCCGTAATTCGTAATTTGTAATTCGTAATTTCTACCGTATACCCTTTTCCGTTATTATTTAGCTTCACACAGGTGCAAACCGCAATACGCTCCTTTTTTAATAGCAGAAAGCATAAAGCCGAAGGCAAAAAGCTATTGTCGCGAGTGATGATCCGCTATCATAGCTTTTTGCTTTCGGCTTTATGCCTTTTGTTATTCCTGAAAACTAAATTGTTCTTTTATAACTTCTCAATTTGCCATTGCTGGTTACCACCGGCATTCCAATACCATTGAATGATACTGGCGCCATTGGCAGTGGAAGCGCCATTTACATCCAACGCCATTCCACTACTTACATTCATCACCCGATAATAGCCAAAACCTATATCTATGATGTTCCATTGCTGATTTACACCACCCCAGTAATCCCACTGAATAATACCAGTACCGCCATTATTGGAGGGAGTATCCAGTGATTTATTACTGTTACGGTTGGTAATAGCAAAGTTTCCGCTGCCCAGGTCAGTCATTTTCCACTGCTGGTTATTACCACCCCAATAAGCCCACTGGTTAATGGTTCCGCCGTTGCTGGTGGAGCTGTTATACACATCCACCGCTTTGCCGCTCAGCGAACAAATCATCTTATACCAGGCATTACCATCAAAGGTAGCAGCAGGTTGGGTAACGTTTGTCAGTCCCCATGCATACTGCAGGCGGGTCAGACCGGAAGTATTGGTAGTAGTAACGGTACCACCATTAATGGCCGTTATCGAATAATAATCACCGGTACATAACCCTGGCCAATACACGCAGCCTATGCCACGGTTACGGATACCATTGGTCATCCCCTGATAATAAGTAGCATCGACATTGGTGCCTGGTGCTGCCAGGTAATCCACACTGGGGGTGGTGGTCATAGGAACTCCAAATTCGGTGACTACGGTTCTGTCGGGGTAAGCCAGTGCATTGATGGCTGTTTCCCACTCGGCGCTCGTGTGTTTGTCCGGTTCAAACCAGGTGTAGTCGTGGAAAGACAATAAACAGGAACTAAACCGGCTATCTGCGCCCACGCCGTTAACATCTCCTGCATACCCGGCCCCATCCAGCATGATGCGGTTTCTGGGTACATTCGGATAATGCGAGAGCCAGTCTGCATAAAGGTTGTTCAGGTTAGCCAGGCTATACCCGTGAGGCTCATTAAATACCTCGAAAAAAACGTTATCATTGCCACTGTATCTGTTAACCACGGCTTGCCACATGGCCCAGAATTGCGTTAAATTGTCCACTGTTCCATCCTGGGAGCTGTACGCTTCCCAATAAGCGATGATGACTTTCATACCACTATTGGCTGCGGTATCAATAGCGCCTACGTAACTATTCCACCAGGCGCTGGAGGTAGTAGGTGGGTTAATGGGAATACGAATAGTATTGGCACCTCTAACTTTAAAGGCATTCACAATATTAATCGCTTTGGCGGCGGTAGTAGCATAGCTGTCCGACGAATTCAGCCCGCTGATTACCAACGCATTGTCATTGAAATTATTTGCCGGATCGGCCCAGTTCATGCCCTTGAAGTCCGAGGAAGCCGTTAGTAGCTCCGACTTGGCTATCATGGTCTTTTCTCCTGGTATTTTTGCGACTATATTTTCTTTCAGGTTCTTAGTACAGCCAGCAAAAAGGACGACCAACAGCAAATAGAATAGTAATCGTTTCATGATGAATTACTTTTAAACGTGAAAAATGGAGGGTTAATAAAAAAATCAGCTTTCTGTGGAATAACGCCGGCAATATAGAGGTGTTCCGATCGTACCCTGGGGGAGTAAATCGTTTAAAACAGGGGGTAAATTAGTATTCTTGTAAAAGTGAAATTAATAAGACAATTTAACTGCGGGGTCGCTTCAGTAGCCCATTTCCGGAGAAGCCTGCGCCTGCCCGATAAGCTGAAGGACTAATACATATTAAGTATCCTGGAAAAAATTATCCTTCCCGGGAAATTGATTGTCTGGGAAAGCAGTATACGAAAATAAACGTATACCCCTTCCCGTTATTATGTAGTTTTCCGGAAGATAAATACCTTATTGTTCACTATCCGGAAATTCGGGCTGATGGAGCTTTACCGGCTTTTCCGAACGTGCTCTCATTTTGAGGTTGAGTACTTCTATGAATACGGAAAATGCCATCGCAAAATAAATATATCCTTTAGGAATATGCTGATCAAAGCTCTCTGCAATCAATGACACACCAATCAGTAACAGGAACGACAACGCCAGCATTTTTACCGTAGGGTGCTTGTTCACAAAATGACTGATGGATTCAGATGCCAGCATCATCACACCTACGGCAATCACTACCGCTGCAATCATAATTTCCACATGATCTGCCATACCCACTGCTGTAATCACAGAGTCCAGCGAAAACACAATATCCAGTAATAAGATTTGTACAATCACCTGCCCGAATCCTAATGCTTTCGCATTGGCATTTCCATGTTCTCCTCCTTCCAGTTTCTCGTGAATTTCGGCCGTACTTTTATAAATCAGGAACAACCCACCAATCAGCAAAATAAGATCTCTGCCGGAGATAGCAGACTTCTCCAGCCAGTCCGGATTTTGCAATCCTATCCACTCCCCTACATTAAACAACGGTTTGGTCAATGACATGATCCAGCTAATGGAAAGCAGTAATAAAACGCGGACAAACATGGCCAGCCCCAATCCCAGACGGCGCGCCTTCTTTTGCTTTTCCAACGGCAGCTTCCCCGCCAAAATGGAAATAAATACAATGTTATCGATCCCCAATACTATTTCCAGTACGGTCAGCGTCAAAAGACTAATCAGCGCATCTACGGTGAGCAGGTGTTCCATAATTGACAGTTATCTATAGGTTGTTACATGTGTAAACCGTAAGATACTTCCTTTTTTTATAGCAAAAAGCATAAAGCCGAAAGCAAAAAGCTATTATAGCGAGTGATTATCCGCGCAATAGCTTTTTGCTTTCGGCTTTATGCTTTTTGCTATTCCGGAAAGCTGATAGATTTTCTTATAACTTCACTATCTGCCATTGCTGATTTCCACCAGCATTCCAATACCATTGAATAACAGCAGCACCATTGGCAGAAGAAGCCCCGTTTACATCCAACGACATTCCACTACTTACATTCATCACCTGGTAATAACCAAAACCTATATCCACTACATTCCATTGCTGATTAACACCACCCCAGTAATCCCACTGAATAATACCAGTACCGCCGTTATTGGAGGGTGTATCCAGTGATTTATTACTGTTACGATTGGTAATAGCAAATTTTCCGCTGCCCAGGTCACTCATTTTCCACTGCTGGTTATTACCACCCCAATAAGCCCACTGGTCAATAGTTCCGCCGTTGCTGGTGGAGCTGTTATACACATCCACCGCTTTGCCACTTGAGGAACAAATCATCTTATACCAGGCATTACCATCAAACGTAGCGGCAGGTTGCGTAATGTTGGTTATTCCCCACGCATACTGCAGACGGGCCAGACCAGAAGCATTGGTCGTAGTAACGGAACCACCGCTGAGTGCTGTTACGGCATAATAGTCGCCGTCTCTTAACCCCGGCCAATACACGCAGCCAATTCCACGGTTATGGATACCGTTAGTCATCCCCTGATAGTAAGTAGCATCTCCATTGGTGCCCGGTGCAGCCAGATAATCCACACCGGTGGTCATGGGAATACCAAATTCAGTGACTACGGTTCTGTCGGGGTAAGCAAGTGCGTTGATCGCTGTTTCCCAATCCGCGCTGGTATGTTTGGTATTATCAAACCAGGTGTAGTCATGGAAAGACAACAAACAGGAACTAAACCGGCTGTCTGCCCCTACACCATTGACATCTGTGGCGAACCCGGCACCATCCAGCAGGATGCGGTTTTTAGGTACGTTTGGATAATGTGTAAGCCAGTCTGCATAGAGGTTATTCAGGTTAGCCAGGCTATACCCGTGAGGTTCATTAAATACCTCGAAATAAACGTTGCCATTGCCACTGTATCTGTTAACCACAGTTTGCCACATAGCCCAGAACTGCGTTAAATTGTCCACTACTCCATCGCGGGAGCTGGCGGCCTCCCAATAAGCGATGATTACTTTCATGCCACTATTAGCCGCCGTATCAATAGCACCTATGTAACTATTCCACCAGGCCTGGGAAGCTGTAGGTGGATTAATGGGGATACGAATAGTATTGGCGCCCCTTTGCTTGAAGGCATTCACAATATTAATCGCTTTGGTGGCGGTAGTAGCGTAGCTGTCTGATGAACTCAGCCCGCTGGGTACCACCCAATCATCTTTGAAATTATCTGCCGGATCGGCCCAATTCATTCCCTTGAAATCCGAGGTGGCTGCTAATAGCTCCGAATTGGCTACCACGGCTTTTTCTCCGGGGATTTTGGTGACTAAATTTTCTTTCAGGTTCTTAGTACAGCCAGCAAAAAGGACGACCAACGGGAAATAGAATAGTAATCGATTCATGGTGAATTACTTTTTAAACGTGAAAAATCGAGGGTTAATAATATCAGCTTTCTGTGGAATAACGCCGGCAATATAGGGGTGTTCCGATCGTACACCGGGGGAGTAAATCGTTTAAAACAGGGGGTAAATTAGTATTCTTATAAAAGTGAAATTAGTAAGACAATTCAACTGTCGTGCCCGCTTCAGTGGCGCGTTTCCGGAGAAGCCTGCACCTGCCCACGATAAGCGGAAGGGCTGATCCCATGATACTTCCGGAAAAACTTATTCAGGTGACTCTGGTCATTGAATCCCAGTTCATGRCTAATTTCTTTTAAGGAAAAAGCGCTGTAGTGTAACCTGTTCTCCAGTAAATGCAGTTTATATTGATTCACATATTCCCGCAGGGTACTACCGGTTTGCTCTTTAAAAAAAGCGCCAAGATAATGTTTGGAATAACCGAAAATAGCCGCCAGCTGCTCTATCTGCACTTCATCGGTTTCGTGAATATGTTCGTGAATATGATGGAGAATGGCCGTCACCCGCGCACCACCCGCAGTAGCCGCTTCCGGTAACGCTTCGCTGGCAGCCTTTTTAATTTTAGTAAATAATGCCTGCAGCAGGAAAAAAATGGTTTCATTGTTTTCTCCGGCTGCCGCCTTCCATTCACTGCTGATCAACTGCACCAACGGCTCCATACCCACTGCGGCCGTGGTGAATATTCGCTGCTCCCGAGCCTGTAGTAATAACCGGTCCAGCTCCTGGTTCCAGCGTTGCTCTAACCGCATATGCCCACTGCCCTGGAGATATACATTGGTAAACTTAATGAAGGTAAAGGTAGTAGCGGAAGTGATGTTGAAATGATGGGCATCGCAAGGCGCCAGCAGAAAAAGACAAGGCCCGTTATAAGGATACTCCACACCCGATATAGTATGCGTACCATTTCCCCGATGAATAAAAATCAATTCAAAATGATTGTGGTTATGCACAGGATGCTGCCACTCCGTAGCCGTAAAATGCGACACTTTCAGGTACTCCAGTTGTATGTATCTCTTCATTCGTTGAAATATACCAATTATCCCCCGCGATGTACAAGTCCGGTGAATCCCCGGCCCGCGATCTTTGTGTTATCAAAATCAATACTAAAAATACAACAGTAATATGAAACAGCATAATAATCGGAAAGTAGCGCTGATAGTAGGCGCACAGGGCGTAATAGGACGTAATTTATCCGCTTACCTGGAAGCGCAGCAGCAATGGGATATCATCGGTTTATCGAGAAGATGCGGCGAAGATAGCCCTCTTGTAACACACATCGCAGTGGACCTGATGAGCGAAGAAGACACCCAAAAAAAACTCGGTCATCTTACCACGGTAACGCATATATTTTATGCCGCCTACCAGGACGCCCCCACCTGGGCAGGACTGGTAGCTCCAAATATGACCATGCTGCAAAATGTGGTCAACGTCGTAACGCCTATCGCTACGCAACTGCAGCATATCAGCCTTATGCAGGGCTACAAAGTATACGGCGCCCACCTCGGCCCATTTAAAACACCTGCCCGGGAATCCGATGCCGGCACCTTTATGCCGCCGGAATTCAATATGTCGCAACAACACTTCCTGGAAAATAAGCAACGCGGCCAATCCTGGACCTGGTCTGCCATACGGCCTTCCGTAGTAGGTGGATTTGCACTCGGTAATCCCATGAACCTCGCCATGGTGATTGCAGTATATGCGGCTATTTCCAAAGAACTGGGAATTCCCCTCCGTTTTCCTGGTAAACCTGGCGCTTATCATACCCTGATGGAAATGACGGATGCCAACCTACTCGCCAAAGCCACTACCTGGGCCGCTACCAGCGATGCCGGCGCCAACAACGCCTTCAACATCAACAACGGTGATCTGTTTCGCTGGTCCGATCTGTGGCCACGCATTGCCCGCTATTTTGATATGGAAGTAGCAGATCCGCTGCCTATACCACTGGCAGAAGTAATGGCGGATAAAGCACCATTATGGAACAGCATGATGGAGAAATATGGATTACAATATAGCTATGAAGAAGTGTCGTCGTGGAAATTTGGGGACTTCGTATTTTCGTGGGACTACGACTTTTTTGTCGATGGCTCCAAAGCCCGGCGGGCAGGGTTTAACGAGTTCGTGGATACGGAAGTGATGTTTATGGAAATTTTCGACAATTTTAAGAAGATGAAGGTGATTCCGTAAGTAGTTTTATTTTTAGATACCCATTTAACCGGAACATCCGGTCAAATGGATATTACTAACACCTATACGCATCGCATGAACCCTGCTATTTTAAGAAACGGGATCACCTGTTTAATACTCATCATTTTTCCATCCCTGATACATGGGCAAAACAATCCTCCCACACATTATGGATTCAGACATCTGCAAACAACTTTCAAAGGAGATACTGTTGACATCTTAATAAAATCTAAAAAAGGAGAAGAAACAAAAAAGAAACCATTATTCCTTTTCTGTCAGGGCAGCTTACCTATCCCATTAATCATTGTGTATGATACCAGTAAAGACAATGGAATTTATAGTGTATTTCCGTTTAACGCTGATAGTTTGAGTGAGCAATATCATCTGGTTATTATTAGCAAGCCATATGTTCCATTGATGATAAATCAGAATCTATTGAACAGCGATTTGACTTACACTGATAATACAGGGAAATACCCGCGAAAATATGTTGAACGAAATCTGTTGGAATATTATGTTGACAGAAATAAACAGGTATTGCTCTTTTTACAAAAACAAAGCTGGGTATCAAAAAAGCAACTCATTGTAGCCGGACATTCAGAAGGGAGTACCATTGCTGCTAAGTTGGCCATAATGACGCCTGCCGTTACTGCATTAATATATTCTGCAGGTAATCCGATGGGGCGGATAATGACTATTATTGAGCGCAGCAGGCAGACAGAAACGAATAGTGTGAGCAACGCAGAAACAGTTATCAATAACTGGGAAAATATTGCGGCGCATCCGGAAAGTATGGAAGCATTATCAGGTGATCCTAATAAAACAACCTGGCAGTTTTCCATTCCACCAATTAACTATCTTAAGATGCTAAAAATTCCTGTTTTAGTAACATATGGTTCAAAAGATGCCAGCGCACCATTTAATGATTATTTAAGAGTGGAGACCATCAGCACAGGACGCAAAAACTTCACCTTTAAAACGTATATAGGTACTGAACACAACTATTTTCCGCTAAAAAAAGATGGCAGTATTGATTACGATATTTTCAACTGGGACAAAGTAGCGGCAGATTGGCGAAGGTGGCTGGCAGGTGAAATCATTAAATGATGATTTGCTCCCGGATAAAAAAAAACGAGATGGAAATAATTTCCATCTCGTTTTTAGTAGTTGCCCAACCTGGATTCGAACCAAGACAAGCAGAACCAAAATCTGCTGTACTACCATTATACTATTGGGCAATACCCTTGTTGTTTGGGATGGCAAAAGTATAACTTTTTTTATTTCTGCAAAAAAAACTTGCAATATTTTTTAAATATTCTTTGCAATCCGCCACAGTCAAGCATTATGAACGGCTCTCACCTGGATGATCAAGCCAACTTATTTACTTTTTCGCTTATCTGTTCAGGCTTTATCCATTCCATACAGGCGTGGTCTCCTCTGAAACAGGGCTTATTCCCAAAAACAGAGCAGGGCCGGCAGCTAAGATCATCGATTTGCACGGCATTATCGGCCGATTGTGCGTAACCCATAAAACCCGCAAAAGGATGCGTAGCGCCCCAAACAGATACCACCGGTACCCCAAACAGAGAGGCCAGGTGCATGTTGGCAGAATCCATGCTGATCATCACATCCAGCTGGCTGATAATGGCCATTTCTTCTGCCAGCGCAAAACGTCCTGCTATCAATATGGTTTGTGGGTATTTAGCCTGCAATTCCGTTAACAAAGCTACTTCCTGCTTCCCCCCTCCCATCAGCAATACCCGATGATGTGGTTCCTGCAGTAATAGCGCCAGTACCTCCGACATTTTCTCCAGTGGATACATCTTTTCCCGATAAGTGGCAAAAGGAGCCATTCCCACCCACTTTTCGGCACTTTTCGCACCAGTGACCGCCGTAATGGATTCCGTTAAAGCACGGGGCTGGAAAACGGGTTTATGGCCCATTTCACAGCGCAGGCCCAACTGCCGGAAAACCACAGCATAACGTTCAATAGTGCTGGTAAGCGGCTGTAGTACTTTATCCTCCTTCCTTGTCAATGCCTTTTTGGCGGCGCGACCTTTATCTATCGCGGCTACTGGTGTACCCGTAAGCCGGAAAAAGGTGCGTATAATCTTTGACCGCAATACATTATGCAAATCGGCTACCGCATGGATACGATGCGCCTTCTTTACTTCCCGGAATAAACGGTATAAACCCTTTACGCCTTTATGTGCGCCCTTTACATCTGCCGGGAAAAAGGTTAGCCGGGGAATGTTGGCACACAAAGCACCCCAGTTCCGGTTGGTCACAAAAACAATCTCCACTTCCGGATTATCCTCCAGCACCTGCTTCATCACAGGGATGGTCATGGCTACGTCGCCCATGGCCGACAACCGGGTAACCAGTATCGTTTTAACAGTGCCCAATGATTGCAGCTTTATTTTTCAGTTTTGTATAAAACAGGGTTCAGAGAAGGATCATTATACATTTTCATCTGCTTATATACCTTCATAAACTTTTTACCTGCTTCAATATCTGCCAGTAACGCCTCTATCGCAGTTCCCAGATCCTGTTGCTGATCCAGCAGAATATTCAGTTTCGTCTGACAGGCTGCCCGGTGCTCCGGTGTAGCATCAGCACGATTGGCCTCCTCCTGCATATGATAAATCTTCAGCGCCAGGATAGACAAACGATCTATCGCCCACGCCGGACTCTCCGTATTAATGCTGGCTGCTGCCACTGGTACTACTTTGCTGTACTTTTCCAGGAAATAGCTGTCGATATACTCCACCACATCGGTGCGCTCCTGGTTGGAACGGTCTATCCAACGCTTAATGCCCAGGGCTTCTACCGGGTCTATTTGTGGATCACGGATAATATCTTCCAGGTGCCATTGCACCGTGTCTATCCAGTTTTTCAGGAAAAGCAGGTGCTCTATGCTGCTCTTTTCATAAGGATTGGAAATGGCCTGATGCACATCGTTATGCTCGTGGTAGGCCGCGATACTTTGGTTAAATATCTTATTGCACAATTGTGTAAACATGCCGCGAAGGTACAAAAAACAGCCATTTTCAATAGCTGAAAGCAGAAAGCAAAAAGCTATTGTAGCGGATAACAAGCCTGGTATTCGCTCCTGTCACTCGCTACAATAGCTTTTTGCTTTTTGCTTTCTGCCTTCAGCTCAAAAAAGAAGCGCATGGTAGAAACCATACGCTTATTGTAAAAGATTGTCATGTGAATGTTCGAGAATGCAAATCGTGAAGGCTTTTAATGGTTATCTTGGGGTTGAGATGCCGTCAAGGTTATACCACCTTAATTTCCTTTTTACCCTAAAATGATGATGCAATACACCACTTGTTGGCAATAATATCTTTATTGACTGTTTATATTGTTTGAATATTGTTTGAACGAAGTAAAAATCACTCACTCTAATGGATATACGTTTTTTGAGGGTATAAATAAAAAATAACTAATCGCTGCAATTGTTAACAAAATCCAAATCACAAATTACAGGGCCGGATCACAGACATTAAATTTCATAAATGGGAGTGGCCTCTTACCACTAGCTTTATGGGACCTCCTATGCTTATGTTGACAATTCCTTTTGTTTAAATATTCTCTATTACTACTGGGTTTTCTAAATTATTAGGGTTCTGTTGGCAGACATCACGTTGTCCGTTTGTCTTAGTGCAAATTAAGAGTGGCCACTGCAGTATGCACTGCAGTGGCCACTCTTTTTTATACAACGTTCGTTGTAAATCTTATATTTTCTTGTCCAATTTAGCTGAATCAAGCCTTCGGCTGACGCGCCATGGCAATGTAATAGAGCGGAATACCCAACAAAATGATGCCAAGACCAGGTATCGTAAACTTACTCTCAAATACCAGCAATAACGCTGCAAGCGACAAAGCCACAATGATATAAATCAGCGGCAGTAGCGGATATCCGAAAGCTTTGTAAGGCCTTTCTATCTCCGGACGCTTACGCCTTAAAATAAAAATACCCAAAATGGTCAGCACATAAAATATCAATACCCCGAATATCACCAGCGCCAGCAAATCATTGTACCGACCCGTCAAACACAGCATAGACGCCCAGGCACATTGTATCCATAATCCATATGCAGGTACACTATGCTTGTTTAATTCACCCGCTTTTTTGAAAAACAATTTATCTTGTGCCATGGTATAATAAATCCGCGCACCTGATAAGATTAACCCATTATTGCAGCCAAAAGTGGAAATCATAATCATCACCGCAATAATTATCGCACCACTCGACCCAAAGATCTTTGCCGCTGCAGCCACCCCTACACGGTCGTTGGCAGCAAAAGCAATTTCATTCAACGGCAATACTGCCAGATACATCAGATTACAACTCACATAAATAATCGTTACAATCAATGTACCCAGGAAAAGAGAACGACCAATATTTTTAGCCGGGTTCTTAATTTCCCCTGCTATGAAAGTCACATTATTCCAGGCATCGCTGGAAAACAATGACCCCTTCATGGAAACAGCAATCGCCCCCATTAACGCCAGACCGGATAACCCTGCTGTTACAATATCCCCATTCAGCGATGTAACAGACGCCGCATCCCAGGCATGCTGCCAGTTAGCCTGCCAGATTTCCTGCTTAGCTCCCACCGCAAACCCGAAAATAATCAGGCCAAATAAAGATAGCAGCTTCGCCAGCGTAAACACCGTTTGTATCAGTTTACCATGATGTACACCACGTGTATTGATAAACGTTAGTAAGATAATAGACACAATGGCCACAATTTGTGCCGCGGAAATCTGCACGATACCTGCATCTAACAAAATATTCTTTTCACTGAACCCGGGAATAAGATAAGCGGTAAACTTGGCAAAAGCCACCGCCACCGCAGCAATAGTACCCGTTTGGATAACGCCGAACTGAGTCCAGCCAAATAAGAAAGCAATAAATGGATTGTAGGCCTCCCGCAAATAAACATACTGCCCACCGGCTTTGGGATACATACCGGATAATTCTCCGTAACTGAGCGCGGCAATCAGGGTAACCACGCCCGCCAATACCCACATGGCAGTAATCCAGCCAGCACCGCCTACACTACGGGCTATTTCGGCTGTTACAATAAAAATACCGGAACCAATCATGGAACCGGCTACGATCATGGTGGCATCTAACAGCCCCAGGGATGGCTTGAAAGATTGAGTTTGGTTGATTTCCATATTGTTATTTATAAAAAATCCCGGTTCCTTTATGAACCGGGACTATAAGGTAGAAAAAATTTCGAAGGTTTTATGCGCTTATTTTGACGCCCCCACACCACTCTCATTCATTCCCTTAATAACATCCGTTGTGACATCATAAGCCGGATCTTTATACAGGATGTTGCTCGCGTTGCTGCGGTAAGAGAATATATAAGCGTAACGTTTGTCTGCATTGAAAGATTTCAGGAAATCGTCCAGTTTTTTCTGCAACTCCTCGTTAAACTTGGTTTGCTGCTCTGTATAAGAAGCACCCAGGTTCTGCGCTTCCTGATCCAGCTGTTGCTTTTTAGCCATCAGACTGCGTTGTGCTGCCTCACCCTGCTCCTGCGTAAGTGTAGACGCTTTACGTTGCAGATCTTCATACTCTGCCTGTAAAGCCCGGGCCTTGCCTTTCAGCTGATTGTCCATCTGCTCTTGCTTCTGCTCCAATAACGCCCTCTTTTCTTTAAAATACTCGAAATGCGCTTCCAGTGAATCCAGATCTACATACGCAATTTTAAAACTTGCTGCTGCCGGAGTACTGTTACCTGCTGCTGGCGTGGCTGGTGTACTGTTACCAGCTTTATTTCCCTGGCAAGACATCAATAATCCGGCTGCTAATGCCGCTAATAATCCTTTTGTCACTAATTGTTTACGAGTGCGCATGTTAATAGGTGGATTTGTGCTTCTTTAGTACATTTTTAAAATGGAACGGCTAAAATAAGGTTTTTACCGGATTTTCATATTCCGATCAACTTTTTTAGCTAGGATTTAACTAATATTAGTGTTTTACCTTCTGCAACAGCACTTCCGGCTCATTGGTGGTAATAAAATCAATCCCATCTTTCAATAACGCATCCATTACTTCCGGTTGATCAACCGTCCACGCATTGGTGGTTACCTGTTGCTGGCGCGCGTTGGCAATCAGTTGCGCATCTTTTTTAAATACCTGCTGGTTGTAATCCAGTCCCCAGATACCATCAGCCCGCAATTGAGCTGGTGTCTTATCACCGTTCAGATAAGCAACTTTAGCAGTCGGGTCCAGCTCTTTTATTTTTTGACAGATGTTATAATCAAAGCTGATGTAAAACATCCAGGCCTGGGCTTTTTTGGCATGCACCATGGCTACTGCCTGCGTAGCCAGTTGCGCTCCCTTCCCTTTGGCAGAAGGTTTCAGCTCCAATACCAGCCTGGTTTTATGCTGCTCCATGATGGTATGGATATATTCTTCCAGCGTAGGTACCCGGTCGCCATTTTTTAACTGCACGGTTTGCAACTCCGCCAGGGTGCTTTCTTCCACCTTCCTGCCTCCTATCTCCGGATCATGTGATATCACCAGCTGATCATCAGACGATAACCAAACATCAAATTCAGATCCTTCACAACCCAGTTTGATAGCATCTTTCAGAGAAGTCAAACTATTCTGACTGCCTTCATGATGCTTCCAGGCACCACGATGTGCAATCACTTTATTACGGATAAACTGGTCTGCCACTAACAGAAAGTCGGCAGTATCATTGCCCGCTTTTATACGCACCGGGTAAACCATTTCTCCATCACCGGCCACACTGGCCTTCTTCTTCAGCTTCAGCTCATTACCACTGATGGTAAATAATCCGGATTTATCTTCCAGAATCACCGCTGAACCTACCTTTCCCTCCTTATCATACACCTTTCCAATAGTGGCATTCTTCTTCTTCAAAGGAATCGTATAGGCATCCAGGTATGGAGCCGTTGCCTGCTGTGCACCTGCTGCTACAGCCCCCAGCATAGCCATTCCACCAAGAAGAAATATCTTTTTATATTGATTCATATAACAAACGTTTGTATGCCTTCCCCTTAATTATGTTGTACTGTCAATATATTAAACCTCGCGGAGTCCAGCGGATAACCAGCTGTCACCAGCGTATACACCTTACCCTTTTGCGTTTGCAGCGGATGATATCTCAATGTCAGTGAAGAATCCACATAATTGAAACGGATGGCATAAGCGCTGTCGCTTGCCAGTGATACAAAAGCAGTCCGCGAAGGGAAAGTCAATCCTTTAAAAAAGATAGGCCCCTGCCCGGAAAGAATATCCATGCCCAGCGGCGTCCTGTTTGGTTTAAATCCCTGACTGAAATTAATCACCCTGAACTTGGCACTGTCGCCGCGCGCCGGAGTCAAATCATCTTCTGAAATAATTAAAAGAGGCTTATTTAAGCTGTCTCCTCCCAGGAATGCGGTGTAGTAGCGGTTATTCCGCAGAAAAATCCCGTTGTTAAATAATATTACCTCCGGCTGTCCTGCCGGCGTAATAATCAGATTATACTTTTGTGCCCGATAGGATTTATAACCGGTCACCGTTTTAAAGCTCACATTGCTGGCAAAAGCAATGGCGTCCAGCCGGATGTCATACTGTACACCATTAGGCAACGCATCAACCACCATAAAATGGCCATGCGTATCAGGCACGGCGCTGTCGCTGTTCTTCTTACATGCTACCAGCAAAGTCAGTCCTATAATAATGGGTATAATCAGGTATTTCATGAAATCCGCTTTCGTTTTTACGGAATCAAAAATAGGTTTTAATTAGTTTTTAATGAGCCCCGGTTAAACAAATATTATTCTTCCCCGTCTATCTCTCACAAACAATTTATTTATCATATAACAAAAACCTGCAACGAAATGAAAATGCCAGCTATCCTGATTCCTGCCCTTATTCTAGGCCTTGTTTCCCTGAATACCAGCGCCCAGAAACGCGCCAACCACGACCGGCAGGATATCCACCACGACCGTAACGACATCAAACATGATAACCATGATATCAGCAATACCAAAAAGGATATCAAACGGGATCGCAACGAAGTAAAACAGGATAACAACGATATCAATCACGACAAAAAAGATATCAATGCCAACCACAAAGACTTACAACATGATCGCAATGATGTCAGCAAAGACAAAAAAGATATCGCACAAGACCGCAAAAACGGCGATACCAAAGACCTCGCAAAGGATAAAGCAGATCTGAAACATGACTACAACGATATTCATCACGACAAAAAAGATCTCCAACAGGATAACAAAGATCTGAATAAAGACCGCCAGGACCGGAACCAGGACAATAAAGACATTCAACAGGATAAGCGTCAATTAAACCGGGAAAGAAGAGATAAAAAACATGATGTAAAAGATTTACAGCACGATAAAAAAGACCTGCAACAAGACGCCGGTAAACAATAGTTTTTATTTGAAAAATCTATACTGCGCATTCATTGAGTTGGCCCCAAAAACGGGTGTTTATTCAACACCCGTTTTCATCTGTTTTCCCCAGTGTATACGCTCCTGAAGATATCGGCAAGCAATAAATATTGATCCAGGAAGATGTATACTTCACGTCCATTGGTTTACTTCAAAAATATAGCGGGTGTTTCCGGTTGGGAGCACCCGCTTTTCTATGTATTGCGCAAGCATTTTACGCACAATAATAACAGCGGGTATAAGATACTTATTTAGTGAGATGAATACCGCTGCGTCCATTCATTCACCACAAAAAAAAGCGGGTATCTCCTGTTGGAAACACCCGATTATATGCGGTTTCCGCGGGTCTCAGGTATTTATTTAGTGAGATAAATACCGCCGCATACATTCATTCACCACAAAAAAAAGAGGATCTCCCCCATTAGAAACACCCCCTTATATGCGGTTTCCGCCAAATAACAACAGCGGGTGTCAGGTACTTATTTAGTGAGATGAATACCGCTGCGTCCATTCATTCACCACAAAAATAAGCGGGTACCTCCTATTGAAAACACCCGCCTATATGCAGTTTCCGCGCAATAACAACAGCGGATATCAGGTGCGTATTTAGTGAGATGAATACTTCAATATCCATTCATCCACCACAAAAAAAGCGGATGTCTCTTATTAGAAACACCCGCCTATATGCGGTTTCCGCGCAATAACAACAGCGGGTATCAGGTGTTTATTTAGTGAGATGAATACCTCAATATCCATTCATTCACCACAAAAAAAACGGATGCCTCCTATTAGAAACACCCGCCTATATACGGTTTCCGCGCAATAACAACAGCGGGTATCAGGTGTTTATTTAGTGAGATGAATACCTCAACATTCATTCACCACAAAAAAAAGCGGGTGTCTCCTGTTGGAAACACCCGCTTTCGTATGTTGAATATGCTTTTCAGCACTATTCTTCTTCGTCGAACTGGAACACTTCTTTAGAAGAGGCCAGGATATCGTATTCTTCTTTAGAACCTACGATCATGTTTTCGAACTCACGTAAACCAGTACCGGCAGGGATCAGGTGACCTGTGATCACATTCTCCTTCAGACCCATCATATCATCGGTTTTACCGTTGATAGCCGCCTGAGACAGTACCTTGGTAGTTTCCTGGAACGAAGCAGCTGAGATCCAGCTGCGGGTGCCGAGAGACGCCTTGGTAATACCTTGCAGGAGTGGGCTGGATGTAGCTGGCTGTGCATCGCGGAACTCAACCAGTTTCTTATCTGCACGACGTAACAGAGAGTTTTCTTCACGAACCTGACGGAGCGTTACAATCTGACCTGCTTTCAGGTTAGCTGATTCACCCGCTTCAGTTACAACCTTCTTATCGAAGATCATATCGTTTTCTTCAAAGAAGTCAAATCTATCTTCAGTATCACCTTCGAGGAAGCGGGTATCACCCGGATCTTCGATGTTTACTTTACGCATCATTTGACGAACAATCACCTCAATGTGCTTGTCATTGATCTTCACACCCTGTAAACGGTATACTTCCTGGATTTCATTTACCAGGTATTCCTGTACAGCAAACGGTCCTTTAATAGACAGGATGTCTGCAGGAGTAGTAGAACCATCGGAGAGAGAAGTACCAGCCTTCACGAAGTCACCGTCCTGTACCAGGATGTGACGTGTTAATGGCACCAGGTATTTCTTGATCTGACCTTCACGGCTTTCGATGATGATTTCGCGGTTACCACGTTTGATGTTACCAAATGCTACCACACCGTCAATTTCAGAAACGATGGCAGGGTTGCTTGGGTTACGTGCTTCGAAGAGCTCCGTTACACGTGGCAGACCACCCGTGATATCTCGCAGTTTACCGATAATACGTGGGATCTTCACAATTACCTGACCAGCTCTCACCTTATCACCTTCAGTGATTACGATGTGGGAACCTACTGGTAAGTTGTATGATTTCACCTCTTTATTACCTTCTACGAGGATAGACGGAATCTTATTCTTGTCTTTGGTTTCAATTACCACTTTCTCACGGTGACCGGTTTGTTCGTCCGCTTCTTCACGGAAGGTGATACCTTCTATGATGCTATCGAAACGAATGCTACCAGGGATTTCAGACACGATAACGGCATTGAACGGATCCCATGTACAGAGCATGTCACCTTTCACTACTTTTTGTCCGTCTTTCACCAGTAAGGTAGAACCGTAAGGGATGTTGTTGGTAACCAACAGACGATCATTTTTCACGTCCATGATACGCAACTCACCGGTACGACCGATAACGATCTGTACTTTTTCACCCTGGTTATTTTCGTAGGTGGTAGTACGTAAGCCATCAAATTGAACAGTACCATCAAACTTAGCTGGCAAACCGGATTCAACGGAAGTAGAACCGGCCACACCACCCACGTGGAAGGTACGCAGTGTCAACTGAGTACCAGGCTCACCGATGGACTGCGCAGCGATGATACCTACAGCATCACCTCTTTGTGCAGTATAACCGCTCGCCAGGTTTTTACCGTAACATTTCACGCACACACCACGACGGCTTTCGCAAGTCAGTACGGAGCGGATTTCTACGGTTTCAATCGCACTTTCTTCAATTCTGTGTGCAATTTCTTCAGTGATTTCAGCACCTGCTGCTACGATCAGTTCCTCGTCGTTATGAGGATCAAATACATCGTGCAGGGAAGTACGTCCGAGGATACGGTCGTACAGGGTTTCGATCACTTCTTCATTATCTTTCAATGCAGAAGTAGCGATACCACGGAGGGTGCCACAGTCTTCCTCATTGATGACAACATCCTGCGCAACGTCTACCAGACGACGGGTCAGGTAACCCGCATCCGCCGTTTTCAACGCCGTATCCGCAAGACCCTTACGGGCACCGTGCGTAGAGATGAAGTATTCCAATACGTTCAAACCATCTTTAAAGTTGGACAATACCGGGTTTTCGATGATCTCGGAACCGGTAGATCCACTCTTACGCGGCTTAGCCATCAGACCTCTGATACCAGCCAGCTGTTTGATCTGCTGCTTGGAACCACGCGCACCGGAATCCAACATCATGTATACTGAGTTGAAACCTTGCTTGTCTGTTGCCAGCTCACGGATCAGGGTTTCAGTCACCTTCGTATCCACACGTGACCAGATATCAATGATCTGGTTATAGCGCTCGTTGTTGGTGATCAGACCCATGTTATAGTTATCCCAAACTTCTTCTACTTCACCAGCTGCACCATCAATCATGTCTTGCTTAACGTCTGGGATGATCAGGTCATTAATGTTAAATGACAGACCACCGCGGAACGCCATGCGGAAACCTAATTGTTTGATGTCATCCAGGAACTTCGCAGTTTTAGGGATGTCAGTTGCTTTGATGATATCACCGATGATTTCACGCAGTGATTTCTTGGTCAGCAGGGCGTTTACATAACCGGCTGCTTTAGGTACGAACTGGTTGAACAGTACGCGGCCTACAGTAGTTTCGATCAGTTTTCTTTCCAGCGTACCGTCTACATTTCTTACGTCCGCTTTCACACGGATGTGAGCATGCAGGTCAATGCGGTCTTCATTCAGCGCGATGATTACTTCTTCAGCAGAATAGAAGGCTTTACCTTCACCTCTTACTACTACATCGCCCATTGTTTTCTTACCCTTGGTAATGTAATACAGACCAAGAACCATGTCCTGTGAAGGCAGGGTGATTGGCGTACCATTCTGCGGGTTGAGGATGTTGTGAGAAGACAGCATCAGCAGTTGGGCTTCCAGGATTGCAGCGTTGCTCAAAGGCACGTGAACCGCCATCTGGTCACCATCGAAATCCGCGTTGAACGCAGAACACACGAGTGGGTGCAACTGTATCGCTTTACCTTCTACCAGTTTAGGCTGGAATGCCTGGATAGACAAACGGTGCAGGGTTGGTGCACGGTTTAACATTACCGGGTGACCTTTCAGTACATTTTCCAGGATATCCCAAACTACCGCTTCTTTACGATCTACCAGCTTCTTAGCTGATTTCACGGTTTTAACGATACCTCTTTCAATCAGCTTACGGATAATAAACGGTTTGAATAACTCAGCCGCCATATCCTTAGGCAAACCACATTCGTGTAATTTCAGTTCAGGACCTACCACGATAACAGAACGTCCGGAGTAATCCACACGTTTACCGAGCAAGTTCTGACGGAAACGACCTTGTTTACCTTTCAGTACGTCTGACAGTGATTTCAGTGCACGACCACCTTCCGCTTTCACCGCGTTGGATTTACGGGAGTTGTCGAACAGAGAATCCACCGCTTCCTGCAGCATACGTTTTTCGTTACGAAGGATCACCTCAGGTGCCTTAATTTCGATCAAACGTTTCAGACGGTTGTTACGGATAATTACCCTGCGGTAAAGGTCGTTCAGGTCGGAAGACGCGAAACGGCCACCATCCAATGGAACTAACGGACGCAGTTCTGGTGGTACTACCGGGATATATTGCATTACCATCCATTCAGGACGGTTTTCTACACGACCATTGGCTTCACGGAAAGCTTCCACTACGCTCAGACGTTTCAGCGCTTCCGCTTTACGTTGCTGGGAAGTTTCAGTAGCTGCCTGGTTACGCAGCTGATAAGAAAGGCTGTCCAGATCAATACGGGCCAGCATCATTTCTACCGCTTCCGCACCCATTTTAGCAATAAACTTGTTAGGATCTTCATCCGGTAACAGTTGATTGTCTTTTGGTAAGGTGTCCAGGATATCCAGGTATTCTTCTTCAGTGAGCAAATCACCGTAGTTCATACCTTTCTCCTGTTTCATACCCGCCTGGATAATCACGTATCTTTCGTAGTACACGATGGTTTCCAGTTTCTTGGAAGACATTCCAAGCAGGTAACCAATCTTGTTAGGCAGGGATTTGAAATACCATATATGTACAACGGGAACCACTAAACGAATGTGACCCATTCTTTCACGACGTACTTTCTTCTCCGTTACCTCAACACCACAACGATCACACACAATACCCTTATAACGGATACGCTTGTATTTTCCGCAATAGCATTCGTAATCCTTTACAGGCCCGAATATTCTTTCGCAGAATAAACCATCACGTTCCGGTTTGTAAGTACGGTAGTTGATGGTTTCAGGTTTCAGCACTTCACCGTATGAACGCTCCAGAATAACATCCGGAGAAGCCAGACTAATGGTAATGCTGTTAAAATTTGATTTAGGACGATTTTCTTTCTTGATAGCCATCTGTTATTAGCTTTTAGCTGTTAGCCGTTGGTGATAAGCCAGCGACAAAAATTTTATTCCTGCGAAATATCCAAGCTATCAGCCATTAGCATTTACTGCTAATGGCTGGTAGCTAAAAGCTCTTAGTCAAATTTCAGATCCAGACCCAGACCACGCAATTCATGGATCAATACGTTGAAGGATTCAGGTACACCCGCTTTAGGGATGTTGTCTCCTTTCACGATAGATTCATATGCTTTGGCACGACCAACGATATCATCTGATTTAATAGTAAGCAGTTCCTGCAGGATGTTAGATGCACCGTATGCTTCCAGTGCCCACACCTCCATCTCACCAAAACGCTGACCACCGAACTGGGCTTTACCACCCAAAGGCTGTTGGGTAATGAGACTGTACGGTCCGATAGAACGGGCGTGCATCTTATCATCCACCATGTGGCTCAGTTTAAGCATATAGATAACACCTACGGTTGCTTTCTGGTGGAAGCGGTCGCCCGTTTCACCATCACACAGGTAAGCGTGACCAAAGCTTGGTAAACCAGCTTCATTGATATATCCGGCAATTTCTTCTGTAGTAGCACCATCAAAGATCGGAGTCGCAAAACGTACACCCAGTTTCAGACCTGCCCAACCTAATACGGTTTCATAGATCTGTCCAAGGTTCATACGGGAAGGTACCCCGAGTGGGTTCAGTACGATATCCAGTGGTGTACCATCTTCCAGGAATGGCATGTCTTCATCACGCACAATCTTGGCAACGATACCCTTGTTACCGTGACGTCCCGCCATCTTATCACCCACTTTCAACTTACGCTTGCTGGCCAGGTAAACCTTCGCCAGTTTCAGTACACCCGCTGGCAGCTCATCACCGATAGAGATGTTGAACTTCTCACGTTTGTAACGACCCAGCTCTTCGTTGAACTTGATGTTATAGTTATGCAGCAGGGTATTGATCTGATCGTTCACCACTTCGTCTGTTGTCCAGCCCAGTGGGTTTACGTTCATGAAGTCAATATTCACGAGGTTCTTTGGAGAGAACTTGGATCCTTTTGAAATCAGTATTTCACCGTAAGTGTTGGTAATACCCTGAGAGGTTTTATCCTTCAGTAATATCAGCAATTTGCTCATCAACACTTCCAGCAAATCTTCCGCATTCTTCTGGTGAATTTTCTCCAGTTTCTCGATCGCCGCTTTTTCACGGGTTTTGGAGTTCTTGTCTTTCTTAGCGCGGCTAAACAATTTCTTGTCGATTACCACACCTTCTGTAGATGGAGGTGCTTTCAGAGAAGCATCTTTCGCATCAGAAGCCTTGTCACCGAAGATCGCTCTTAAGAGTTTTTCTTCCGGAGAAGGATCAGACTCACCACGTGGGGTAATTTTACCGATCAGGATATCACCTTCTTTAATGTGCGCACCAACACGGATAATACCGTTCTGGTCGAGGTCTTTAGTAGCCTCTTCACTTACGTTAGGAATATCTGGTGTCAGTTCTTCTTCACCCAGTTTGGTATCACGAACTTCCAGTTCATATTCATCGATGTGGATGGAAGTAAAGAGATCTTCACGTGCAACACGCTCAGAGATTACGATCGCATCCTCAAAGTTGTAACCTTTCCAAGGCATGAACGCCACCTTCAGGTTGCGTCCCAGCGCCAGTTCACCACCGCGGGTAGCGTAACCTTCTGTGAGGAAGTCGCCATCCTTAACGCGCTGACCTTTCTTCACGCAAGGTCTGAGGTTGATACAGGTGCTTTGGTTGGTTTTAACGAATTTGGTCAGTGTGTAAACGATCAGATCGTCTTCAAAGCTCACCAGTTTCTGCATTTCATCACGTTCGTAGCGAACATGGATTTCATTTGCATCCACAAATTCGATCACACCATTACCATCTGCAGTAATCTGCAAACGGGAGTCACGTGCAGCTTTGCCTTCCAGACCAGTACCTACGATAGGCACTTCAGGATTCAGCAATGGAACTGCCTGACGTTGCATGTTTGATCCCATCAACGCACGGTTGGCATCATCGTGTTCCAGGAACGGAATCAGCGATGCACTCAAACCTACGATCTGGTTAGGTGCCACGTCCATGAATTCCACTTCATCTCTGTCGAGAATCGGGAAGTCACCGGTTTCGCGGGATTTCACCTTATCATTTATGAAATGACCTTTATCGTCCAGTGGGGCGTTAGCCTGTGCAATCTTCACAGAATCTTCTTCCTCAGCGCTCAGGAACTCCACTTTATGCATGTCAACTTTACCGCTGATTACTTTACGGTAAGGCGTTTCAATGAAGCCCATTTCATTCACTTTCGCGTGAACGCAAAGTGTAGAAATCAGACCGATGTTTGGTCCTTCTGGTGTTTCAATGGTACACAGACGGCCATAGTGGCTATAGTGAACGTCACGCACCTCAAAGCCTGCTCTTTCACGACTCAAACCACCGGGTCCGAGAGCGGAAATACGACGTTTGTGCGTGATTTCAGATAACGGGTTTGTTTGATCCAGGAACTGAGATAACTGGGAAGTACCGAAGAAGGAGTTGATCACGGAAGACAAAGTCCTGGCGTTGATCAGATCTACCGGTGTAAATACCTCGTTATCACGTACGTTCATTCTTTCACGGATGGTACGCGCCATACGTGCCAGACCAACACCAAACTGAGCATATAACTGCTCGCCTACAGTACGCACACGACGGTTAGACAGGTGATCGATATCATCGATTTCCGCCTTACCATTCGTCAGCTGTACCAGGTACTTGATGATGGAGATGATGTCATCCTTCGTCAACACTTTCATGTCTAACGGAGTAGGAAGACCTAATTTTCTGTTGATCTTGTAACGACCCACGTCACCTAAATCGTAACGTTTATCGGAGAAGAACAATTTATCGATGATGCCCCTTGCAGTTTCATCATCCGGCGCATCGGCACCGCGCAGTTGGCGGTAGATGTGCTGAACGGCTTCCAGCTCGGAGTTAGATGTATCCTTATTTAATGTATTGTAGATGATGGAGAAATCACCGCTCACCTCTTCCTTCTGAACGAAAACGCTTTTCAGCCCCATGTCTACGATGGTTTCGATATTCGCTTCATCCAGAATGCTATCACGCTCCAGCATAATTTCATTACGCTCGATGCTCACCACTTCACCGGTATCTTCATCCACAAAGTCTTCCACCCAGCTTCTTAAAACACGGGCAGCCAGCTTTTTGCCGGCATATTTATCAAGACTCTTTTTGTCTGCTTTTACTTCATCTGCCATGCCAAACAGCTGCAGGATATCCTTATCTGTTTCATAGCCGATGGCACGTAACAGGGTGGTAACCGGGAATTTCTTCTTACGGTCGATGTAGGCGTACATCACGTTGTTGATGTCCGTTGCAAACTCCATCCACGCGCCCTTGAACGGAATCACCCTTGCAGAGTAGATTTTAGTACCGTTCGGATGTACGGATTGACCAAAGAAAACACCAGGTGAACGATGCAGTTGGGATACAACTACGCGCTCAGCACCATTAATAACGAAAGTACCTCTTGGAGTCATGTACGGAATGTTTCCTAAGAACACATCCTGAACAATCGTCTGGAAATCCACATGCTCCTCATCATTACAGCTGAGGCGAAGTTTCGCTTTCAACGGTACGGAATAAGTAAGCCCACGCTCAATACACTCCTCAATGGTATAACGCGGCGGATCCACGAAATAATCGAGGAATTCCAGATTAAAGATATTTCTGGTATCCGTAATCGGGAAGTTCTCTTTAAATACTTTAAAAAGGCCTTCGTTGTTTCGCTTGTCTGGTGTGGTTTCTAATTGGAAGAAATCCTTGAAAGATTGGATTTGGATAGCCAACAGATCCGGTGTCTCAGTAACTTGTTTGATCTTTCCAAAATTTACTCTTTCGTTTGTTTGGGCTTTTTTTAGAGACATATTCGAAGTTAGCAGTTATATGACTTGTAAGAATTAGGGAAATTAAGATTTCTTTGCCAATACCATCCCGATTTATTTATGCCTTCTACACGTGGTCAAAGTCACCTCAAGTGATTCCCCGTTTTGACTCTCTGAAAAAGACACTTTCCCAAAGGGAATAAGGCCAAAAGTGCAAAAGCACTTTTGACCTTTAAAAGATGTATACTTAAGCAAAGAATTACTGAATTTCAACTTCAGCACCAGCTTCAGTCAGCTTAGCTTTCAGGTCTTCAGCCTCAGCTTTGCTTACGCCTTCTTTGATAGATTTAGGCGCACCGTCAACCAGTTCTTTCGCTTCTTTCAGACCTAAGCCGGTCAGATCTTTAACGATCTTCACAACGTTCAGTTTGCTTGCACCTGCAGCTTTCAGAACTACGTTGAATGCAGTTTTTTCTTCAACAGCAGCAGCTCCGCCACCATCGTTAGAAACTACAACTGCAGCAGCAGCTGGTTCGATACCATATTCTGATTTCAGAACGTCTGCCAGTTCTTGTACTTCCTTAACAGTTAAACCTACTAATTGTTCAGCTAATGCTTTTACGTCTGCCATTTTATAATGTTTTAATGTAATGTTTGTAATGTTGTTGTTAATTATATTGTGACTTGGAAGCCAATGTTGTAGATGGGTAGCCAACGGCTAACCATACTATTCTGCTGCAGGTGCTTCCACCGCAGCTTCTTCTTTCTTGCCTTTTTCCAGCAAAGCAGCGATAACGCGTTTTGCAGGAGATTGCAACAGACCGATAACTTCGCCAATGAGCTCGTTCTTGGTCTTGATGTTGGTCAGCGCCTTCAGTTGGTTGTCACCTACGAAGATTTCGTCAGCAACAAATGCAGCTTTCAGCACTGGTTTTTCCAGTTTACCGTTTGCTTTACGGAAATCAGAGATGATCAGAGCCGGCTCTTTCGGGCTGTCAGAGAACATCAGGGCAGTTACGCCATGCAGACTGTCAAATACACCTGCATATTTTTCGCTATCCAGAGACTCCAAAGCCTTGCGGATCAGGGTGTTTTTAGCCACCTTCATTTCCACCTGCTTGTTGAAGCACACTTTCCTCAGGTCATTCACCTGTGCTACCGTTAATGATTCGGTATTGGTGATATAAAAGTTGCTGTATTGAGAGAACTTACTTTTCAGCAGTTCGATCACTTCATTTTTTTGATCTTTATTCATATTAAAACGTTTGTAGCAAGCCCCATCTTTGCAGATAACGACTACAACTCGTGATCAATTAGTTTTGAACAGATTTAGTATCGATAACAATACCAGGACTCATGGTGCTAGCCATAGACAGACCTTTCAGATAAGTACCTTTTGCAGTAGCTGGTTTCAGCTTGATGATAGCATTGATCAGCTCCTGAGAGTTCTGCTCAATTTTATCAGATGCGAAAGATACACGACCGATAGAAGCGTGGATGATACCAGCTTTATCAACCTTGAAAGTGATTTTACCGCCTTTAACATCGTTAACTGCAGCTGCAACGTCGTTAGTAACAGTACCGGTTTTAGGGTTTGGCATCAGGTTACGTGGACCTAAAATCTTACCCAGTTTACCGATTTTCGGCATTACAGATGGAGTAGCTACGATTACATCAACATCAGTCCAACCAGCTTCGATCTTCTGGATAAATTCATCCAGACCAACGAAGTCAGCACCTGCTTCTTTTGCAGCAGCTTCTTTATCAGGTGTGCAAAGTACCAACACCTTCTTAGTTTTACCAGTACCGTGTGGAAGCGTTACGGAACCACGGATAGCCTGGTCTGCTTTCTTAGGATCAACGCCTAAGCGGATATGTAAATCGACAGAACTGTCGAATTTAGTACAGTTAATATCTTTAACTAAGCTAGAAGCTTCTTTCAGGCTATAAACCTTATTTTTTTCCAGCTTCGCGTCAGCTACTTTTCTTTTTTTAGTTGCCATTTGTCAAAATGATTTTAAGATCCTGCCTTAACAGGGTGAAACAATTAGTTTTCCCAAGGAGCTTTACCATCAACAGTAATACCCATGCTACGTGCAGTACCAGCAACCATTTTCATAGCGCTGTTCAGCGTAAAGCAGTTCAGATCAGCCATCTTATCTTGAGCGATAGCTTCTACCTGAGCCCAGGAAACTTTACCCACCTTGTTACGGTTAGGTTCTTTAGAACCACTTTGTAATTTAGCAGCTTCCAGCAATTGTACAGGTGCCGGAGGAGTCTTAATTACGAAGTCGAAAGATTTGTCAGTGTAAACAGTCAGCAACACAGGCAATACTTTACCCATTTTATCCTGGGTACGGGCATTGAACTGTTTGCAGAACTCCATGATGTTCACACCTTTGGAACCCAAAGCGGGACCAATTGGAGGTGCAGGGTTGGCCTGGCCGCCTTTAACCTGCAATTTCACGTACGTTGCGATTTCTTTTGCCATGTTTTTTGTTTTAATTTGGTTAAACGCCTCACCTTACGGGGAGACTCCCAAAACTAAAAGGACTGAAAATAACCTTTTAAAGGGGATGCAAAGGTATATATTATTATGAAATTGTCAAAAAGTAATTGAAATTGGGCATCCTTTTTGCTTCGGAAAGGATTTTTTTTACAAATCTATTGCATTTCCCGAAAAATTTCCCTATTATCCGAAGCGTGCAAAGTTACGATTTCTCCGCCACTTGTACATAAAACAATTCCCTGCGTTTTCCTTTCTCCGTTTTAATGTACTTATTCACAAAAACCTGCTCCCCACTCACTTTTCCCTTCATATCTGTAATCGCCTGCAGCAACTCGTCCATATTATGCTTAATCGTATCATCCTGGATGTGAAGCCCCGAAAGCGACTTTTCCGCCACAGCCAACCTGCCCGCAATGCCATCAATCATCTTCTTTAATGCGTCATCCTTCATTTCCGGCATAAACTGCTTATTCTTAAAGGCTACATACTCATTATATAACTTCACCACCTCCGTATAATCCCGGTTTACCTCATTAAACTGATCCACCCGCCGGTTCCGGGCCTCAATTTCCTGGTTGGAAGCCAGTACCTTAATCGTTTGGTCCATCCAGTCCAGCTCCGACATAATGAAAGGATTGGCAGCACCACCAAATTGCCGTATCCTCGCAGAAGCATGTTGTAACCGCTCCAAACGGGATTGTCTAAACCAGGCATTCAGCGAATCACTAAATCCAAATACCGGCCGCCTGTTAGCCGCTGCGAAGCCCTGGCTATTCAGTTCATCATGGCGTAACGGAAAAGATAACATCTGCCACATGGGATCATAGGGCATATGTGTTTTTACCGCCAGCTGCGGCAACGCCTGGAACCAGGTCCAGTTGATTTTAGGGATAAACCGGCCGTTATCCACCCCACCGGCTCCCCAGGTGGGATCTGTAATGGTCCATTGAGTACCATTTTTTATCAGCACCCAATCATGCGATCCCGTAGGAATCATAATATCGTTCTGCAAACCATAACCTGTTACCACAATGGCATTGATACCGGCCTCCCGGCATACCTGTGCATACAATACCGCGTAATCCGTACATAATCCTTTACGGGTACGCAAGGTCCGCTGTATAGCAGCAGCCGAATCCCGGTAACTGTTGGGATGATTCATATTGGGTACATCATAAGCAATGTTGGTGGCCACCCAATTGAATAATGCCTGTTGCAGCGCTGTAGGGCTGCTGGTATGCGCCTTTAACCATTGAGCCATAGCAGCAGGCGAAGTAGTAGCGGCTTCTGGTATCTGCGGAATGGCTGTAGTAACAACTGGTTTAACGGGCTTAGTTGGTTTAGCAGATTTACTGCTTTGAGCACTGGCTGATATACATGCCATTGCCAGCAAAAAAGAAATAACTGATTTCATATAATCATGAGATATAGGGACCGATATTGATTTCTCCGGGCAAGGTTCGGATGATATGCTAAAATTATAAAAATACAGGACTTTTCCCCCCTCCTATTTCCAACTCATTTTATAAAACAGGCCTTTTCGGAATAACTTTCCGGTCTTAATATATTTTGTAACAAAAGCCTGCTCTTCTACCACCCGTTGCCTTATTCCTGTTACAGCGGTTTTTATCTCCGCCACATTACTAACATGAGATGGTTCCTTAGCAGTGACTGTCTGTAATAGTTTGTCGATATCATCCAGCTGCGTAGCCATTCCATCTACCCATTCCTTTATTTCCTTATCCGGTTTGGCGGGTGTATACTGGTTATTCTTAAATACCACATATTGGTTGAAGGTGTTTGACACATCATTATACAGGCTGCTGGCTTTATTGATTTTCCTGATCTGCTTATTCTGCTCATCCGCCTGTTCATTATGTTCCATTGCAGCAATGATATTATGCAGGTTGGTTAATTCAACAGAGATTAGCTGATTACTGATACCATACTGTGTAATGCGGTTTACGGCATTTTGTGCGCGGCCTTTCTCCGACATCGCGATATAAGCAGCTAAGGTATCCTGGTAATTGAATACTGGCCGGCCATTGCCTGCTGTCCATTTCCCATCACGGATTTCATCATGTCTTAAGGGGTGGTCCATGAACTGGAACAGTGGATCAAATGGCGCGTGTGTTTTGATAAATACAGTTGGCGATACCAGGAAGTGGTCCCAGTTTAAGTGCCGTACAAATTTATTGTTGTCGGCATAGCCAGATCCCCAGGTAGGATCAACCAGTTGCCACTTATTGTCTGTCAACACCGCCACCCATGTATGGCTGGCATTATCAGGTTTACCGGCAGTAATAGGATATCCGGCTACCAGCAAGGCAGGAATTCCTGCGCGGCGACTCACGTCCATAAAGAGACTGGCATAACCATGGCAAATGGCGATACGCGTTTTCAGGGTTTTGTTGATGGCGTCAGCAGTATCTGTATAATAATCAGGTTTAAAGGTGTTCACCATATCGTAGCTGATGTTGTTACCTATCCAGCCATAGAGAGACTTCAACATGCCGATCTGGCTACTGCGATTATTCTTTAAATACGCGGCGATCGTAGCGGAGGTAGCAGTTATTGAATCTGGAATGGGCTCAAAAGTAATAGTATTGGCAACAACGGGCTTGATGGGCTTTTTTACAGTTTGGGCGGTCAGGCTTCCCATCAGGAATAAGCACATGACCCACACAGCAAGGGATTTGATGTACATCGTAATATAGGTAAATGAGAAAAGCGTTCCGAATCACCGGAACGCTTTTCAATAAAGTAGTTGTATAATAGAATTATGCGAGTTTTTCCACCTGCATAAAATTCAGCTCTACTGGTGTAGCCCGACCGAAGATCTTCACAGTTACTTTCAGTTTCTTCTTGTCTTCGATTACTTCTTCAATCACACCGTTGAAGTCGTTGAACGGACCATCGATAATCTTAATGGTTTCACCAACGATGAAAGGTTCGCTCATGGTTAATCCCTGATCGCTCAGTTCATCCACTTTACCTAACATTTTATTTACTTCTGCTTTACGGAGTGCGATTGGTTTTTCTTTTCCGAGGAAGTGGATAACACCGGATACATTGCGTATAGCCTGTATTACTTCATCGGTCATTTTACCATCTACAGCTTCGATCATCACATATCCGGGATAGAAGTTTTTTTCGCGCATTACTTTTTTACCAGCCTGCACTTTATACACTTTTTCTACCGGCAGGAAAATCTGGCTGATGACGTTACCCCAATCGGAGCGACGTACTTCAATATCCAGGTATTCCTTCACTTTTTTTTCCTTGCCACTAACAACGCGGAGTACATACCACTTTGTTTCCTGAGCAGGAAGATTGGCTGCATCCATTTATTTAGCTTTGAAAATTTCGTAATAGTGAGTTAACACAAAATTGGAAGCGGCATCCATACCCCATACCAGCGCAGTAACAAATATTGTTGCTATCAGGACAATCATGGTAGATGACTGGAGCTCTTGCCAGGTAGGCCAGGACACCTTGTAAACCAATTCATGATAAGACTCGCGGAAATAATTTCTGATCTTATTCATTCTATAAAGTTAACTATTTATGGTCAATTGTTTAAAGCCTAAAAAATGGTTGACTTGTCTTATTTTGTAATAACAACAATTCAACCATTTAGTTATATTTTCTTAAACCTTGGCACGGGTACTAGGATTCGAACCCAGATCAAAGGTTTTGGAGACCCGTATGCTACCGTTGCACCATACCCGTGTATAAAGCCATTAGCAGTGAGCTTTCAGCAGTCAGCAAATCTATATAAATTTTCTGACATTTAATTGCCAAAGCTAATGGCTTTTAATATTATCAGTCGCTTATTTCAGGATTTCAGTAACCTGACCAGCACCTACTGTACGACCACCCTCACGGATAGCGAATTTCAGACCTTTGTCCATAGCGATAGGCTGGATCAGTTTAACTGTCAGGCTAACGTTATCACCAGGCATAACCATTTCAACACCTGCTGGTAATTCAACTTCACCGGTTACGTCAGTAGTACGGAAGTAGAACTGAGGACGGTATTTGTTGAAGAACGGAGTGTGACGGCCACCTTCTTCTTTGCTCAGTACGTATACTTCGCATTTGAATTCAGAGTGTGGTTTGATGGTACCTGGCTGGCAGATAACCATACCACGACGGATTTGAGTTTTCTCAATACCGCGGAGCAACAGACCAGCGTTATCACCTGCTTCACCTTCGTCGAGGAGTTTTTTGAACATCTCAACACCAGTACAAGTAGATTTCAGTGGTTCTTCCTGCAGACCTACGATTTCAACGTTCTCACCAACTTTGATGCGACCGCGTTCGATACGACCTGTAGCAACAGTACCACGACCGGTGATAGAGAATACATCTTCAACTGACATCAGGAACGGTTGATCAACCGGACGTGGAGGCAGTGGGATGTAAGTATCAACAGCTTCCATCAGTTGGTCGATAGCACCTACCCATTTTTCGTCACCAGCGAGAGCGCCAGTAGCAGAACCTTGGATAACTGGAGCGTTGTCACCGTCAAAACCGTTAGAAGACAGCAGATCACGGATTTCGATTTCTACCAGTTCCAGCAGTTCTGGATCGTCTACCAGATCAACTTTGTTCATGAATACTACGATACGAGGTACACCTACCTGGCGAGCCAGCAGGATGTGCTCTCTTGTTTGCGGCATAGGACCATCTGTAGCTGCCACCACGAGGATAGCACCGTCCATTTGAGCAGCACCGGTGATCATGTTCTTCACATAGTCAGCGTGACCAGGACAGTCAACGTGAGCATAGTGACGAGCAGTTGTCTGATACTCAACGTGAGCTGTATTGATAGTAATACCTCTTTCTTTTTCTTCAGGAGCAGCATCGATCTCATCATATCCTCTCTTCTCTGCCAGACCTTTGTTAGCCAAAATTGTGGTAATGGCAGCAGTCAAAGTAGTTTTACCATGATCCACGTGGCCGATGGTACCAATGTTTACGTGGGGTTTATCCCGCTTGAAGGTTTCTTTTGCCATTGTATTTTCTTTTTAGATGGTTTGTAAAGATTGTATTGATTGTTGTTTTAAAAAAACGGTTTTACAAACTTGTACCGTTGATGAGAATTGAACTCATGGCCTTCCCTAAATAAAAATGGGTTGCTCTTCCATTGAGCTACAACGCTAAGTTTTAATTTCGGAGTGCGGAATTTATAAATTCGAATTCCGAAATTCGAATTTTATGGAGTTTGTTGAGGCGACAGAAATTTCACTACAACTATTCTTCTAAAATTCATTGAGCTGTTGAAGAGAATTGAACTCTCGACCTCTTCCTTACCAAGGAAGTGCTCTACCCCTGAGCTACAACAGCTTGAAAAAATTGCATCACACGCAAAGCGTGCTAAAATACGAGCGGGAGACGAGGTTCGAACCCGCGACCTACAGCTTGGAAGGCTGTCGCTCTACCAACTGAGCTACTCCCGCATTTTGAATTCACTAAGTTTCCAGCAAACAATATTGCTACTTTCCACTTATCGAATTAAAGAATAAAAAAAAGAACTTATAAAGCTGTTGTATTACAGGTTTAGGGTAATCTGGTCTACTTCTTCTGAATTGATCACCTTCCTCTCAACAACCATGTTCCGCCTCTGCACGGGCAAAAGCGGAACACGCTGTATTGGTGGGCAGGATAGGATTCGAACCTATGAAGACGTAGTCAGCGGATTTACAGTCCGCCCCATTTGGCCGCTCTGGAACCTGCCCTAACATCTTTGGATTTTGTCATCCGGTTATGCACTAACCAAATAAAAATCGATGAGCCAGCAGAGGGATTCGAACCCCCGACCCACTGATTACAAATCAGTAGCTCTGGCCAACTGAGCTATGCTGGCATCTTTTCAAAAAACATTCTTTCAATAAAGTAACTCGTTGAAAGAGAGCGCAAAATTAAACGAATTTTTCAATTCTCAAAATCTTTTTTTCAGTTTGTTACAAATATTTAAAAATTTATCTGCTTCCCTGAAAACGCCCTACCATAAAGAACTTTGCTACCTTTACCGACCCTCTTTTTGAATCGGGATGGCAAAGGTAGCAAAGAGATTAATATTTCCAAAATTATTTCAGAAAATTATTGAAATTTCTTTTCCTTCTTTCTTTTTACCTGCTCAACAAGGGATTCGAAGGCAAGGTCGAAAGACTCTTCGAAGGACTTAGACTCGTGCTTAACAAACAAGTCCTGGCGGGGTATTCGGACTCTGATCTCAGCTATTTTATCTTTGATCTGATGGGCTAAATTATCAACTTTTAAAAAGACATCCACGCTAATAATACGATCGTAAAACGTGGTTAATTTCTGGAGTTTCTTGTTCACATGATCAATCAACTTAGAATCCGCATCAAAATGCACAGTTTGAATTTGTACGTTCATAGCACTAATTTTTTAAATATTTAACAATCTAGGTTCTAGTTAGTAAAGAACGGTCATAGGCATTCTCTTGTAGTATTAATGAACTTCATTACTAATATAGTCACTTTTGCAATGCAATGCGGAATAGCTGCGTAATATTTTGTTAAAAGCCTAAAATAATTGCTACGCCTTCGGGTGTGCCTGGCGATACACCTTCTTTAATTGTTCAATCGTATTATGCGTGTAAACCTGTGTGGCAGCGAGACTGGAGTGTCCTAACAGCTCCTTTATGGCATTCAGATCTGCACCATTGTTTGCCAGATGTGTAGCAAACGTATGGCGAAGAATATGCGGGCTTTTCTTTTTTAAAGTAGTGATTTGATGTTCTGTGAGATATTTTCGCACTGTCAGATACACGTATTTGGGATAGAGTCGCTGACCGCTATGCGGGTGCACCAGCAATACGCCTCCCTCAAATTCTTCCAGGCTACTGCGCTTCTGCTGCATATAATGATCCAGCTGTGTTAACAGCCCTTCGCTGATGGGAATAATCCGCTCCTTGCCCCCCTTTCCCATTACTTTAATAGAAAGGTTGCTTTTATCTATCTTGAATTCCTGCAAAGCAATCAATTCAGACAAACGGATACCTGTTTGATAAAAGATATCAAAAATGAGCCGGTGAGTAGTGCCTTCGAAATCATCGGCAAAAATCCGCGTAGCAGTCAGGGATACAGGGCTGATATTATCTTCTATGGCACGCATCCCCTTCTCCTCAATATAACCCGGCAAACGACGGCTTATTTTGGGCGCTATGACTTTGACCATGGGCGACTGTTTCACGAGGCCCTGGCGCAGACAGTATTTAAAAAAGGATTTAAGTGTAGAGATTTTCCGGTTAACGCTTTTGGCAGTCATGGCATCCTCCATGAGCCGTGCCAGCCAGCTACGGATCATTACATGGCTAAGATCCTCCACAGGAGTACTGTTATAGGAAGCCGTAATGTAATCGATAAATTGGAAGAGATCATTGCGATAGGCAGTGCAGGTATGCGCCGAGTATCGCTTTTCGAGCTGGATATAAGCTATAAAGCGCTCTACTAAGGAGTATAATGGTTCGTTCAACACAAAAAGATTGATGACTGTAAAGTTATTAAATAACCTTACAATCATCAAATATTTTGAGTTGCGTTCAGCTTATTGCTGAAAACAAAATTAATCTTCAAATTTACCGGTAGCCAACTGCTGTTTGTAAACGGCTTTCAACACCTGGTTACGACGTTTAACAGAAGGTTTAGTAAAAGACTGGCGCGTTCTCAGCTGCAGTAATATGCGAGCTTTTTCAAACTTCTTTTTGTATTTTTTAAGCGCCTTGTCTATGTTTTCGCAATCTTTAGAATCAATGATCAACATAATTTTTGCCTCTTATTTTTAGGATCGCAAAGATAACACAACATTTATAAAAAAACAAAAGACAATCAGAATTATTCTGCTTCCCCTCCTTCCGGCCCGTAAAATATGACCCATAACAGCAGATCCGGCGTAAAATTCCGGAACCGGTGAGTAGCGCCGGCAGGCACAAAAAGGAAATCGCCTACCCCTACCTGCACTTTTTTGTCTTCCAGTTCAAACTCCCCACTCCCTCTCATTACCAGGTAAATTTCATCCTGAATATGGGGTTCCTGCCCATCTATCTCCTCCGGACCAAAAATAATCCCCCGCATGGAACCGTGTTCGAACAATACAGCGAAATCATCGTCGCTTTTCTGTAGTTGTCTTAAAGACTCGGCAAAAGAGACATGGAACCTCATACTATGGCTATTTTAACGTATTCTGAGATAACCCGAATTTAAGAAAGAAACATGAATTTGAACTAAAAGTATAAAGGCATACAGCTATTTTTCCGCATGATCATACCTCTGGTATAGTCATGCGGAAAAATAGCTGTATGCCTTCGGCTTTATCGTTTTCTGCTAATCTTTCAGCTTCTTCTTCAGCAGGCTTACCTGGTCCTGGAGACTGCTCACCATATCGGCCAGGTGGTTCACGCTCATACGGCTTTGTTGTCCGGCTTTGCTGATCACTACATCAGACTGCCATAATTCCAGCACGTCCTCCATTTCCACTCCATACGGTTCAAACTGTTCGTTGTCCGATGCCAGTGTAATTTTGGATTTAGAACGATTATTTTTCTGGACTCTTTTAAACACAATGCCTCCTCTGGAAGTAACCACCACATAGGTTTCATTGTTTTTAATTTCCTCCCAACCTTCTACCTTGTGGCAAACGATGACAGATCCGGAAGTAACCGGCAGCATAKAATCCCCGGTTATTTCAAAAGCCCGGTAATCACCGGCGCCCAGCATAGGTAAGGTAAACGTATTCAGCTCCTCAATAAACTCCTCATCGTTATACCCTGCCAGATAACCGGCGGCCGCTTTTACCGGCACAAATTGTATCGCCTGCCGGGCGCTGCCCAGCTTCTGCTGACGACGCTTTTCCAGGAAGCTGTCTTTCTGGGAACCCAAATCACGACGAAGCAGATCATCGATGGAGACCCGGAACATATCACTTACCTGTTCCAGGATTTCTGTACGGGGCTCTGCACGCTCTTCCTCATATGCACCCAGCAGGGAACGCTTAATACCGAGTTTATCGGCAAACTCTTGCTGCGTCCAGGCTTTTTGCTTACGCAGATATTTCAAATTCTGACATACTACGGACATAACCTAAATAATTTAGTACCTTGCTAACAAAATTAGCAAATATTTTTATGAATTACCAAATATATTCGGGACGCTTCGCTTATTTTTGCCCGGTAAAATCCAACTCGATATGTTAAATTATATACACTCCTTTTTAAGATGGGCATTATTACTCGCTGGGATCTGGGCCGTTATCCGTTCTTTGAAGGGCGTAACAGGCAAAACACCGTTTACTGCAGCAGACAGTAAAGCAGGACTTTTCTTTATGATATTTTGTGACCTGCAGTTGTTGGTGGGACTTATCCTTTTCTTCGTAAGTCCGTTGTCACAAGCTGGCATATCCAATATGGGCGGTGCTATGAAAGATCCTGTTTTAAGATTTTTCACCGTAGAACATGAAACCATGGCTATCATTGCTATTGCACTGGTACACATTGGTAAATCTAAAATAAAGAAAGCCGCTTCCGACGCGCAAAAACATAAACTGGGGCTGATCTTCTTCGGACTGGCACTGGTGCTGATACTGGCACTGATTCCATGGCCTTTCCGCGCTGCGCTGGGCAAAGGATGGTTTTAATAACTTTTCACTACAGATATTACTGAAAATGGCGTCCTTATCAGGGACGCCATTTTCTTTTTCCGGTTTTATAGATTGACCACTGGTTAGCCTTTGTCTTTGTTATATAATCTGAACGAGTAGATATACGGCAATGCCGCCAACACAATGGCGACAAAGAAAATAATAAATACCCCCGTAATCAGCGACAGGAAAAATCCCGCTACAATAATCACCACCCCGGCACTTACCCATAAATTACTGGCCATTAGATGGGTTTCTGTCCATACGCCTGTGTTTTGTAATGTCCACGGCGTTCTGACCCCTACATAATTATTAGGCTTCAGATTGCGCAGATAAAAGCCAATACCCGTAATCAGCAACCCTACGCCGATGAATGCCCAGCGCTCCACAATAAATGATTTACCCTGGCTAACGAGAAAGATAATAACACAGGTAAAAATAGCCTGATAAGCATGTATAAGGAAACGGATGCGGTAATATTCCTTATGCTCCAGCTCTATTGCAGACGGAGTGATTTGCTTTTCCCCTGCAGCCGGAATATAGCGGAACAGGAAATAGATCAGTGCGTTTGTGAAAAAAAGGAAAATCATCAATAACAGAAAATCGCGCTTTGTGCTTACTTCTGTTGTATCTAAAGCATTTGCGTTGGTGGAGAGCACTGCCGGTATCGAATTCCAGATGATGGCAAGGTAGGCCATGGGTACCAGCAGTAACGCAAGAATCAGCAATTCTTTGGTAAAATCCGGCTGTTTCATTTGGAGGTCAGTTTAAAGGTTAAACCACTCACATACGTCCCTTTTCCTTCATTTCCATTCTCTTATCTATTACATATTGGATGCCAGTTCTGTTTATTAAAGTTACGAAAATTGAATGGTGAGAAGTTGTAATAAATTTTACTAAATTTATTAGTATTACTAAAATAATTAGTAATTTAGCAGTCCCAGATTAATCAAATAGAAGTGATTCCGGCTGGCAGGCTTGCTGCTCTACTATCCTCACCCTTTGCCCGGCCCGCCATCCGTATCGCTTTTATCCTATCGGGAATTCCGTCCTTGTTTATCCCATAAACCAACGTTTTATGATTACGCTACAACAACGGACCATTGCGCATTTTGACCTGGACTGTTTTTTCGTTTCAGTAGAATGCCAACGGGATAGCCGGTTAGCCGGACAGCCCCTGCTGGTGGGTGGCAGCAGCGACCGGGCCGTCGTGTCGGCGTGCAGCTATGAGGCCAGGCGTTATGGCATTCATTCTGCGATGCCCATGAAAACGGCGCTGCGCCTTTGTCCCCATGCTATTGTCCGCAGCGGGGACATGGAACTGTATAGTGCCAAGTCCAGAGAAGTTACGGACATCATTGCCGGGAAAGCTCCCCTGTATGAAAAGTCCTCTATCGATGAATTTTACCTGGATCTTTCGGGGATGGACAAATTTTTCGGATCGCTGAAATGGACCACCGAGCTGCGGAAAATGATTATGAAAGAATCCGGACTGCCTATTTCATTTGGACTGGCGTCTAACAAACTGGTGTCCAAAGTAGCAACAGATGAAGCAAAACCCAACGGTCAACTGGAAATACTGTTTGGGGATGAAAAAAGTTTTCTGGCACCGCTGGCGGTGGAAAAGATTCCAATGGTAGGCCGTGAAACCGGTGCCCAGCTGAGGCGCCGTGGCGTAGAAACCGTGAAGACACTGAGTGAAGTGCCCATCTCCCTGCTGGAAGCATGGATGGGGAAAACCGGGATAGCGCTCTGGAAAAAAGCCAATGGTATCGATGAATCGCCGGTAGTGCCTTTTTATGAACAAAAATCTATTTCTACGGAAAGTACTTTTCCTGCAGATACCATCGACATGGAGTTTCTACATGCTGAATTGGTACGCATGACAGAAAAAATAGCGTTTGAACTAAGACAACAAAATAAACTCACCGGCTGTGTGACACTGAAAATACGCTACTCCGACTTTGAAACTGTTACCAAACAGATGACCGTTGCCTACTGCTGCGCAGATCATGTGCTGCTACAACATGTAAAAGAACTATTCAAAAAACTGTATGATCGCCGGCAGCTGGTACGCTTGATTGGCGTACGTTTCAGCCACCTGGTACAAGGAAATTATMAGATCAGTTTATTCGATGATAAACAGGAAATGATCGCGCTGTACCAGGCGATTGATCAAATTAAAAATCGCTTTGGCTGGGAGTATTTAATGAAAGGCACCAACGTGGTACCACCTGATAAAAGAAATCAGCGGCGACCAGAAAAAGACATCATGCCGTATTTTAAAGTGAAGTAAGTAGATGAAGAGAGGCCATGATAGCAGATGCGCATAGAATAACGCATCACTGCGTATCTCATCTCCGGAAAAAACATTAGCGCATGTATACAAAATAATCAACAACAATATTACCGCGAGAGACCATGATACCAGATGCGCATAGTATAACGCATCACCGCGTATCTCATCTCCGGAAAAAAACTAACAAAATGAACCCACCCGTTCGACTATGTACTTAAACTGCAAAACATTTTTCAGCCTGCGCTATGGCACCATGCACGCAGAAATGCTCGTAAAAAAAGCGTTTGAGCTGGGTATCAGGACGCTGGCGCTCACGAATATCAACATCACTTCCGATGCATGGGAGTTTGTGGAACTTTGCCGGCAAAATGACATTAAACCCATACTGGGACTGGAATGCAGGAACGGAAACGACTTCAAATACCTGTTGCTGGCACGCAACCAGGAAGGTTGGTATGGCATCCACCATTTTTTATCCCAACAGCTGCAACAAGAAATTCCATTTCCTGATCAGGCACCTGTTATTCCCCATACCTACGCCATTTATGGATGGGGAACCCGCGATCCCACTACATTAGCCGCACATGAACTAATAGGGGTAAAACCCTGGGAACGAAATAAATTATTCCGAACAAATACACTCGCTCTTCGCAATAAACTGGTGATACTGCAACCGGTAACTTTCCAGGATGCGGAATATTTTGAACTGCATCGCCTGCTACGGGCAATAGATCAAAATATCCTGATTTCACAGCTAACACCTGCTATGACTGGCCATCCGGCAGAACAATTTATGCATCCGGCCAAACTGGTGGAACACTTTTCCGACTACCCACATATTGTGCAAAATACCCTGGAAGTCATGGAAAACTGTCAGGTAGAAATGACCTTTTCTCCCCACCTTACCCGCAATAAAAAACATTTTACCGGAAGCGTGGAAGGCGATCGCGCCAAACTACGGGAACTGGCGCTGGCAGGCATGTACTATCGCTATGGCGACGATCACGAAGAAGCCCTGCGACGAATTGAAAAAGAATTGGCCATTGTGGCGCAAATGGATTTTGAAGCCTACTTCCTGATTACCTGGGATATTGTGCGATACGCACAGGAACAGGGATTTTTCTATGTAGGACGCGGCAGCGGCGCCAATTCTATTATTGCCTACTGCATAAAAATTACTGATGTAGATCCTATAGAACTGGATTTATACTTTGAACGGTTTCTTAACCCTTCCCGCAGTTCTCCGCCGGATTTTGATATCGACTTTTCCTGGCGCGACCGCGACCAGGTGATTCAATATGTTTTTGATACCTACGGAAAAGAGTATACCGCGCTACTTGGTACAGTCACTACATTTCAGACCAACGCCATTATCCGGGAACTGGGCAAGGTATACGGACTTCCCAAAAAAGAGATCGATAAAATATTGGAAAACGGCTTTCAGCTGCAGTTAGACAATGAAGAGATTCATCGGAAAATAGCCCACTATTGCGATCTGATGGACAGAAAACCTGCTTTCCCGAATCACCTGAGCATTCATGCTGGCGGCATATTGATCAGTGACGCTCCTATCCATCATTACTGCACTACCTACCTCCCGCCGAAAGGCTTTGTGACGGCCCAACTGGATATGTGGCAGGCCGAAAGGGTCGGGCTCTATAAGTTTGATATCCTCAGCCAGCGTGGACTGGGACATATCCGGGATGCGATTGATATTATCCGCGAAAACCGGCATGTGCATATCGACATTCACAATGTGAAAGCATTCCAGATAGATACCCGGGTAAAAAATAATCTGTCTACCGTTAATACCATTGGTTGTTTTTATATCGAATCACCGGCTATGCGGCAGCTGTTGCTGAAGTTACGTTGCGATAATTACCTGTCGCTCGTAGCGGCCAGTTCGATTATTCGCCCGGGGGTAGCTCAATCCGGCATGATGAAAGAATATGTAGAGCGTTACCGCCATCCTGAGAAAGTGGTATACCTCCACCCGGTGATTGAAGAATTACTGAAAGAAACTTTTGGTATCATGGTATATCAGGAAGATGTGATTAAAGTGGCGCATCGGTTTGCCGGGCTGGAACTGGCTGATGCGGATACGCTGCGTCGCGCCATGGGTGGGAAATACCGTGATTCAGATCAACTTGCCCAAATAGCAAACCGTTTCCTGGCTAACTGTGAAGAGAGAGGACATCCCAGGCATATTGCAGAAGAAGTATGGCGGCAAATTGCCAGCTTTGCCAGTTTCTCTTTTTCGAAGGCCCACTCCGCCAGCTTCGCGGTGGAAAGTTATCAGAGCCTGTACCTGAAAACTTATTTCCCGGCAGAATTTATGGTGGCCGTTATTAACAACTTCGGCGGCTTTTACAACCGGGAACTATATTTCCGCGAACTGCAGAAAACCGGTGTAAACCTGCATCCACCCTGTATTAACAACAGTGACTACTATACCAATATCAAAGCACAGGAGGTGTATGTAGGATTCATTCATGTAGAAGGACTGGAACAACTACTCACAGAAAGAATATTGGAGAACCGGAAATTGTATGGACCCTTTGTTGACCTGGAAGATTTCACCCTCCGTATTGCGCCGGGGCCAGAGCAGCTGGAAATATTGATTCGTATTGGTTGTTTCCATTTTACCGGGCACACCAAAAAAGAATTGTTGTGGAAGAGCAGTTTGCTTGTAAAAAACAAAACTACGCAAACCCAGGCATTACCACTGTTTGGCCCTGCCACGGTTGACTGTGAATTGCCCACCCTGGCCTATCATGCACATGAAGATGCTTTTGATGAAATAGACCTGTTGGGCTTTCCCCTGCAATCGCCCTTTAGTGTACTGCAACATCAGCAAAATACGTATATGCCTGCCCGTGAGTTCGGAAAACACGTGGGATTACCGGTTACCACCCTCGGCTACCTGGTAACTACTAAGTTTTTACGCAGCAGCAAGGGGGAACCCATGTGCTTTGGGACCTTCCTGGACAGAGAAGGTACTTTCATAGATACAGTTCATTTTCCTGACAGTTTGCGTCAATTTCCTTTTCAAAAAGGTGGTTTTTATGTTTTACAGGGAAAGGTTGCCCAGGAACATGATGTAGTGACGCTGGAAATCAATAGAATGTGGAAGATTGGGTATTTTGAAGATAAAAAGCCTTAAAACCGACAAATTGTTGTATTTTTGCGACAAATGTCGGGTATTATGAAACACGTAAAAGGGTACCGCGTACAGGAAAATGCGTTGCTTATAGTAGAAGCACCTGGAGCGGCTTTCAGTGCCGGTAGCGGCTATTTTGATTTTATACAACTTTCCCGTAGTGGAATTATTAAGCAGGCATTGTTAAACCTGAGCAGGCAGCTATCTTTTTCTTTATCAGAGCTGGCGCAGGTAGTACATGTGTCTGAAAGAACATTACAGCGTTATGCAGATGATGCGAAACTCTCTGCCGATACGTCTGAGCGGGCTATATTGCTGTCTCAGCTCTATCAACGCGGCACCGAAGTATTCGGGCAACTGGAAAATTTCAAGGAATGGATGAGAACACCATTGCCAGCATTTAATTATCAAACCCCGATTTCGCTGTTGGATACTACTTTCGGGTTCCAACTGATCCAGGATGAACTGGGACGCATCGAACACGGCATCTTCGCATAATCAAACTAACTAACGAAACCCTCAACATGGAAGTATACAGGATCAGTAAGTGCGCTTACATCAATGATCTGAGTGGAACAGGTGCGCGTTTATACGGTGGACGCTGGAACAGTCCGGGACATTCTATTGTGTATACCGCGGGCAGCAGGGCATTAGCCGCCCTCGAAGTGCTGGTACACGTTCCGCTGAAAAATATTATCCAGGACTTCTGCATTGCTACCATCCATATTCCCGACAACATCGCTATTAAAGTATTGACCAAGCATGACCTGCCTTCCGGCTGGCAATCGCTTGCTCCTGATCCAACGCTGCAAGCCATTGGTGATGAATGGGCCGATACCACCAGATATGCCGTATTAAGAATTCCTTCCGTTATCATCGCAGATGAAAATAATTACCTGATAAATCCGCTTCATCCAGATGCAGCGGCCATTACCATTTCCAATACACAACCCTTTATTTTTGATCAACGACTAAAAAAATAAAGGATCAGTTATAAAACAAAATGCCACGGAATATCTCCGTGGCATTTTGTTTTATAACTTTTTATATCGCTATTCCAGGCCGAACAATCCTTTATTCAGCACCTGCAATGTTTTCTCTTTATACTGACCATTGATCAGGATAGAGATATTATGCCGGCTGCCACCATAGGAAATCATGCGCAAAGGAATTTCTTCAATGGCATCAAATAATTTGGTGATAATAGAAGGTGTTGCAGCCACTTCGTTACCTACAATTGATACGATTGTCTGGTGGTAATCCAGTTCCACCGTACCAAACGGCTGCAGTTCTTTCAGGATCTGATCAAGGTATTGCTGGTTATCGATTGTCACAGATACTGCTACTTCAGAAGTAGTGATCATATCTATAGGTGTGCGATATTTCTCGAATATTTCAAAAATCTTGCGGAGGAAACCATATGCCAGCAACATACGGCTGGATTTGATTTTAATGGCGATAATGCCATCTTTTGCCGCGATGGCTTTTACACCATTGCCATTAGGCAGCTCCGTAATAATGGTGCCTTTGGCATCTGGTTGCATGGTATTCAGCAATTTCACCGGGATGTTGAAATGCTGCGCTGGCCAGATAGAAGCCGGGTGGAGGATCTTAGCACCGAAGTAAGCCAGCTCCGCCGCTTCATCAAAAGAAAGCTGTTCGATGGGGAACGTTTTTTTCACCACCCGCGGATCATTATTGTGCATACCATCGATGTCTGTCCAGATCTGCACTTCGCTGGCTTGTATCGCGGCACCTATCAGGGAAGCGGAGTAGTCACTACCTCCACGTTTCAGGTTATCTACTTCGCCACGCGCATTGCGGCAAATGTATCCCTGAGTGATAAATATGCGCTTGTCTTTATGCTGGCTGGTAAGGGTGGCCAGTTTAATTTTTATTTTAGGAATTTCCGGTTCTTCGTATTCATCGATACTCATGAAGTCCAGCGCGGGTAATAATACCGCTGGAATGTTTGCTTCTTCCAGATAAACGCAGAACAAACGGGTAGATAATAACTCCCCTTGTGCCAGGATATCTTTATTCAGCGCTTCATTGAAAGAGATTTTCAGGATGATATTCAGAAATTCGAAGTGTTCATCAACAATCGCTTTGGCATTGGCGCGGCCGGCGTCCTGTTTCACCAGTTCATCACAAAAGTTGCGGTAGTGGCTCTCAAGCTTATCTATCTGCTGTTTCGCCTGTTCTTTTTTACCTTCTGATAGTGACTGACTAATTTCCACCAGCGCATTTGTAGTGCCTGACAGTGCAGACAGAACCACAATTTTCTGATCGTTATCGGCTGTGATCAGTTGCGCTACCGACTGCATACGCTCTGGTTTTCCCACGGAGGTTCCACCAAATTTTAACACTTTCATCTGAATGTTTTGTTTTTGCTTTAGCTACCTGAAATCCAGCATCGGCTTTATTCCTGGCGTTTTTTTATGAACGATTATGATTTAAAAATTCAAATTAAATTTTGCAGCCACTTCTTTCATATCCTTTACCACAGGGGCTATTACAGGAATTCCCTTTTCCAGCCGTTCGTGCTGCATTTCTCTTTCCGGATCTCCGGGTATCAATACTTTTTTTCCGGCTACCGGCTCTGCTGCTCTGAAGCGGCTGATCCAGGTATCCATATGCTGCTTAAATTCATCTGCCGGGCGGAAGGCGTCTACCCGCATTGCGCCGAAGAAATGCCCCAGCCCTTCCCCTACCGGGTCCGGAGCCAATGGCAAAAAGCTCACAAATGGAGGCGCCCACGGGCCATAATTGGCACCGGAAAGAACGGCCGAAAATATATCCACAATAGCTCCCAGGCAATATCCCTTGTKGCTTCCATGATCTCTGTCGCCGCCTAATGGCAACAAGGCTCCACCACTTTTGAGTTCATGAGGATTTTTACTGGGGTTGCCTTCTTTATCCTGTATCCAACCATAAGGGGCTTCCTCATTTTTGCGTTGCAGGATTTCCAATTTGCCATTGGCAGCAGTGGTTGTAGCAAAATCAGCTACAAAAGCCGGCTGTTGTTTGGCTGGAATCGCTACCGCAATAGGATTGGTTCCTAACATGCGTTCGATGGAGAAGGTAGGGGCTACCAGCGGACTGGCATTAGTCATGGCCATTCCGATCATGTCCTTTTCCAGCGCCATCATGGCATGATAGCCGGCAATACCAAAGTGATTGGAGTTTTTTACGCTCACCCAACCTGTACCTACTGCTGCCGCTTTCTGCATGGCTATTTCCATCGCAAAAGGCGCCACCACCAGTCCCAGGCCGGCATCGCCGTCAATTACGGCGGTGCTGGGCGTTTCATGTACTATCCGAATATCTGGACGGGCGTTGATCCGCTTTGCCTCCCATAAACGAACATAGCCCGATAAACGGGCTATTCCATGAGAATCTATACCACGCAAATCAGCCGACACCAGTACTTCACTGGCCAGGGCAGCATGCTCGAGGCTACATCCCATATGGATAAACACCTCTTTGGTGAATTCTCTCAAATGATGATAAGAAAAAATATGTTCCATCTGATGAGAATTAAGCCTGAGCGGTAGGACCACCAAAATTCAATGGAACGGAAACCTGTTCCTGATCCTGAATGGGGCCATGTATAGATTCGTATTTTTTGATATTATCCAGCATCGCTTTCATAAAACGCTTGGCATGCTGTGGGGTGAGTATAATGCGGGATTTAACCTTTGCCTTAGGCAGACCTGGCATCACATTCACAAAGTCTACCACAAATTCGGCATTAGAATGAGTGATGATCGCAAGATTCGCATATTGACCTTCGGCGATTTCTTCATTCAGCTCTATATTAAGCTGATTCTGTTCTTCCTGATTTTCCATGTTGTACGTTTTTGCCGTACAAAAATAGAAAAAGAGGACTCAAATGAGTCCTCTTTTTTTAGAAACCGCCGATTATCGGCTTTTAGTAATCATCATCATCAAACTTTGTGCGTAAGGTGCCGGACACCACGTACTTCTTTCCAGGGTCTGTAGACACCTGTACTTCCATATAAATACTGTCTGTTACACGTCCGCTTTTGGACTTTCCCTGACCGGGAAATACCTTTCCGGCAGTAATGGTAACAGTAGCCGTACTATTGGCATCCGGGGAATTTGTAGCAGTAAAGGACAGATCTCCGAGATTTACGTTCACCCTGGCCTTGAAATCGTCTGTAAATCCAAGACCCAGATCCTGCACCCACATCTCTTTTCCGTTATCATTAGCGGTATTGAAGGTGTTGATCTTCACATGGTCGCCCGGAACACCATTCAGTTGTCTGGTAACCCACCAGGTACCTGCCAGTTTCTCCACCTGCATATTAGGTATATCAGGCAACTCTTTTTTGCAGGAAGAAGCAATTGTCAATGCAGCGATCATCAAAGCGCCGACGAAATATCTTTTATACTTATTTGTTGTCATGGTACATAATTTTAGATCCGTATACAGTTATAGCGCCCACCATACTTTTTGATAAATAGGTACTTCGGCAGGTGTATTCTTATTTCTACTTCTTTCAACATCCGGGAATACCAATCGTTTTGGAAACTTACCGGCACCGGTAACACCGTTACGGGAGTATACCAGCTGACCCGGCACATAAGAAGGATCGGTAGAATATACCGTGCTGTACTTTGGATAACCCGTTCTGTTTTGTTCAAAGAAGCCTTCCAATGTATGGTTGCCTGGGAAGGAAGCCCATTTCTGCGTAATGATTGCTTCCAGTTTCTGGGCGAAAGTACCCGCTGCAGGGTATTCATAGGCCCCGCCAGCTTTCAGATAGGACGAATCTTTGATATCTATTTTATACTGCTGGAAAGCAGCTGCTACCCCTGCATCGTAGTATTGTTTTGCTTTTGCACCACCGTAGTAACGTTCCTGTACTTCCGCCAGCATAAACATGGTTTCTGCACGGGAAATGAGATAGGCCGTATCTATAGGGGTTTGCCTGTAATAACAGGATACATTATAGATAGGGTTCAAACTGGTGAAATCTCCCTGGTTAATACCATAATACACGCCACCTGCAGCACCCGGCGCTCTGAAGATTTTAGTCAGCCGGTTATCTTTATTCTTCTTCAGCCATAATAAAAAGGTATTGCTGGCGCGTATGTTAGTAGTGGTATTCAGGTTTCTCACATTCATTTCATACAGTGGATTATCCAGTCCGGGACCATCTTTAAAAAGGCTCAAATTGGCATCCACATCGGTCAACAGCGGAGCGTTGGCATCAATCAATGCTCTTACACCAGCTTCTGCTTCTGCTGGTTTCGCGTTGACCATACGCAGGTACATTTTTAATTTCAACGTGTTGGCAAACTTTACCCATTTGTTCATGTCGCCCTTATAAATCATATCCCGGGTCAGGTTCTCTGTCAAAATAGCTACTGTGAGATCTTTCCCTAATGCTTTGTCAATATCCGCCAACGACCATTTGTAAATGCTATAGCCGTCGTCAAACTTAGGCTGCAGTTGTGATAGTCCTCCAAATGCTTCCTGATAGGGCACCTGGTCGTACAGATCCACCAATACCTGAAAGGTATAAGCTTTCATGACTGTACCCATTAAACCAAAATTATTATCATGCAGGCTATCGCATAATTTGAGCATCACGCTATAATCTTCCAGTGCGCCTGAGAACAACATCGTGTAAAGCGCATTATAATCTGTACGCTGTATATTATAGGCATCAATGGTTTTGTACTGGTTAGAGGCATTGCTTTGTGTCCAATACTGGGACCATATACCACCTATCACAGCCCCTTCCGTTCCTATACCTGCTACCGTAGCCAGTGTTGCGGGCGGAAATAATACATAGGGCGATGCTTTATCCAGCGGTGCATTATTGGGATCATTATTGATATCCAGGTTCTTTTTGCAGGAAGTCCCCAGGAAGACTACCACTGCAAGCAGGCCGAGTAAATATTTGTTGCTATACGTTTTCATAATGCCAGAAAATTTAAATTTTTAGAAAGAAACCCTCAGGGAAGCTCCATACGACTTAGTGGTAGGCATAGACCTGAATTCACCCATTTCACTTCTCAGGTCATTTCCATAGTTAGATACTTCCGGATCTATGAAAGTATTACCTGAAGGAGTCCAGATAAACAGATTACGGGCAAATAATGTCAGTTGCACGTTGCTGGCATGAATTCTACTCGCTGCAGCAGTTGGCAAACTGTAGGAAAGCGTAATATCACGCACCTTCAGGAAGGTTTTGTCGATGATGCGTTGTTGATAAGCAAATCCTTTGTTGGTAGTATGATACCAATAAGCATCGTAGTTATCGTCTGTAATTGGAGTGGTGTTTTCTACATATACCGGTTTAAGTTCTGTACCGGTATTGATCACGGAATTGGGTATTACAAACGCTCTTCTGTCGTTCATAGTAGTCTGATACGCGTTTCCAACGAAGTAAGTCAGATCGGCGGTACCGGAATAGAACACGCCACCTTTTCTCCAATCAATTGAGCAACCCAGTGTAAAATCTTTATAGCGCCAGGTATTCACCAAACCCATGGTAAAGTMGCGCTGTGAAGTACCGTAGTAACCATCTGTTTGCGCTGCTTTTGGTAAACCTGTTGCATCGACAATGATCTTTCCTTCAGCTGTAGTAGCCGCTACCGGTGCATAGAATACGCCCAAAGGATCGCCCTGACGTGCTACAAACTTAGCGTCATAGGCGGTATTCAGTACCACTTGCTCTAAACCGGCAGGTAACTCTTCTACCCTATTCTTATTCTTGGAGAAGGTATAATTCATGGTCCAGTTGAAATTCCTCGTTTCTACCGGTACCAGATTAATAGACAATTCCACCCCTTTATTCCTTACTTTACCAAAGTTCTGTGTAATGCTGGAATAGCCAGAGCTGGGAGTTACCGGTACAGAAATGATTTGTCCGGTAGTCAGCTTATTATAAAAAGCAACATCGAAGCCCAGACGATTATGGAAGAATTTCACTTCACCTCCAACCTCGTATTCTGAACTGATTTCAGGACTGAGTTGAGGATTACCAATATTATCACCCACTGTATACCCCGGTATGCCATTGAATGGGAACAACAATGACCCGAAAGGCAACAAAATAATTTCTCCGGTATTTAAAACTGTTTTAGTCAGATAAGGTCCAGCATCGTTACCTGTTTTACCCCAACTGGCGCGCAGTTTCGCAAAAGAAATTCCGCTGGGGTCCATTTTTAATGCCTGAGATAAGATGAAGGCCGCATTTACTGCCGGGTAGAAGTAGCTGTTATTTTTGTCTGGTAAGGTAGATGACCAGTCGTTACGGGCATTCACTGTCAGGAACAGATAATCGTGATAACCAACTGTGGCCTGTGCATACAAACCATACAGTCTGCGTGTAAACTCCTGTGTAGTAGAAACAGGTGCATTGGGCGAGTTAGAAATCACGTAGAATCCCGGAATAGTCAATCCTTTTACGGCAGAATTGAAAAGCTTTCCTTCCCGTTGGTTCAGGTTAAAACCAACTACTCCATCGAGGGTAAAATCTGATGATAATTTTTTATTAACAGAGAGCATCAGGTCGGAATTGTACTCACCTCTGTAATCGGTATACTCGCGTACATAACCTACGTCTTCTGCACGCTGAGAGCCTTCTACGTTGTTACCGTCGTTCCAGCTGCCGGCAGTAGGTCTGTTCTTAGCTTTATAGGCATTCGAACCGGTGTTGGTGAGGTCCGCACCAACACGCCATTCAGCATTTAACCAATCGTTGATACCATACTTGAGGAAAATATTTCCGAACACCCGGTTACTCCTGAGATTGTTCCCATTTTCATATAATGAATAATAAGGGTTCTCTGCGTACGGAGTGAAATAATTATCTACGTTGTAGAATTTACCTTTGTAATCCTTAAACTGAGAAATATTAATATCCACGGGAATCTGGATAATATCTTCAAACAGTGAAGAACCAAGACCAGCCTCGCTACGTGTAGATGGCGCCTTGGCATTTTTATTCACGTAATTGAAGGAAGCAGCCGCAGAGAATTTTCCATATTTGGTAGTAGCCCTGACAGAAAATGTATTTCTTTTGTAAGAATCCGCATCTGTAGGCAGTACTCCATCACTATATACATTACCGTATGACAACAGGAAGGTAGAGGTTTCATTACCACCGCTGAGTGCTACCGTATTGTTATATTCCTTTCCGGTAGTGAAGTAATTACGTACATTATTTTTCACAAAAGAAAATGGTTTGGATAGTTGGTCACCATCAACTGTAGCACCCCACTTCTTGTTTTCACCGGTTAAACGAGGTCCCCAGCTGCCGTTTTCAGACAGAATGAAAGTACCTCCCCAGCCCTGACCGAATTGCTCCTGCATGGTTGGTAGCATTGCTACCCTGGAATAGTCTGCGGAAGAAGCTATATCGACTTTCAGCTTACCGCTTCTTCCTTTTTTAGTGGTGATTAATACAACGCCGCTGGCTGCCCTGGAACCATAAATAGCGGTAGCTGCGGCGCCCTTCAGAATACTGATGGCTTCGATGTCATTGGGGTTAATATCATTAGCATTGTTACCAAAATCATAACCACCCGTGATGTTGCTACCCTTGATATCTGTGGATCCGGGACGATCATTGTTTAGTGGTACCCCATCTACCACATACAGTGGTTGGTTATTTCCCTGCAAGGAAGAATAACCGCGCAGGATAACTTTGTTGGAAGCGCCCGGAGAACCGCTGATGGTGGATATTTCAGCACCGGCGATTTTACCGGACAAGCCATCCATCATACTTACAGGTGCTACTCTGTTAATTTGCTCTGTAGCAAAACTGGTGGTAGCATAACCTACCGTTTTCTTTTCTCTTACCAGTCCTAAACCGGTCACTACTATTTCCTGTAAATTTTTGTTGTCGGATGCCAACACAATACTGAGTACATTGTCACTCCCCACCGTAATTTCGCGCGTTTTAAATCCAACGCTTCTTACGACCAGCACGGTTCCTGTCTCAGCGACATTTAACTGAAACACCCCACTTGGGTTTGCAGTGGTACCGGTGTTAGTACCTTTTATCTGAATGGTGGCAAATGGAACGGGATTACCATCATTTCCCTTGACTGTGCCTGTAACCTTTCGCTGCTGCGAATAGGCCAGGCTTACAAGTGCCATAAGCACGGCAAAAAGGAGTAGAACCTTTTTCATAAATAATTCAGGTTTTGGTTGAAAAAGAAATAAACATTGAGTCTTACAAGTTGCCTTATTATTGGGCAACAGCAGATTATTACACCAGATATTATCTGATGCTTCATCATGCTGCTCGCATAAGCAATAGCATACCTATCCCATATCGCATCCTTTGATGCAATCACTAAATATCATGAGATATCCTGTTCCCCAACAAAGGGAAATATGGGCACATTATATACCGTATGGGCTCACGGTATGACTATGTAAAAGGACAATTACCTTTCTTCATAAACAGTTCAGATTTTGGTTGTTTAAATATTCATCTTGTATTCCRAAAAATTAAGCGAAATACAATTAATCTATTATTGACGACTGGTTCAGATATTATTACAGAAAAGGCTACTGAGCATTACATTCCAGGTGTTGGTAGAAGTCCAGGCTAATGTGATGAATCCTAATGTGATTGTGGCTAATTGGGTACTATTCTTTAGGTTGAATGCAATTTATCTTGAATCACAAGCTACTACTCATAAAGAAGGTTCCACTCATAAAGCAAATTAGATTTAGATTTCGGTTGACTATCACAAGTTAGAAAAAAAAAGAATGCCGTACTCAATCTCGTTAACATTTTTTTAACTGGCTGTAAAGATGACGATTCAATAGTTTGATAATCAAGATGATTAATTCGTCTATTTTTCTACCTGCCTATCAGATATTGCCATTGAAATTGAAGCATTGTTTTTTTGTTGCCTTTGATCCTGTCATTACCACTACCTATCTGATCGGCATCCTGATAAATGGATTGATGAAAACGCCACCAGCCGGAAAGCCGACGATTCACTTTCCATTTTACATTCCCGTAATATTGCCAACCGCGGCCATATAGCTGGGATACAGCGTTCTCATATAATACACTACTTTCTGTGGCATAAATACGTGCGTCATAGCTACTGGTTTGAAAACGCGACAAGCGTGCGTTAACGGAAACGGGTAAACGCTTAAAATGATATCCTGCATCCAGATACATCATCCACCCCTGCTGTGTGATGGCAGCGGTATGATATCGGCTGCTTTCCAATCGCAGTTTTGTGTTGAATTGCTTGTGCTGTTGCCAATCCCACTGTATACGTATGTGCGTTGCCGTTATTACCTCCGGCGCTTTAACCGGGTTATCGGGTAACAATACATTTTCGGCGCCCTGCCTACAACTATAACGGCATTGCCAGGTCATTCTTTTATTAAGGGCATAACTCCCGGACATGAAAAACTCCTGTCCGGCGGAAGGCGCATTAATACGATATTTCAGCCAGGGAAATTGAAAGAAGTCAGCATACCCATCCAGTTTACACCGGGCATTTATCCGCAGTGTGAGTCCCATGTATATGCCCGTTTCATTCTGGGTGCGGTAACTATCTCCGAACCCTTTCGCAAAAAAGGACTGATAAGCTTTATCATAGTAACGATATAGCAATGCAACATCTGCGGCAGGCGCAATGCTGGTGAGCAGTCCTTGTACAAAGGCAAGTTTTCCGTTATCACTGGCGGCCAGCTCACCGAATACATGCACATTTTTCCAGCTGCCCGCATAGTCAATACTGCCACCTACCAACTGCTGACCACGAAAGTCGAACTGATTATAAGGAGCGATCTTTTCCTGCAGGGCGGGTGTAAATCGTTGTCCAATCACATTTCCACCCAATTGCCAGCGATGCGTTACATACCGGATATTTCCACCGGCAATACCTGCCTGTACCTTCCCTCGCTTGCTGATTTCAGCCGCCGTGCGATGATAACCGCTGCTGTTCACGCTTTCCGCTACCAACTCCTCCATCAGTGTATCCGTGCTGGCATCCTGTTTACGCCAGGACCCGAATGCAGTTACTTCCCAATGCCGCTGCTGCAGTGTGATAGCGGCGCCTCTGAAAAAATAAAACTCGCCCGGAGAGGTATACGGCCGCAACACTTCCCCTTCCCGTTTTATCTGCATCACAGAGGCTCCCTTGCCATAGGCCTGCGCCTGCCAGCTCAACAGTCCTTGTCCAAGATTAACGGTATAATCACCCAAAGCCAATGCTTTTATCTTCCCAACATTCCTGATAAAAAGATGAGCACTGTAGAAGTCGAATCCCCGTTGCTGCGCACCTTTAAAAAGCGCTTCTCCGGCGTCTTTCTCCATTACCACCCCCCAACTGATGTATCGGGGAAAGTTATAACGGTAACGTATAAACAGTTTTTCGGGGCTTCCCATATAAGCAGGCTGGGTGCTGTCGGTATGCTGGTATCCTTTTGCTTTTTCCAGCGGACGTGCGTAACGCAGCAGCACCGCATGGTCACCTTTATGTAAATAGTCTTGCATGGTGTAATGCGGCGCCAGGTCGTTTCCTACTGTGACATAAGGGAGTATGCGCCGGATCACTTCCGGTTCAAAACCAGGGATGGCCTGTAGTTCATAGATGCTCAGCAGGTCTCCCAACACCAAACGATACTGCAGGAAATAGCTGATCTGTAGCGGCGTTAACAAGCCAAGCGATTGCAGGGTCGCCTCGTCCGCCGTATTCAGGGATATGCGGTGCCGTGTCAGTGCATTTAGCCGTTGCCATTGCGCATCGTCTTCTGATACCGCTTCCGTGCCGGCGGTTGTTTGTTCCAGGTTATTGGCCATTACTGCCGGCAGTGACTCCTCTTGTTGTTGTGCCATGGCAGCCCTGCATAGATACAACAGTAACGCGCCGCAAATTATTCCGCAGCGGGTGGCGTAGCAGGTTGCCATATCAGCGATGTTGAAGGAGTGATACCTAGTTGTGGATGAAAGCCGGCGGCAATATCTATACGCAGAGAGCGCAGATAAAAAATCACGGCCGCATTATGATAAGCCGGCCCGGATGCTATGCCCATTTCCAGTGCCAGGGCGCTGATCAGCCGATAATAAACTGCTGCTTTTATACTGGTCATGCTACCTGTACTGGTAACCATGGCCGTTAGCAGGCAATCGCGGGAGGCTTCGAAACCTGCGCCACCACTATAGCTCACCTCTTTACCACTCCCTTTACGCACCTGCAGGCCGGTATGCACTCTCTCGTTGTAATGCCACAATATCCCCGCATCAACGCTCAAAGCGCTGGCAGTACCGGCACCCTGCACGGCAGTAGATTCATAATTAAATTGTAGGCCTATACCAGCCCTACGCCCGAGATTACGGCCATAGGCGCCGCTCAGCTGCTGCTGATGCCAGGCACTGTTGCCCAAACGCACCAGGCTACCGCCAAATGTACCACCCGGCGTAGGAAACGCCATCATCACCGCATATAAAGATGCCGCCTTCAATAAAAATCTGTTCTCTGAATAAATACCGGCGCTAAATACCGGCAAATCCGATAATCCGGCAGGATGATTCCATACCGACACGATCTGCTGAAAATGACGGCTATAACTGCCAATGCCGGCATTCTTGCCGATAGGCAGCAATAAAGATTGCGCAGATAACAGGGAGATCCACCACGTGGATACAAGGGTTAACATGAAATGTTTCATCCGGAATTTGCGTTTAACAATAAATGCAGCGGATAGCATACAATAGTTGGGTTAACGGCTATCCACTACAACAAAGGTAGGTACCCTTTAATGACAATCTGTTAATGAAACATAAATAGAGCGAAAAGCAGAAAGCAGAAAGCAAAAAGCTATTGTAGCGAGTGATATACGCGACAATAGCTTTTTGCTTTCTGCTTTATGCTTTCTGCTCTTTATTTACTAGTTCCTCCTAGAATAATCCATACAACTGAGAATCAATTTTGGAAATAATTTCTCCCAGATCCTCATCACTTTCCGGAAATTTATTTTTATCAATATCAATAATCAACAAAGGACCTTCATCATACTTCTCGATCCAGTTGTTATAATATTCGTTGAGGCGTTTCAGATAGTCCAAACGGATATTCTCTTCATACTCTCTTCCTCGTTTCTGGATTTGCGCCACCAGCGTAGGAACGGAGGCCTGCAGATAAATCAGCAGATCCGGTGGCTTCACCATGCTTTTCAGCGTTTCAAAGAAGTTGAAGTAGTTATCGAAATCACGCTTGGTCATCAATCCCATTTCATAGAGGTTGGGCGCAAAAATGTGCGCATCCTCATAGATGGTGCGATCCTGGATCACCGTTTCTTTTCCGTTCTGCACTTCCAGCAGTTGCTTTAACCTGCCGTTCAGAAAATACACCTGCAGGTTGAAAGACCAGCGGGGCATATCTTCATAAAAATCATTCAAATATGGGTTGTGTTCTACATCTTCATATTGCGGATGCCATTTGTAATGACGACACAGCATTTCTGTTAATGTAGTTTTGCCAGCTCCGATATTTCCGGCGATAGCGATATGCTTTATCTTATTCTGTTTTGCCATGCGATGATAGGTGGTAAATATTGAAAATAGCTACAGTTGGCGACTTTTTCAATAATAATTTAAACCAATAAGTTTTCTCGCCTGTTGCAAAGTTTGTGCCGCATTCGCTCTTGCCTTCTCTGCACCGGCTTTCATAATTTTCTCCAGATAGTTAGTATCCCTTTGCAATTCTTTCGCTCTTTCACGGATAGGAGAAATGAACTTCACCATATCTAATCCCAGCTGTCCTTTCAGATCTCCAAAGCGCATATTACCAGTGGTATTCCATTGGTCTGTGAAGAAAGGCGCAGCGTCTGGTGCAGATACCAACTTCATTAAATCCAGCAGGTTTTGCACAGAATCCGGAATAGGTGTACCTGGAACACCAGTACCAGTATCGGATTTAGCCTTCTTCACCTTTTCTATAATCAGTTTATCCTCATCTGCCAGATAAAGCGTAGCCATTTCATTTTCGCTTTTACTCATTTTTCCTTCACCATCGAGGCTGGGAATACGCACCAGTCCATCTCCATAGTTGAATGCTTCCGGCTCAGGGAACAAATCTCCATAACGATGATTGAAACGTTGTGCAAAGTTGCGGGCCATTTCCAGGTGTTGTCCCTGATCCTTACCTACCGGCACTTTTACTGCACGCTGAATTAATATATCCACACTCATGAGGACTGGATAAGTCAGCAATCCCGCATTCACGTTCTGTGGCTGCAAACGTACTTTATCTTTGAACGTAGGTACTCTTTCCAGCTCGCCCACATAGGCCAGCATATTCATCAGCAAATACAATTCTGGTATTTCAGGAATATCGCTCTGCGCATACAACGCTACTTTCTCCGGATCAAGTCCGGAAGCAATATTCTCCGCCAGCACCCTCATTACATTACCTTTCAGGTCCTTAGGATCAGGATGTGTTGTTAATGAGTGCCAGTCTGCCACAAAAAAGTAGCAGTTAAATTCTTCCTGCATCCGGATATAATTACGGATTGCGCCAAAATAGTTGCCTAAATGCAAATAACCGGTGGGGCGTATGCCGCTTACCACAATTTCTTTTTGAGTAGCCATAACAGGGCGCAATTTAATCAAAAACCCGAAAGCAGAAAGMAAAAAGCTGCCCCTCCTTTCTGTGTTTTCTGGCCGTTTATCCCTAATTTTGAGATACTATCATATTTACCATTTATATTTCATTATCTTTTGATTTAATTTGATTATGGAAGTGAACGACGCGCTGGTGCAACAACTGGCAGATCTGGCCAGACTGGAATTTAACGACCAGGAGAAGGTAGAAATACGCGGAGAACTGCAACGCATGATTACCTTCGTGGAGAAACTGAATGAACTGGATACCTCCAACGTGAAACCATTACTTCACCTGACAGATGATTATAATGTTTTCAGGGAAGATAAGGTTATCCCAGGTATCAGCCGTGAAGAAGCCCTGCAGAACGCACCTTCCGCTACTGAGGAATACTTTAAAGTGCCGAAAATTATAAAGAAATAACCCACATGCAAAAGTCCGTCATTCATCTCGAAGGAATCAGGAAAAGTTATTTTCTCGGAAAAAATGAACTACCGGTACTCAAAGGAGTCGCACTAGACATTTTTAAAAATGAATATGTAGCGCTCATGGGGCCTTCCGGTTCCGGCAAATCCACCCTGATGAATATCCTGGGATGCCTCGACACACCTACCTCCGGTAAGTATGTGCTGAGCGGACATGATGTGAGTAAAATGGAAGACAATGACCTCGCTACCGTGCGCGGCAAAGAAATCGGCTTCGTTTTCCAACAATTTAACCTGATGCCCCGGCTGACCGCACTGGAAAATGTGGCCATCCCACTGATTTATGCCGGCATCGGTAAAAAAGAGAGAACAGAAAGAGCCATTGCCATGCTGGAAAAGGTAGGGCTGGGCGAACGCTATAAACACAAACCCAACGAACTGTCCGGTGGTCAATGTCAACGCGTGGCCATTGCCCGCGCGCTGGTCAATAACCCTTCCCTCATCCTCGCCGATGAGCCTACCGGTAACCTGGACTCCAAAACATCCGTGGAAATCATGGATATCTTTGGTAGTATCCACGCCTCCGGCAATACCGTAGTACTGGTTACACACGAGGAAGATATTGCCGATCACGCCAGACGCGTGATCCGGTTAAGAGACGGCGTCATTGAATCAGACCGGATTAATGAGAAAGTAATCGCATAAGAGAAAAGTTATAAACGTGAAAGGCGCTGGTATCAGCGCCTTTCACGTTTATAACCACTAATTCGTAATTTGCACCAAACAGCCACCATGTCATTCAAGATATACACTAAAACAGGCGATAAAGGAAAAACATCCCTCATTGGCGGTACCAAAGTACCCAAAAGCGACGTACGCATTGATGCCTACGGCACCGTTGATGAACTCAACTCCTACATCGGCCTCGTGAATGATCATATCGCAGACCCGGATACTAAACTACTACTCCGCGAAATACAGGACCGCCTCTTCACCATCGGCGCCGCCCTGGCCTGCGATCCCGATAAAGAAACCAAATTAAAAATACCCGACCTCCACGAAGCAGATATCACCCTGCTGGAGAAAAGCATCGACCAGATGAATGAAGAACTTCCTGCTATGAAGTCCTTCATTCTGCCCGGTGGCCATGTTGCAGTATCTACCTGCCATATCGCCCGCTGCGTTTGCCGCCGCACAGAACGCCTCTGCGTAGGCATGCAGGAGCACGAGATGTTCATTGAACCACTGGTACTCAAATATATTAACCGCCTTAGTGATTACCTTTTTGTGCTGGCACGCTGGGTAGGACACAAATTGGGCGTAGATGAAATTCCGTGGAAACCCCGGGTATAGAAATTTTCTTAAATTAGCTTCATGTTTACAGGAATCATAGAAACACTAGCAGAAGTAGTATCTACCAGGAAAGACGGCGGTAACCTGGTTATCACGATACAAACACCACTGGCCCGCGAATTAAAAGTAGACCAGAGCGTGGCACATAACGGCGTATGCCTTACCGTCACCAACATCCAGGGCGATACTTACGAAACCATTGCCGTAACAGAAACCCTGCAAAAATCTAACCTCGGGCAGCTTTCACCTACCCAGTTCGTAAACCTGGAAAGAGCCATGGTCTTCAACGGCCGCATAGATGGCCACCTGGTACAAGGCCACGTAGACAGCGTAGGAGAATGCATTTCCTGCGAAGAACAAAATGGCAGCTGGTTATACCGCTTCCGCTTCCCTTCCGAATTTGCCGCACTCATCGTGGAAAAAGGAAGTATCTGCATGAACGGTATCAGTCTCACCGTATTTGATGTAACCAGCAATGAATTTTCTGTTGCCATCATTCCATACACTTACGAACATACCAACGTATCTAAAATAAAGAAAGGTGCACTCATCAATCTGGAATTCGATATTCTTGGTAAATATGTGGCCCGGCAATTAGCAGTAAGGAACTAACCTTCCTTGCTATCATTGACTAAAGTTGACAGCTGAATGTTAAAACACTTTCTCTGCTACGCCCTGCTTTTCTCTACCCTGTTGGCAAACGCCCAACAGGCACGCGTAGTGAGAATACAGGGAAGCTATGATCCATCGGCAGTAGCCGAATTGTATAACAGCGCCCCCATCGCCATTACACTGTTCTTCAGCGATAGCTCCACACAAGCTACTACCGGCTATGGAAAAGGCAACTACCGGTGGAATAAACTAAACGTCAGCAGCAGCAACGGCAACATCCGGAACGGCATCCTTTATTTCGACAGGGCACAACTGATCAGCGATCAATACCACGTGGTACTCACCGTAGCTGCCGGCAATGATAATCCATTACAAACCACGATCACACTGCCTTATATTACCGGCATCCGTTTTAATCATTATGCCGATAGCATCAAACGCGATATACGCTTTTATCTGAATGTAGAAGGGAAATTTAATAGTGGGAAAGTGTTTCCCCTGGATACCACTTCCATCAGGTTCGTCACCTCTGATGGCGCCATCATTGGACAGGATCTGCTATTACCTAAAAACGATACCATCAAAACAGTAACAGTGGAAGCCTGGTACAAGTACAACAATCGCATGTACCTCAGGTCTGTTATCCCCGTAAAACAAGCCCCTGACAATGATTCCCTGATCATAAAAACTTCTCCCGAAGGGAACAAAAGAAAAAGAAGACAATAACTATATCAGCATACGGGATTTCAACTCCAGGTATTTATTCACCACATTCAGGGTTAAATGTTCCGGTGTACTTAACAACGACATAATACCATATTTGGCCAGCTCTTTTACAATCAGCTTTTTATCGTACGCAAATTTTTGTGCGATCGTTTGTTTGTAAATTCCTTCTATGTCGTGCGCCGGCTGCTCCGTGATTTTCTTTAGCTCCGTATTCTCGAAAAATACCACCAGCAACAGGTGATAACGCGCCAAACGACGCAGAAAAGGTAATTGCCGCTGTAAACTGGACATCGACTCAAAGTTGGTATACACCATCAGCAACGACCGGGTAGATACGCTGCTACGCAATTGTACACTCAACGCTTCATAATCACTTTCCTGCCACTGCGTTTCCTGCCCATAAAGCATCTCCAGGATTTTGTTTACCTGGATCTTTTTATTACTTGCCGGTAACACTTCTACTTTATTCTCCGTAAAGGTGACCAATCCTGCTTTATCCCCTTTGTTAATGGCTACATTACTGAATACCAGCGATGCATTAATGGCATAGTCCAGCAACGACAATCCATTAAACGGCATCTTCATAGTACGCCCTTTATCGATGATAGAATACACCTGCTGAGATCTTTCTTCCACATAATTATTCACCATCAGATTACCGGTACGGGCAGATGCCTTCCAGTTTAACATGCGCACATCATCGCCCTTGGTATAAGGCTTAATGTGATCAAACTCCATACTATGACCAATAACACGGCGCTTATGCACACCTATCTCGTTCAGCCGGTTCATGTAGGAGTATAATTCAAAATGGCGTAACTGGTGAAAGCTGGGGTACACGCTGATGGCCTGCTCATTATTAAACACAAAACGGCGACTGATAATCCCCAGCGCACTTTTCACAAATACATTACTATAACCAAAATGATAGCCGCCTCTTTCAACCGGACGAAGTACATACCGGAAAACATGTGAGGTACCCGGTCCTACTTTGGCTTTCAACAGGAAGTTTCGTTCCTGGAACTGAAAAGGCAATTCATCTATGATATTTACAAATACCGGAAAAGGATAGCGGTTATAAAAATCCAGCAATACTTCATTATCATCTCCATTACTAAAACGGTTACTGGCTTTGCGCTCCAGCGAAACTATATCTGATGGCCGCAGGATCAATAATACTATATCCATCAGCACCAACGCCATCAACACAATGAACACCACGATGGCCACATTGTACAGGCCAGGGAAAAAGAATGCCAATACAAACAACAGGCTATTCAATCCCAGCAGGAGATAAAGCCTGTTGGTAAAAAAAAGTATCTGGTATAAATTATTCTTTACAGTTGCGGACATATTCTCTTAGCTTTTAGCTGGCGGCTATCTCGGTACTTCTACCATCTTAACAATCTGTGCAATCACATCATCCGTCTTAATGCCTTCCATTTCTTTTTCAGGCGTCAGGATGATGCGGTGACGCAATACATGTGGCACCATTTCTACTACGTCGTCAGGAATAACGAAATCCCTGTTCCTCATAGCAGCAGTAGCTTTGGCACAGTTCATAATAGCAATAGAGGCGCGTGGGGAAGCTCCCAGGTACAGCGATGAATTCATACGTGTTTCATTCACAATCGCCGCGATATAGTGGAACAATTTATCGTCTACTACTACTTGCCTTACCTGTTGCTGATACGCAATAATCTGTGCGGTAGTTACCACCTTGCTGATCATTTTGGTGAGATCTGTTTCTCCATTAAAATGATGAATGCTGCGCAATACGGCTACTTCTTCCTGCAGGTCAGGATATTTTACTTCTATTTTAAAAAGGAACCGGTCCAGCTGTGCTTCCGGCAGGCGGTAAGTACCTTCCTGTTCAATGGGGTTTTGGGTGGCAATCACCATAAACGGGCGGTCGAGCGACCAGGTAGTACCGTCATTGGTAATCTGTCTTTCTTCCATCACCTCAAAGAGGGCAGATTGTGTTTTAGCCGGTGCCCGGTTAATTTCATCAATCAATACCAGGTTGCTGAAAATAGGTCCTTTCTTATATTCGAACGTTCTTGTTTGCGGATTAAATACGGAAGTACCCAATACATCCGCAGGCATCAGATCCGGGGTGAACTGGATACGGCTGAAGTCAGCGTCCACACATTGAGCCAGCAGTTTAGCGGTCAATGTTTTGGCCACACCAGGAACACCTTCTATCAGTACATGCCCCTGCGTCAGTAAGCCTGTAATCAGCAGGTCTACCATCTGATGCTGCCCTACAATTACTTTTCCTATTTGCTCTCTGATGGCTTCTACCCCTTCGTGTAAAGCAGAAAAATCAGTTCTGGGTTGAAATGTATTGGTATCCATTATTTATTTCGTGTTTAAATAAAATAGTTGAATGCGTTTATAAAATTCTCTCAGGTAATCATCACTTATATTTCCTTCGATCTGTATGTGATGCATCATTTGTAACAGTGTTCTGATATCAGCCTCCGGCATGGCGGATTTACGCGATAAAGCAGCTACAAATTCCTCATTGAGTATATTGGTATTAAGATAATAACGGGTACGTATATACTCCAGCAAGTGCAGGATCATTTTATGCGCCAGGTTATCGTTATTGTGTTGCTGATAATACAGCTGCCCGATAGCGCCTACAAACTCCACAGATGTATTGTTAAACACTGGTTTATCCGGGATGATCCGCTGCCGGCGTTTACTTTCAAATATCACATACAGCAGCAGCAAAGCGAGGCCCAGAAAAAATGCCCATCGCATAGACGGATACCGCATCAGCACCTGCCATTCACTGAAATCGCCTGACTGTGCGCTGTGTTGTGCGTTGTAAAAATCATCCCAATATACACTGCCGGCGAGATCCCGCAAATAAGATATCTGTGTTTCCAGGGCCGCCACATTCTTCTTATGTAATACAAAATAGTTGGTAAAGGTATAAGGGTTCAGCAACAGATAAACATATCCGTGGCTGTAGGCAATGCGGATAAAGTTAGGTTTGTGCTGCCCGTTACTACCTAAAATAGTCGTGGTGGTAGTATCTACAGACGAGAAGCTGCTGCCACTGATCATGCCTTCATACGCGAAGCTGGTATCTATTGGCGCAATAGAATCCTGATAGTATTGTGCCACCCGTTCTTTGAAGTCTTGATGGTTGCCTCCCCAGGTTGTTTTGAAATTGAGTTGTTTGGCAAGATAGGGATCGGGATTGTTGACAGCAATAAACAGATCATTTCCACCAGACACATATTCCAGCATGGCATCCACATCTTTTTCAGTTGTATACATTTGGTCTGCCACCAAAATATAGCTATTCCCGGGCTTTTTCAGCTCAGGATCTTTTTCATAAGTGCGCGCAAATGGCTTGGTCACTACCTGTATGGAATATTTGGAAAATAACTCCGGCAGCATTTTAAAGGCAGCATAAGCCCCTCCGGCTTTCTTATCCTTACTGGAAAAAGAAGACCAGCTCATCTTGTTGCTTTGCTCTTCCCGGTTAATACCGAGGTTGCCAACAATGGCCATCAGTAATACCAGTACCAGCACTACCGATCCGATGATATAAATGGGTCTAGTATTCACGAAGCTTTTCCTATTGCGTTATTAAAATCCCGGAATTCCTGGTTGATATTCCTGAAACTGTCTTCACTTACCTCAAATCCGCCATACCAGCTATATTCATAATCCAGCGTGAGTGCTGCAAACTTTTTATAGTAAGGAGAACTACGCATACTACGCAGGTAATCATTGTTGGTTTTCTCCCTGCCGGCTACAATCATTTGTTTAGCGGCCAGCTGAAAGAGTGTATAGAGATACCACCAGCGTATGGCCTGCCGGGTATCTCCCGTTGCAATAGCTGATTTAATTTTCTCTTCATATTCTTCCCCGCTGTGCAGTTCTTCTGTTTGTATTTCTGTCAGACCGTCAATGAGCGCCGGCTTACGAAACAAGGTCATGCCATTGGCTTTCATATACCGGTATACCAGGAAACCTAATCCAGCCAGCACTAATGCCATCAACACATAGCGAAGCGTTCCGAAAGACTTTGCCAGGAGATCGAAAAATCTGTCCAGCCAGCGAAATTTTTCCGAAGAGGTATCCTTGATAGTCTGGTACTGTAATTTTTTATTGGCTTTCAGTGCGTTGACCAATGAGTCAGGTACATGGCGCATTTGGTGATAAGGTGCATACTCCTGATAATCCTCTTCCTCCTCTCCGCCCGCTGCCACAGATGCACTATCTATTTGCTCAGTGACAGTGCTATCGGGCAAATCAGCCGACGCTGTTTGCGCTATATTTTTTAATGGAAGCAAACAAAGCAACAACAGTACAGCGCTCTTTATCCAAAAATATTTTATCATGTTACTGCTTTGAAAGGGTAAATGGGATCATGACTTTCCCTTCCGCACTTAAACGATATCCTTTTTTATGCAGATAGATGGGATAAAAAACAAAGTAGCCCAGTATAAAACTCAATGACGACAACAAGATAAAAAGACTTAATACCACCGGCATCCCTGTATGTCTGGTAACAAAGCTTTCCAGAAAAGCGGCCACAATAAAAACCGGTATCAGGGTGACCATGATCTTAATACCATCTTTGGCTCCTTTGCGAAGAGAGTCAATCCGTTTACGGGTGCCGGGGAAAAGTATACTTTTCCCCAAAAGTATGCCGGCGCAGGCAGCAATAACAATACTCGAAATTTCCAGGGTACCATGTATCCAGATGACCAGTATGGACTTCCAGCCCAGTCCATGTGTAAAAAACAGGTACTGAAAAACGCCCAGCATCACGCCATTACGCACCAGCAGGTATAAGGTACCTGCGCCGAAGAGGATACCTCCTACATAGCACAGGAATGACACCTGTATATTGTTGATGGCGATACGGAAAAACATTAATACCGGGTTGTTATCCTTATACACGCCAAAAGGGTCACCGGCGGCTATATTCCGTTCCGTCATATTCACATATTCATCTCCCAATACACCACGCACGAAGGTTTCATCATGGGCAGAAGAGAAAACGCCGATGGCGCAGAACAGGACGAAAATGGACAACGTAAACAGTAGCAGGCGATGATATCTGCGAAACAGTAATGGTAATTCGTATTTGAAAAAKAGCTGAAAACGGCCTACCTCTTCCTTACGATTCTGATAAATACGGTGATAGATACCAGCAGCCAGCCCATTGATATAGCGGGTTACCTTACTAAAGCTATAAAATGTTTTAGCGTAAGACAGATCATCCAATACTGATACAAATCTTTCCGCCATTTCATCAGGGTCATCTGTGGGCTCCTCCTGGTATTGTTTCCAGCGGGACAAATTCTTTTTGATAAACAGCGATTCTCTCATAATGAGTTCTTCTTTCCCTTTTAAATACAGATATTACCTACACTACAGTAATGGGTTACTAATGGGGGAATACCAGCAAACTTACTAAATCGTTTAACAATATATAAACAAATATGTAAATTTGAGTATGGCAGATATAAAAATACCAACTTCTTTTAATATAGATCTCGAATTTGAGTCGGCTGATATTGTCAAGCGTTTTCTGGCCTGGTTAATTGATTTTGCTATACGCGTGGCGTATATTTTTGCCATGCAGGCTGCGCTGGATGCGTTCCATCTGAGCATGGATGCCGATATCATTGTCTATATATTCCTGGTATTTCTTCCTGTCATGTTCTATTTCCCGATGATGGAAATTCCCATGCAGGGATCTACACCGGGGAAAAAGCTGTTGCATATAAGAGTAGTAAGTATGATGGGGAATGCGCCCAGTGTTAGCCAGCACCTGATAAGATGGATTTTCCGGCTGATTGAAACACCCCTCTATTTTATGGCAATAATCCCCATACTGGTCCCTATCATTTCTATTGTAAGAACCCCATACAGTCAGCGTTTGGGAGATTTGATTGCAGGTACCATCGTTATCAGCACCAAGCGAAAAGGTAGCATTGAAGAAACTATTTTCCGGGATCTTTCCCACAGTGATTATAAACCACATTTCCCGCAGATCATGAAATTATCCGACAGGGATATGAACAAAGTGAAGGAGTTGCTGGATCGTGCGTTAATGGCAAAAGACGATGAACTCGCTGCCCGGGTGGCTTATCGGGTAAAAGATGTATTGCATATTGACAGTGATATGTCGCACACCCACTTCCTGGAAACGGTATTGAACGATTACAACTATTATACTACCAGAAACTAAAAAGGCGGCCCATGCAGGCCGCCTTTTTAATTATTTGTTTATCGATTAGATAGTTTTACCGATCGAATTTAAATCATCGTTGACGTTGTTGAAACGGGTAGGATCACCTGCCGGACCTTTATACGTGATAGTACGGTCGAATGCGAGAATTGGATAAAAGACAATGCCCAGGAATAATAATCCCAGGGTGAATCCAATATCTTTACCGAAGCTTTTAGCTAGCAGATTCACCAGCATGATGGCAATCACGATGTTGACAATAGGAATACATAACAGGAAAATCCACCACCATGGCTTACCTACAATTTTAAGCTGTATGATGTTGCTATAAATAGGAATAATGGATTTCCATCCTTCCTCACCAGCTTTTTCAAAGATCTTCCAGCCACAGATAATAAAGAATACCATTATTACGAGCCAGAAAACTAAGAAAGTACCACCGAACATTGCGCCCATGGCGCTACTTCCTTCATAAGGATTTGCTTGAAGAATTTGCATAAGAGGTTAAATTTAATAGTGTTTAAACAGTGAACAGAGGTTCGTTACCCAAATATATATATTTTCCCGCTATATACATAGTTACTACATTATTAACATGCAAAGAATGCGTAGAAATACGGATTGAAAAAAAACTTCAATTTTTTTTCAGCTAATATTTGGAGATTCAACACATTATATTACCTTTGCAACCGGCAAGTCTTATACGACCAGCTCCTACTGAACTCCCCCAGGACAGGAATGTAGCAAGGGTAGGTGGTTGTAGCGGTGCGATATAAGTAACTTGCCTTTTTTTTTCTTTTTTTATTGTCATTAGTTGCTCGTCAATAGTATCTGGTTGCTATTTTCTCCACCTCTTTCACTAATGACAGCATCTTCCACAAAAGGTTCATTTCCTGACAACTAATTTATCATAGTATGAAATTCTTTATTGATACAGCTAATCTGGCGCAAATACAGGAAGCTCATGACCTTGGCGTTCTTGATGGTGTAACTACCAACCCATCCCTGATGGCAAAAGAAGGTATTAAAGGTGAAGCAGCGATCATTAAACATTACGAAGATATCTGCGAAATAGTAGATGGTGATGTGAGTGCAGAAGTGCTTTCCACTGATTTCAAATCTATAATTGAAGAAGGTAAGAAATTGGCCGCTATTCACCCCAACATCGTGGTGAAAGTACCAATGATTAAAGACGGGGTAAAAGCCATCAAATGGTTTACTGATAACGGTATCAGAACAAACTGTACCCTCGTATTTTCTGCAGGTCAGGCGATCCTGGCTGCGAAAGCAGGTGCTGCTTATGTATCTCCGTTCATTGGTCGTATTGATGATACCAACTGGGATGGTGTTGAACTGATTGCACAAATTGCACAGATCTACAGCTTACAGGGTTACAAAACTGAAATCCTCGCAGCCTCTATCCGTAGCGCACTCCACATCGTGAAATGTGCAGAAGTTGGTGCTGACGTATGTACTTGCCCGTTAGACTCTATCCTGGGCCTGCTAAAGCACCCATTAACGGATATCGGTCTGGCGAAATTCCTCGAAGACGCAAAGAAAATGTAATTATCAGATATTTTTTTAGATGGTGTATCCCCGGTGCAGTAATTGCGCCGGGGATTTTTTTTGCAAACCCGCTCCCTGCGGGAAAACATTTTATTAAAGAATTTAGTTAAATTCAAAGATAATATCCACGCATACCCACAATAAACTGAAAACCTAATGGGAAAATATATCCTTTCGCTGGATCAGGGGACTACCAGTTCACGCGCCATCATCTTTGATCACGATGGCAGCATCAAAGCAGTAGCCCAAAAAGAATTCAAACAAATATTTCCACAGCCCGGATGGGTAGAACACGACGCGATGGAAATATGGACTTCCCAGGCCAGTGTGGCAGCTGAAGCCATCCTCAAAGCAAGAGTAAGCGGAGAAGACATCGCCGCCATGGGTATCACCAATCAACGCGAAACCACCATCGTATGGGATAGAAAAACCGGCAAACCAATCCATAACGCCATCGTATGGCAGGATCGCCGCACCGCCGCCTATTGCGACTCACTTATCAAAGCAGGAAAAGAACAATTCGTTAAAGATAAAACAGGCCTTCGCCTCGACGCCTATTTCTCCGGCACCAAAGTAAAATGGATATTAGACAATATCCCCGACGCCCGCAAACGTGCGGAAAATGGCGAACTGGCATTCGGTACTGTAGATAGCTGGCTGGCCTGGAACTTCTCCAAAGGACAGCTCCATATCACAGATGTGAGTAATGCTTCCCGCACCTTGTTGTTTAATATCCACGACATGAAATGGGACACCGAATTACTCGCACTCTTTGATATCCCCGCTTCCATGTTACCGGAAGTAAAACAATCCAGCGAAGTATATGGCTATTCAGAAGCCGTGCTCACCCCCTATCGCATTCCGATTGCCGGTATTGCCGGTGATCAGCAGGCCGCACTTTTCGGGCAGCTATGTACCCAACCCGGTATGATCAAAAATACCTATGGCACCGGCTGTTTCCTCGTATTAAATACCGGCGACAAGCCCATCCCCTCTAAAAATAATTTGCTCACTACCGTAGCCTGGCAAATTAATGGCAAAACCAGCTACGCACTGGAAGGCAGCATATTTATCGGTGGCGCCGTGGTACAATGGCTCCGCGATGGACTGGGTATTATCCGTCACTCCGCTGATGTGGAAAAACTCGCCGCTACGGTGCCTCACAGCGACGGCGTATACCTGGTACCTGCATTCGCCGGATTAGGCGCCCCCTACTGGAATCAACATGCACGCGGTACCATGGTAGGATTAACCAGAGGCTCCACTGCCGCCCACATTGCCCGTGCTGCGCTCGATAGCATTGCCTTCCAAACCATGGATGTGCTGAAAGCGATGGAAGCCGATGCCGGCATGCCCATCACCGAAATACGCGTAGATGGCGGCGCTACCAAAAACAATATGCTCATGCAGTTTCAGGCAGACATCACCCATCTCCGGGTAGTACGTCCTACCATTACTGAAACCACCGCACTCGGCGCCGCTTATCTCGCCGGCCTCGCCGTAGGCTACTGGGATAGCATCGAAACCATTGCGCAACAATGGAAAATAGATGCCACCTTCGACGCTTCTATGGAAATGGCAGAGAGCCAAAGATTATGTAAAGACTGGAAACGCGCTATCAGAGCAGCACAGGCATGGACTGAAGAATAATTTATCTACCTAATATTTCACACAACTTATGTCACCTTATTTAGCGGAGGTTCTTGGAACCGCATTTCTTATTGTGCTGGGAGACGGTGTAGTCGCAAGCGTTATACTAAATAAATCCAAAGGCAATCTCGGTGGCTGGATGGTCATCACCATGGGATGGGCCATGGCTGTATTTGTGGGCGTATATGCCACAGCAAAATACAGCGGCGCCCACCTGAATCCTGCGGTTACTTTTGCACAGGCATTACAGGGAAAATTTGCCTGGGAGCTGGTACCCGGATATGTAGCGGCACAAGTGGCCGGCGCTATGTTGGGCGCGCTCATCGTATGGCTTTGTTATAAACAGCATTTCGATGAAACTCCCGACGCCAATACCAAGCTGGGCGTGTTTTGCACCATTCCTGCCATACGCAGCAACAAATACAACTTCCTGACCGAGTTCCTGGCCACCATGGTATTTATACTGGCTATTTGCTTCATTACCGGCCCTACTGCCGGCATCGGCTCGCTGGATGCCCTGCCGGTAGCCCTCGTGGTACTGGCCATTGGCTTATCACTCGGCGGACCTACAGGCTACGCCATCAACCCCGCCCGCGACTTTGGTCCCCGGTTAATGCACTTCCTCCTTCCTATTCCCGGAAAACGCGACAGCGACTGGAGCTATGCCTGGATTCCCATCCTCGGCCCACTGTCAGGTGCCGCCGCCGCCGCTTTTATTTTTAAATTTTTCCTGCAGTAAATAAACTTTCTTCACGAATAACAAGGAGAGCTAAGAACGCGCAAAACAGCGCCCATCTTCGCTCTCCTTCTTTTTTATCTTCCCAAAAAATAAAAACAAGGTATTCATCTCCCTAAAAAATAAAACAAAACCATTATAACTTTCATTTTTTTCTGAAAGTTTAGTAACTTTGATAAAAATTAGCACTGGTATGCCATTTGAGGCCCAATGACATACTATTCGATATCATCAAAATTTCTGCACCATATAAACTGATGAATTATGATTCAGCCCAACATACCGGACAGCAGACTACCCCGCGTAGTAATTGTAGGCGGCGGATTCGGAGGCGTCAACCTGGCCAAAGCATTGAAACATGTGCCCGTACAGGTTGTACTATTAGACAGGAATAATTATCACCTTTTTCAACCCCTGCTATACCAGGTATCTACTGCCGGCCTGGAACCAGATAGCATCGCGTTTCCACTCCGCGGCATATTCCGGAAACAAAAAAACCTGGTATTCCGCATGGCGGAAGTAACCGGCCTACGAACATCAGACAATATACTGGAAACAGGTATCGGTGAAATTCATTACGACTACCTCGTTTTCGCTACCGGCAGCAATACCAACTTCTTCGGCAATAAAGACATAGAAGAAAATGCCATCGGCATGAAATCACTGATTGAAGCCGTGCAAATCAGAAACTATGTAGTAAAACAGTTTGAAGAAAGCCTGCTGCTCCAGAACCCGGAAGATATCAAACCCAAACTCAATTTCGTCATGGTAGGTGGTGGCCCTACCGGCGTAGAACTGGCGGGCGCTTTCGCAGAATTGCGCAAGTACATCATGCCTAAAGATTATCCCACTTTACCGCAATCGTTGATGAATGTATACCTCATTGAAGCCGGTCCCAAATTACTGGCCTCTTTCAGTGAAACTACTTCTCAGAAAACACTGGCAGCCTTACAGGACTTAGGCGTTCGCGTAATGACCAACACCGGCGTAAAAGAATATGACGGCAAAACCGTTACCCTCAGCACCGGCGAAATGATACAAACGCAATCCCTCCTATGGTCTGCCGGCGTAAAAGGCATTCCTGTAAAAGGTATTCCACCGGATATCATACTTCCCAATGGCCGCATTATTGTGAATGAACTGAATCAGATAAAAAGCCTGACCAATGTATACGCGATCGGTGATCTGGCGCAAATGACCAATGATCCCCGCTACCCTAAAGGATATCCAATGGTAGCGCAGGTAGCCATACAACAAGGTAAAAATCTGGCTCATAACCTTCGCCTCTCACTGGCTAACAAACCCATGAAAGGCTTTACCTATAAAGACCTGGGCAGTATGGCCACCATTGGCCGTAACAGGGCCGTAGCGGAAATTGCCGGCATTCGCATGAGCGGTTATCCGGCATGGCTGGTTTGGATGGTGGTACACCTCATGAGCTTACTCGGATTCAGAAATAAACTGGTGGTATTCATTAACTGGTTTTACCGCTACTTTACTTATGAAAGAGGTACCCGCATCATTATAAAACGTGGTGCTGCCAACATCGTAAAACTTAGGCAGAGCATCAATTAACTATATAAAAATAAAGGGAGATGAGTACCTCATCTCCCTTTATTTTTATTCGCTTTTCTCCCTATTTCCTGTTTAAGATAGAGTTCAACGTAATAGAAGATACTAACTCATCAGACCTTCCACCCAACGCCCGATAGTACAGCAAGATGGTATAGTTGTTCTCCGTTTCCCACCAATCGCCCTCCGTCAGTGAGGTATCAAATTTAGGGTTAGGTTGGGTTTTATCTACCAATCCATAAATATAATTGTAGTAGCCCTGCTTCAACAGGAAAGTGCCTTCATAAGCGCGGGTAGCGCCATTGTAAGTTAACTTGTTGGTATTGTTACACTCGTAATTGGTAAACTCTCCAAACAGGTACATATCGTATCCGGCATAGGGTTCAGGCGACACAAAAGAGAAATGCACAGATGCATAATCTCCTTCAAAATTAGGATCATAATCATCCAGCGTGGCCAGATAGTACCGCCCATTGATATCTTTAATGAACTGGTATATTTTATCAGCGCGTTCCACATCAGGTACTGCAAATACATCGGTACTACTGCTATGATATTCCGATCGCTGCACCCGCTCCGTTTGCAGGCGGAAACTGCGCAAGTCTATCCACCGGTATTCCTTTCCTGCCGGCATCACGCAATCCTGTTCCGCATTATACTTTAATACACTACCGTTGATAAATTGTGGTTTAAGTCCAATAAGAGCGTTGTCCCAACGATAATTTTGTAACACGACTACCTTAATCTGATCAAACGGATTCTGGATATTAAGCGACGCTGTATTTACTTCGAAGTTAATCTTCTGAAACGTACGGAATAATTTAGGCGCAATAGGTTGCTGAATAAAACCTGAAATACCTGCCTTATTCTCTACTACATACATCCTGCGGGTAAATGCCAGCTGCGAGGTATCACTATCCAGGTATACTTTCAGCACATAATTCCCTGACTTCACGGGGTAACTGTTGGTACCCGGCAGCTGCACCGTGTAGTGCGTATAACGCTCCAGGGCCACACTGGACATTTTATAATTCATGATCCTCGTTTCCGAAAAACCTCGCAGATAATCGAGCTGATTCACCTGCGCAGGTGTCCAGTCAGCATTACAAAGCACAAAGGAATAGTAATAGTTTTTCACATCATTGTCCATATCGTCAAAAGACAATACCAACTTATCTCCGCCGCCAATAGTATACATCGGCATACTTAGCGGATCACCTGCCTGGTTAAATTTTACCGATCTGATATTGTTGTAATACACATGGTCTGGGGTAATAGCACCTACCTGTGCCGCCATCTTTTCACTCAACAAACAAACAGTAATGGCTATTAAAAAAAATGCTGCTATACGCATATCAGGAGTTTGATAATGTTGAAGTTACTACAATTAGCCGAAAGCAAAAAGCCACTGAAGCGAATAACTACAGCACATGATATCCCATATAATCATCTGCTTCAATGGCTTTTTGCTTTCGGCTTTATGCTTTCGGCTTTTCCGTATATATTTGTCCCATGCGTTTATCATTTTTTATTGCTAAAAGAATCGCTTTCAATAAGGGATCTACTTTTTCCAAATTCATTATCAATATTGCAGTTGCCGCTACGGCGATCAGCGTTGCGGTAATGATACTGGCTACAGCATTGGTAAACGGCTTTCAACAGGTAATCCAGGAAAAAATATTCAGCTTCTGGGGACATATTCATGTTAACCAATACCAACCCAATGCGGGTCCTCTTACAGAAGAAATCCCCTTTACCGGAAGAAATAGCCTGATAGACAGCATAAAACTGGCCCCCGGCATCAAAACCGTTAGTAGCTATGCTACCAAGTCGGCCATCGTCAAATCAGAAAAAGAAATAGACGGCATTATCTTTAAAGGAGTAGATAAAAGCTACGACTGGCCACAGTTAAAGCGTTTCCTGCAATCAGGTCAACTGCTACAGTTCAATGATTCAGCTTACTCACCGGAAATTATGATTTCCGAGTACATGGCCAGAGAACTGCAGCTGAAAGTAAATGATAAAGCGATCATATACTTTATTCAGGGCGGCGGATTACCTCCCCGTGCCCGCAAACTAACGGTAACGGGTATCTATAAAACCGGTATCGAAGAATATGATAAAACATACGTGATCGGTGACCTGAACCTGGTGCGTAAGCTCAACGACTGGGAACCCACACAGGTAGGTGGTTACGAAATAACGCTGAACAACTACCATAACATGGATTCTACGGCCATCTATTTATACCATAACCTGTTACCGGAAGAGTTGTTTACCCGCACTGTCAGAGACATCTATCCCAATATATTCGACTGGCTGCAACTACAAAACCAAAACGAATTAATCATCATTATCATTATGACGATAGTGGCTATCATTAACATGATTACGGCTATACTCATCCTGATACTCGAACGTACCAACATGGTGGGCATTACCAAAGCACTGGGGATGCGCAACTGGGATATTCAAAAGGTGTTTATTTTCCAGGCCGCCTACATCATCTTGCTGGGTATTCTGATTGGCGACTTCTTCGGACTGGGCATTGCTTTCCTGCAACAGAGCACCGGCATATTTAAATTACCGGAAGAATCTTATTACATGTCGGTAGCAGCGATCTCTATACATTGGGTAGATATCCTGTTGATCAACATTGGCACCTTCCTCATTTGTACTTTGATTTTGCTGCTACCTTCACTTATCATAAAACGCATCACGCCTGTTAAGGCTATTCAGTTCAAGTAATTATTTCTTACGGGTAACTTTTACATAATCGCGCAGGTAACTGCACTGATTGTATACTTGCTGATAGAACTTCGTCTGGCCAAAATTATCTTTCAATAAAGGAAAATAACGGTTACGTATCAACGCAGTAACGTATTTGTCGTGATCCGTATTTTCAGCGGTATGTTTCTGAGAACAACGGGCAGCCATAAACGCGCATCTGGCCCTGTATTCCCTGTCGGTGCTGGCTTGCGCTGCTTTTAAATAATAGCTTTCTGCGTTATAGCATCCGAAATACTGCTTTTCAAACGGATCTTTGTCACATTTGGATTCGTACCAGAGCGTAGAGGGACGATAATCTTTTACGAAATACCAGGTTTTGCCATAGTAAGAAATGCTGAATAACCCGGACGCATACTCGTAGTAAACATTGGAAGGTACCGGAGCGGTTTTCATTTTTTCTTCTAACTGCACCATGCGTTCGCAAAACTGTTGCTGGGTAATTGGTTTGTTGAAACCAGCCCTGGCAGTGTCTTCTCCAAAATCCTGCAGTTGCTCACGAAATACCTGATAGGAAACAGCCTGTACTGCTGCAGGTACTTTTTTGAACCAGTCGCGCGCATTAGCAAAATCATGTACCCGCATATAGCTTTCTCCAATCACTTTATTCATATTCAGTGATTTTGGGAAGAAGCCCGCCAGGTAAGTTTCATACGGCGTTTTCGTTGGTTGATGCAGGAAATCGTTGAGTTTAAGCAGGTCGGCCGACTTCATATCATCCGTTACCTGACCAATCGCTGTTTGACCGGAAACACCCCAGCCATTCATATACAGAGAATCGCAACGTCCTCTTACCAGCACTTCTTTCACCTGATCGCCTTGCTGATGGTAGCGCGGCGCCAGTACTGCGAATAACAGATTGCGATATGTTTTCCGGAAAATATAGGATTTATCTGTACCGGTCCACCATTCATTCGTTTTAGGATTTTGCGGCGTTTTGCTGTCCAGCCATTTCAAAGAGGCCAGCAGGCTGGATTCAAAGGCATTGTCAATAACCTTCTGTTGATTAATATTCACCAGCAGACGCACTATTTCCCATTGATCTTTCACTGCGGGATCTTTGGTTTTTACTTCGGCTAACTTCGCTTGTGCTGCCGGATAATCTCTGCGGATATAGGAAATATAGGCAGATGATACCCGCCACAGGTCCATATCTTTTAACTGGCCCTTACTCACGAGGCTATCCACCACGGTTTGCAGTGCATTTGTGCGGGTGATTAACGCTTTTTTCTCTTCAGCAGAAGAGCTACGGTAGCTTACGTATCCCGGCTGCGCTTCTTCCAGGGTAGGACTCAGATAGTCACTTTCCATTTTATTGATTTCCCTGGCCAGTAATATATTTAAAGCGGGAGAAGCCGGGTCCAGGGCGTATACCTGCCTTAAGGCGTCAACATCCGGTTCGCTGTTGGCAAAGCCGTAAACCGCTGCTACCATTGCCTTTTCGTGGTTATCCTTACACAGCGGATACACCTGCTTTCGGGTAGTATTGCACCACATCAGGCTGGTAAAGCAGGAAATGCGCAAGGAAGGCGCTTTCTCAAACACACGTGAAAATATATAGGCACTTTGTACGGAATCTTTCAAACGTAGCAGGGCACCGGCTTTCAACGCCAATGCTTTGAAATATACAAGGGAAGACAATTCCTTTCCTTCAAAAAAATGATCAAAAGCGGTAATGGCATCGTGATAATCTTTGCGGTAGTGTTTCAGACGAATCAGCTGAAAGGCATATCTGTCGCGTATATCCTTATCTTTTGCTTTATTCAGCAACTCTTCTCCGGTTTTGTACAGATTACCCAGTAGAATATTATTCCGCTCTGGCACAGACCATGGGTCGGCATTGATCACAGCAGGTTCACAGGTTTTAGCAAATGATAAGTATTGCGCTGCTTCCTGGTTTTTATCTTTCAATAAAAACTGTGCAAAGCTATTCTGCTTCACACTATCCGGTAATGAGTTGTTGCCGGTAGCAATGGCCGACAATTGCTCGGCGGTATAGGTATAAATGCATTCACGTATATCCTTCTCCGTTACCTTACTGCCGGTATAGTTTTGCCAGTCGGCCACATTCGCCGTTTCTTCTGAAGGCGTAGGGTCCGCATAAAACTGCGACATCGAGGTATAATAAAATGGCTCATAGCCTCCGCCTTTCGTCAGTGGGCTAAAGAAGGAAATGTAATAATCGTAAGGGTCTGGATCGGGGCCACACGACAACGTGTAGATCACATTCCCGAAAAAAACAGCAAAAAAGCTAATTAAAAAGGCGGATAATTTCTTGTAGTTCATTCAATGGATATTTTTCAAGCGTCAACGAGTCAAGATGATAAAATATAATAAAAGGATCTTTTGTTTGCAGTTGTTTGGCCACCAGTTTAGCCGCTGCCGTCAATGCGGCCGGGTCGCTGGTTTCCCTTCGGATAACACTTCCTTTCGTGAGCGGATAGCCATTCAGTATGGTGTCTTGCAGTACCGTGTATAGGTTAGAGGGGCCTGGGGCAAAAAGCTTTGCATTTCTCAATTCCGGTGCGCCAACATTCCTTAAAATTCCTGCATACCCAACATCACGGCGGAATAAAACACTCCATTCGAAAAGCGGTAATGCGATATCCAAAGGTAAGGGATATTCCGTCACCCTGCTATCTCCCAGATAGGAGTCCATTACTTCCGGGTCAAGGATAGAGTTATGCGTGCCGGGTTTACGCAGATCTCCCATATTATAGCACATCAGCAAGCCCTTATCTACCGGCGGAATACCGGCACGGGTAGTATATTTCACCTGATACATACGGATGGTGGCGGAAATACGTCGCTGCCGGAAGAAAGGTGTTTGTTTGATTTGCCTGATAAAAGAGAAATAGGCATCGCGGGTGCCCTGGGTCCAGTCGCAGTCCAGCTGTATTTCCGGAATCCTCGCTCCCGGGATGCTGTCGCATAGCCCGGCTATTAACCTGGCCACATTGCCGGCCAGTGTACTGTCCGCCTTTACCCATACTTCATTCATCAGGAATACCACGGGAACGATATCCACATTCGCCGGTAAGGGCGCTGTTTTCCTGAAAATAGCTATTGGTACCGGGGCTTTGGTCACCTCATCGAGGTCTACATCAAACAATTTAATGTATAAACGCTTTGCCGGCAGCTGGTCAACATATCGCTGCTCCTGGGGGTTGCCCGTCCAGGTTTGTTTCCAGTAATAAAAGGCAGGCGTTACTTTCCCACGATGCGTAGGCTGATGACAAGCCGCCATTAATAATAACAAGGTAATAAAACAGATGCGGGGTATCATGACAGATTAAATAAGCAGGCGGCCACAGATAATACCTGCTGCTACTGCAGCATTCAATGATTCAGCACCGCCGAGGCGGGGGATGGTGATCCGGTGGGTAGCCAGGCGAATCACTTCTTCCGTTAATCCCCTTCCTTCATTACCAATCAGGATAACCCCTTCTTTCATGACCCGAAAATCAGCGATGTTCTGACCATGTAAAGTTGCTGCGTAAGAAGGCAGGGAAGTTTGTTGTAATAATTCCCGGATATCGTACTCGGCTATACGTACCCGTATGATGCTACCCATGGTAGCCTGAATTGTTTTAGGATTATATACATCCACGCAATCAGGGGAACAAATAATCTGCGTAATGCCAAACCAGTCGGCAATACGAATCAGTGTACCCATATTACCCGGGTCCTGTATGGCTTCCAGCGCCAGCACTACCGTGCCGGCTGCCGGCAAAGGATCAACCGGTGCAGGCATGTCCAGTAAAGCCATAGCCCTGTTAGGCGTAGTGAGCGACGACAATTGTTTCAGTACCGCTATATCCACTGTTACTACTGCACCCGCAGGCAACCTATCCAGCAACGCAGTATGCTGCTCCAGCCAATCGGCTGTTGCAAATACTCCTTTCACGGGCATGCCCGCCTGTAGCAGCTCCTGTACGATCTTATCACCCTCGGCTACATACTGGCTGGATTTTTGCCTGTTTTTTTTGTGCTGTAATGATTGAATATATTTAATTTGCGCCTTTGACAACATGGGACCAAACCTACACGTTTTCTTTTAATCAGCCAAGTAGCGGCATGGTTCCTGGTTTGTTCAGCATGGCTTTTAACACTACTAATAACGTTTTCACCCGTGATGCAGCTGCTTCCCAAATCCAGAATTTTACTGCTGAAAAAATGGCTGCTATTAGCGGTAATATTCACGTTGGCAGCATGCTCCAATACAAAATACCTCCAGAAAGATCAAACACTCTACACCAATAGTAAAGTGGATGTACAAGGAGAAATACTCAGCGCCGAAAAACAGGACCTCCGCAGCTCCCTCTCCTCTAAATCGCTGATGACACAGCAACCCAACAAAAAATTACTGACCACCCGCATAAAAGTATGGCTCTATAACCAGAAGTATAATGAGAAAAAATCAAACTGGTTCTGGAACCTCGTACTGGCAAAAAGAAATCTCGAAGAACCGGTAGCATACGATTCTACTAAATCCGTAGAATCAGTTACCCGTATGACCAGCTATCTCCATAACCAGGGATTCTTCTACGCTACCGTAAACTATGATTCCAAAACCAAACATAGAAAAACCAATGTCACCTACCATGTGAACACCGGCAGAAACTTCGTGATAGATAAAGTGACCTACGTTGTTCCGGATACCGCCATTTTAAATATTGTAAAAGCCAATGAGAACCTATCCCTGGTACGTAAAGGCGTAGTGTTCAAATCGTCCACACTGGGCAGTGAAAGGGAAAGACTCACCCGCCTCATCAGAGATGCCGGCTACTACAAATTTAACCGCGATGCGATTGAATACAGTGTAGATACCCTGAATAAAGCCCTCTTCCGCAATAGCCTCAACCCTTTCGAGGGATTTGTGAATATCTTCAACGAAAATAAGGGAAGGGAAAAACTGACCATGGACGTGGAAATCCACATCAAAAATCCGGAAGACACCCTCACCGCCTGGCAACAATACCACATCGGTAAAATATACGCCTACCCTGATTATTCGCTGAATGGCAACCCGAACGACAGCACCCTGAAACATGACGACCGCAAGTATATCAACATCCGTTATCACCAGGAAATTCTACGACCTAAAATTCTTTCCAAATCAATACTCCTGCGGCCGGGAGAAAATTATTCCATACAGCAATACAACAATGCCATCAATAAATTATATGATATCGGTATCTGGCAATTTGTAACATTACAATATAAAGAGCCCAAAGATTCCGCTAAAACCCTGGATGCGTATGTATTTCTTACCCCACGCCGCAAACAGGAACTGGGGGTAAGCTTTGAGTTAAGTAACAGCTCCGACTATACGCTGGGATCTGGTATTACACTCAACTACCGGCATATTAATTTAAACAGAACCGCCACCCAGTTTGGGATGAGCCTCAATACCGGTATAGAACTGGTGAAACAACAATCCGGATGGGACCTCCAGTCCAAACAATTTGGCGGAGAGGTAAGTCTTACCTGGCCACGTTTTGCGCTGCCATTCCATATCAAACAATCTGCCCGGTCGAACGTGAAAACCCGGTTGATACTGGGGGCTAACTACCTGTCGCGCATCGAAAAATTTGACGTAAAAAGCATCAACGCCTCCTATGGCTACGATTGGAACGAAACGGCTTACAAACGCTGGATTATCCGCCCCATCACGTTAAACTATGTGGGTGTAACGTTGAACCCTACGTTCCGTGATAGCATCGTAAATACCAACCCTTACCTGAAACGTAGCTTTGAACCGGCATTAATTGGTGGAGAAAGTGTGTCTTTCATTTTTAACAACCAGGACCTGCTGCATCAACGCCACTACAGCTATTTCAGGATAAACCTGGAAGAATCAGGCCTATGGCTCAGCGGTATCAACAGTGTGATGAACAGCATTTCCGGTTCCAAAACCAACCTGGAAACACTGACCAGTGTAAATATCTCCAACTTCGTAAAACTGGAAGCTGATTACCGCCATTTCTGGAAGCTGGGCATCCATAGTGGTTTGGCCRCCAGGGCTTATGCAGGCATCGGTATTCCCTATAGTCATTCACAGGTATTGCCTTACATCAGGCAGTTTACCTCTGGTGGTCCCAATAGTATCCGGGCGTTCCGCTTACGTACACTGGGTCCCGGCGCCTATAAAGACACCYCCGCCACCGCACAGACTTTCCCCGACCAAACCGGCGACATGAAGCTGGAAGGCAATGTGGAATATCGTTTCGACCTGTTGAGAATGTTCGGAGGTAGTGTAAACCTGAAAGGCGCCACCTTCGTGGATATGGGAAATATCTGGATGATCCGGAAAGATTCCACCAGGCCCGGCTCGGAATTCCAATTCAACCAGTTATATCATGATCTGGCAATAGGAACCGGTGCGGGCCTGCGGTTAGATTTCTCTTTCTTCCTCATCCGCGTGGATTGGGGTATTCCACTGAAAGTACCCTACTTTACCGGTAATAAAAACGGCTGGTATTTAGGTCAATGGGATTTGAAAGATGGCAAATGGCGGCGGGATAATATTATCTGGAATATCGCTATTGGTTATCCGTTTTAGGTACCGTGTTGGCAGCAATGAAATCGGCCATATCAGTAGCATCCGACAACTTGAAATTACCAATCCTGGTTCTGCATAAACTACTTAGATAAGCGCCGCAACCCAGTGTGGCGCCATAATCATTCGCCAAAGAACGTATATACGTACCCGTGCTACATACTACCCTGAAATGTACTTCCGGCAATGCTATTTTGGTGATCTCAAATTCGGTAATCGTCAATTTACGTGGCTCTACTTTCACATCTACACCTTTTCTGGCCAGCAAATAAATAGGCTTACCATTTTGTTTAATAGCAGAATGTATAGGAGGGAATTGCATGATTTCACCGATAAAAGGCTGTGTAGCAGCTAATATAGCGGCTTCATCGAGGTGACTGATCTCTTTAAAATTTTCCGGTTCAGATTCTTTGTCGAAAGTAGGCGTAGTTGCGCCTAATGTAAAAGTGCCGGTATATTCTTTTTCCTGTGCCTGGTACTCATTAATTTTTTTGGTCATTTTTCCGGTGCAGCAAATGAGCAAACCGGTAGCAAGCGGGTCCAGTGTGCCGGCATGACCTATTTTAGCTTTGGTGGTGTTCCTTATTTTACGCACTACATCGAAGGAAGTCCATGTCAGTGGCTTATTAATCAATATCACTGCTCCTTCCTGGTAATTAATATTTTCGTTCGTTTGCATGCCGCAAAGATAGGAAATAGCTGTTAGCCATTAGCGCTTAGCTTTTAGTCAATACAACTGCGACTATAATCAAAAGTTAAAAGCTAGCAGCTTTTTACTAAATTCACGGAATTTTCAAATACATGGCATTAGAACATCACTTAGACGCAACACTACGGCACAAGCAACAGGTAGATAACTCGCGCGACTACGTACTGCCATTCATTCAGCAGGAATTCCCTCAACTGGAGGGCTTGCGTGTAATGGAGGTGGGATGTGGGGAAGGCGGTGTATTGACCCCGTTCCTGGAAAAAGGCTGTAATTGTGTAGGCGTGGACCTTGCACCTGACCGTATCGAACTGGCGAAAAACTTCCTTCAAAAATACCTGGATGGCGGACAATTAAAACTGATCGCCAAAAACATCTATGACCTCGACTTCCTGGGAGAATTTCAACATTCCTTTGATGTCATTATTTTGAAAGATGCMATTGAACACATTCCTGACCAGGAAAAAATTATTGGACACCTGAAGCAATTACTCACGCCACGCGGGCAGGTATATTTCGGGTTCCCACCCTGGTACATGCCTCATGGAGGACATCAGCAGATTTGTCATAATAAATTTCTCAGCATGATTCCGTATATCCACCTTCTGCCCAAACCGCTATACAAAGGGGTATTACGCATGTTTGGGGAAGGAGATCGGGTAGTCGTAGACCTGATGGATGTAAAGTCTACCGGTATTTCCATCGAGCGATTTGAACGCATTGTAAAACGGCAACAGTATAAAATTACGCAGCGTCGTTTCTACCTGATCAATCCCATTTACAAATATAAATTCGGGGTAAGCGCAAGAGTGCAGTGGAAGCCGATTGCAGCGATTCCTTTTGTCAGGAACTTCGTGACCACCTGTATGTATTATATGATTAAGCCCCAACAGAACGGGGAAGCATAAGGCATAAAGCCGAAAGTAAAAAGCTATTGAGGCGAATGATCAAAGCGGATATAATTCGCTAAGTTCATTCGCCTCAATAGCTTTTTACTTTCGGCTTTGTTTACAGATGCTTTAGCATCTATACTTTCTGCTCTGTCCATATGTCCCACGAAGCTTCTGCCTGCAGGATCAGCATTTCATGGCCATTCTTAATGGTCGCTCCCTGTGCAGCGCCCCGTTGTAAAAAGGCTGTTTCTGCCGGGTTGTAAACGAGATCATACAGCAGATGACGGGAAGTAAGGTATTGATAAGGTATTTCAGGGAAGGTATCTATTTTGGGATACATCCCTAAAGGGGTGGTATTTACAATAATGGTATGTGCAGCCATGGTAGCCTCATCCAGGGCATCATAAGTAATAGTACCATTACTTGCCTGCCGGCTTACCACGGTATAAGTGATATTAAGTTGCTCCAGCGCATACATAATGGCTTTGGCCGCGCCGCCGGTACCTAATACCAGCGCCTGGGTATGATGCGCTTGCAGCAGGGGTTGCAGCGATTTAGTAAACCCAATCACATCGGTGTTATAGCCGGTTTTCCTTCCATCTTTCAAATGAATACAATTCACGGCGCCGATTTGCGCGGCGGCTTTGCTCAACTCATCCAGGAAAGGGATCACTACTTCTTTATATGGGATGGTGACGTTGAGTCCGTGTAATTGCGGATGTTGTTCCCACAGGGCCGTAAATTCGGAAATACCGGGGATCGGAAAGTTTTCGTACACGCTGTCAGTGATCTGTTCTTTTTCAAACTTCTCTTTAAAGAACCCTTTGGAGAAAGAGTGGCTAAGTGGGTAGCCTATGAGTCCGTAAATCTTCATGAAGCGATAATTAGAATTACGAATTACGAATTACGAATTACGGATTTGTGGGTAGAAGGTAAACGCGAAGATTCCCTTCGCTTATATCTGCCCACAAATCCGTAATTCGTAATTCGTAATTCGTAATTATTTATAAAACTATTCTCTATCTAAAAACAGGTTAAAGGTATCTCCTCTTAAGCCAATACGCATGGCTTCCAGGGAAATCACTTCATTTGGTGCGAGGTTACCGAGGTTGGCGTTGCAACCTACCAGTTCCAGGAAATAAAGCTGTTGGGCTTTCTGAGGCGCTTCCCAGATAATTTTCTCGGCAGGGATCTGGGTCAGAATTTCCTGTACCAGGCCTTCACGTACTTCACCACTACCGCGATAAATACCAACGTTACCGCTTTCACGGGCTTCAGCAATTACATAAGTAGCGCCGGCAGCCAGTTCAGCACGCATCAGTTCAATCCATTTATAGGGAGGGATGATGTGTTCGGCATCTTTAGAGCCTACTTCGCTCAACACCAATCCAATTTTGGCCAATTTTTCAATGTAGCCACATTTTTCTGCATGTGGGATGGTAATAGAGCCGTCAGATACTTCCATGTAGCTGATGCCGTAATCTTTTACCACGTTGATGTATTCTTCAAACTGGTTGCGGATAACAAACGCTTCAAACAAAGTACCACCAAAGTATACGGGAATATTTGCCGCCTGGTAAAGTTCAATTTTTGCGCGCAGGTTAGGCGTTACGAAGGCAGTGCCAAAACCGAGCTTCAGGATATCAATGTGCGGACCTGCTGCCGATAAAAAATTTCGTGCTTCTTCCAAACTCAGGCCTTTATCCATTACCATGGTCAATCCATGCGTACGGGGCTTCTTTGTCCTTTCCGGGATTTGTGTCAGATTAAAATTCATTTGAAATATTTTTATCTTCTTATTTGGTCAGTAAAACACATACTAATTTTCGCCAGGCACTTCGGGATAGCGTAGATGCAATTTTAGTAACCGGAAATACTGTTGACTTTTGTCCATGACAATTAAAAGCCGGCGCAAAAATAAGAAGTATACTTTATTTTATTAAAGTAAATAACACTGGTTAACGTTTACGGCGATATTGTGCTATCAAATCGACCACACTCACATGCTGTAACACAGCAGGGTCAAGCTCTACGAGTTTTTTAACAATTTTAGGCGCTTGTTGCAGGGCAGTTTCCAGATGCAACAGTCCTTCTTTGGTTTTCCCCATAGCAATCAGGATGGCGGCCCGGTAGTAGATAAATATAGGCTTACGGCCGGCCTTTTCCTCTGCTATAGACAGCTGTACCAGGGCTTCTTCCAGGAATCCGGACACATACAAGCCTTTTAACAGCTCCTGCCAGGTAACGGCGCTCTTAGGGCGGGTACGCACGGCGTTCATAAAATGAACCAGTGCATCTTTATTTTTACCCAGCTCCAGGTAGCACTCACCCAGGCTCATATTATACTCTGCGTTGGTTTTATTGATTTTAAGGGCGCTCAGCAACGATTTCACGGCATTTTCCCAATTTGCCTCCATCATATACGCCACGGCGATCTTGTAATACAGCTTATCGTCGTTGGGGCTCAGATGCGACGCCTTACGGTAGTAGTACCGGGCCTGGGTAAATTTGCGTTGTCTTTCGTAGCAATGGCCAATCGCCTCATAGATCACGTCCTCTGGTTTGGCTATTTCCAGGTGTTTCTGCAGCACTTCTATGGCTTCGGCATACTTACGCAGGCGGATATACGCATCTCCCATATTCCGGTAGGCATAATCGAACTTCTCGTCAATAGCTACGGCATATTGGTAAGCGTCTATGGCTTTTTCATACAACTTCAATCCCTGAAAAGCCGTACCCAGGTTGAACCAGGCCAGCTGATTGAAAGGATGTTCGTCTATGATGGCGTTATGCAGGCGGATACTTTCTTCATTACGACCCGTAAACTCCGTCCAGAAGCAAATCTTATGGAGGGCTTCTTCACTGTTGGGATCATATTCCAGGGCCATTTTCAGGCAATCGAACACTTTTTCAAATTCTTCCCAGTCGTCATACACATCAGCCAGCTCCAGTAATAATTCCGTCCGGTCTTCCCCTGAAAATTGCTCTATCTGCTCTTCCAGCACACTGGCGGCTTTCTGGTGCTGATTCAGCGCCAGGTAAACATCCGTTTGAAGTATATAAAGATTAATATCAGTGCGGTCGAGTACTTCTGCTTTTTCCAGTAAATCCAGGGCTTCCTTATACTTTTTGGTTTCTATCAGTAAGTTGGCTTTTTTTAGCAGTAAGGTAGAAGAGTAGGGGAATTGTTCGATGGCTATTTCGGCGGCCTGCAATGCGATCGGCATTTCGTCATGCTCGTCATAATAGTCTATGATCTGCTCAAATGAATCTTCGTCCAAAAAAGAATGAGACTTACCAGCCCTGAGGTTTTCAAACTGCTGCAACAAGTCTCTCAGATCATCAAAATCTTCGTTTAAAAAGGAAAAGTCTTTACTCATTAATGTAAATATAGTACTTTTATTTATGCCCAAATCTGGGGGCTTCACAACCTTTTAAATATTTTTTAACAATTCTTTGTGATTTAATCGTATCTTGCGTTAAGAATTTGTTATATAATATATCAAAAAGTTTGTACATTTGTGTTACAATGAAAGCGAAAACAAACATATCACGCACTTTTTCATTGTCTTGCTTGTTAGCGGGCGCTTTGGCGTTTTTTGCTCTCAATGCGCTGGCAAATAGTAGCTTTTTGCCTTCCGATAATAATAAAGACAAAACGAAAAAAACGGCCGACAGTCCTCATTTTGAGTTGACTACAGCCATTCCGAAGACGAGTTTAAGCCTGGATGCAGGTTACCGTTATTCCGGAACGTTCAGCTCTGCCTTTAAGTTTAATACCAACACCGTTGTTAATAACTACAATAATGTCATTAATCTGAAAGCGGTTACCACCTACACCAAGGGCAATGTCACCTACGTGGTGCCTACCAATGTCCAGGTACAGTCACAGCCGCCGGGTAACATGAACTTCCAGAAGTTGCAGATCATTCTGCCACTCAAAAAGGGATAATAAATTCTACGTTTCTTCAATTACAATATGGGCCGGTTAATAACCGGCTCTTTTTTTTGCCCGTATTTTCCATTTTTTGATATTTTCCGGAGAAGTAGTACGCTCCGGAGTTCATATGCTGCAATTTATACCAATGGCAATTACTCGCATTTTAACCCCTGTTTTTGCCGGGATCAGAACAGGTTAGGGCATTTACATCCGGATGTATAAACCGGTGCTGTTTGGCCTTCTTTTTCAGTCAGGTGAAAGGAGAATAGTTTGGAGCTGGAATTAGGTTAAAAACAGTTAAATCTTCCCAAAAAGACGCAAAAATCTATATTGCGATGATCGAAAAGGATATAAAGTATCCTATAAAGTTTGTTGGTTTTTTCGGAAGATATTAAACGTCCAGCGCGTTCCTGGCATCAATTGATGCCCCTTTATGACGCCAAAAAGTATCAAATCTTCCGAAAAACATAACAATTACATATTCTTCAACTCCTCCTGACTTACCTCTTTATACCCCGTTTTAGGCACATCAAAATAAGAAGCAGGAATTGGATACAAATCTACTTTAGTAGCAATAACCCTGGTTTTAGCGCCTGTTTTGGTCAGGATCTCAAACTCCAGCGGGATGCCTTTCAGGTTCACAAAACGACGGTTATATTGCCTGTTTTCCGGCACCAGGTCCACAGCATAGAACACCTCAAAAGTTTGCCCATCCGGCATAGTGCCAATGGCTTTTCTGCAGGTATACCCTGCTATGTCCTTTGTTTCTGTCTGGTCTTTGAACTGTATATTCTCATACTGCTTCAAATCCTTATTGTACTGGTCTTTCCCGGCGCGGATCAGGTACTTATTCCCATGCTGATCAATCAGCGTGGTCATAGTTTCTGTTTTGCTGTTAATGAGATAAGTATAATGAACGATGTTGAAATTCATGTCTATTCTGCTCAGTGGCCCGCGCAGATATTGTGTAAAGGTGCTTCCTTCCAGCATAGCATCCATTTGCAGCTGCTCCGGCGGCAGCTCCATCTTGTATACAATTTTTGCATCTGAAACAATGCGTTGCGCCAGTAATGAACCCGCGCAGCAAGTCAGGATAAAAGTGAATATCAACCGGTATGACATAGTATGGTGTATTAGTTGAATGGTGGTATAGTTAAGGCGGATAAACTAACTACCAGGTAAACTTTTCTTTATTTAAAAATGCGGCGATACCGCGTTTACAATCGTCGTGCCCACGGGTAGCGGCATTCAATTCTGCAGCAAGCTGCAACCCATCCTTTAATGGTAAGTCCAACACTGTGCCAATCAATTTTTTGGTTACTTTCAGAGAGTTGGCAGAAGCATCCTTACACAGGCTGCTGGCCACTTTAGCTACATAGGCGCCTATTTCCGCTGCTGGTACTACCGCAGTAATTAATCCATCGGAAGCCGCTTTTTCAGCGGTGACCAGCTTTCCGGTTAATAACAATTCCCTGGACCGCCCCTCCCCTATTTTGCGAACCAGGAAAACCGCTACCAGCGCCGGGATAAATCCAATCTTCACTTCTGAATAACCCATTAAGGCCTCCGGTACAGCATAACTCAGGTCGCAGAGTGTTACCAGTCCGCAGCCCCCTGCTATGGCGTGTCCTTCCACCTGGKCAATTACAATCTTGTCAAGGTCGTAAATCTCCCGGAATAGCTGCATCAGTTCGCGGGAATCAGCGAGATTTTCATCGTAAGTATTCTTTTGCAGTTGCTGCAGGTATTCCAGGTCGGCGCCAGCGCAAAATGCCTCGCCATTTCCTTTCAATACCACCACTTTTACGGCTTCATCTGCTGCTGCAGCACGAAAAGCTTCCCTTAACTCCGCTACCAGCTGGCCATTCAGCGCATTACGCTTCTCCGGCCGGTTCAATGCAATGGTGGCAACCCGCGCTGCCACCGAATATTCTAAAAAAGAAAATGCCATAAACAAAGAATTATAAAAACAACCTTGTTTATGGCAATCTAAGCAAAAAAAATTTAATGGGTAATCTCTTGTATTACCTGACCTACGTTACCGCTAGGCATCTGAATATGTAATAATGCCGCCAGTGTTGGTGTGATGTCTGTCATACCAACGGTACGATTGGTTTTACCTGGTTGAATACCCCATCCCATCCATACCAGTGGAATATGCGCGTCATATGGATACCATAAACCGTGTGTGGTTCCGGTTTTACCACCATCAATATAGCCGGGAGTCAATACCAACTGGATATCGCCGCTTCTTTTGGTATTAAATCCGTTATTCATCATGGTACGCATAGGCTCCGGTAAATTGGTCACCATCAGATTTTCTATCGGGAAAGCTTTCGCAATAGCCGGTGATTTCAGCAAACGGGCCATGATAAACTGACGGATCTCGTTTTCATTTTTACCTGCTGCACTAATGCCATCGTGATCCAACCACAGCTGGTAGTTATCAGATCCTTTTACAACACCTTTCACCCCAAACTTAGCAGCCACCTGCTCGTTCAGGTCTTTTACCGCTGCCTGCTCATCCCAGGTACCACCGGGCAGTTTATTTTCTTCCAGGAAGCCTGGTACATGTGCCACTCCATGATCTGCGGTGATAAAGAAGAGGTATTGGCCTTTACCCACGCGGGCATCCAGATACTTGAAGAGTGTAGCCAGGTCCTGATCCAGGCGCAAATAGGTATCTTCTACTTCAATAGAGTTAGGCCCAAACTGGTGTCCTACGTAATCGGTAGAAGAAAGGCTGATGGCCATAAAATCAGTGACGTCTCCTTTACCCATATCATACGCCTCCATGGCCTTTTTAGCAAATTCCAGGGTCATGGTATTTCCAAAAGGAGAAGCCGAAATTGCTGTATTGGAGATATCAGCAAGGGTGTGTGGGAAAGAGGTATTGGTGGCGTTTTTATACTTGCCTTCGTAAGGTTTTTCGTCAACAGTGCTGAGGGTATAGGTAGATACCGGATACAGGGTAGTCCACGGTTTGCTCAGATATTGCTTAGGATATTGCTGTTGATTGAATTCCTGCGCCCATGATGGTAATTCTTTCATATACCAGGTGCTGGTAACCCAGTTGCCGGTGCTGCCATCATACCAGAAAGCCGCGTTGGCACTGTGTCCGGCAGGCAAAATAGCGCCACGATCTTTAATCGCTACCCCAAGTACTTTACTCTGGAAGTTGTTAGATAAGCGGAGTTCATCGCCGATAGTGGTTACCAGCATATTGCGCGGGCTCATTTTACCAGCGGCTGAAGTGCTGCCCACAGTGGTAACAGTGGTATCTTCCGCACAATATACCGTGCGGCCCAGCTCCGGACTATACCAGGAATTTCCGATAATACCATGAATAGCCGGTACAGAACCGGTATATACGCAGGTGTGACCACAAGCTGTGATAGTAGGCGTATAATTTATGAGGGTATTTTCGCAGGAAAAGCCTTCCTGTAACAGGCGTTTAAATCCACCAGCGCCATAACGGTTACCATAGCGGTAAAGATAGTCCCAGCGCATCTGATCTACCACTACGCCTACTACCAGCTTAGGTTTGGCAGACATTTTGGAAGGTTTAGCGGCCACGTGGTGATTAAATGGTTTGGGAGAAGTGGCTTTCTGCGCCTGCACAGCTGAAGCAGAGAATAGCAGGACACCTGTCAGGAAATGTGTAAATTTCATTAGATTATAAATATTTAAAAGTACCTGAAATACAACGAGATAAGGCATCGTTATGTAACAAATAATTTGTTTACAACGAGATGCCAAATGTAAACCAAGATTACAAAAACTAATATTTTAATACCTTTGTGTCCATTTTGAAAGGAATGAATTAACCATTACATAATATATCGTATGGATATTTTCGAGAAACTGCTGAAACATCTGGGCCCTATCGGGGAACATTCAGACAGAGCCCATGGCTATTTCGCATTTCCTAAACTGGAAGGTGAAATAGGTCCCCGCATGAAATTCCGGGGCAATGACAAAATTGTGTGGAGCCTTAACAACTACCTGGGGTTAGCCAACCACCCGGAAGTGCGGGCTACTGATGCGAAAGCCGCCGCTGATTACGGCATGGCCTCTCCAATGGGAGCGCGTATGATGAGTGGTAACACCAACTACCATGAGCAGCTGGAAAATGAATTGTCCGACTACATGGGCAAAGAAGCTACTACTTTATTAAACTATGGCTACCAGGGTATCATGAGTGCAATTGATGCCATTGTTGGTCGCAGAGATGTAATCGTATACGATGCAGAGTGCCACGCCAGTATCCTGGATGGTTTACGCCTGCACCCGGGCAAACGTTATGTATTTAAGCATAACGACATGGAAGATTTCGACAAGCAGATGAAACGTGCTACTGAACTGGCTAAAACCCAGGGCGGTGGTATTCTCGTGGTAACAGAAGGCGTATTCGGTATGGCCGGTGACCAGGGTAAACTGAAAGAAATTGCTGCTTTTAAAGATAAATATGAATTCCGCCTGCTGGTAGATGACGCCCACGGCTTCGGTACCATGGGTAAAACCGGTGCTGGTACTGGTGAAGAGCAAGGTGTACAGGACCAAATCGATTTGCTGTTCAATACCTTCGCGAAATCCGGTGCGTCTATCGGTGCTTTCATCAGCGGTGAAAAAGCGATCATCAACTACCTGCGCTACAATATGCGCTCGCAGATTTTCGCTAAATCTATTCCATTACCTATCGTTATCGGACACCTGAAACGTGTGCAGCTGATGCGTCAGCATCCTGAAATGAAAGCGAAATTGTGGGAGAATGTGAATAAACTGCAGAATGGCTTGAAAGAACGCGGTTTCAATATCGGCAGAACCAATTCTCCGGTAACTCCGATTTACCTGCAGGGCGATATTCCGGAAGCAACCGCTATGTGCCTCGATCTGCGCGAAAACTATAACATTTTCTGCTCTATCGTGGTATATCCGGTAATTCCTAAAGGACAAATCATTTACCGCCTGATCCCAACCGCTGCCCACAGCGATGAAGATATTGAACTGACCCTCAAGGCGTTCAGCGAAACCAAGGCGAAACTGGATGAGAAAGTTTACCAGGTAGCGGAAATTCCAATGGTATAACCGTCAACTTGCTATAATATTAAAAGCCTTCCTGCTCTTCAGGAAGGCTTTTCTATTTAAAATGGGAAAAGGCAGCGTAAAAGGTGGTATAGGTAGCCAAACATCCAAAGGAACGGAAAAAGAAGCATAAAAAGTCTTCGCTGCCCTACTACTTTGTTCCTTTGAGGGAAAACAAAAGGGCTGACGTTAATCAGCCCTTACTTCAAATCGTTCTTTCACTAGGTGTAATTTTTCATTAGATTTCATCAGGACATGGTAGAGAACAAATGGTTTTCATAGAAATTGGAATAACCAAGTGATTCCAAATATTTTATAAAATAGGTTTTATTTTAATTCAGTATTTCTTTTCATTGATGCTTATCAAAAATAGGCGAGATTTTAGCATTTTCCATAACACGTAAGTTGGATTTTGTTAACAGCTTGTTAAAGATTAACACTGCGGTAATATATCACCTAAATGTAAAAAGGCCCATTTTTTCCTAATCTGATTAAAAAATTTCCCTTTTGCGTAACAACTTCCCGGGCACACCGTGATAACTTTGCGGCGGAAGCAAAACATATTCAGGCTTTTAACCATAAAAGCAAGGCCGCATTCAGTGTCTATAGCACATTCGTTGTTTCGCCAACTGGATATCATCATCTAATAAGGGGTTTATTAAACGATTTGCATTGAAAATTCAATGGAGTAAACAATTTTTCCGGATACACCGGATTACGGGATTAATAGCTGGCATCCTGCTATTGCTGTTAAGCATAACCGGCAGCATGCTCGTTTTCAGCGATGAAATAGACCATGCACTCTACACCGAAGCCTATCACATTACACCCGGCACTACCCCCAAACCGCTGCAGGACCTGATGCAGGATGCCCGCCAGTCGCTTCCCGGCAATCCTTACCTCATCGTTATCCGGCTACCACAGGCACCCGATGAAAGCATTGTGATGAGAGCGGAGTATACTGCCGACCACAAGGTATACATCTTGCTAAATCCCTATACCGGTAAAATATTACAGCAATACGCCAATACAGACCATTTCACGGGCTATGTGCTCTACCTGCACTTTACCCTGCTGAATGGTAAAACCGGGGCTACTATCATACTCATAGCAGGAATAGGGCTATTCCTTTCGGTGCTGACCGGACTGTTTATTTACCGGAACGCTGTGATAAAAGTGCTGACCTTCCGGGTAAAACTGGAATGGCAGAACCGCACCCGGCGCTGGCGCAACCTGCACCGCATCATCGGTGTGTGGGCACTACTCTTTAATCTACTCATCGCCTTTACCGGCTTTATGATGGAACTAAAAGTGCTGGATAGCCGGAAAAGTCCCAAAGCCCCGCTCACGGCTGTTCCCTTCTCCGGCGATTATGAGCCCCTGTTGATGAAAGCACAAGTCAGCATACCCGGCTTCAAAATCATGGGCGTTCGCCCACCCAAAAAAGCCGGTGATCCCATCCGGATACTGGGTCACGCCCGGGAATCTGCCTTCTTCGGCGAATATTCCTCCTCCGTATTCATCAATGCCGATGGCACCGTTAAAAAAACAGTGAACTTCAGCAAAGCTTCCTTTGGCGATAAATTCAATGCCTGCATAGCCCCGCTCCACTTCGGCAATTATGGCGGCATCTTACTAAAAATCATTTATTCACTCCTTGCCTTAACCCCAGGCGTACTCTCCGTTTCAGGCTTCCTGATCTGGTACCGCAGAAAATATATTATTAAAATACACAACAGGATATAGTAATAGATATGAAGAAGATTTTTGTTTTGGGGATGGTGTTAATGATGGCTACTTTACAATTAGCCGCGCAAAGCATACAAGGCACTATTAAAGATACCGCGCAAACAGCTGTGCCACTGCTGAGGATTTATCTTTCCGGCACACAGAAACACGCGGTAACCGGCGCCAATGGCCAATTTACCATCAACGATGTAAAACCAGGCACGTATACCTTACTGGCAGCCGGTATCGGCTTCCAGACACTGGAACAATCCATTATCGTAAAAGAAGGGACCAATCCCCTGCAGCTCACCATACAACCTTCAGATGTAGGCCTCAACGAAGTTGTAGTGACCGCCAGCCGTAACAAGGAAACACTGGGTACCGTGCCTTCCTCCATTACCATTATTTCCKGGAAACAACTACGCGAACAAAGCGCCATCACTACAGATATCAACCAGCTGCTCAGTATGAATGTACCGGGTTTGACACTGGGTACCAATACCTCCACCAACAAGGGCCAAACCCTCCGTGGACGCGGCATGCTTATTATGATTGATGGTATCCCACAATCTACTCCGCTACGCAACGGCGATAAAGATATGCGTAGTATAGACGTTTCCGTTATTGAAAGAGTGGAAGTAATTAAAGGATCTACGGCTATTTATGGTAACGGCGCCGATGGTGGTATCGTTAACTTCATTACCATCAAAGCCAACCAGAACAAGCGTTTCAGCGGTACTACTGATGTAAGCAGCGCCGGTTCCCTGCTGCATCCTTCCAACACCATTGGCGGCCGCATCTCACAAAACTTTACCGGCAAACTCAACAAATTTGATTACGTGGCCAGCGGCACCTACGAACAAACCGGTGTGGTGAAAGATGCAGACGGCGTTATCATTGCGCCTTTCCAGTCGCTCGCACAAAATAAAAACGTTAATCTCTTCGCCAAACTTGGCTATGATATCAACGCCAACAGCCGCATTGAAGTGATGTACAATTACTACCGTACCATGCAATACAGCAGCTATGTAGACTCTTCCACCGGTAAATTTGGCGAAGCGCCGATTATTGGCGTGAAAGGCAGCAACCCCGGCGACAAACAAGGCACTCCGTATAACCATAACGCCTATATTAATTATACCAACAAAGACATTTTCAAAAATACTTCACTCAACGTAAACCTTTATTATCAAAGCTTTTACACGGTTTTTGAATATTCCGATTTCTATGCACCTCCCGGCAACTCTGCGATTGTTTCCAAAAAAATGGGCGCAAGAATAAACTTCAATACGGTTTTCAATTTCCATCCGAATGTATTCGGTGATGTCACCTGGGGTGTAGACATCCTGAACGATAAAACCTCCCAGCCGCTCACCGATGGCCGTGGTTTTGTACCAGAGATGAATATGAAGAACTATGCGCCTTATGCACAGTTAAAAACTTATCTCTTTAAAGACTTCCTGGTAAAAGCAGGCGTACGATATGAAAATATTTCCCTGAACATTCCTGATTATACCACCATTAAATTCGGCAACTATGCCGGTGGTGTATTTGTAAAAGGTGGCAACCTCCCTTACGAAGCGCTGGTATTCAATGCAGGCTTACGTTATACCAAATTCCCGGTATTCAATCCGTTCGTAAGTTATTCACAGAGCTTTTCGCTGTATGACCTGGGCCGTACCCTGCGCCTGGCCAAAGCCGTATCTAATGGGGCTACCAGTATTAAAACCATTGAAACAGAAGCCATTATTACCAACAACTACGAAGCAGGCTTCAACAGTAATATTGGCAAATTCAATGCTTCCGGTTCCTATTTTATCAGTACTTCCAACCTGGGTACCAGTTTGAAAGATGTAAACGGGGTAGCCATGCCGGAGCGTGCTCCTGAAAGAGTGGAAGGCTTTGAATTAACAGCCGGTTACCAGTTCCTGCCTAACCTGTCTGCCAATGCTTCTTACGCACATGTGGAAGGTAAAAAAGATGTAAACGGCGTGCATACCTGGTTACCTACTACCCGCATTTCTCCGGATAAGATGACCATCAATGTGAACTACTCGCCGCTGAAGCAATGGGATCTGGGGGTATACTATATCTACTCAGGTGTACGTAAGCGCTTCGACATTAATCCTACCACGAAGCAATATGACCTGGGCAACGGACCTGTCGGTGATTTTTCTCTTGTTAATTTCTATACTGCCTGGCGTTTCAACAAAGCCATCGCTATTCGTTTAGGTGTGGATAACCTCCTGAACGCCGACTACTACCCGGTAATGTCGCAAGGAAGGGTGCGCACGGATTCTTATATTAAAGGTAGTGGCGCCAGGTTTAATGTAGGGTTTAAATATTCATTTTAAAAAGAGCTAAAAGCTGAAAGCCGAAAGCAAAAAGCTATAAAAGCGAATGACCTGAGCGTATGAGTTTGAATACTCGCTCAGGTCATTCGCTTTTATAGCTTTTTGCTTTCGGCTTTCAGCCTTATGCTTTCTTCATGATTTCTTCGATCGCTGTATCGTAGGTATTTTTCCAGGTGGATACAGTACCCCAGTCTTCACCATTTACTTTGATGTGACTGCCGGTAACAACACCCAGTTTCTCGTGACGTACAGAGTTATCGGAAGCGTCTACGAGGCTGTGCATCAGTGCTTCGAACTTCTCTTTATCTTCCGGCTTAACGGTTACGACTACACGGCTCTGGCTTTCACCAAACAGGTAAGCATCTTTACGGAATTTATTGTTGGTAGTCAGTTCAAAGCCCAGACCTTGTGGCATAGCGCTTTCCAGCAGGGTAACGAATAAACCGCCATCGCTCACGTCGTGTGCAGAGCGGATCAGTCCTGCTTTGTTCAGTTTAGTAATTGCCTTGTGCAATTGCAGTTCTTCCTCGAGGTTGAAATGCGGTGCAGGGCTATATTCTATACCGATGATTTTGTGCAGGTATTCAGAGCTGCTGATATCGTTGCGGCTGCGGCCGATGAGATATACCAGGTGACCTTCTGCTTTGAAATCGAGGGTGATACGTTGGTCCATGCTATCCAGGATACCCACCATACCGATGGTTGGTGTTGGATATACTGGTCCGTCTGGTGACTGGTTGTAGAAGCTCACGTTACCACCGGTAACAGGTGTATTGAACTTGCGGCAGGCTTCACCCATACCTTGTACAGCGTGTACAAACTGGTAGTAAACTTCCGGATCATAAGGATTACCGAAGTTCAGACAGTTGGTAATAGCCACTGGCTCACCACCAGAGCAAACGATGTTACGGGCAGCTTCTGCTACAGCAATTTGTCCGCCTTTATGAGGATCAGCAAATACATAGCGACCGTTACAGTCGGTAGTCATTGCCAATGCTTTCTTAGTTGGTTTTACCAACACGATAGACGCATCGCTTGGTGCGTTGGTGCTGGCGTTAGCCGTACCTACCATGCTATCGTACTGGTTGTATACCCAGCGTTTAGAAGCGATGTTAGGCAATGCCACCATTCTTTCTGCTACAAACTGAGGGTTGTCTGTATCAGGGATATTCTGGATATCGAATGCTTTTACTTTAGCGAAGTAAGCTGGTTCTGTGTAAGCGCGGTGATATTGGGGAGCGCCGCCACCCAGTACCAGACTTTCAGCAGGAACATCTGCTTCCAGTTCGCCGTCCATATAGAACTTCAGATTTTTATCTTTGGTTACTTCACCGATTTGTACGCAGTGCAGATCCCATTTTTCGAAGATATCCAATACTGCTTTCTCTTCACCTTTCTTTACTACGATCAGCATACGCTCCTGGCTTTCGCTCAGCAGCATTTCCCAGCCTTTCATATCTTTCTGGCGGGTAGGTACTTTATCTAACCAGATATGCATACCATGTTCGCCTTTAGCACTCATTTCAGCAGTAGAGCAAGTGATACCGGCAGCGCCCATATCCTGCATACCTACAATAGCACCTGTTTTAATGATTTCCAGGCAGGCTTCCAGTAATTTCTTTTCCTGGAATGGATCGCCTACTTGTACTGCTGGTAAGTCTTCCACGCTGTCTTCTGTGATATTGGCAGAAGCAAATGATGCACCACCGATACCGTCTTTTCCGGTAGCAGAACCTACAATGAAAACAGGATTGCCTTCACCGTGGGAAGTAGCGGAAACAGTTTGACCTACTTTTACGATACCGGCGCTGAATGCGTTTACCAGTGGGTTGGTACCGTAGCAGTCTTCGAAATATACTTCGCCACCTACGGTAGGAACGCCGAAGCAGTTACCATAGTGACCTATACCATGCACCACACCTTTTACGAGATGTTGTGTTTTCTTATCATTAATATTACCGAAGCGCAGGGAGTTCATGGCAGCAATTGGTCTTGCGCCCATGGTGAATATATCGCGGTGAATACCACCAACTCCGGTAGCTGCACCCTGGAAAGGTTCGATAGCGGAAGGGTGGTTATGCGATTCTATTTTAAATACCACTGCATAGCCATCGCCAATATCTACCAGACCGGCATTTTCTTCACCTGCTTTTACCAGCAGTCTTTCTCCGTCGCGTGGCAGGGATTTCAGCCAAACGATTGAGTTTTTGTAGGAGCAGTGTTCACTCCACATTACAGAATACATACTTAATTCTGTAAAGTTGGGGGTACGGCCTAAAATAGATATAATTCGTTCAAACTCGTCAGCGGTAAGTCCTAGCTGTTCAGCAATTTCTACGGTGGTTTGCATGTATTTAAGTATAAAAAACGAGTAATTTAAAAGAAGTCGCAAAAGTACATGATTTTCCTACAAATGCCAAGAGGTTACCCGGTAGCTATTATGGAGTAAATTTTATCAGCGCCTAATCATATTATTAATTTTTTAATTTATCAGTTTTCAGACACATACAGGCAATTATTTTGACCAAACAGCAAAAAACAACCCTTTTAAAAGACCCAAATGTAATTTTTCAGTTAAAATGAACAATTTATTTGCATTTTCAGCGAGGGTTGCGTTCTTTTGTGTAAAATAATTTACAGCATGCAATCGTTACGTTTCAAAGCGCTGGAAGGATTAGCTGGCGTAGACTCCACTCTCACCGAACATGACGGTAAAATCACCGATGTATTTGGCAGCAACGTTTTCTCCGGCAAAGTTGTTCGGGAATATTTGAGCGATGAGGCTTATAAAAGCCTGATGAACTCTGTTAAAAATGGCACCAAGCTGGAACGTAAAATGTCCGAGCAGATTGCTTCCGGCATGAAAGCATGGGCCATGAAGAAAGGTGTAACTCACTACACCCACTGGTTCCAACCATTAACTGGTACTACCGCTGAAAAACACGATTCTTTCTTCACCCTGAAAGGTGACGGTACTGCACTGGAAACTTTTGATGGCGATGCACTGGTACAACAAGAGCCAGATGCTTCCAGCTTCCCTAACGGTGGTTTGAGAGCTACTTTCGAAGCACGCGGTTACACTGCATGGGACCCTTCTTCTCCAGCATTTATCCTGGAACAAGGTTATGGTAAAACACTCTGCATCCCTACTATCTTTGTTGCCTACACCGGCGAATCTCTGGACTACAAGGCACCATTGCTGAAAGCACTGGCTGCAATGGACAAAGCTGCAGTAGACGTATGTAATTATTTCGATAAAAACGTTACCAAAGTAACTGGTACCCTTGGTTGGGAACAGGAATACTTCCTGGTAGACGAAGCAATGGCTAACGCCCGTCCTGACTTGATCATGACTGGTCGTACTGTGGTAGGTCACGCACCTTCCAAAGGTCAACAGCTGGAAGATCACTACTTCGGTGCTATCCCTGAGCGTGCATACGCTTACATGCGCGATTTCGAAGTAGAATCTTACAAACTGGGTATTCCTTTAAGAACCCGTCATAATGAAGTAGCACCTTCTCAGTTTGAGTGTGCTCCTATCTTTGAAGAAGTAAACATCGCAGTAGACCACAACTCTCTGCTGATGGATGTAATGAATAAAGTGGCTAAACGTCACAAACTGAAAGTGTTACTGCACGAGAAACCTTTTGCAGGCATCAATGGTTCTGGTAAACACAACAACTGGAGCATGTCTACCGATACCGGCGTTAACCTGCTGGCTCCTGGTAAAACTCCAAAGACCAACCTGATGTTCCTCACTTTCTTTGTGAACACCATCAAAGCGGTACATGATTACGCTGACCTGATGAGAGCTGCTATTGCTTCTCCAAGCAACGACTTCCGTCTGGGTGCCAACGAAGCGCCTCCGGCTATCATCTCTGTATTTACCGGTAAATACCTGTTCGACGTACTGCAGGAAGTTAAAAACCGCGTAAACAACAAGTTCGACGAACAAGACGAAGCCATCCTGAAAATKGACCTGCACCGTCATATTCCTGAACTGATGCTGGATAACACCGACCGTAACCGTACCTCTCCTTTTGCTTTCACTGGCAACAAGTTTGAGTTCCGCGCGGTAGGTTCTTCTGCCAACTGTGCTTCTGCTATGACTGTAATGAACACCATCATGGCTAAAACACTGGTTGACTTCAAAACTGAAGTAGACGGTCTGATTGAGAAAGGTGAGAAAAAAGAGATTGCAATTATGCAAACTCTTCGGAAATATATTGTAGATTCGGAAAAAATACTGTTCGAAGGCGACGGATACAGTGAAGAATGGGAAAAAGAAGCGGAAAAAAGAGGTTTGGCTAACGTAAAAACCACTCCTAAAGCGCTGGATGCAATGATCACGCCTAAAGCCGCCAAACTTTATACAGAAACCGGCGTTTACAACGAAAAAGAACTGCACGCACGCCACGAAATACTGCTGGAAGACTATGTGAAGAAAGTGCAGATCGAAGCCCGCGTTATCGGCGACCTCGCAACCAACACTATCCTGCCATCGGCTATCAGCTACTTAAATGAACTGATAACTAACATTAATGGCCTGAAAGCAATCGGATTAGGCGACGAAAGCGTGAAAGCACAAAAACAAATTGCTGCTAAAATAGCTGAACATATTAACGTAATTAGTGAGAACGTACAGGCAATGATTGAGGCGCGTAAAGTAGCTAACAAGCTGACTGACAGCCGCCAGAAAGCAATCGACTATTGCGAAAAAATCAAGCCTTACTTTGATGTTATMCGCTACCACTCCGATAAACTGGAATTCCTGGTGGACGACAAAAAATGGGCACTGCCTAAGTACAGAGAACTGCTTTTCTTGCGATAAAACCGTAAGATTGTTTTGGTGTATGATTAGCCCCGGATTTTCATCCGGGGCTTTGTTTTTCTTAATATTCTCCGTAAATTCCATTACCCTAATAACCACTACACCCCAAACCTGTTTCTGTTTTTCTCATTCTCCATTAACATCCAACACCATGAAACAAAAACAACTGCTGCAGCACTGCAGTATAGTCATTGCTGTTAGTACCTGTTTCTGCGCCTGTATCAAGCCTGGTGGCACTATTCCCAATGCAGACTATTACCGGGTGGATTCCCTCATCACCAACAACGACACCGGCAAAGTAGCCTACAATGCCAAAGGAGACCCTATCAGCATTACCTTCCACCACCCCGGCACCAGCGCCCCTAACTGCATTTTCTGGTACGATCAGCAAGGCCGCCTGACCGATGAAATAGGCGCCTATGCCTACCCCAACAACAGCTTTGACACATGGCACCGCTATGTATACGACCAACATAGCTCCGTTCCCAAAGCAGATACCGTATTTGAATTCGGTGAAGTCGGCCCCCATGGCCCTCTCCCCGATAATCGCGGCAAGCTCCCCATCCGTTTCCTCATCACCTTCGATAAATTTGATGCCCTCCACCGGATCAGCAAAGTAACCATCAACAACGTAGGACATATCCGGGTATTCAACTACTACTACAACGCGGAAGGAAATGCATGGAAAATAACAGAGGAAAACAGCTACGAAACAACTACCTACGCAAAAGCAACCCCCACACCTACCATCTATTATCCAGCCTATGATAATAAAGTCAACATCCGGCAACTGCATCCTACCTGGCAACTATCAGATCTTAACTACAGTCGTAACAATCCTTTTACTGCCAGTAGTTATAATATTTACGGATTACCCCTGCAAATTATCGGGCAATATTACGACAGAGCCATGCTAGGCACTATGTTCTTAAACATGCAAGTGAAATACAGGCACTAACGTCTACTCATACACGCGTCCGGCCACCCACTGGACGCCATTCTTCAAGATTCCTGTTAACCAAAACACCCCTCCGTAATCACCATTTTTTTCATCAAAAAAACCCTCATTATTAACATGAAAAATTATCCCCTGCTGGCACGTGCTGCCGCCACTATGCTGTTTGTAGTCTTGTTTTCTCATTGTGCTAAACCACCTGTTATTCTGCCTGGCCCACAGTCTTATGAAATCACACAACTAAGCGGCCTGATTCCCAGTGAATGGAACGACACGATCAAAGTCAGTTACAATACAAAACACAATCCTATTCAGATCGCTGGCCAACACATTAGTACCGGCAACCCACAATTCCTGTTCGGATACAATACCCAACAGGCGCTCCGTGTTGTGATCGGCGCCTATTACGATGGCAATCCCTACTATGAAGTAGCACATACCTATCTGACTGACAACAAAAAACGAGTGACTACCGACAGCATTTTTTCCTTTGGTACTTACAACAGACCTGCGCTCACCCTCAATAATAACGGCACTTTTATGGGAACAAAAAAATACACCTATGATAGCCAGGACCGGGTAACACAGGTAAAAGAACAACGCTTCCCGGGCAAACCCTACATGGAGGTGATTACTACTACCTATACTTACAACGCTGCCGGAAATGCCTGGAAAATCAATACTTCCACGCTAAATTCAGATGGTACGACCAGCACTGATGATGTATTTCCAGTGTATGATACCAAAGTAAATCCTCACCAGTTGCATCCTGTATGGCAGTTTGTAGACCTTGATTATAGCAGAAACAATGCTTTTGTAGCAGATAGCTATAACAGCTACGGATTACCGCTGCAGATCAACTTCAATATGCCTAAATACCAGGGAAAAATATTCCTGTTAACGCCCTTCCAGACACTCAATATTGTATACGGGCATCATTAAAGCGCATAAAAAAAGTCCTCCTGAGCAGGAGGACTTTTTTAAATAGTATATCCGTTTCCGTTATACCAGCTTGAATGTTTCTGTAAACTTGGTGGTAAAGTTACCTTTACGGAAGTTTTCATCACGCATCAGCTGTTGATGGAATGGAATAGTAGTTTTAACACCTTCAATCACAAATTCGCTCAGTGCGCGTTCCATGGTATTGATCGCTTCTTCGCGGGTTTGTGCCATGGTAATAATTTTTGCCACCATGGAATCGTAGTAAGGAGGAATCACATAACCGGCATAGATGTGAGAGTCAACTCTTACACCGTGACCGCCAGGAATGTGAAGCGTAGTAATTTTACCCGGAGAAGGACGGAAATCGTTGTAAGGATCTTCCGCATTGATACGACACTCGATGGCATGCATCTGTGGTGTATAATTTTTTCCGGAGATAGGAATCCCTGCAGCAATCTTGATCTGTTCTTTTACCAGGTCAAAGTTGATCACTTCTTCCGTTACGCCGTGTTCTACCTGGATACGGGTATTCATTTCCATGAAGTAGAAGTTACGGTGCTTATCTACCAGGAACTCAATGGTACCAACACTTTCGTAGTTGATAGCACTGGCAGCTTTGATAGCAGCTTCACCCATTTTCTCACGCAGTTCAAGCGTCATAAATGGAGAGGGTGATTCTTCTACCAGTTTCTGGTGACGACGCTGGATAGAGCAATCTCTTTCGCTGAGGTGACATACTTTACCGTATTGATCACCCGCTACCTGAATTTCAATGTGACGGGGTTCTTCCACGAATTTCTCCATGTAGATACCATCATTACTGAAAGAGGCACGGGCTTCATTTTTAGCCATGTTGTAGGCATTCTCCAACTCACTTTCTTCCCATACTACACGCATACCTTTACCACCACCACCAGCAGTTGCTTTGATGATTACCGGAAGGCCCATACCTTTTGCAATGGTTTTAGCTTCTTCCACGCTCTGCAGCAAACCTTCAGATCCTGGAATAACTGGTACACCAGCAGCAATCATGGTTTCCTTGGCAGTCATTTTATCACCCATTTTGCGGATCATATCCGGAGTAGGGCCAATAAATTTAATACCGTGTTCACCACAGATTTCAGCGAAGCGGGCATTTTCAGCCAGGAAGCCGTATCCAGGGTGGATAGCGTCTGCATTGGTGATCTCAGCTGCCGCCATCAGGTGAGGGATGTTCAGATAAGATTCGGTGCTTTGTGGTTTGCCTATGCATACTGCTTCATCGGCAAATTTCACGTGCAGGCTGTCCTTATCTGCTGTAGAATAAACTGCCACCGTTTTGATACCCATTTCCTTACAGGTACGGATAATCCGAAGGGCAATTTCACCACGATTGGCAATCAATATTTTTTTGAACATTGTTTTCCTTAATAAGTTAATAATAGCTTTTAGCGGTTAGCAATTAGCTTTCAGCTATTAGCCTTTAGTATTCCGGCTTGACAATATGCACTCCGGAAGGCTAAAGGCTAACAGCTAAAAGCTAAAGGCTATTATTATGGTTCAACTAAGAATAAAGGCTGATCGTATTCTACCGGAGATGCGTCATCTACCAGTACTTTCACGATTTTACCACTTACTTCACTCTCGATTTCGTTGAATAACTTCATTGCTTCGATGATGCACACCACTTTGCCAGAAGTTACTTCGTCACCTACGTTAACGAAAGCGGCTTTATCTGGTCCGGCGCTGCGGTAGAAGGTACCGATCATTGGAGATTTGATGGTAACCAGGTTGTCTGTTTTAGTAACAGCAGGCGCAGCTGCGGCTGGAGCTGCGGTAACCGGCGCTGCTGCAGGAGCTACAGGGGCTGCTGCCGGTACGGATGCCATGGTTGCAGGAACGGTGATTACTTGTTGTACTTCGTTGTCCTTCTGCTTTATTGTAATCTTAAACTTGTCCTGTTCAATGCTCAGTTCACTGATATTTGATTTGTTGATCATTTTTACCAGTTCCTGAATCTGTTTAAAGTCCATGTAGACAGTTTTTGGTTTAGAAATATAGAATATGATGGACGCTGATTTACGGAGTCAGGAATTTTGTTTCAGAAAGAGGCTCTCAGAAACAAAACTCCTATCACGAAAATCAGCAAGCCAAATGATTTATGCTTTTACTCTCTCGATATACTCACCATTCTTGGTGTTCACGCGGATAAATTCTCCTTCATCCACAAACAGCGGCACCATTACAGTAGCTCCTGTTTCAACAGTAGCTGGCTTCAGGGTACGGGTAGCAGTATCACCTTTCACGCCAGGCTCAGAATAAGTAACCAGTACTACAATTTTGTCTGGTAACTCAACTGCCATGTACTGCTCAGTTTCAGTATTGATCTGTACACTCACTTCCTGACCTTCTTTCAGGAACTGAGGTGCATCGATCGCATTCTCCGGCATAGCAATCTGCTCAAACGTTTCATTATCCATGAAATTGTAGCCGGTGTCATCTTTATATAAATACTGGAAAGCTTTCTTTTCAATGCGAACAGGATAAATAGTATCTCCTGAGTTCCAGGTGTGCTCTATGGAACGGCTATTGTCAACGCCTTTCAATTTTGCCCAAACCTTTGCGGCTGCACGGGCGGTTTTGTTCTGACCAAACTCTACAACAGAATACAAGCTGTTCTCCAGCTTGATAATTAATCCTGTTCTGATATCTGCGGTGGTAGCCATAAATAGGTTACTGATTTTAAGTTAAAAATTTATACGGATTGCAAAAGTAAAAATTTTCGCATATGAACAAGCAACTAATTCCCAAAATTAGCGAGATTAGTCCCTTTTTGGCCCAATTTTCGTCTTTTTTATTCAATAAATGACATTTATCCGGTAAATTTAAACTCAAATCAAGAAACTTTTATAAGTATGCGCTACGTGTTTTTGTTAATTTTAGGGTGTTTACCTGTGTTTTTGAAGGCTCAAAACACCGCCACTCCTCCTTCTAAACCGGCTTATTTACAATACCCAATTATTCCGGCTTTCCCGCTTAGCCTTGTTGATGGGCATTCTATTACCAAAAACGATCTCAAGCGTAACGAAAAAACCATGGTATTTGTATTCAGTGTAGATTGTGATCACTGTAAACACCTGACGGAAGAAGTGTTGAAAAATATCGACAAGTTCAAAAAAACACAAATCCTGATGGTCACTCCTTTCAAAGTGGAGCAAATGAAAGAATATTACGATCATTATAAGATCAAAGATTACCCCAACGTCATAATGGCCAGCGAACCAACCCGGCAAATCATGTACTTCTATGACCTGCACTACTTCCCCGGTCTATACATATATGATAAGAAACAACAGTTTGTAAAAGGTTTTGAAGGAACAGCCAAACTCGATTCTTTGCTGTTTTACCTGAATAAATAATCCTTGCGAAAATGTGTCTACCCGGCCATTTATTCTAAGGTCGAATCCTTACATTTGTTTAATCACAATCATTCTTCACTTTTAAAGCTATAGACAAAATGAAAGTTACAGTAGTAGGAGCCGGGAATGTAGGCGCAACGTGTGCCAATGTACTGGCCCACAAAGATTTTCTGCAGGAGGTGGTTTTATTGGATATCAAAGAAGGAACGGCTGAGGGTAAAGCCCTGGACACATGGCAACAGGCTCCGATTGATTATTACAGTACTAAAATTACGGGTGTTACCAATGACTACACCAAAACTGCTAACAGCGATGTGGTAGTCATTACATCAGGTCTGCCCCGTAAGCCTGGAATGAGCAGAGATGACCTGATTTCTACCAATGCTAACATTGTGAAGTCAGTGACTGAAAATATTACCAAACATTCTCCGGATGCGATCATTATTATTGTGAGCAACCCATTGGATGTAATGACGTATTGCAGCTATCTGACCGCTAAAAAAGACAGCAGCAAAGTATTTGGCATGGCCGGTATACTGGATACTGCCCGCTATCGCGCCTTCCTGGCCGATGAAATTGGCTGTTCTCCAAAAGATATACAGGCAATTCTTATGGGTGGACACGGTGATACCATGGTACCATTGCCTCGTTATACCACTGTAGGCGGCATTCCCGTAACAGAACTGGTAGCCAACGATAAGCTGGAAGCCATTATTCAACGCACTAAAGTAGGTGGCGGTGAAATCGTAAATCTGCTGGGAACTTCTGCCTGGTACGCACCTGGCGCTGCTGCCGCTCAAATGGTAGAAGCTATCGTGAAAGATGAAAAACGCATTTTCCCGGTATGCGCCTGGTTATCCGGTCAATATGGACTGAAAGATATCTACCTGGGTGTACCGGTGGTATTGGGTAAAAACGGTATAGAAAAAATCATCGAACTGCAACTCAATGCAGCAGAAAAAGAATTACTGAATACCTCTGCCAAACACGTTAAAGAAGTAATGGACGTACTGGATAATATGCAGTCGGCCACAGCTTAGGCGAATTGCTCATTTTAACCAACACAATATTTGAAGATTAGCGGTGGACCGATGTGGATAACTCCCATCTATCACCGCTAATCTTTTTTCATATCCCTCAGGAAAAATCACCAGAATCAACACCGGACAAAATCCGCAATTCTGTTTTTATTCGTAATTTTACTAAGCCTTTATAGTGGCTAAAACAGTATAAATGAAACACTTCTAAATTGTTTCATCAAATTTGGTTTAACTCTCAATGTATGTCTAACCTGGAAAAGCTGATTACACAGAAAGCATTTGAAAATGAAAATCAACGGGGCCTGGTCAGCCTTATTTTTATTGGTAACTGGGTAACGTCCCGTCACCAGCAATTCTTTAAGCAATATGGTATTACCATGCAGCAGTATAATATACTGCGCATCCTGCGTGGGCAACACCCCAAAGCAGCTAATATCAACATTCTCAAAGAAAGAATGCTGGACAAAATGAGCGATGTATCGCGCCTCGTGGAAAGACTCCGCAAAGCCGATCTGGTAGAACGCAAAAGCAGTGAAATGGACCGGCGCGCAGTAGACGTTCGCATCAACGACAAGGGCTTGCAGTTGCTTGCCACTATTGACGGTGAAATCGGACAGCTTAACAATACCCTTAAATCATTGAACGAAAAAGAGGTAATACAATTGAATAAATTACTGGATAAAATGCTGGACAGCTATCACTAAATTTCTTCCAGGTAGTTCAGGTCCTTACCAAACGTTTCCTCTACTTTCCACGCAGTAATCAGTGCGATGCCAATGCAGACAACCGCTACAATAGCCCCACTTTGCAGAAAAGTATAATAGTTTTGCACTTTTATAAATAGTAAAGAGATTAAAGGAAGCATGCCCCTGGCGAAGTTGGGAACTGTAGTTGCCACTGTTGCCCGTAGGTTGGTACCGAAGCTTTCAGCCGCTATCGTTACAAAAATGGCCCAGAAACCCACACTAAATCCTAGTATAAAACACACTGTATAAAATACCCAGGTTTCCGCTCCGTGCAGATTTAAGTATACTGTTACCATCACACCGGTGAGTACMAGAAACAACAACATTACCTTGCGGCGGCTTTGCCATAACTGGCTGATAAGGCCTGTGGTAAAGTCGCCCAACACCAGCCCCGCATAACAAAATGCTACTGCATCTCCCGGACTGATGGCACCTTTTACATTCATCACCGTTGCAAACTTGTTGGAAAAGGCAATGAGTATACCCACCACAAACCAGGTAGGTGTACCTAACAGCATGCACTTCAGGTATTTAAGAAAACGTTCCTTATTGGTAAACAAGGCGATAAAACTGCCCCTCGATGCAGATGATTCCCTTACCGCATTAAATAAATGCGACTCCATTACACTCACCCGAAGAATCAGCAAAGCCAGGCCCAGCCCACCTCCTATGAAATAACAAATACGCCAGTCGCCCACCAGTTTAGCAATCAGGTTGGCAGCTACAGCCCCTGAAACTCCTACCGTGGCCACTATCATTGTACCATACCCTCTTTTCTCTTTGGGTAATATTTCAGACACCAGGGTAATACCTGCGCCCAGCTCTCCTGCCAGGCCAAAGCCCGCCACAAAGCGCCACAACACATAACCATTGATACCATGTACAAAGCCATTGGCAATATTAGCTACGGAATAAATCAGGATAGAGCCAAACAACACGCTTAAGCGTCCTTTTTTATCGCCAATAATACCCCAGAAAATACCCCCAATCAGCAAACCAACCATCTGCACGTTAATCAATAACATTCCCGCACCGGCATCGATTTCACTTTGTGGTAGTCCAAGMGATTTTAAGCTGGGTACTCTTACAATCGTAAACAGCAGGAGATCATAAATATCAACGAAATAGCCCAGAGAGGCCACTATCACAGCGATATTGAAAATAGAAACAGAACGATTCTCGGTTTTCATTTTAATTTGGTTGACAAGCTTTATAACGGGAATAAATAAAAAAAAGGGCCTCGTAAAAGGCCCTTTTAAAGATATAAAAAATTATAATGGAGAATCTGTTTTTTCTACCTTTTCGGAATGCTCAGGTTCATGCTGATGTTTTACCTTCCCGAAAATCACTTTGATCAGTACCGGTAAGGTGGTGATCAGGATGATAACCAGGATAATCAGCTCCAGGTGTTCCTTCAGGTTAGGGAATAATTTATCCAGGTAATGGCCAGCCAGCATCATGGAAAATACCCAGGCAAAAGAGCCTATGATATTAAAGAACATAAACTTCTTGCTTTCCATTCCTACGATGCCTGCCACAATAGGCGCAAAAGTACGGATGATAGGCAGGAAGCGGGCAAAGAAGATAGCACCACCGCCATACTTCACGAAAAATTCATGGGCCTGGTGTAAGTGTTTCTTCCGGAAAAAGAAGGTGTCTTTCTTCTTAAATAATAAAGGGCCAGACTTTTTACCAAACCAAAAGCCCACCATGTTACCCAGCACACCTGCGGTAGCTATCAGGAACATAATGACTACAAAAGGCAGGTCAAAGAAGCTGTGGCAGAGGTCTTCACTGTAAATACCGGCAACAAAGAGCAGGGAATCTCCCGGCAGAAAGAAACCAATAAATAACCCTGTTTCTGCAAAAATAATCGCCAATAACAGGTAAAGGCCACCATGTTCAATAATCCACGAAGGATTAATGAGGTGTTTAAAAAACTCTAAAATCTGGTCCATGCTAGTACGCTATTTCTATTTCTGAGGTGGTAAAATAAACATTTAACTGTTACGCATTTGTTAAGTTAGGCGTTAGTGGCATCTCCGGGCGTAAGTTTATTCTCCCATTTGGACACAACGGCGGTAGCCATCGCATTCCCGATTACGTTGGTAGCGGAACGGCCCATATCCAACAAATGGTCTACTCCCAGCAGCAGGATCAGGCCTGCTTCCGGAATGTGGAACATGGACAGGGTACCTGCAATCACCACCAGGGAAGCACGCGGTACACCCGCAATACCTTTACTGGTAATCATTAATACCAATAACATCGTAATCTGCTGATCAATACTCAGGTGCATACCATACGCCTGGGCAATAAATAAACTGGCAAAGGTCATATACATCATGGAGCCATCCAGGTTAAAGGAGTAGCCCAGGGGTAATACAAAGCTTACAATGCGGCTATCGCAGCCAAATTTTTCCAGTTCTTCCATGGTCCGTGGGTAAGCCGCTTCGCTGCTGGCAGTACCAAAAGCCAGTAACAACGGATCTTTGATTAACCCCAGCAAGCGGAATACGGGTTTGCCGAGGATCATCCAGCCTACCAGTGCAATGACTATCCATAAGGAAAGTAGTCCGGCGTAGAACTGCAATATAAATTTACCATACGTCACCAATACAATAGGGCCTTTTAAAGCAATGATACCTGCCATCGCGCCAAATACGGCGAAAGGAGCAAAATTCATTACAAAGCCGGTTACTTTCAGCATGATGTAGGCCACGCTATCCAGGAGCTTTACCACCGGCAGTGCTTTTTCTCCGATAGCGGCGGCGGCCACACCAAAGAAAATGGCAAATACTACTATTTGTAATATCTCATTGTGTGCCATGGCATTTACCACACTGTCCGGTACTACGTGCTGGAAGAAGCCTTTCAACGTCATATCTGCTTTGGCGATGCCGGTAGCCGCATGTTCGTCAGGCAATGGTAACTGCAGGGATACCCCCGGTTTCATCAGATTTACCAATATCAAACCAAGAAACAATGATACAAAGGTTGCACTGATAAACCACAGCATCGTTTTACCACCTATACGTCCTACTGCCTTGATATCGCCTAGTTTAGCCACACCAACCACCAGGGTAGAGAATACCAGTGGGGCGATGATCATTTTAACCAGTCGTAAAAAAATGTCTGTCAGGATAGAAATATTATCGGCGAAGACCTGCGGTGTATCCTTCACTCCAGCCGGAACGGGAGTTGCACTGCCATAGGTAAGGAATACGATGTAACCAGTACCTATCCCGATTACCATAGCGAGGAATATGTATAATGTGAGCAGGTTCGATGATTTCTTCATGCAGTGCAGATGTTTATCTTGTAATAATTAAAAGTTGTAACCAGGAAAATTTCCCAAAAATAAGGTTAAGCTGGTAAAGATGCGCGTTAGCAGCCAAAATAAAAGTATCTGTTCTTGATTTTAGATATTATATTTGGCGACCACAAAACAACAACATAACTAAACTACCTTAAAACATCAACCACAATACGACTGCGTATGAGCAAACTCTTTGCTAAAAAACAACTGTCTGTTTTATTGGCGGAAGCTGGAGAATCCGAAAAGGGTCTGAAAAGGACACTTGGGGCAGGTTCTCTGATCGCCCTTGGGATCGGCGCCATTATTGGTGCGGGCCTTTTTGTAAGAACAGCTGCAGCTGCAGGTCAACATGCCGGCCCTGCTGTAACCATCTCCTTCATTATTGCCGCTATTGGCTGTGCGCTGGCGGGTTTATGCTATGCCGAATTTGCTTCCATGATTCCTATTGCCGGAAGCGCTTACACCTATTCTTATGCTACTTTAGGAGAATTTATTGCCTGGATCATTGGCTGGGACCTGGTACTGGAATATGCACTGGGAGCCGCCACTGTAGCCATTGGATGGTCACAGTACCTTAACAAATTACTCACCAACGTATTCCATATTACCATCCCTTATGAATGGTGTCACAGTCCATTTGAAACATCGGACGCCGGGGTACAGGGTATTATGAACCTTCCTTCTGTATTTATTCTCCTGGCACTTACATTATTGCTGATCAGGGGTACACAAGGTTCTGCTATTGTTAATAACATCATTGTTATCACCAAAGTAGCCATCGTATTGCTGTTCATCTTCCTGGGATGGAAATTTATCAATCCTGCTAACCATACGCCATTTACCATCCCTGCTACTGCCGGCACGGTGAAAATGCATAACGGCCAGGTTGTTGATTATTCCAATTTCTGGAACCACGGATGGGCCGGGGTGCTAAGGGGAGCCGGGGTTGTATTTTTTGCATTCATTGGGTTTGACGCGGTATCTACTGCTGCTCAGGAAACCAAGAATCCTAAGAAGAATATGCCTATCGGTATCCTGGTGTCACTGGCTATCTGTACCATCCTCTATATCCTGTTCTCTTTTGTACTGACAGGTATTGCACCTTTCCAGGATTTCCTGAAAGCAGGTGGTGAAGCATCTGTAGCTTATGCGATTGATACCTATATGCCTGGTTATGGTTGGTTATCTACCTTCATCACCGTAGCGATTCTGGCAGGATTCTCCTCCGTAATCCTGGTGATGTTGCTGGGTCAGACCAGGGTATTCTACTCCATGAGTAACGACGGCCTGGTACCCGGTGTATTTGCTAAACTGCATCCTAAATACCGTACACCATACCGTTCACAGTGGATGTTCTTCGGATTTACCACTTTGTTTGCCGCCTTTATTCCGGACAATGTGGTAGGTGATATGACCAGCATTGGTACCCTGTTTGCCTTTGTACTGGTATGTATTGGTATCATTGTAATGCGTAAAAGCAATCCTGAATTACCAAGAGCCTTCAAAACACCGCTGGTACCGTTAGTTCCTGTACTGGGAGCTTTGATCTGCTTAACCATGATTATCAGTCTTGGTATAGAAAACTGGGCGCGTCTGTTTGTATGGCTGGGTGTTGGATTTGTTATTTACTTCGGCTACAGTGTAAAACACAGTAAAGCCCGTAAAGCAATGGATAAATAGTCCTTGCCTATATAAAGATTAAACAAAGCGGAGAACAAAGCGACGTCGGGAAACGGCTCGTTTTTGTTCTCCGCTTTCGTTAAAAAGTAAATCCCGCTACGCCTAAATCTGAAAATCCTTATTTTTGCGTTCTATTTTTACAAGTAACTATAATTACATACCACTCTAATGGGAAGAATATTTGAAGTAAGAAAATCGACCATGTTTGCCCGCTGGGATAAGATGGCGAAAGCATTTTCAAGAATCGGAAAGGAAATAGCGATAGCTGTAAAGGCTTCCGGCCCTGATCCTGACAACAACCCTGCACTCCGCCGCTGTATCCTCAACGCAAAGAGTGTGAACATGCCTAAAGACCGTGTAGATGCTGCTATCAAGCGCGCTATGGGTAAAGACAAGACTGATTACGAAGAAGTTGTATACGAAGGCTATGCGCCTCATGGCGTAGCAGTGATCATTGATACTGCTACCGATAATACCACCCGTACCGTAGCTAACCTGCGCATGCACTTCACCAAAGGTGGTGGCAGTTTGGGTAATAGCGGTTCGGTAGGTTTTTTATTCAATCGCGTAGGTGAGTTCAAAATCAAAAATAGCGGACAGAATCTGGAAGATCTGGAACTGGAGCTGATTGATTTTGGTTTGGAAGAAATTGGGGAAGATAGCGAAGGGAATATTATTATCCGTGCTGCGTTCACAGAATTCGGCAACATGGCAAAGGCCCTGGACGATAAAGGCATTGAAGTAGTCAGCTCAGAGCTGAAACGTATCCCGGCTACCACAGTGGAGCTGAATGATGAGCAAGCCAAAGAAGTACTGGAATTAGTAGATCGTCTGGAACAGGATGACGACGTACAGGCAGTATTCTATAATCTGAAATAAAGAAAGGGCCGCGGAATGCGGCGCTGATAGCTTATAAAAAAAACGTCCCGCCTATAGGTGGGACGTTTTTTCATTGGATACGGTTAACTTTCTAAACCAAAAACAGCTAAACTTTAGCGATGGAATGTGAACGATCCAGGTCATCCGCTATAAACATAAGTCCTTTGCCATGGTAGGTTTCGAGTTTTACGGCAGGATCTTGTGCAATATGTTTACGGAGACGTGTCAGGTATACGTCCATTACACGTGATGCGAAGAAATCTTCCTGTCCCCAGATGCAGGACAGGATGTCATCTTTCTTCAATTTTTTATTAGAATTCTCACACAGAAAGCGAAGCAGTTCCGCTTCTTTTGGGGCCATACGAACATGGGAATCGGCCGATTTATGCCTAATATGATATTGGGAATAGTCAAATACAAGGTTGCTGATGGTATATACGATACGGCGTTCGCTTTTAAGGAGGCGGCTGCGTTGCATATACACTTTAACGCGGCACAGCAGCTCCTGCATATTAAATGGCTTTATGATATAATCATCTGCTCCTGATTCAAAGCCCTGTAGCCGGTCTTGTTCCATATACCGGGAGGTTGTAAAAATGATAGGTACGTTTACATCCATCGTGCGGATATCCTCTGCCAGCGCGAAGCCATCTTTTTTAGGCATCACTACATCCAGTAAACAAAGGTCGAAAACGTGTTTTTGAAATTTTTCCCAGCCTTCAAGGCCATTTTCACAAAGGGTAACGTTATAACCGGCGCGTTCCAGTTGTCTTTTTACCACCTTGGCAAAAAAGATATCGTCCTCCGCCAAAAGAATGCTTGGTTGCATGTACGTTGGTTTTAAAGCGAGTAAATATGAGATTTTAGTTGTAGAACCTAAATGAATGAGCGTATCTTGTACGTTTATTCAAAAATAAATAACATAACCATAATCCTGTTCGTTCATCCTTGTTCAATTCTGAGTTGGACGTTCATTTTAACCATTATGGCTGGCCTAATACCCCTGTTGTTATTATTTTCGGTTTAGCATTCCTTACATCTATAAAAACATATTTTTCTGCTTCACGGGGTATTCACTAGTTGATAATATTTTGAGGGGCCCCACCCTTGAAGGCTTTTAAATTTTCCACCACCGTATACATCAGCCGTTTTCTGGCCGCCTGTGTAGCCCAGGCAATATGCGGAGTAATAATAGTATTAGGAGCAGCAATTAACGGATTACTGGCCGGAGGCGGCTCTGCAGATAATACATCCAACGCCGCACCAGCAATTACCCCTTCCTGCAACGCCTGCGCCAGATCAGCCTCACGGATCAATGGTCCACGGCTGGTATTAATCAGGAAAGCGGAAGGCTTCATCGTACGCAATAAACTCATTTGCACAAACTCCTTGTTGTCCGCATTCAGTGGACAATGCAGCGAAATAATATCCGCCTCCCGGAAACAGGTAGCCTGGTCCACAAAAGTAACACCAGCCATCGCGTCCCTGTCGGGGTGCTTATGGTTGGCAATCACCTTCATCCCGAATGCCAGCGCTATACGCGCCACAGCCTGTCCTATCTGCCCAAATCCAACTATCCCCAATGTACGGCCGGACAACTCCACTAAAGGCGTTTTCCAATAGCTAAAATCAATACTGCTGCTCCACTCCCCTGCCCGCACACTGGCTGCATGCAAACCGATATGGTGACAGAGCTCCAGTATCAACGCAAATGTTAATTGTGCCACCGAAGTGGTGCTATAAGCCGGTACATTCGTCACCGGAATATGCCTTGCACGGGCCGCGGCAATATCTACCACATTAAATCCCGTGGCAGTGACCCCAATATATTTCAGTTGCTTCGCCTGCTCAATAGCCGCTGCATTCACAATGGCTTTATTGGTCAACACCACATCTGCCGTTGCAATCCTTTCAGCTACCATTGCCTCTGGTGTACGCTCATACACCGTTACATTCCCTAATGCCTGTAAGGCGCCCCAATCAAGGTCGCCAGGATTTAACGTATGGCCGTCCAGTACAATTATATTCATCATGATTGTTGTAGTTTAAGACAAGAAACGGGAAACTTATTCAATAATTTTTTCTGCCGGATCTTCGATATGATAAATGAGGCATCACCCATAAAGCTGGCCCTGGTCGGTCATCTTTCCATTCTCAGCAAAATCCACCAACTTGATTAATTTAAATTGCAAACCTTTCTTCACGAACTTCTTTGTCAACCCATCTGCTACCGGACTTCTGTTGTGCTCATTGAGTTGCGGATAATCCCTGTAATATTTGCGTATAAAAGGATTCACAAACATTATCTGGTGCTCGCGGTTAGAACAACCATTTTCATATAATTGTGATCGAAAAGTGAACAACGAAGATATCAAATTTGCCAGTGTACATCTTCCTAATTATCATTTATATTTATTTTTTATATTGTTACACTATGTTGAAATTCATTTCTAAAAACCACGCATCTATACTGGATGCCAATTCCCTGGGCGACTTCATTGATAACCTCGATGCCCGCATCAGTAGCCCTGTACTGAACAACCTTGTAGACACACTGAACAAACACTATAGCAAAGTGAAATGCAGCGATCACAGAGATGCAGCTGTTACCGTGATGGTGGATTACCTCGGTCTGGGAGAAAAACAGCTGACGTTTAAAATGGTGAATTGCTGTTGTGATAAGTTTGAAGCAGAATTACAGGAGAGATTAGGAGAGATAAAGGTGAGGGAGTAGGATGTAGCTAGTCACCTTGTAACACCAACTATCTTATGATGATTGTTGGTGTTTTTTTTATTTATTTTATATATATAGGATTCCTATCATTAATAAAAACACTATACTTTTTTTGCTATTTCAACATTAAAATCGCTCCATCGCTGGAGATTATTTTTCAGGATAAGAAACGTTCTACGACTATCTGTTACCAGGCAGATGATAACGCCATGTATATTTTCTACTTCCTTCAGATCAGACATCAACATGAAATAATCATTAACTCCATCCTACCCCCTTCTTACATTCAAAAAATCCCCACACCTTTGCTGCGCCATAATAGCAACATACTACTAAGCCTACCAACTGCTTAATTTTAAAAGAGGCCATCATTTCAGCAGATACATGCTGTTATGATGGCTTCGCCAATTCCGGTCATCGTATAAAAAGAAAAGCCGGTTCCTGTTAAGAAACCGGCTTCGCGATATTTTTATTAGCAGCTGCTACTATTCCTGCATCATCTCCATAACTACTTTTACTACATCTTCTGTATTAGGCTTAGAGAAGTAATCTCCATCAGAACCATATGCCGGACGATGTGCCTGCGCACTCAAGGTACGTGGCGCCACATCGAGGAAACGGTAACCGCCCTGATTTTCTATTACTTCCTGGAACATATACGCGGTGCCGCCACCAGGTACATCTTCATCCACAAAAAGGATGCGGTTGGTTTTCTTAAGTGATTCCACAATGCTGTGGTGAACATCGAAAGGTAATAAGGTTTGCACGTCGATCAGCTCACAGGAAACACCGACTTCATTTAAAGTAACAATTGCTTCTTCAATGATGCGGGTCATAGAGCCGTAAGTAACAATTGTTACATCTGTTCCTTCGTGCAATACTTCCGGAATCCCTAATGGTACGGTAAATGACTCCAGGTTAGCCGGTAATTTCTCTTTTAAACGGTAGCCGTTCAACGATTCTATTACCAGGGCTGGTTCATTGGCTTGCAGAAGGGTGTTATACATTCCCGCTGCCTGCACCATGTTACGAGGTACGCATACATACATACCACGAAGAGCGTTAATAATCATCCCCATTGGAGAGCCGCTATGCCAGATGCCTTCGAGGCGGTGGCCACGGGTACGTACAATGATAGGGCAAGCCATACCACCTTTGGTACGGTATTGCAGGGAAGCTACGTCATCGCTGAGTGGTTGTAGACCATACAGCACGTAGTCGAGGTATTGTATTTCCGCAATCGGGCGAAGGCCACGTAATGCCATACCAATACCTTGTCCCATGATGGTCAGCTCACGTATACCGGTGTCGGCTATACGATTTTTTCCATGCTTCTGTTGTAAACCGGCAAAGCCCTGGTTTACGTCTCCTATTTTACCCACATCTTCTCCGAAAGCAAATACTTTAGGGTTGTTGGTAAACAGTTGATCAAAATATTTATTCAGTATTTCGTAGCCATTAACGGTGATACCATCTGCTTCGTAAGCGGCTGGTACGGCTGGTACATTCAGTGCAGAGTTTGTACCGGTGGCATGTAAATAAGAATTGTAGTTTTCTTTTTCTTCCTGCAGATAGGTATCATAATACTGTTGCAGTGCCTGAATAGTGGCAGCTGATTTCAGGTGTTTATGTTTCAGCAGGATGGTAGCCGCTGCTTTCAAAATATCCCGGCGAAGTGGTTCGCGGTTATTTTGCAGGTCACGGATCGCCAGGTTGATCATGTTCACATCGGCGCCGGCTTCTTCCGCGATGGGAGCAGCCAGGGCAACGAACGACTGTACATGTTCTTTGATAGGTGTTACATATTTTTCCCAGGCGCTTTTGCGGGCCTCCTGTGCTTTTACTTTGGCTTCTGCTTCTACTGCCTGCAGCTCTTCTTCACTACATAGTGCGTTTTCAATGATCCAGGAACGCATTTTCACGTTACAGTCAAATTCCCTTTCCCAGGAAAGACGTTCCTTGCTTTTGTAGCGCTCATGCGAACCACTGGTAGAGTGGCCTTGCGGCTGCGTGATTTCCTCTACGTGGAAGAGCGCAGGAACATGTGTTTCACGGATTTTGCGGATGGCCGCTTCAAATACTTCACACATGCCGGCATAATCCCAGCCTTTTACGTTATAGATATCAAAGCCGTTGGAGTCTTCTGTTTTACGGAATCCTTCCAGGGCGGCGCTGATAGAATTTTTCGTTGTCTGATATTTACGGGGCACCGAAATACCGTAGCCATCATCCCACACAAATACGGCGAGAGGAACCTGTAATACGCCAGCTGCATTAATGGTTTCCCAGAAATGCCCTTCCGACGTTGAGGCGTCACCGATAGTAGCGAAACAGATTTCGCTACCATTATTGGAGAGTCCTTTAAATTGGTGTAAGTCTTCTACTTCCCGGAACATTTTGGAGGCATAGGCCAGACCGAGTGCGCGGGGCATCTGGCCGGCAGTAGGCGCCATGTCTGCTGCGGAATTTTTCGTTTCCATCAGATTCAGCCAATTGCCATCCTTATCAAGATTTGGGGTAGCAAAGTGGGAGTTCATCTGGCGGCCGCCGGAAAAAGGATCATTTTTCAGGTCGGGATCAGCATATAACTGCGAAAAAAATTGTTCGGGAGTAGCGATACCTGTGGCAAATGCAACAGTTTGGTCGCGATAATAACCGGAACGAAAGTCCCCTGGCTGAAAGTATTTTGACATTGCTATCTGCGCCACTTCCTTTCCATCACCAAAAATGCCAAACTTTGCCTTCCCGGTAAGGACTTCCTTACGGGCCAGCAGACTAATTTCCCTGCTATCACAGGCCAACCTGTAATCATTTAGCACTTCCTTACGAAATTCTTCGAATGACAACCGGCTTTCTAAATTCATAGCTAGTTCGTTATTTTCTATCATGCCTCATGGTTAAAGTACAAAAGTAAGGTTAATTATACAGTAGAAAAACGCATCGAAACTTACATTTAAAATAATCTGATTTTTTTTAATAAGAATTTAATAAATTGTAAGGTTTATAATGCTTTTTGGCCGTAAATTTGTCCATACCAGAAAAGATATCAATATTTTTTAACCGGTCGTTTTAAAACCATCATATGAAAATGAAAAAGTTTATCTTATCCCTGTTTGCGAGCATGCTGCTAACGACAGCACTGTGGGCTCAAACCACACCTACTCAGAATCCTGCTGATGCAAAAGTGAAATTCGTGAAGGAAACTGTTGATTTTGGCAAAACTGATTTAAATAAACCAGTAACTGCTGATTTTGAGTTTACCAACATCTCCAAAGAGCCAATTTTGATTGAAGCTGCCCGCGCAAGTTGCGGTTGCACCACACCAAAATGGACGCAAGAACCTATTCTTCCTGGTAAAAAAGGAAAAGTTACCGCCACTTATAGCGCTAACGGTGTAGGTCAGCAGAACAAAACCATCTGGGTGAAGTTCAGAGGCGTGGATCAGGATAAAGAACTGCACCTGACCGGTACAGTTGGTTCCAACAACAAGTAGTCGTCCACACTTTAAACATACTAAGACCTTACAGTACAATGTGCTGTAAGGTTTTTTGTTGCCCATACGATCCCCTATCTTTGCACAGCAAAAGAATCAAAACAATTTTATGCCTACCATTAGCCAGAGAGGTGTGCAAATGCCACCATCTCCCATCAGAAAGCTCGTACCATTCGCAGAAGCAGCCAAGAAAAGAGGTGTGAAGGTATACCACCTGAACATTGGACAACCAGATATCGAAACACCAAAGCCGGTACTCGATGCGGTGCGTCATTCCGATTTCAAAATCCTCGAATACAGTCACAGCGCCGGAAACGAGAGTTACCGTAAGAAGCTGGTTACCTATTATGAAAGATTCAACATCGCGCTGAATCACAACCAGATTATCGTTACTACCGGAGGTTCTGAAGCCATTGTGTTTGCATTTATGGCCTGCCTTGATCCGGAAGATGAAGTAATTGTACCGGAACCTTTTTATGCTAACTATAACGGCTTTGCCGTAGAAGCGGAAGTAAAGATTAAAACCATTACTGCCAGTATTGATACCGGCTTTGCATTACCTGCGATGGCTGATTTTGAAAAAGCCATTACACCGCGTACAAAAGCCATCCTGATCTGTAATCCCAATAACCCTACCGGTTACCTGTACAGTAAGGAAGAAATGGAAGTGCTGAAGCAATTGTGCCTGAAATATAACCTGTTCCTGTTTTCTGATGAGGCGTACCGCGAGTTTTGCTACACTGGTGAGCATTTCTCTGCGATGAACCTGGAAGGCATGGAAGATAATGTGATCCTGATGGATACCATTTCCAAAAGATATAGCGCCTGTGGCGGCCGTATCGGTGCTTTTGTGACCAAAAACCAATCAGTGCTGGATGCCACCATGAAGTTTGCACAAGCCCGTTTGAGCCCTCCGTCTTTCGCTCAAATTGCCGGTGAAGCAGCTGTTGACTTGCCGGTGAACTATTTCGACGGTATCAAAGCAGAGTACCAGAGCCGCAGAGATATCCTGGTAAAAATGCTGAATGAAATTCCGGGAGTATACTGCCCTAATCCGGGTGGAGCTTTCTATGCCATGGCTAAATTACCGATCGATGATTCGGATAAATTCTGCCAATGGATGCTGGAATCTTTTTCTCATGAAGGACAAACGGTGATGATGGCGCCTGCTACCGGATTTTATGCGACTCCAGGCCTGGGTAAGAATGAAGTTCGTTTGGCGTATGTATTGAATACAACAGACATTAGTCATGCAATGGTCTGCCTGGAAAAAGCACTGGAAATATATCCGGGAAAAACTTCCAAATAATTTTCATGAAAAATCGTGTATAAAATACACTAAGCTATCAAACAAATACATTATAAATAATTATATGTTTATTTTTTTAGTCAAAAACACGATTTTTTAACATCAAGTACTTGGAATTTTCATGTTTTGTTTTGTATATTTGATGTAGAAACAACAACAAAGACAAAAAATATCAAATTATAAAAATATTTACAAATACGATGTACGGCAAAATCTAAACTTGTTTAAGAAAAATTTAACCTGCATTATTTCTTAGAACGTTTATTTGGTCCGACCTTTGAATTGTTAAACAGAAGAAGAATTATCAATCTTCTGTCAAACTCAAAGAATTACTAAAACGTTTTAGCAAAATATCGTATTTTTGTATCAGTTTTTCATAACGTGGAATTTATAAAGGCAAACGGCTCTGATCACAGAGCCGTATTTTTTTGCCCTTTTTTGCCGATTTCTTCCTAAAACAAGCAAAAAAGCAATTTTCAGAATAAATATTCCAAAAAATTTCCCCTTCTACTTTACCTTTTTTCTATAATATTGTTATGTAATAAAACGGGCGGAATAATTAACACAACGTGTTACCGTATTTCGTTTGTTTTCATAACGTGGAATTTTAAAATGCAACGGTCCCGATTCTTCGGGACCGTCTCCATTTTTTGAAACGGCTAAAAGCTATAAAAGCGAACGACCGAAGCGATTAATTAAATAATCTCACTTCGGTCGTTCGCTTTTATAGCTTTTAGCTTTACGCGCTTATTTTTTGTGTTCCCGGATCATTTTGAAGAAATCATCAAACAGGTAACGGCTATCAAACGGTCCTGGTGTGGATTCCGGGTGATATTGTACGCTGAATGCCGGCTTATTTTTAATACGGATACCTTCTACAGAATTGTCGTTCAGGTTAATGTGGGTTACTTCCACATGTTCGCTGGCGGCTACTGCTTTAGGATCTACCGCAAAACCATGGTTCTGGGTAGTGATTTCGCACAAACCTGTTTGCAGGTTCTTTACCGGGTGATTTAATCCACGGTGACCATGGTGCATTTTATAAGTTGGGATACCATTGGCCAATGCCAACAACTGATGTCCCAGGCAAATACCAAACATTGGTCTTTCTGCAGCCAGAATCTGCTTTACCGTTTCAACGGCATAAGTCAGCGGAGCCGGATCACCAGGGCCATTGGAAATAAAGTAAGCATGTGGTTTAAATGCTTCACATACTTCAAAAGGAGTATCTGTAGGGAATACCTGCAGGTAAGCACCTTTTTCAGACAGGCATTTCAACATGTTTCTCTTTACACCATTATCCAGTACTGCAATACGGATGTCCGCTGCCGGATCACCAATATTGTATACTTCCGGAGTAGTTACTTCTTTGCACAGCGCCAAACCTTCCATGGAAGGGACTTTAGCTAACTCTGCTTTCAGTTGCTCTACATCCAGGATGGAGGAAGAAATGATACAGTTCATAGCACCTTTGCTGCGGATGTGGGAAACCAGCGCACGGGTATCTACGTCATAAATGGCTACCAGCTCATTATCGGTCAGGAACGTTTCCAGGGAAGCATCAGCCATCTTCCGGGAGTAGTTATACGAGATATTTTTAGCGATCAAACCGTTGATCTTCACACTACTGCTCTCTACGTCATCCTTCTTGGTGCCGTAGTTCCCAATATAGCAGTTGTTCATTATCAACACCTGTCCTTTGTAAGAAGGGTCTGTAAACACTTCCTGGTAACCCGTCATACCGGTATTGAAAGCTAATTCACCGGCAGCAGTGCCAATTTTTCCAAAAGCTTTTCCCTGAAAAACCGTACCGTCGTCTAACAGCAGTATGGCAGGTTGGATGGTTCTTGTCTGAGGCATTTCTGGTATCTGTCTTGTTTTATATTTTAAAAAAAACCTTCAAGGGTACAATAAGCCCTGAAGGTTCGGATAAAAAACCGTGCAAAGGTATGAAATGCAACAGTTAATTATAGATTTTTTTTAGCAGAAATGAATATGTTACTTAATTTTTACAGATTTCAGTATTCTTTGCGCTACCTGATACCCTACCTGGTCATCATCCCGATAGTTTATCAGTATCTGCCACCGGGCACTGCCCTTGATCATTACCAGATTACAAAAGGCCAAACGGATACCTCCTTTATATAAATAATTTCCTTCTTCCAAAATCCCCTTCATACCTGAAATAAGCACAGGCACTGATTTACAGTTCATATCACTGGCGGTTTCACTGAGCTGCATATCGTTGTGTGATGCCGCCATCGCGGTTTCCAGGTCGTTCGCAGCATTGGACTGATAGTTATACATATTCACTGCAATCCGGATACCGCCACCATCTTCATTTCTATAGCTCTTGGCATATTCTATCATCTTAGCCTCCTCTCCTTCCAGTGGCTGATCATGCACCCACAACTTCACCGGTGTACTTATTTCAAGTGCCTGCCGGCCGATGGTAGCCGTTTGCCAGCTATTATATAATGAACTAGCCGGTACTTTCGGATAGATAAACGTAAACACCGCCCTCTTTCCGAATAAAGTGCCGGTCACCGCAATTAACACCAGAAACACAGAAAAAAACAGGATCACCTTTCCCCTGTTGCCCGGCTGAAATTGTGCTTTCATCCAGGACAGCATAAAGTTGGGTTTATTGATTTTCAGGGAGATGCCTACTTCCTGGGAGTACTCTGCAAATGAGCCCATGGGACGATGCTTCTGCCAATCAGCAAATGTCTTTGGTAACTTCTTACCACAGGCTTCACAAAAGGTCAGGTATTCTGATTTCAGTGGGTTGGCATGTCCACAACCGTCACAGTGCAGGTATTTCATAGGAGTATCATTAAATCGGAATAAGTGTAATATTACGAAATATATTTATCTAATATCCGGGAGATTTTCTTTTAAAAAACAGATAACCGCGCTTAGGCGGCAAAAGAAAGCACTGCACACGGAAATAACCGCAGTGATTTATTGCGCTATTCATAAAAAAGTAGCAAATTTGGATCGGGAGAGCTGGGCAAATTCGCACTCCAGGAAAAGTGGCTGCTGAAGACTAAAGCGTATATGAGGGATTACAAACTATTAAGCGATGACGAATTACTTCCTTTAATAAAGAAAGGAGAAGTACAGGCGTTCAACGAAATATACTTCCGCCACTTCACCACCCTTTACCGCTTTGCCTATAATATCCTCAAAAACGAAGAAGAATGCCGTGATGCCATACAGGAAATATTTGTATGGATTTGGGAGAATAGAGAAAAGCTGGATATTACATCTCTCAAAAGCTATCTCATTGCTTCCGTAAAATACCGGCTGGCCAGGGTTATACAAACATCCCGCCGCCATGCAGAAATTATCGCCGCCAACGTACCCATAGCCACCTTCACCGTCATAGAAGAAGATATAGAAGCGAAGGAACTGAAAAAAGTAATCAGCGACTGGACCGACACCCTTCCTCTGCGCGCCAAACAAATATTTCAACTCAGCCGGGAACAACACCTTAGCAACAAAGAAATTGCCCTACAGCTGGGCATCTCCGAAAAAACAGTAGAGAATCAAATCACCATTGCCCTCAAAAAACTACGGTCCGATTTAACCAAACGGATGCTCTCCATATTATTTCTTTAACTTTTTTTTATCCCGCTTGGGGGCTGGCCTCCCTTTATGTCTCTTACTATACAAACCAGGGATCTAAAAGGCTTTGAATGAATCAGGAACAACTCACGTCACTTGTTGAACGTATTGCGAATAACACCGCTACAAACGAAGATATCTCCGTTTACAATGCCTGGTGCAATGCCCGGCAGGATCAGGAGTTGGAGTTAAACGACCTGTCAGATATAGAAGCGCAAACCTTCCGCGAAATTCAAAGAAGAACCGGGCAATCTACCCGGAAATGGATACTAATCCGTCGCATTGCCGCAGCAGCCGCTGTTACAGGTATACTAGCCGGCAGTTTGTATTTATATAAACATGTCAATCGCCCGGTAGCTCCGGCACCCATCGCCGCCGTTACTACAGATCATCATATTTCCGCCGGAAAAAATACGGCGACCTTAACACTGGCCAACGGAAAAAAGATTGTACTGGCGGATAGCCAGGACGGAAAACTGACCAACCAGGCAGGTTCGGAAGTGACCAAAACAACCGACGGTACATTGGAATATCATCCCGTTGCGACCGGCGCCGCCATCGATATTCAATATAATAAACTAAGCACCGCACGGGGAGAACAGTATCAGATTACATTACCAGATGGTACCAAAGTATGGCTAAACGCTGCTACCACACTTACTTTTCCTACTTCCTTCGCTAACCTGCCTGCCCGCAAAGTAGACGTCACCGGCGAAGCTTATTTCGAAGTAGCACCAGATGCGGCACATCCATTTATTGTACGCACCACCCAACAGGAAGTGAAAGTATTGGGTACCAGTTTCAACATCAACAATTATGCGGACGAACCACTTGCCAAAACAACACTGATTCAAGGCGCCATCAAAATAAACAATGAAAAAACTTTAACACCAGGACAACAGGCCATCAGCACCAAAGATGGCACTATAAAGATTACCACCGTAGCCACAGAAGCTACCATCGCCTGGAAGAACGGCTATTTCGAATTCAACGACGAAAACATTTATGAAATCATGCGCAAAGTATCGCGCTGGTATAATGTAGAAGTAATTTATGAGGGCGACATTCCGACAAATGCCATGGAGGGCACCATCTCCCGGTTCGAGAATGTTTCCAAAGTTTTAAACACCATACAAAAAACAGGACTGCTCAGATTCAGAATAACACAAAAGAAAATTTATGTGAGCAAATATTGATACCACGAAGTGAACAATTTTTGAAAAAACACCATTTAAATTCCAAACAATTATGAAGTAAACAAACAGCCAAAATTTTCTTTGCTGCATAAAAAACGTGAAAGTGAGGAAGCACTTCCACGTTAGCTGTAAGGCTGAATCAGCATTGAATGTTCGTCAGTAGAAAGATCAACATCTAATTCAAAACCAAACAAAGTAAAGGTATGAAATTAAGCCTTCTTGACAAGGAGGGCAGGGCTTACTATTGCCTGTCTTCAAAAATCATCTTTTTTATGCGACTCGCCACTCCGGTATTACTTGCTCTTTTCGTCAGCCTCAGTGCTGCAGCCAGTGCGCAGAACGTTACACTTTCCGAAAAGAACAGTTCACTGTATTCCGTGCTCCGTAAAATACGGACACAAACCGGCTACAACTTCTTCTATGTAAAGGACTACCTGAACACAGCAAAGCCGGTTAACGTAAATCTGTCGAATGCATCATTGGCAGAGGCTTTGAAAGCAGTGTTTGCAGATCAGCCACTGACCTATGCTATAGAAGACAAAGAAATCACCATTAAAAAGAAAGAAAGCCCTGCCACCACTATCAGCAGCTTTGCCGAAGTAACTGGTAGAGTGATGGATGAGGAAGGGCATCCCATACCCTTCGTCAGTGTGGTTATTAAAGGGAGTACTAAAGGTGCTATTTCCGCTACTGACGGTAGTTTCAAATTACAGGTAACCAAAGGGGATATCCTGTTGGTGACCAGTGTAGGATTTGAGCCTAAAGAAATTCCTTACGCCGGCCAGACTACGCTCGATATCACCATGAAAAAATCTACCAGCAGCTTAACAGATGTGGTGGTGATTGGTTATGGTACGGTAACTAAAAAGAACCTKACCGGCGCCGTGGCAACTGTGAAAGGAAAAGATCTGGATGTAAGTACTACTACCTCTTTCCAGTCGGCCCTGCAAGGTAAAGCGGCTGGCGTACAGGTGACACAAGCAACCGGACAACCCGGTGCTGGTGTGAAAGTACAGATCAGAAGTAATCCTTCTTACGCAGATGCAGGTGTATTGTATGTAGTAGACGGAGTTCCTGTGAATGATGCGGCCGACCAGCCTCAACTTAGCGGTGGTGTAGGTGGTGCTAAATATGGTATAGGCGGTGTGGATAAATCTCCCTTAAACTTTATCAACCCAAATGACATTGCATCCATCGAAATATTAAAAGATGCGAGTGCTGCGTCCATCTATGGCGCCAGGGCGGGATCTGGTGTAGTATTAATTACTACGAAAAAAGGTACCACCGGCAAACCCAAAGTGGATTATACCGGCAGCTATGGTATACAAAGGGTAGATAAAATGTACCCTGTATATGGTGCAGCTGACTACATGCTCCAACGGAATTTATTCAGCGAAGAAATGTGGTACCGGCAAGACTCCATTGGTCCTTATTATGGTAACAAAAACATCTCCGATGCTGCGAATCCTTTCATTCCTATCTACTCCAAAGATCAGATTGACGCTGCCCGCAATAATCATGAAAAGGCAACTGATGCCATCACCAGAGCCGGTTTTACTACACAACACAACCTCTCTATTTCTGGCGGTACCGGCAAAACTACTTATTATGCTTCCGGCAACTATTTCGACCAGAAAGGTGTGATCATCGGAACTGATTATAAGCGCTACAATGGCCGTTTGAGCATTGACCAGGCAATTTCCGACAAAATTAAAATAGGTGCCAACGTTATTCTTTCCAATTCTTCCGCCAATAATACCGTTACCGGTGGAGCCAACGAAAATGGCGGTATTATCACAGCGGCTATTTACTGGGCACCTGTACAACCGCTGCAGAATCCAGATGGCAGCTACCCTGTAAATCCATATTATCGCAATATCCCGAATCCGGTGTCATACAGTACTGTTACTGACCTGACTGTTTCAAATCGTGCGTTGAGTAGTGCATATGGAGAATGGACTATTACTCCGGATCTGAAAGCTAATGCCCGTTTTAGCCTGGATAACTCCAACTCCAAGCGGTCATCTTATTTCCCAAAAACCTTTAGTTATGGGGCCACTGTAAATGGCTCCGCAGGTATTGCAGAATCTGATGCTAAATCAAAATTGCTGGAGTATACATTGTCTTATAACAAAACATTATCTCCTAAACACTCTATCAGTGCGGTAGCTGGCTATAGCTACCAGCGTACTGACTGGGAAGGTCTTAATGCATCCAACCAGAATTTCCTGTCAGACATCTCTAAATATTATAGCTTACAGTCTGGCCAGTCCACCACTCCTACAGTTGGTTCCAGCAAATCACAAACTACCTGGGCATCTTATTTTGCAAGAGCCATGTATGTGTTCAATGGTAACATCACCTTGCAGGCTTCTCTTCGCAGAGATGGTTCCTCTGTTTTCGCCGACAACAAGAAATGGGGCTATTTCCCTGGTGTGTCAGCTGGTTGGGTGATCTCAGACGAATCGTTTATGCAAAACCTGAAAGCCTTGTCATTCCTGAAACTGAGAGCAGGATACGGTGAAACCGGTAATAGCTATTTCGGTAAAACCGGTACCATCAGCGACATGGCTGCTGCCTTTCCTCTTTATAACACAAGTCTCAGCCCTTATTTTGGGAATGGAACTATCAACTCTGCACTGGTACTTGCCCGCGATGGCAATCCTAATCTTAGCTGGGAAACTGCAGGAGAGTTTAACCTCGGACTGGACTTTGCATTGTTCAATAACCGGATCAGTGGATCAGTAGATTATTTCAACAAAAACATCCGCAATCTGATTGCGTATGTTAAGTATCCCTCCAACTTCATTATTGACGGTGTTTACAGGAATGCTGGTCAAACCAGATCCACCGGATATGAAATCACATTACAAAGCAGGAACATTATTTCTCCCAGTGGATTCACCTGGTCTACCAATGTCAATTTCTCCCATTATCTCAATTATTGGGTAAAGAGAAGTCCGGAAATGCTGGCGGTTTTGGAAAAATACAAAGCAGCCAGCGGTAGAGATGCCGTATTCAATGGAATATATGGTTATGAATCTACTGGCATTTACAAAGGTGATAAAGCCAATATGCCGTCTTATATGCCCAACATGCTCCCTGGTGGCCTTGTTTTGAAGGATATTCATGGATTTGATGCTTCTGGGAATGTAACAGGACCAGATGGTGCTATCACGGCTGCTGACCAAACTTTATTGGCCAACGGAGACCCGAAATTCAACTTCGGTATCGGAAATACTTTTTCCTATAAAGGTTTTGATCTGAGTATTTTCATGTCAGGATTGGTACAAAAGAAATGGTCTCCTTATGCATCGGGCAGAATACAGGAAAGCACTACCAATAGATTCGGCTTTAATGCTATGCCAATATCTTCCAGTCGCTGGAGCTTCCAGAATCCAACTGGCAATTTCCCTACGTCTCTTACAGATGGATCTTATTCCCAGTTCCAGGATGCTGCCAGCTATTGGTTAGCCGATGCCTCTTTCTTACGTTGCAGAAACATCACCCTGGGCTATGCGCTTCCTGCCAAAATGTTGTCTAAGCAGCATACGTTTTCTGCAGTGCGGTTTTCTTTTGATGTACAGAATCCTTTTACTATCACGAAGTACCCTGGCCTGGACCCGGAACTGGACCCAACCAACTTCTATCCATTAGTGAAAAGTTATGTTTTTGGTGTTAACGTATCCTTCTAACAATTAACAGAGAGAAATCATGAAATGTATATATAACACACTCAAATTAGCGTTGCTGGCCGGTACGGTTACCTTGACCGCATGCGAAAAGGGACTCGATTATAAAAGTTATGGTGACTTATCCACCGTTGTTACTACTCCGGAAGGAGCGGGAGCAAACGTCAATGCCGCTTATACCGGATTAGCAGGTGGAGCTGATTGGCAGGGAGGCTGGGATGCCGGCACTTATGCCTGGCGTACACAAGCCATGATGACAACAGATGAAGGCGTTTGCGCCTGGGGCGGTAACTGGCTGCCACTCCGTGCACTCAACTATACACCGGACTTCGACTGGGTAACGCATAACTATACCCGGTACATGCCATATATTTCGCGGATTACCATCTCCCTGAATGATATTTCGAAACTTACGCTCGATGAAACACTGAAGAAAAGATATCTCGGTGAACTGAAAGGACTGAGAGCCCATTATGCGGAAATGCTGTATTTCAACTATGGTCCCATCACCATTGTTACAGATGCCCAAATAGCGGCAGATCCAAAAGCACCTTATGTTCCAAGACCTACAAGTGCGGAAACAGTAGCCCAAATAGAAAAAGATTTCAAAGATGCTGCTGATGCATTACCAGACAGATTCACCGGACAAGACTATGGCCGCTTCTCCAAAGCTGCTGCGCTTACCGGATTGATGAAATTGTATATGCATGAAAAGAGATGGAATGATGCAGTAACTACTGGTAAAGCAATTACCCAGATGGGGTATTCACTGCAGACGAACTACGAAGATAATTTCAACATCAAAAACAAAGCAGCTGCTTCTACTGAAATAATTCTGGCAGTAGTATGTTCTGCTACCGGTGGAGATCAATACTCCAATATGTGGCTGGCACACTCACTCCCGGGCGACTATATCGATTCAACTGGTATTCCGCTTACCGGATGGGGTGGTTATAAAATGCCATGGTCCAGCTATGATAAATTCGATAAAAGAGATAAACGCTTAAATGTGCTGCTGGAAAGCTACCCGGTAGGTAAAACAGCCGATGGTAAAGTGATCTATAAAAATGCCAGAACAAGCGGAGATATGGGCGCAATACCTATGAAGTTTGGTCCCGATCCATCCAAAGCAAACTCTCAAAACAGTGCAGTAGACTTCCCGATATATCGCTATGCGGATGTACTGTTAATGCTGGCAGAGAGTATCAACGAAGCCAATGGCGCTCCTAATCAGGAAGCTTACGACGCGATTAATGCTGTTAGAAAAAGAGCAGGCTTAACCGGCTTAGATGCTGGCTTATCTAAAAGTCAATTCCTGGCTAAAATACAGGACGAAAGACTGTTTGAATTATGGGGTGAAGGCTGGAGAAAAGATGATCTGATTCGCTGGAATAAGTACATCCAACGTGCCGTAAGTGATGGATCTACCACCGCTCAGGCTTATAAGGTACTGCTGCCTTTACCAAGACTTGTGGTGAACCAGAGCAATGGCATTATCAAGCAAAACGAAGGATATAACTAGTGATTATGAAACAACTGTTTGGTCTGTTTTTATTAATATCATCCAACCTGTGGGCGCAGCAACCAGCTGCGCCCACAAAGTCTGTAAAAGGCTGGGGGAAATCAACATTGGACACAGCGGCGCTTGACATTCCCAGCTCCGCCGCTGTACCGGAAGGCATGAAGCTGTTCTGGCACGATGAATTCAATGATACCCTTTTAGATAGGAGTAAATGGTTTACTACCTATTATTCCAACATTGATTTTCTGAAGAAGGATAACTTGCAGGCCATGCGGGACGACAGTCTTCCGCAGGCGGCTTATACTTTTACGGGACATTCCATTCACCTGTTTACCAACGACTCCCTCCCCGCCAAGGCCTTTTATCCCGGCAGTAACCGGAAAATTTCGTCTATCCAGACATACGATTGGAGAACCAACGAAAACAAGCTCGATAACAGCCGCGGAGGGTATTTTGAGGTAAGAGTGCGTCGAAGCTATACCGGGCGTCCTAAAGGGCTTAATACGGCCTTCTGGTTCGATTCTCCGGGACCGGATCTGAAATACTATCTGCAGGAAGGAACTACTCTGGAGGGAACCACCGGTATCCGGCCCAAAGGACAGGTATTTGAAATAGATGTATTTGAAAACCTGGATGCGCAGTTTGTACTGCATGGGCATGTAGATGACAAAGGTAATTTCGTACATAACCTGGCTACGCATATCGCCGAAGGCTTTACACATGAAAACAACTGGGTGCTGCATGGTATTCTATGGACCCCCAACAGTATCAAACATTACATCAATGGTAAGCTGATCAAGGCTTACACGGATAAACACCAGGTATATTCTCCTAACCACTTCATGAACGTGTTCCTGGGTAGCTATGGCGCCGGAGGATCAGTAGACATGGAAGTAGATTACATCCGCGGTTATCAATGGCCGCTGGAAGGGGGGAATGAATTGCCCAATCCGGGCTTTGAGGCCAACCTGCAGGGATTGCCCTGGGAAGGTAATGTGACGCTTTCTACTGATATCAAACGAAGCGGCAAACAGGCCTTATTACTGGCGCCTGGTCAGGAGATCATGCAATATGTATATCTGAGCAATGAGAGGCCTTATGAGCTCACCTATTGGGCGAACGGAAAGAGCAGCCTGTATGCGGCTGTTGATAACGTGAAGTTGGTTACGGGAGATATAGAAAAAGCGGTGGCACAAACTACTGCGGGTGGTGAATCATTTGGTCGCCATGCCATGCGCTTCCGTACAGGTAAAGAGTATGGCGATAATATGAAAACGGTGCGTATTTACTTTAAGAATACAGGAAAGAGTAATATCGTGATAGATGATGTTACCCTCATGAAAACAGGCAAATAAGCGATTGGCTATAAAACGGAAAGAGGGTGTCATGTTGAATGACACCCTCTTTTTTCGTATCGTAAGATATAAGATTACTCAGCAGATTTTTCTTCTGTTGCAGTATCAGCAGCTTTAGTTTCAGTTGCTTCATCTGCTTTCTTCTTAGCACCACCGGCACGACGGGTTTTCTTAGCAGCAGCTTTTTCTTCTGATTTACCGTAGATTTCGTTGAAGTCTACCAGTTCAATCAGGGCAACTTCTGCGTTATCCCCATGACGTTTACCCAGTTTAATGATACGGGTGTAACCACCAGGACGGGTAGCTATTTTCTCACTGATCGTACCGAACAGTTCCTTGATAGCTTCTTTATCCTGCAGGTAGCTGAACACAATTCTACGGTTGTGGGTAGAATCGTTTTTACCTCTTGTCAGCAGCGGCTCAACATACACACGCAGAGCTTTCGCTTTAGCGAGGGTAGTGGTGATACGTTTGTGGCTGATCAGTTCGCAAGCCAGATTGGACATCAGGGCTTTACGGTGGGAAGCAGTTCTGCTTAATTTGTTTAATTTAACTCCGTGACGCATGACATTTGTTTTTTACCCTTACACCGTGTCAGGAATTGTAAGGTCTGTTTAAATATAAGCTGATAGCGGTTGGCTATTAGCCGTTGATATAAAAATTTTTAGCCTTTAATCCCTGGCCGGTTGGCGTAGGACTAAAGGCTAAAAGTTATTTGAACTATTCTTCTTCTAATTTCAGTTTAGACAGATCCATACCGAAGTGCAGACCTCTTTCGCCTAATACCTGTTCAATTTCGCTGAGTGATTTCTGGCCGAAGTTTCTGAACTTCATCAGTTCTTCCTGTTCGTATTGTACCAGTTCGCTGAGGGAATTGATTTTAGCTGCTTTCAGACAGTTGAATGCACGTACGCTCAGATCGAGATCTTCGAGAGGTGTTTTCAGTATCTTACGCAGTTGCAGTGTTTGTTCGTCTACTACATCTTCTTTTTCAGTGTCTTTAGTATCAAAGCTGATGTTTTCATCAGTAATGATCATCAGGTGCTGAATGAGGATGCGGGAAGCTTGCTTCACTGCTTCTTCCGGATGGATAGTACCGTCTGTGATCACCTCCATTACGAGTTTCTCATAGTCAGTTTTTTGCTCCACACGGGTATTTTCTATGCTATACTTTACGTTTTTGATAGGCGTAAAGATAGAGTCGATTGCGATGTAGCCAAATACAGCATCTTTGGGTTTATTTTCCTCAGCTGGAACATAACCACGGCCTTTACCGATAGTCAGTTCGATATCCAGCTTGGCAGAAGGGTCCAGGGTGCAGATTAACAGCTCAGGGTTCATGATCTGGAAAGCACTGGTGGCTTTTTCGATCATGTCTGCGCGGAATTCTGTTTTACCTTTGATGGACAGTGTGATCTTTTCGTTCGTTACATCACTTTCAGAGATTCTTTTGAAACGTACTTGTTTCAGGTTCAAAATGATCTCAGTAACGTCTTCAGTAACACCTTTCAGCGTAGCGAACTCGTGATCTGCTCCTTCAATTTTAATACCCACAATGGCATAGCCCTCCAAAGAAGACAACAGTACGCGACGTAACGCATTACCGACTGTCACAGCATAACCTGGTTCTAATGGACGGAATTCGAATTGAGCTTCAAAGTCGGTAGACTTCTGCAATACGATCTTATCAGGTTTCTGGAAATTTAAAATTGCCATTGATGTGATAGATTTATTTGTTAAATATGAGGTTAGTCCATGACCTTTGGGCCATGGACTAATTATTTATTACTTAGAGTACAATTCTACGATCAGTTGTTCCTTGATATTTTCAGGAACGCTCTCTCTCTCAGGATAAGCAATGAATATACCTTTCATTTCTTTTTCATTCCAATCCAACCAGCTGAACTTTGGATTTTTTCCACGGATAACGCTGGTCAGTGCAGAATTGTTTGCAGTTTTATTTTTCAGGCTGATTACATCTCCTGGTTTCAGTTGGAAAGAAGGAGTGTTTACCACATGACCGTTAACAGTAACGTGTTTGTGAGAAACCAGCTGACGTGCAGCAGGACGGGAAGGAGCGATACCCAGACGGAAAACAGTGTTATCCAGACGGGCTTCGAGCAATTTGATCAATACTTCACCGGCAACACCTTTTCTACGGGTAGCTTCGTCGAACAGGTTACGGAACTGACGCTCCAGCAAACCGTAAGTGTACTTTGCTTTTTGTTTTTCTCTCAGCTGCAGTGCGTATTCGCCTAATTGTTTGCGTTTACGGTTTGCACCATGCTGACCCGGAGGGTTGCTATTCTTACTTAAATATTTACCATTACCGAGAATGGGTTCACCAAAAATTCTGGAAATTTTGGTCTTTGGTCCTGTGTACCTTGCCATGTTTTAAATATACTTTAGATTTTTTAGTTAATGATGTATGCTCTTCAAAAAATCTGAAAACCTGATCATACACCCATTTATTAATAATAAATCACAATGTCCAGAAACCAAACTTCGGTTGAAATTTGGTATCTGGATATTGTAAATATATATTACTATACTCTTCTCTTCTTAGGAGGACGGCAACCGTTGTGAGGTAAAGGCGTAACGTCTTTAATCATGTTCACTTCGATTCCAGAGTTGGCGATAGCACGGATAGCGCTTTCGCGACCAGCTCCAGGGCCTTTCACAAAAACATCTGCTCTTTTCAGACCTGAGTCCATAGCTACTTTAGCAGCATCTTGAGCAGCCAGCTGAGCTGCATATGGAGTGTTCTTTTTAGAACCTCTGAAGCCCATTTTACCAGCAGAAGACCAGGAAATAACCTGACCATGCTTGTTGGTGATGCTAACAATGATGTTGTTAAAGCTAGCAGAGATATGAACATCTCCGTAGTTATCTACTTTTACTACCCTCTTTTTACTAGCAGCAGTTTTTGAATTATTTGCTTTTGCCATAATGATTTAAATTCCAAATATGAAATTCCAGATCCCAAATTTACACGACTCACGGTCATTGAAACCCCTCGATTCGGAATTGGGATTTCAACCTGGGATTTTATTTATTATTTCTTAGTTGCTTTTTTCTTACCAGCCACTGTCTTACGCTTACCTTTACGGGTACGGCTGTTAGTACGTGTACGCTGACCTCTTACCGGTAAGCCTTTCCTGTGACGCAGACCGCGGTAGCAAGCGATATCCAGCAAGCGCTTGATATTCATTTGTACTTCGGAACGCAATTGACCCTCTACCTTAAACTCACCGTTGATTATGTTACGGATGGCAGCTTGTTCATCGTCATTCCATTCCCGCACTTTTTTATTGAAGTCAATTTCCGCCTTGTCCAGGATATATTGGGCGGTAGAACGGCCTATACCAAAGATATAGGTGAGGCCAATTTCTCCTCTTTTATTTTTAGGAAGATCTATACCGGCTATACGTGCCATATTTCTATTTTAGATTTTATGATTCTGATTAAAAAACCAAATTCCGTTATGGGAACCGATTAACCCTGGCGTTGTTTAAAACGAGGATTCTTTTTGTTGATTACCAACAAAACTCCTTTTCTACGAACTATTTTACAATCCGCACTTCTTTTTTTGATTGCAGCTCTTACCTTCATGATTAATACTTTATAAAAGGTTATGATATTTATTAAATTATTCTCCCAATCACCTCAACCCGTTCCGGCTTATTTGTACCTGAATATTATACGGCCTCTTGACAAATCGTATGGGCTCATCTCTACGCCAACCTTATCTCCTGGCAGAATGCGGATGTAGTGCATTCTCATTTTTCCAGAAATGGTGGCCAGGATCTCATGCCCGTTTTCCAACTTTACACGGAACATAGCGTTCGACAAGGCTTCTAATATAATTCCATCCTGTTTAATGAGTGCCTGTTTTGCCATAAAAATTTTTAGGACTGCAAAGATAGCATTTATCTTTTGAAATAGAAAAATTTACCCTTATTTTTATTATTATTGCCAGTTTTTGTGTTAAATCCTGTCTGACTGATCGTTTAAACGCGCTTATTTTAGACAATTGCAAATGCTGAAATCAATAATTTGAGTTCAATGCAGGATTGTTCTTCTCTTCTTTTTCTATATCCACATAGGTAGATAACACATCTGCCTTGCCCTTACCAACAGCTACGGTATGCTCGAAGTGTACAGAAGGACTACCATCGCGGGTAGCTACTGTCCAGCCATCTTCCAGGTATTCTACATCTTTGGAGCGGAGATTGATCATTGGCTCAATGGCAATCACCAGGCCTTCTTTCATGACCGGTCCACTGCCTCTTTTACCATAGTTAGGTACCTGTGGGTCCTCATGCAGGTTACGGCCGAGACCATGTCCTACTAGCTCCCTTACAACCCCATAGCCACGTTCCTTTTCGGTGTATTCCTGTATGGCGTAGGAAATATCTCCTACCCTGTTCCCTATAATCGCTTTTTCGATGCCTTTGTAAAGGGCTGCTTTGGTAGCAGTCATCAGTCGGAGCACATTTTCAGGAACATTACCAATCGCAAATGTATAGGCACTGTCAGAATGATAACCATTCATATAAACACCCACATCTACTGTCAGGATATCACCATCTTTCAGTACGTAGTCATTAGGAATACCATGCACTACCTCTTCATTCACAGAAATACAACAGGCGTTTGGAAATCCTTTGTAATTTTTGAAAGAAGGGGTTCCACCGTTTTCCACGATAAACTTATCTGCAATAGCGTCAACTTCCAGCGTGCTCATCCCTGGTTTCAGGTTTTTGGCCACTTCAGCCAATGCAGCACTCAGGAGCAAAGCACTTTTGCGCATCAGCTCTATTTCTTCCTTCGTCTTATAGTGAATCATACGTTGAGCTTTTAGCATTTAGCGGTTAACCATTCAACTAACAGCTATTTGCTACTAATAATCAGACTTCAGCCATCGTCTGCGGGTTAAAACTGACAGCGAGCTGTTAAGAATCAACCCCTTAGCCATCATGCCTGGCTAAAAGCGATGGCCAATAGCTAACGGCTGTTAAATAATATAGCCACTAAAGCGTAGAAGCTTCTGTGGCTATTTTATTGTTATTATAACACTTTCGTGTTCAAATACTTATGCATTAGCCGGCGCAGTTCTGCCTTTGATTCGGCCGGTGCTCATCAAACCATCGTAGTGACGCATGAGGAGCTGGCTTTCAATCTGTTGCAATGTATCCAGGATAACACCTACCATGATCAGCAGAGACGTACCACCGAAGAAGGTAGCAAAGTTGCTGTTGATCTTGAAGGCAGCAGCCACACCTGGGAGGATACCTACCAATGCCAGGAAGAATGCACCAGGCAATGTGATACGATCCATTACCGCACCGATGTAATCAGCGGTAGCTTTACCAGGTTTAATACCCGGAATGAAACCGTTGTTACGTTTCATTTCATCCGCCATTTGGGTTGGATTGAAAATCAACGCTGTGTAGAAGTAAGTAAATACGATTACCAGTACTGCGTAGATCAGGTTATACCAGCCGTTAGTGTGGTCACTAAAGATGCGGATAAAGCCGGAAGCACTTTCAGAAGAAGTAGCAAAGCCTATCGCAGTAGCCGGGATAAACATGATTGCCTGGGCAAAGATGATAGGCATTACACCAGCTGCATTCACTTTCAGTGGAATGAACTGACGTACACCACCATATTGTTTATTGCCTACAATACGTTTTGCGTAGTTTACCGGTATTTTTCTTGTACCCTGTACCAGGAGGATCAGACCAACGGTAATCAGGATGAAGATTGCAATTTCAATGAGGAACAGGATCGGGCCACCCGCTTCACCTGCCACCTTACTGGAGAATTCTGCGACCAGTGCCTGTGGCAAACGGGCGAGGATACCCATCATGATGATGATGGAAGTACCATTACCAATACCTTTATCTGTGATCTTTTCACCGAGCCACATTACGAACAGGGTACCTGCTGTAAGTACAACGGTGGTAGAGAGCCAGAAGAAAAAGGAGCCATACTCAGGGATAATAGCGCCACCGGATTGATTACGCAGATAGGCTACGTAAGCGCTCGCCTGGAAACCTGTTACTATTACTGTGAGATAACGGGTATACTGGTTAATCTTTTTACGGCCGCTTTCACCTTCTTTCTGCAGTTTCTGAAAATAAGGAACTGCTATCGTTAATAACTGAATAGCAATTGATGCAGAGATGTAGGGCATAATACCCAATGCAAATATGGAGGCCCTTGAAAACGATCCGCCCGCAAACATGTTCACCAAACCTAAGATACCCTGATTAGAATTTTTCTCAAAGTTGGTCAGCGCGTTTGCATCAATGCCAGGCAAAGCGATATAGGATCCTACACGGTAGATGAGGACCAGGAGCAGGGTGGTCAGGATGCGGTTACGCAAATCCTCAATACTCCAAATATTCTTAATCGTTTCGATAAATTTCTTCACAGGAAGATAAAGGTTTAATAGCGCTATTAAATATGAAAAGACGCACTACTCCGTAGGCGTCTCCTCAGTCGTAAAGTCTTATACCAGTTCTACTGTTCCACCTGCTGTTTCGATGGCCTGTTTAGCTTTTTCGCTGATAGCGTTCACTTTAACAGTAACCTTGGTTTTGATTTCTCCGTTAGCGAGGATCTTAACTTTAGCTGTTCTGTTAATCAGACCGTTCATGAACAGGTTTTCCAGATTGAACTCCTGGAGACCGTATTTCTCAACTAATTGATCAATTTGGCCCAGGTTGAAGATTTTGTACTCTTCACGGTTATTATTGATGAAACCGCGTTTAGGCATACGGCGTTGGATCGGCATCTGGCCACCTTCGAAGCCTCTTTTGCTCGAGTAACCAGCACGTTGCTGGATACCTTTGTTACCTTTTGTAGAGGTACCACCTTTACCGGAAGCCTCACCACGTCCAAGACGTTTTTCTTTATGTACAGCGCCTTGTGCAGGCTGTAATGAATGCAGATTCATGTTTAATTGTTTTACTTGCGCGGAAATTAACCGCTCGCTTATTCTAAAATAAAAATGGTAAAGTTACAAATGTAAAGGTAAGATTATCAACAGACAATCCCACAGCAGTGTTACTTAAATTAAGCGTTTACTGTTTCTACCGATACGAGGTGATTCACTTTACGGACCATACCCAGGATCTGAGGAGTTGCTTCTACTTCAACAGTAGCGTGCATCTTAGTCAGGCCGAGTGCCTTCAAGGTCAGTTTCTGCCTCTCAGGACGGTCAATACCACTTTTCACTTGAGTGATCTTAATCTTTGCCATAAACCCCTATCCGCTTTTAAGGCGGAGTAATTTAATTGTTAATGAATTATTTTCAAAATTTCCACGGAGGAAAAAAGTACCAATGCTCTCCGGAGAGAGCCGGCGATTAATTATCCGTTGAAAACTTTCTTCAGGGCAACGCCTCTGGTTTTAGCGATGCTGATAGGCTCACGCAGCAGACCCAGTGCTTTGAAGGTAGCTTTTACCACGTTGTGTGGGTTAGCAGAACCTAAAGACTTAGCCAATACGTCAGTTACACCAGCGCTTTCCAGCACTGCACGCATAGAACCTCCCGCGATCACACCAGTACCATGAGCAGCTGGTTTGATTAACACTTTGGCAGCGCCTTCTTTAGCAAACTGATCGTGAGGAATGGTACCGTGCATTACCGGAACCTTGATCAGGTTCTTTTTTGCATCGTCTATACCTTTGGTGATCGCTTGCTGTACTTCTTTCGCTTTACCAAGACCGTGACCAACAACACCGTTTTCGTTACCTACTACTACCAGTGCGGAGAAACTAAATGTACGACCGCCTTTTGTGGTTTTAGTAACACGGTTGATCGCCACCACTTTTTCTTTCAGCTCCAGATCACCAGCCTTTACTTTATTGAATGAATTCTTTGCCATTTTATTTTATAAGAATTACTTGTTCAGAATTATAAGATTCGGACCTCGTGATTAAAACTGAAGACCGCCTTCTCTTGCTCCGTCAGCTACGCTTTTAACGCGGCCATGATATAAATAACCACTTCTGTCGAAAATGCAGGTGGTCAGACCCAGTGCCAGTGCTTTAACAGCCAGCGCTTTTCCTACCAGTACAGATTTTTCAGATTTGGTTCCTTGCTGGGCTTTGATATCCTTATCACGGGAAGAAGCTGAAGCCAGGGTAGTGCCATTGGTATCATCTATCAATTGCACATAGATATCGCTGTTGCTACGAAATACAGATAATCTCGGTGCTTTTGCAGTACCGGAGATTTTCTTGCGGATGCGGTAGCGGATTTTCTGTCTCCTGTTAACTTTTGTGCTCATTTTGAGTTTTATTTTATTACCCCGATGCTGCCGGGATATCTGTTAAAATCGGCTAACCAGCTTAAAAAGCTGATTAGCCAATTAAAAATTTTATTTACCAGCTGACTTACCAGCTTTCTTACGTACCACTTCATCACTGTAGCGAACACCTTTACCTTTGTAAGGCTCTGGTTTACGCAGGCTACGGATTTTAGCAGCCACCTGACCCAGCAATTGATTATCGATACCTTCCAGCATGATCTTAGGGTTCTGACCTTTTTCAGTCAGTGTAGCTACCTTCAGTTCTTTTGGAATTTCGAAGATGATATTGTGAGAATAACCTAAAGCGAGATCGAGCAACTGACCATTGTTTGCGGCTTTATAACCAACACCCACCAGTTCCAGTTGTTTCTTGAAGCCATCAGTTACACCAGTAACCATGTTTGCCAGCAAAGCGCGGTATAAACCGTGCAGTGCTTTGTGACGGATCTGTTCAGTAGGGCGGATGATAGTCAACACGCCATCCTTCACTTCCACTTTCATATCCCTGTCGATGTTCCTTTTCAGTTCACCTTTAGGGCCTTTTACGGTTACTTCATTGGTAGCAGATACAGTAACTGTAACGCCGCTAGCCAACTTGATAGGACTTTTACCTATACGAGACATAACTTTAATTTAAAAAGTTGTTTGATATTATTGTACCGGTTATCCGTGTTCAGCGCCGTATAGAGAGCTTAATTGTCAGATAACTTAAGTGATTGACTGGTTGAGCAACAACCAATCAATCAATATATTAATATACGTAGCAAACTACTTCGCCACCTACGTTTTGAGCTTTTGCTTCTTTATCGGTCATTACACCTTTAGAAGTAGAGATGATCGCCACGCCTAAACCGTTTTTCACACGTCTAAACTCTTCTGGTTTAGCATACTGACGCAGACCTGGACGGCTAATACGTTGTATTTCTTTGATAGCGGGCTCTTTGGAGATTGGATCGTATTTCAAAGCGATTTTGATAACGCCTTGTTTGTTATCCTCTTCGAATTTGTACTTCAGGATATAACCTTTATCGTACAGAATTTCTGTAATGCGTTTTTTCAGCTTAGAAGCCGGAATTTCCACAATCCTGTGKGTGGCCATTTGCGCGTTCCGGATACGTGTCAGGAAGTCTGCTATTGGATCAGTAACCATTGTTGAAATAGTTTGATAATGTTTACAATGCGATATCCAATCGTAATAAGATGGGAATCAAAAATAACTTACATTCAGAGATATACGGACTTGATTATTTGTTCATGGAATAAATAATCAAATGCGTCAATCTTTAATTACCAGCTGGCTTTTCTAACGCCAGGGATTTTACCTGCCAGAGCCAGGTCACGGAACATGTTCCTGCAGAGACCGAAGTGACGCATGTATCCTTTAGGACGACCGGTCAGTTGGCATCTGTTTTTCAGACGAACAGGAGAAGCATTTTTTGGAAGTTGATCCAGTGCAGCGTAGTCACCGGCAGCTTTCAGGGCAGCACGCTTTTCAGCGAACTTTGCTACCATAGCTTCTCTTTTTCTTTGTCTGGCTTTTACGGATTCTTTTGCCATAATTATATTATCGTTTCGATTTACTGATTATCTTTTTTCATACCCTTGAACGGCATACCCATTTCTTTCAGGAGCTCGTAAGCTTCTTCGTTAGTGGTAGCAGTGGTAACAAAGGTGATATCCATACCGGACATTTTAGTTACCTTATCGATATCGATCTCAGGGAAGATGATTTGTTCGGTGATACCCATAGTGTAGTTACCACGACCATCGAATGCTTTTTCGTTCACACCTTTGAAGTCACGTACACGTGGCAGAGATACCGCGATCAAACGATCCAGGAAGTCGTACATATTAGTGGCGCGTAAAGTTACACGTGCACCGATAGGCATGTTCTTTCTCAGTTTGAAGTTGGAGATATCTTTCTTAGACATAGTAGCGATAGCTTTCTGACCAGAAATACGGGTCATTTCGTCTACTGCGATGTCTACCAGTTTCTTATCACCTACTGCACCGTTAATACCCTGGTTCAGGCAAATTTTTACCAGACGAGGAACCTGCATTACGCTTTTGTAGTTGAATTTCTTCATCAGAGCAGATTTTACCTCCTCGTGGTATTTTTTCTGCAGTCTCGGAGTATATTTTGCGTTTGACATTATTTAATTTCCTCCCCTGATTTTTTAGCGATACGAATTAATTTCCCGTTTTCTCTCTTTCTGTTAATTTTAGTTGGTTTGCCAGTTTTAGCATCCCACAGCATTACGTTAGAGATAGCAATAGGAGCTTCCTGCTTAACAATACCACCTTTGGTATTCTGAGCAGTAGGCTTCGTGTGCTTGGTAATAATGTTAACGCCTTCTACAAGAATGCGGGCTTTGTCAGGCTGTACTTCCAGCACTTTGCGTGCTTTGGTTCTATCCTTGTCATCACCGGCAATTACCGCAACCAGGTCGCCCTTCTTAATGTTGAATTTAGGCTTAAATCTAGTTTTCATTACTTTGATTTATTTATAAACGCCAAGCGAAACAATTGTTTCGCTTGATTAATGTTTTTTCTCGTTTTGCAAACGGGCTGCAAAGATAAGAAATATTTATGAATTTTGGGATTCAGGAAATTTTTGTCAAAAATCCTGAATCCCATCATCGATAATATCTTATAATACCTCAGGAGCGAGGGAGATAATTTTCATATAACCCTTGTCTCTCAGCTCACGTGCAACCGGACCGAAAATACGGGTACCGCGAGGTTCGTCTGAGTTATTCAGCAGTACTACTGCGTTATCATCGAAACGGATATAAGAACCGTCTTTACGACGTAATTTGTTCTTAGTTCTTACGATTACCGCTTTGGTAACCATACCTTTCTTAACACCACCGCCTGGCATTGCATCCTTCACGGTTACTACAATCTTATCGCCTACGCCAGCGTAGTCCTGACCGGAGTTACCTAACACGCGGATGCAAAGTACTTCTTTCGCACCGCTGTTGTCAGCTACACTCAGTCTTGATTCTTGTTGTATCATCGAAATGAGATTTGATATTGTTTAGTCAGCGGCTGAACCCGGGATTGCCGGATACAGCTTGAAACAAATAATGAATTATTTTACTTTAGCGATTACTTCTACCAGTCTCCAGCACTTGTTCTTGCTCAAAGGACGAGTTTCCGCGATTTTCACGGTATCGCCAATGCTGCACTCGTTCTTATCGTCGTGTGCCATGAACTTGGTAGTTTTTTTCACGAATTTACCATAGATCGGGTGCTTTACCTTACGCTCCACCTTAACGGTGATGGTTTTATCCATTTTGTTGCTGGCAACCACACCAATCCTGGTTTTTCTTAATTTTCTTTCGGTCGTCATTGTTGAAAGTATTTAACCCTCCGTGAGGAGGTCATAAATTGTTATACTAATGCTATTCAGCAGCCCCGGTGTTACCGGGACTGAAGATTTAGAAGCCCAGTTGTCTTTTACGCAGTTCGGTATTCATCCGAGCGATATCGCGTCTTACGGCGCGGATGCTCATTGGATTTTCGATTGGCGTAATTGCGTGACCAAAGGTCATTTTTTTCAAGCGGAGTTCCTCAGCAGAGATTTTCTCTTTAAGATCTTGTTCGCTCAGGCCTTTCAGTTCCAGCTTTTCTTTTGCCATTGTATTGAGTTTGATTCGGTTAGCTGCCGGAGCAGTGTTACCGGATTTTTTTAGTTATTGTGTACCTGTGATTAAGCTACGTAGTCGCGGCTGGTAACAAATTTTACTTTGATGGGCAGTTTCTGAGCTGCGAGTTCCATTGCTTCTTTCGCTACCTGTAAGGAAACGCCGTCTGCTTCAAATAAAATTCTACCTGGTTTTACTACTGCTGCCCAATGGTCAGGAGCACCTTTACCTTTACCCATCCTCACTTCCAAAGGCTTAGCAGTGATAGGTTTGTCAGGGAATATGCGAATCCACACGTTACCTTCACGTTTCATGTGTCTGGTAAGTGCCACACGGGCAGCTTCGATCTGCCTGTCGGTGATCCACTTAGGTTCTAATGCTTTAAGACCGAAAGTACCAAAGGAGAGGGTAGCGCCTCTTTTAGCGTTCCCTTTGATGCGGCCTTTGTGCATCTTCCTGTGTTTCGTTCTTTTTGGCTGTAACATCGTCTATGTTGTTAATGTTAATAGTAATTGTTAATGTCTGCTCAACCGCCAGATACTATCTGCGGCCGCCGCCACGGTTTTCTCCACCGCCTCTTCTTTCGCCACCACCGCGGTTGTCTCTACGTTCACCGTGATGTTCTCTTCTTTCACCACCATGACCAGCGCCACGGTTATCACCTTCTTTACCGGTTAAAACGTTCGGGTTAAGATCGCGTTTACCCAGTACTTCACCTTTACAGATCCATACTTTGATACCGATTTTACCATAAACGGTTAAAGCGAACAGGGAAGCGTAATCGATGTCCATACGGAAAGTATGTAATGGAGTACGGCCTTGTTTCATTTCTTCCGAGCGGGCAATTTCAGCACCACCTAAACGGCCGCTGATTTTAACCTTGATACCTTCTGCACCCATTCTCAGAGCAGTAGCAATTGCCATTTTGATAGCGCGTTTGTAGTTAATACGGCTTTCGATTTGTTTAGCAATTGTTTCAGCAACGATGTTAGCATCCATTTCAGGACGACGGATTTCGAGGATGTTGATCTGAACATCTTCTTTACCTGTCAGCTTCTTCAGTTCTTCTTTGATGCGATCAACTTCGTTACCGCCTTTACCGATGATGATACCAGGCTTAGAAGTATGAACAGTGATGATTAACTTACCTAAAGTTCTTTCGATCACAACTCTTGAGATGCCACCTTTGTTGATACGGGCATTCAGATAAGTTCTGATCTTGTTATCTTCGATCAGTTTGGTAGCAAAATCTTTTTTGCTGCCATACCAATTAGAGTCCCATCCTCTGATGATACCTAACCTGTTACCAATAGGATTTGTTTTCTGACCCATGTTCTGGTTATTTGTCTATTAGTTTAAATAGTTTTGTTTCTATCTCGTTTCCGATTGCACGAATTATTGTGCTTTACCGTCCACTACAATCGTTACGTGGTTACTTCTCTTGCGAATACGGTAACCCCTTCCTTGTGGAGCTGGGCGCATTCTTTTCAGCGTACGGCCACCATCAACAAAAACKGTTTTTACGATCAGGTTAGCATCTTCTACCCTTGCACCTTCGTTCTTAACTTTCCAGTTAGCGATTGCAGATACCAGCAGTTTCTCTAAAGGTACGCTTGGGTGTTTCGGATGGAATTTCAAAATATTCAAAGCCTTTTCTACATCCAGACCACGGATTAAGTCTGCCAGCAAACGCATTTTGCGGGGAGATGTAGGATTATTATTCAGCTTAGCTACTGCTTCCATTGTAATTAATTTCTTTTATTATTAAGTGTCTGATGCCTGATGTTTGATGTTGCAGGTTTGAAACTGGTACTTCAAACCTCAAACCTCAGACTATAATTTACATTTTCTTGTTAACGTGTCCTCTGAAGTTACGTGTTGGTGCAAATTCGCCCAGTTTATGGCCAACCATGAATTCTGTTACATAAACAGGAATAAATTTGTTGCCATTGTGAACTGCGAAAGTGTGACCCACGAAATCAGGAGTGATAGTAGAACGACGGCTCCAGGTCTTGATAACAGAACGCTTGGTACCGGTATTCATCTTCTCAACTTTTGTTTCTAATTTCAGGTCTACGTAAGGACCTTTTTTTATGGAACGAGCCATGTCTTACTGATTTATGATTTTTCAAACCCGGGGTCCGATATTGCTACCGGAGCCCGAATTCAGAAATTATAATTTTTTACCGTTTTTTCTGCTAATGATCAGCTTATCAGAACTCTTATGCGGTTTTCTGGTTTTCAGACCTTTCGCATATTTACCAGTTCTTGATCTTGGATGGCCTCCGGAAGATTTACCTTCACCACCACCCATTGGGTGATCCACAGGGTTCATAGCCACACCACGGTTGCGGGGGCGGATACCTCTCCAACGGTTAGCACCTGCTTTACCGATGGATTGCAGTGCGTGGTCAGAGTTAGAAACAGTACCTACAGTTGCTTTACAAGTATTCAATACTTTGCGGAGCTCACCAGAAGGCATTTTCAGTACGGCATACTTTTCTTCCTTGTTGGATAACTGTGCATAAGCGCCGGCGCTTCTTGCGATCGCACCACCTTTACCAGGTTGCAGCTCGATGTTGTGCACAACAGTACCCAGTGGCATATTTTTCAATGGTAAAGCGTTACCTACTTCAGGTGCAACGTCAGTACCGCTGATCACAGTACCGCCAACTTGCAGGCCCTGTGGAGCGATGATATAACGTTTTTCACCATCTGCATAGCTTACCAGTGCGATGAATGCGCTACGGTTAGGATCGTACTCGATCGTTTTAACTGTAGCTGGTACATTCTCTTTATCACGCTTGAAATCAATTACACGGTATTGTTTCTTGTGACCACCACCTATGTAGCGCATGGACATTCTTCCTTGCGCATTTCTACCGCCGGTCCTTTTAATTGGTTCCAGCAGGCTTTTTTCAGGGGTATCCGATGTCAGCTCAGCGTAAGCGTTGCCTATTTTCCAGCGGGTACCGGCCGTCATTGGTTTGAACTTCTTCAGTGCCATTACTTCCTAAAAAGTTAAATGTTAATTAATATAAAAGTGATCTGCATATACATCCACATCCCGGCTGTTCAGGCCGGAACGGCACTACATGTTAGCATACAGATCTATAGTTTCACCAGCTGCAATGGTAATGATCGCCTTTTTGTAAGACGGTTTTTTACCTGCGATGAAACCGGCTTTAGTAAAGCGGAATTTAGCTTTACCTGGCATTACAGCAGTGTTTACATCTGCTACGGTTACGCCGTAAAATTCTTCTACTGCTTTTTTGATCTCCAGTTTGTTGGCTTTTTTGTCAACGATGAAGTAGTAGCGGTTGAATTTTTCGGTTGCTTTGTTAACCTTTTCGGATACCACCGGTTTGATTAAAACGTCAGAAAGTTTCATTTTCTTTATATCTTTTAGCTATTAGCGCGTAGCTCTTAGCTTGTTTTGTTAATTGTTATCCTTACGCTTCAGCAGGCTCTTCAGTGAAGATCTTAGCTGCGCTTTCTGTGAACACGATATAGTTACTGTTCATGATGTCGTAAGTGTTTACGTCGCTCAGAACGGTACCGTCTACAGTAGGAATGTTTCTCAAAGACAGATAAACGTTGTCATTGTATTCAGGCGTGATAAACATAGTTTTTCTGCCTTCTACATTGATGTTCAGGTTCTTCAGGAAACCAACGAATTGTTTGGTTTTAGGCGCTTCGAGTTGCAGATCTTCAACGATGATGATGCTGTTTTCTTTAGCTTTTACTGACAGGGCGGAGATCTTAGCGAGATCTTTCACTTTTCTGTTCAGTTTGAAACCCCAACCGTGCGGTTTTGGTCCGAAGATGGTACCACCACCTTTATACAATGGGTTACGGATGTTACCTTTACGGGCACCACCAGTACCTTTTTGTTTGTGCAGTTTACGGGAAGCACCTTGTACTTCAGCTCTGGTTTTTACCTTGTGGGTACCTTGACGCTGAGCAGCGAGGTATTGTTTAACAGCCAGGTAGATAACGTGGTTGTTAGGCTCAACACCAAAGATCTCCTCAGGAAGTTCAATAGACCTTCCGGTTTTTTTACCTTCTATATTTAAAATATCGATTTGCATGTTACTTCTGGATTAAAACGATTGAACCAATGTGGCCGGGAACGGAACCACTTACCAGGATATAATTCTTCTCAGGGAATATTTTCACGATCTTCAGACCTTTCACTTTCACTCTTTCATTACCTGTCTGGCCGGCCATACGCATACCCTTGAAAACGCGGGAAGGATAAGATGATCCACCAACAGAACCAGGAGCTMTGCTTCTATCGTGCTGACCGTGGGTAGCTTCACCCACACCACTGAATCCGTGGCGTTTTACAACACCCTGGAAACCTTTACCTTTGGAAGTGCCTACAACGTCAATTGTTTCACCTTCTGCGAAGATTTCGCAGGTGATAGATTCACCGAGGGCTTTCTGTACATCCGGGTTGCGGAGTTCTTTTACGAAACGTTTGGGAGAGGTGCTTGCTTTCGCGAAGTGACTGCTTTCTGCTTTTGTGGTGTGTTTTTCTTTCTTCTCACCGAAAGAAACCTGAATTGCATTGTAACCATCTGTTTCCAGGGTTTTAACCTGAGTTACAACGTTGGGACCCGCTTCGATAATGGTAACAGCAGTTTGTTTACCATTAGCTTCGAAGATGCTGGTCATACCAATCTTTTTGCCAATAATACCTTTCATTTTTTATATGATTTTACCCAGCGCCTGGGGGATTTCGTGCTATCCCCAGGATGGGCGGTTTAAATACATTTATTGGGTGGTTGCCCAGAAGGCGCAACCTATGTTTGTTGTTAAAATTGTTATCTTGTTGGAAACCAACAAGATAACCATAAATCAATAAAAGGCCGGCCTTTCGCCCGCCTTGCTGTTGTCCTATGCTTTAATTTCAACTTCTACCCCAGATGGCAGATCGAGCTTGCTCAGCGCGTCTACAGTTCTGGAAGAAGACGTGTAAATATCCAGTAAACGTTTGTGTGTACACAGTTGGAACTGCTCGCGCGCTTTCTTATTTACGTGCGGAGAACGTAATACTGTAAATATTTTCTTCTCGGTAGGTAAAGGAATTGGACCTGTTACCACGGCACCCGTGTTACGCACGGTTTTAACGATCTTCTCAGCAGACTTGTCTACCAGGTTATGATCGTAGGACTTCAGCTTGATTCTTATTCTCTGAGACATATGCAATGAACTTCTTCTAGTTTTTTCCCAATACAATTTGGGAGGGCAAAGGTAACCCGTTTTTTCTATTTGGCAAATAAATCTCAGAAAAAAATGAAAGTTCCGGGGCAAAAGGCCAGCTCCGGCAGTAGTTGGAAGAGGAGGAAAACAAAATTGATTGGCATTAAGGCTTCAGAAAACATTCATTGTGTGTGTGTTAAGCCTTAAGGTAACTTCACATGCTCGTTTTGACAAATATAGGAAAACAAATTTCAAAACCAAAAAAAGGTGAATTTCTTTATATTTTTTTCGGGAGAAGGGATAAAACTAGCTCCCATCAGGCGGAAAATCCCGCCCAGTGGGCTTCAATGATTTTTATTGGACCCCAGGTGACCAGTTTACGGATGCCAATAGCCCGCTTAGTGAGTAAACGGCACTGAAATGGGGCTCCCCTCCCCCTTCTCCCGCAATTATCCCCAAAGGACTATTCCTTCCCTTCATTTACTCCAGTGCCCATATCCGGCATATGGTAACCGATTTCATTAAAACAGGCAATGGTGTCATCATTAAAAACGGAAATAAAAGGAAAGGACTGCCAACATTCAGCAAGTACACAACACCTTCTTTTAACACAAAGGGTTGTTCCGGCTTTCCCGGAACAACCCTTTGTTGAATAATTAAAGTGATTTGGGTACGTCTATAGCCAAATGGCCACCCTATTAAAGCGGTAAGCCACCGCCTAAACCACCCAGTAATGATCTTACTAATCCTAAGATTAATGCCAGCAGTTGATTCAGTAAATCCATGGAAAAAAGGTTTTAATAAGATATTGCCTACTCTATTGTCTGGTTTTCGGCATTCCCAGTTGTTATTCAGTTAACAATACTAAAATTAAAAGCAATCATTCAATATGTAATCATTCATTTTGTTCATTCGTAATACAATGAACCCATCCTGTTCATTCAGCTATCAGCACTATTTAGCGAGGATAGCTGACTCATAAAAAAAGAGGCTGTTCATAGGATGAACAGCCTCCGGATGATGATGTGCGTAAGGGAAATAGCATGATTTAAATACTGCATCCCTTAGCGGGGGTATCTGTGATTACAGACCACCCAGCAGAGATTTCAGCAATGCAACGATGGTTGCCAGCAGTTGAGACAGTAAAGCCATAAGATAGTTTTTACTACGGGTGATACCTACTCTTTTGATTTGGTTTTCGGCAATCCCAGATACACTCTCTTTTTAAGTGTTCGCCGAAATTAAAGTCTATTCACAAAAAACCGTTCGTTCATTTTATTCAGTTCGGATTCCTAAAACGTTTTTTGTTCAATCCGCTACCACAGGCCATTAAACCAGATCACCTTATTCTAAACAAGAAGGCCCCCACTCGACAGCGGGAGCCCTTGCTCAATTAAAATAGGTTGTGAATTACTGAAAAAGACGAATGATATTCGTGCACTGCCTTACATTAGCTAAAACACTATTGCCAGGTCAGTTGCTTGTGTCAACAACATCATTATATACCGCCGAGCGCAGATACCAGCAATGCCAGCAGGCCCTTCAGAAATGTGTTTAACGCATCGAGGATCATAAGTGGGTTATTTTCTTTTATGCCTACTCTGTTGTATGGTTTTCGGCAATCCCATCAGGAAAATATCCTTGTGTAATAACGCAGAAAATTACAGCGCACCAATTACAGTTTGCCAAAACTTCAGGAGCGCGTAGAGAATAGTGTTAATCATACGGAGATATTATGGACGTAACGCCTACTCTATTACGGGTTTTCGGCAATCCCCCTGACTGCGTCTACGCAAACAGGTTACTAAAATAACTGCTTCCTGCTAAAAAGCCTTCATTCACTTAATTCATTCATTCTCCCGCTGTTCATTTTGTTCAACCCTTATCCCTGTTAGGACTACTAATAAAAAAGGTTACGGAGAACATAAAATGTCACCGTAACCCAGTAGATGTTATACACACCTGATTATTTTCCGCTTCTTTCTTCTTTATAAATAGCTTTTGCTTTTGCAGAAGGCAGGTAAATCTGGAAACCTATACCCAGACTAAGACGGTTAGCGGTAGTTGAGTTACCACCACCTACAGTAAGATCATATTTGAATAAACCTTCCAGACCGATGTTTGGCGTAATAAAATAAGAAATGCCGGGTCCGATACCTACGTTAAAACCATTCGTAGAAGCTCCACTGGCCGGATTCTGACCAGCAAAACCAGCATTCACTTCTGCAAAAAACCGGACTCTCTTCGAAAATTCGAGTTTCCTTACATTCTTATCTTCTACAAAATAACGGGCAAACGCACCTATACCATAATTGGTATTAGAAGCACGGGTATCCGTTGTTTTATTCTTAGTGGTATTGGCACCAAAATCAACATAACCGCCAATGGCCAGCCCATCCTTGATAAACCAACCTACTTTGGGCGACAGGTTGAAGCTAAAAGCAGTACTTTCTTTTTGGAAGGTAACACTGAGGTTGGTGAGATCAGCCCCCACCATAATATTTCCTTTCTGAATCTGGGCATTAGCAGCAGAACMAAACAATACAGCTGAAAGTGCAAGGGTCAAGAGACGAATTCTTTTCATAGTCTGATTTTTTGTTTTAACAATTAACGTGTTGAATGAATAAGAAAATTCCAGGCAAACGCATCCATTTGCATCTAAGCTGTCAATAGTCAGCCGTCAAAAAACATAAAAGGCAGGGGGATAATGGGGGTAGTCATCGACATCGTTCAACAAACACCACATGACAACAGATATCATCTGTTCTTACAAAACTACTGAAAATGAATATACTAAGCGCTTCTTCTTTAAAAAAAATGTTATTGTACAGTTCGGAAATTCTCTGAACATGAACACTTATCATTATTCATTATTACTATAACATTTATAACTTAAATGTTGTTGCATAAAAAAACATCTTTCGCAACCAGATGGTCCGGTTGTGAAAGATGTATATTATAAAGTAGGTACTAGCGTGATTTTAACAGGTCGGCATGCGTACAGAAAGTCCCCTGTTGTTGTAAAAAACTTAGGAATCCATCCATTTTACGCTGCATTTTTTCTCCGGATACGCGTCGGATATAACCTGGTAACGTATACGAATTAATATCCATCAGTTCCCAGGGATGGAAATAAAAGGACAGGTAATTGTCTTTCTTTAATACCCTTTTACTAAAATGCCGGGTTATCCAAAGGGGCATATTTTTGATGCTCAGCCAGAATATAGGGTATCTGATAAGCGGTGATACAGAAGATGGGATAATCCACGTATCATTTTCCTTAAAAACAGTTCTCGGCAGATGCCAGTTATTATATCTTCCCGGCAGCCAGGTGGGATTCACCGAGGCATCATATAGATATCCTGCTGCCTTTAACGCTTCCATGTTTACTTTACGCAAACGGGGCATGCGAAATCCTTGTATCTGTTGACCGCTTATTTCCTGCAGGGCTAACCTGGAACCTTCCAGATCTGCTTCGGAGAATGAGCTATGATAATATGCGTGAGAGGCTATCTCATGTTTCGCGGCCATTTGCCTGATTAATTCAGGATAATGCTGCGCCCAGTAAGCCGTCACAAAAAAAGTAGCGCGTACGTTATATTTATCAAATAATGCCAGTGTAGCCTGTAACCCGCTCCTGGAAACTTCCAGTTTCTCCTGTAATGAGACTTGTTGACCAAATTCTTCCGGGATATCAAATTCCTCCACGTCAACGCTGATCAATATCCTGTTCGTTTGTTTCATAAAAAACTAAGCGGCTTTGGAACCGACGATAATCCGGCAATAATTCAGCAATTCTTTCATTAAAAGTTTCATGCGGAAAGAAGAGAACTGAATACCGGGGCGGCAAGATACGGCAACTGCTCCAATTTTAATGTGTGGGCGCTTCCCTGCATGGTATAAAAACTCGCTATCATACAGGAAGCCATCTATTTGGGTTTTCAGCAGTATGTTTCTACCGTAGGCATTAAACCCTTTCAATCCAGCCTGTGCATCTTCCACTTTCAGATCCAGCACTACTCTGTTCAATGCGCGGCTGATGCGGGTAATGATACGGCGCTTGCGCGGTAATTCCCGGAGATAAGCAGCCCCCCTCTCCCCTGCTACTACATCCAGTCCCTGTGTGAGACGATCGTAGGCTTCTTTTACGGCGTATATGCCAAAGGGGAAGTCCAGGTCTGTGTAAACCTGAAAAGCATGTTGGGAGCGTTTTACGCCTTCTCTCACGGCATATCCCTTACCGCGATTGCGGGTATAGCTTACAATAATAATGTTGGGAATGGCTGCCTCGAGCCAGGCAATATGTTGCGCCGTGAAATTTCTCACTGATCCGTCATTCACCAGAATCAGCTGAACAGGCACTTTTCCCATGATGGTGGTTACTTCGTGGTAATGCCTGATAAGTGATTCCACCCAGGGGCCCGAAGGGTTCCAGCAGGGCAGAATCAAGTCGAGGCCGGAAGTAAGCTTGATCATTTCTCCCGATGTAGAAACCACAGTTGTAGGAGGTGCTTGCAATAACTCTAATGACATAATTTCAAGACTGTCTAAAAAATATAGGTGAAGTGGATTACATTCTATCAAAAAGACGCTTGAAACGACATTCCCCTCTATGGGGAGATAAAAAATAAAAAAGGTCCTGTAAAACAGGACCCTGGCAGTTAGCAAAAAGTAAATTTCAGTTGTAGGTTATTACACCGAAAATATCAAATATTCTTATCCTGGCAATAGCATGTTCATGTCAGTTGGCTATAAAAGCAGAAAGGTTGTTCCGCTTGCGCAGAACAACCTTTCCGGTATAAAGAGCTGTGATTAAGCGTTTACTTTGCCTTTCACTTTAGCAATCACTTCTTCAGCCACGTTGTTTGGAGCTGGAGCATAGTGAGAGAACTCCATGATGGAGCTTGCGCGACCAGAAGACAGGGAACGCAGCTGAGTTACGTAACCGAACATTTCGCTCAGTGGCACTTTAGCTTTGATTACCTGAACACCGTTTTTGGAGTCCATACCTTCCAGCATACCACGACGACGGTTCAAGTCACCTGTAACGTCACCCATGTATTGGTCTGGAGTTAGCACTTCTACTTTCATGATTGGCTCCAGCAATACTGGTTTAGCTTTGCGGGCAGCTTCACGGAAAGCTTGTTTAGCGCACAATTCGAATGACATGGCATCAGAATCCACCTGGTGGTAAGAACCATCAAACAGACGAACTCTTAAGCTGGTCAGCGGGAAGCTAGCGAGAACACCCTGGTTGAGAGATTGTTCGAAGCCTTTCTGTACAGCAGGGATGAACTCTTTAGGGATTGCACCACCAAAGATGTCATTGATGAACTGTAAGGATTTGCCTTCGTTTTCTTTCAGCCATTCTGCATCCGCAGGTCCGATTTCAACCTGGATATCAGCAAATTTACCACGACCACCGGTTTGTTTCTTGAATACCTCACGGTGTTCAATTTTGGTAGTCAGGGCTTCTTTGTAAGCTACTTGAGGAGCACCCTGGTTAACTTCTACCTTGAACTCGCGACGCATACGGTCAACGATGATTTCCAGGTGAAGCTCACCCATACCGCTCAGTACGGTTTGGCCGGTTTCTTCGTCAGTTTTAGCTTTCAGGGTAGGATCTTCTTCTACCAGTTTAGCCAGCGCCATACCCATTTTATCAACGTCTGCCTGAGTTTTAGGCTCGATGGCGATGCTGATAACTGGTTCTGGGAAGGTCATAGATTCCAGGATAATTGGTGATTTTTCATCACACAGGGTATCTCCGGTTTTGATATCTTTAAAACCAACAGCAGCACCGATATCACCAGCTTCGATGAAATCGATAGGATTCTGCTTGTTAGCGTGCATCTGCATGATACGGCTGATACGTTCGTTTTTACCAGTACGGGTGTTCAGTACATAAGAACCTGCATCCAGGTKACCGGAATAAACCCGGAAGAACGCCAGACGACCTACGAAAGGATCGGTTGCAATTTTGAACGCCAACGCAGACAGTGGTTCTTTCGCATCTGGTTTACGCTGGATTTCTTCACCGCTGTCAGGATCAGTACCTTTTACTGCTTCCACATCCATTGGAGAAGGCAGGTAGCGGCAAACCGCATCCAGCATCTTCTGTACACCTTTGTTTTTGAAAGAGGAACCGCACATCATAGGGATGATAGCGATATCGATGGTAGCTTTACGGATTGCTTCGTGGATTTCATCTTCAGAGATAGAGTTAGGATCTTCGAAGAATTTCTCCATCAGCGTGTCATCGTATTCAGCAACTGCTTCTACGAGTTTAGCTCTCCACTCTTCCGCTTCAGCCTGCATATCTTCCGGAATAGGAATTTCCTGGTAAGTAGCACCTTTACCTTCTTCGTCCCAGATGATACCTTTCATGGTAATCAGGTCAACTACACCTTTGAAGGAATCTTCAGCACCGATTGGCAGGGTCAAAGGAACGGGGTTAGCACCCAGCATTTCTTTTACCTGTTTAACCACGTTCAGGAAGTCAGCACCGGAACGGTCCATTTTATTAACGAAACCGATACGGGGTACACGGTAGCGGTTAGCCTGACGCCAAACGGTTTCAGACTGAGGTTCAACACCAGATACAGCGCAGAACAATGCCACCAGACCGTCCAGTACACGCAGTGAACGCTCTACCTCAACGGTAAAGTCCACGTGACCTGGGGTATCGATGATATTGAATTTATATTGTTTGGTATCAGGTAAGGCTTTACCTTGTAAGGTTGGAAAATTCCAGAAACAAGTGGTTGCCGCAGATGTGATGGTAATACCTCTTTCCTGCTCCTGTGCCATCCAGTCCATTGTAGCAGCACCCTCGTGCACCTCTCCAATTTTGTGGGATTTACCTGTATAATACAGGATACGTTCTGTGGTAGTGGTTTTACCCGCATCGATGTGCGCCGCAATACCAAAGTTCCTTTGAAATTTTAAGTCTGCCATAATATTAAAGTGACTAAATAATGCAATTTGGGGGGCAAAGGTAACTTATTTTTGACAATAAATAAAATGATCAGCTTTTCCAAATTGTTATTTCTTTTTAACGAGTACAGGCATTTCATCACATTATAATTCTATACAATAAATAGAAGCGCGAAAACCAGTTTTTAGACTGTACCCACCATTTTTTTATCAAATTCCACCAAAAGTGAAATGCCTGTTTCCTGCTTACCACATTTCAACCATTTTTGCAGTGAATGTTAATAGTTGTAATCCCCCAAGGATCTGAAAAGTTTGCGAAACGAGCACAATAATTATCTAACTCCAGTTAAACGCACATGTATTTATGAATGAAAAACTGTACGCTATTCATGATGTCATTTATTTCCGGCAATAGCAGATCTGATGTAGCACGATAGCCTTATTCTGACATTTATTTACTGATTCACCCCATTTATATGCGAACACTTGTACTCAGTTGCGCCTGTGCACTGCTGTTGCTGCACTGCGTCTGTACGTCATCCCAAGCCCAGGTAATACTCAACCGACAGGTAACCGCCGCTTCAGGCGGCCAGGGAATTGTACAGAACATCCATATTCAATACACGGTAGGAGAAGCCGTAGTGCTCCCCATCACCAATGGTAAAACCCTGCTGACACAGGGATTTCAGCAACCGGAAGAACTCCCCAAACTACCACCGGGCACAACTTCCGTAAAGAATTATGTGATATTCCCCAACCCCGCGGTCACCAATACCAAAATTCAATTTGACCTGCTCAGCAGCGCCAATATCACCATTGAAGTGATTAATCCGGCAGGGCAAAATGTCTACCACCAGTTCCTGAAGCTGAGTGCAGGCCGGAACCTCGTGGTGTTGCCTGTCAACCATTTTGCCGCAGGCATATATACGGTGATGCTGAACGTTGCCGGGAATGTATTTTTTGAGAAACTCATTGTGCAGTAATACGTTACCTGCCCTCCCCGATCACACTTAATTGCTAACACATGAAACACGGTTACACCCTTCTTCTTTTTGCAGGCGTTCTGGCTACCAGTAGCCAGTTATCTGCACAAAAGGGCATCCAGAAACCACCGAACATCGGCGCCAGCTTCCTGCTGGTTAACCCGGACGCCCGCAGTAGTGGTACCGGCGATGCCTCCACCGGGCTAACACCCGACGCCAATTCCCTGTTTTCCAATGCAGCCAAAATAGTATTTGCCGGCGACTGGGGAGTCAGCGCCAACTACTCACCGTGGATGTGGGAGTTGAACAACAATAAGTCGAACATGGCTTATGTAGCCGCCTATAAAAACTGGAATCAATCAGAAGGACTAGGCGTTTCCCTGAAATATTTTAACTACGGTTCGGTCACTTTCAGGGATGACAATGGTACCGTACTCCAGGACTATAATCCCAAAGAATTTGCGATAGACGGCGCTTATTCCCGAAAAATGGGCAAACATATGTCGCTGGCGATAGGTATGAGATATGTTCGCAGCCAACTGGGACAAGGATCTTATAACAGCATGCAACAAAAACCGGCATCCGCAGTAGCGGGAGATATCAGTTACTATTATCAGAACACCAAAGACCTTCTGGATTTTGGCAACCGGTACTGTTTCGGTGTCAGTATTACCAACATCGGCACCAAACTGCAATACACTGATGACAATACAAGAAAGAGTTTTCTGCCGATGAGCCTTCGTATCGGTGGCGGCTATACGTTTGTTCACACCGCCGATCATGAATTCACCCTTTCTCTGGATATCAATAAGTTATTGGTTCCTACTCCTCCTATCTACGCGCTGGACTCCAACGGGATAGAAACTAATCAGATTTTAAAAGGGAAAGATCCAAACCGGGGTGTAACAGCAGCCATCTTTTCCTCTTTCGGTGACGCCCCTGGTGGTTTTAACGAAGAGCTAAGAGAATTTACCATTGGCTCCGGTGTGGAATATGCGTACCGGCAAGTGTTTTTTGTGCGGGCCGGATACTTTTATGAACATCCTAATAAAGGCTACCGGCAGCATTTCTCGGCGGGTATAGGTGTACGGGTATCCAACCTGGCGTTGGATATCGCCTACCAGATGCCTACCGGTGAAAGCCTTGTTCAGAAGAGAACGCTGAAGTTTTCGCTCGTGTACAATATCGGAGGCACCAGGGATGAAGCGATTCAACCTTAGTGACCATCCGCCAAGCTATAGCTAAACATTTTTTATTCATGTATCTATAATTCTCGATCATATGAAATCACTGCTCCTTATTTTATTTCTTCTCGCTACAGGAATGTTTTCCTTTACAAATGCACAAGTGCTACCTCAGGCCAGGAATGAGGCCAATGAAGGGGTTAGCGTGCAAAAGCTCCTGTTTCCTGACATGCAACAGGATCTTTCAAAATTAAAAGCCAGGGAAGCAATACCCCAACCAGATAAAGCGGTTATATCCACCCCATTTGAAAACTGGGCGTTCACGAACTACCAGAGACCGGTAGTTCGTAATAATGCGAAGGCGGGTTCCCTGAAAACGGCGACCAAAGCGTCTTTACCGTCAGATATATCTTCTACGGAAGCCGATAATAAACGGAAAGCTGCGCAGCCCACACACCCTTCAAAACCAGGTGAGATTCCCAGTCAAGGTACTGAGCCTACCTATACTCCTCCTGTAAAGAACCTTAAGAAAAAGAACTAACGCCCCGCTAACTATTAAAACGATGATTATGAAAAAGATATTCTACCTGGCAACTATATTTCTTCTGTTGTTTTTCCAGTATACGTGGGCCCAAAGCGGACTTGCAGGTACCAATTACCAGGCTGTGGCCCGTAACTCAAACGGTACTGTACTTGGGAATCAATCACTGACGGTACGATTTTCCGTATTGGGTGGTTCTGCAGCGGGGCCTGTACAATACCAGGAAACTCACAGTACCACTACCAATAATTTGGGTCTGTTCACTTTACAAATCGGAAAAGGTACACCGTTAACCGGCACCTACAGTGCTGTTCCGTGGGCGAATGCCAATCAATATCTGAAAGTGGAAGTTTCCATAAACGGCAACAATTTTAGTGAATTAGGAACTTCCCAGTTAATGAGTGTTCCTTATGCATTATTTGCCGCCAATGGTAACCCCGGACCTGCCGGTGCTAAAGGTGATCCAGGGGCAGTAGGGCCTGTGGGTGCTATTGGGCCTGTGGGACCAGTTGGCGCTACCGGTGCTACCGGAGCGAAAGGTGATCCTGGCGCAGTGGGTCCCATGGGCGCTACCGGACCTGCTGGAGCTATAGGTCCTATAGGACCCGTTGGGGCACAAGGCGCTAAAGGAGACCCAGGAGCGATGGGACCTGCGGGTGCCACCGGGCCCACTGGAGCTATAGGTCCTATAGGACCAGTCGGAGCAACAGGCGCTAAAGGCGACCCAGGAGCGATGGGACCTGCGGGTGCCACCGGGCCCACTGGAGCTATAGGTCCTATAGGACCAGTCGGAGCAACAGGCGCTAAAGGAGACCCGGGAGCGATGGGACCTACAGGTGCCACCGGACCTGCTGGAGCGACTGGCCCAATAGGACCCGTTGGAGCAACAGGCGCTAAAGGAGACCCGGGAGCGATGGGACCTGTGGGTGCCACCGGACCTGCGGGAGCTATAGGTCCCATAGGACCAGTCGGAGCAACAGGCGCTAAAGGTGATCCGGGAGCGATGGGGCCTGCGGGGGCTACCGGACCTGCTGGAGCTATAGGTCCCATAGGACCCGTTGGGGCGACAGGCGCTAAGGGAGATCCGGGAGCAACGGGACCCGTGGGTGCCACCGGACCTGCTGGAGCTATAGGTCCCATAGGACCCATTGGGGCGACGGGCGCTAAGGGAGATCCAGGAGCAACGGGACCTGTAGGTGCTACCGGACCTGCCGGAGCGATGGGACCTGCGGGCGCAGTAGGACCTCAGGGTGTGGCAGGTTCGGTAGGACCTATCGGACCAGCAGGCCCTCAAGGTATACAAGGTCCGGCGGGCAATATCAATGGTATTGCAGCCGGAGGAGATCTTTCTGGTACCTACCCTAATCCTTTGATAGGAAATGGGAAAGTGACACTGGCTAAAATTGCAGCTGGTGTTATACCTACTACTTTGCCTCCAAACGGACCTGCCGGCGGAGATCTAAGCGGTACCTACCCTAATCCCGTAGTAGCCAAACTGCAAGGGAAACCTGTTAGTAACGTAGCGCCACTGGCCAACCAAATATTAAAATTTGATGGAGCACAATGGCTGGCGACCGCAGCCCCAGGTGGAGGATTGACACTTCCATTTGTAGCCACTGAAAATAATGCCTCTACCCTTTTCAGTATTACTAATGACGGCGACGGTACATCACTGGAGGGCGTCAACAACACGGCTACCTCTTCTATTGCCGCCATACGTGGCATTGTGAGTTCGACGGCACCAGGTGGTTTTTCCAGCGCCGTAAGGGGGATCAATAGCGGCACTGGTGGATTAGGTATAGGTGTATGGGGATCACAGGCAGGTTCCGGCTGGGGTGTTTATGGCGTAACGCCAAATGGACTTGGTGTATATGGCAACTCCAGTGGTACAGGAACTGGCGTATTTGCCAACAGTAATAGTGGCATTGGTTTAAACGCTACCAGTAATAACGGCCAGCCAGCAACTATATCCGTTTTCAATAATGCCAATAACAACGACGCTCTTACTGTAAGTACCTTGGGAAACGGTAATGGCATCACTGTTAGCGTTAGTGGTTCCGGAGAAGGTATATCAAGTAGTTCGGGTACCGGCTTTGCGGTACATGGTAATACTACGCAGCAGGTGTCTGCCGCTATTCTGGGTGACAACACCGGTAGTGGCGAGGCTGTTGTTGGACGCACCAACTCTGATATCGCGGGTGCGGTAGTTGGCCGTAATGATGGTGGAGGCTATGGTGTAAGGGGGTTTGTATCTGGCAATAATACTGGTACTGCGGCCGCTGTATTCGGGCAGATTGGTCTCGGCGGCAGCACCGGAAATTCCGGACGTTTTAGGAACATTAATAATGCTAATCTGGTGGATAACATGACCGTCTATACTAATTCTAACGGTGATCCTGGTGTAGTGGGAGTAGGAGCTGCGGGCGCGTTTGAAGTTGACAACACCAATTCCGTAGCACCAGCTGTAAGGGCAAAAGTGAATACCATATTTGGCAATTTTGGTGCGGCAGGTGTTTATTCAGAATCAGCAGGTACAGGCGGGTTTGCAGGCTTATTTTACTCTTCCAATAACGCAGGCAACGGCAATACTGTAGTCGCTATCAATGACGGCAATGGCAAGGCTGTTGTTGCCAATGTAAAGAAAGATGGCAATGCCATAGAGGGTAGTGTAAACGGTACGGGTAAAGCGGTTTACGGCTGGGTCCCCTCCTTTGGCAAGGGACAGGCAGCCGATTTTGAGAACTTCAATGATGCCAATAACACTACCGTATTAACAGCCAAAACACTAGCAGATGGTACTGCGGGCTATTTTGAGGTAGATAATAATGATGCGACTTCTCCTGCTATACATGGCATTGTAAATTCGAAGTTTGCCAACTTTGGTACGGCAGGCGTATTCGGGGAATCAACTGGTACCGGTGGCTTTGCCGGCCTCTTTTACCAGTCGAATACTGCGGGAAACGGGCCTGCGTTAGTGGCTATTGCGAAGGGAAATGGTAATGGTATAACTGCCAATGCTGACAATGGTGGTGATGGCGTGGAGAGTACAGTAAATGGTACCGGTAATGCCGTTTATGGCTGGGTACCAAACTTTTCTTTGGGACGTGCAGCACGATTTTCAAATTTCAATACCGCTAATGGTAATTCTACTGTGGCAATCAGGAATGATGGTACCGGAAGTGCATTAGTAGTTGATCATAGAGGCGCAAGTGGTAATCCCGCTGTTTTCCAGAACAGTGGTAGTAATATTGCCCGTATCAATAAAGCAGGAAGAGGCTTTTTCAATGGTGGTACACAAAACTCCGGTGCTGACGTGGCGGAATCGTTTGCTGTATCCGGACAAAGAACTGCATACGAAGCCGGAGATGTGCTGGTAATTGCTACACATACAGATCGTACTGTAGAAAAATCGTCTGAGCCTTACTCTACATTAGTGGTGGGAGTATTTGCCACCAAACCTGGTGTATTGTTGACAGAACATGATATTGAAACAGATCTTTCTGAAGAAGTACCTATGGGTGTGATAGGTGTAATTCCCACCAAAGTATGTAATGAGAATGGTATGATCCGCCGGGGAGATTTGCTCGTTACTTCGGGTAAACCTGGATATGCCATGAAAGCAGATCTGGACAAAGTAAAACCAGGACAGGTGATCGGGAAGGCATTACAGGAATTTGACGGCGATGGTGGTATTATCAAAGTAATGGTAAATGTGAAGTAGGCTGTTTATCGTTAGTCTTCAGCATTAAATAGTTATGACAGCAGGTATCTTCGGATACCTGCTTTTTTATTGTTAGGATAAATAACCAATGATCAATTTTTCGAGGGACCCACCAATACATTACGATAATTAAAAATAACTGGTTTAGCGAAAACCAATTTTAGTGCTATAACTACCATTTTCTTATCAAATTCTACCAAAAGATAAATGTAGGTTTTCCAGCAAGCTGAATTCGTTCAAATTAGCGGTTGATTGTAACTAGTCGAACATAATTCCCCCAAAGAAAGGAACGAAAAATTGGAGCAAAAAACGACGTAACGCCCTAAAAACAGCTATTTAATGAAATAAAGCTTTATTGCAGCGACGGCACATGGTCTGTTTCGCATCAAAGTCCATTGCGCCACGCAACCCAGTATCCCCATCCTTTTATTGATTAACTACTTAATATGAGAACATTTATACTCACCTGCGCGTGTGCGCTATTTTTATTGACATATATTAACCTCTCCTCTCAAGCCCAGATCATTCTAAACCGGCAGGTTGTAGCGAGCACCGGAGGCGCAGCAACAGTTCAAAAAATGATGATTCAATACACCGTTGGAGAAGCGGTGGTACAACCCGTGACCAATGGCAAGTTTTTTTTAACCCAGGGCTTTCAGCAGCCAGAAGAGCTTCCTAAACTGCCCCCGCTGACGAATCCGGTCAAGAACTATATACTGTTTCCCAATCCTGCTGTTACTAATGCCAAAATCCAGTTTGACCTGCTATCTAACATAACGCTTACCCTGGAAGTGATCAATCCTGCAGGACAAACTATTTACCACCAGTTCCTCGAACTAGGCGCAGGCAGAAGTACGGTGATACTTCCTGTTAATCATTTTGCAGCAGGTATCTATACGGTGATGCTGAATGTAAATGGGAATGTGACTTTCGATAAACTGATTGTGCAATAGCACTCCCCTCATGACTACTTAACTGATGAAATTATGAAATACAGTTTTACAATTATGCTTCTTATAGGTGTATTGGCGGCTGGCATTCCATTATCAGCGCAGAAAGCAACGCAAAGGCCGCCTAATATTGGAGCCAGCTTTCTGTTAGTTAATCCGGATGCCCGCAGTAGTGGTGTGGGAGATGCCACCACCGGACTTATGCCGGACGCCAATTCGCTGTTTTCCAATGCTGCCAAAATAATATTTGCCGGAGATTGGGGTGTTAGTGCCAACTATTCGCCCTGGATGTGGGAGCTGAATAATAACAAGTCTAATATGGCTTATGTATCTGGCTATAAAAACTGGAATGAATCTGAAGGTATAGGGTTTTCCATGAAATACTTCAATTATGGTTCCGTGACTTTCCGGGATGATAATGGTACTGTTCTGCAGGACTATAACCCGAAGGAATTTGCCGTAGATGGCGCTTATGCCAAGAAGCTCGGTAAGCACATGTCGCTGGCGATCAGTATCCGTTATATACGCAGCCAACTGGGACAGGGCTCCTATAATAATTTACAACAGAAGCCTGCATCCGCTGTTGCTGGCGACATTAGTTATTACTACCAAAACAGTAAGGACAAACTGGATTTTGGCAACCGTTACTGTTTTGGTGTGAGTATTACCAATATAGGTACCAAACTGCAGTACACTGATGATAACACGCGCAAGAGTTTTTTACCGATGAATCTTCGTATCGGTGGCGGCTATACGTTTGTTCATACCGTTGATCATGAGTTCACATTGTCGGTGGATATCAATAAACTACTGGTCCCCACTCCTCCCCTGTATGCGTTGGACTCCAATGGGATAGAAACCAACCAGATTCTAAAGGGTAAAGATCCCAACCGTGGTGTAGTGAGCGCCATCTTTTCCTCTTTTGGGGATGCACCTGGCGGGTTTCATGAAGAATTAAGAGAGTTCACGATAGGTTCAGGGATAGAATATGCCTACCGGCAGGCCTTTTTTTTACGGGCGGGTTATTTCTATGAACATCCTGATAAAGGTTATCGGCAACATTTTTCGGCAGGTGTAGGGGTACGGGTATCTAATCTGTCGCTGGACATTGCCTACCAGATGCCTACCGGGGAAAGCCTCGTTCAAAAAAGAACATTAAAATTTTCGCTGGTATATAATATTGGCGGAACGCGGGATGCGTCCACTCAACAATAGGTACTATCTATCATTCACCTTTTTTAAATATAGCAACAGATGAAACTATTCTACACTGCGCTTTGCCTGTTGATAACAGTCATTGCCCATGCGCAAACGGGAAAAGTTCCCATGCGGAAAAGCGATCCGCCTCCGGGTGCTTCTATTATTCAACCCCAACAATTATCACAGGCCAAAGGGCAGGTGCCGATTAAAGCAGGAGATGCGCAGGCAAACAGCAACCTATCCCGTATGGCGGTATTAAACAATAAAGTACCAGTGCAAACAGGCGGTGCGCAGACATCCAATACGAATCGTCGGGCTGCTGTTGCTGCCCCACAGGGAAACAGCAAAGGTCCTTCTTCCCAGGATATTCCCGTTTCCAGACCGGCATCTAAAGCAGTAGTACCTCCCGTGATAGAGCAACAAGGTACACCTCCTCCCACTATACAGCCCTTCAAAACGATTACTGGTATCAAAAAAGCTGTAAAAAACTAAATCTGATTCCTTATGAAACGAATGCTATTCCTAACCGTTGTTGCCTTATTGGCTGTACTGTTACAACTGCACGCCCAGAGCGGGTTAACGGGTATCAATTACCAGGCAGTTGCCAGGAATGCCAATGGTACTACTTTACCCAATCAGGCATTGAAAATCAGATTTAGTATCCTGGGGGGATCAGCTGCCGGCAACGTGCAATACCAGGAAACACATGATGTAACTACTAATCAGCTCGGGCTTTTCACCGCGCAGATTGGTAAAGGAGATCCTGTGTCTGGTACATTGGCCAGTGTTCCCTGGACGCAGGCGAATCAATATCTGCGGGTAGAGGTTTCTTCCGGCGGAAGCAATTTTGCAGAATTAGGTACATCTCAGCTTATGAGTGTGCCTTTTGCCATATACGCCGCTAATAGTCAGCCTGGGCCAGCAGGGCCACAAGGAGTGAAAGGTGATCCTGGTCCGCAAGGGACAAAAGGCGATCCTGGCACAATTGGACCTGTAGGACCCGTAGGACCTATTGGCGCGACAGGCGCCACTGGATCACAGGGTGCAAAAGGTGATCCTGGTGCAATTGGCCCTATTGGTCCTATCGGACCGATAGGTGCTACCGGAGCTACAGGACCGCAAGGCACTAAAGGTGATCCTGGCGCAGTTGGTCCCATTGGACCGATGGGTGCGACCGGAGCTGTAGGACCGCAGGGAGCTAAAGGTGACCCTGGGGCTACTGGCGCTACTGGTCCTATAGGTGCTACCGGACCAGCTGGACCACAGGGTGCCAAAGGTGACCCCGGTGCAGCCGGTGCTACTGGTGCTACTGGTGCTACAGGACCGATAGGTGCTACAGGACCAGCTGGACCACAGGGTGCCAAAGGTGATCCCGGTGCAATTGGTCCTATTGGCCCCATCGGACCGATAGGCGCGACTGGACCAGCTGGACCACAGGGAGCTAAAGGTGACCCTGGTGCAGCCGGTGCTACCGGTGCAACAGGCGCTGTAGGCCCCATCGGACCGATCGGTGCTACCGGACCGGCTGGACCACAAGGAGCTGTTGGTGCAACCGGACCACAAGGGCCTGTAGGACCACAGGGGTTACAAGGGTTGCAAGGTATACAAGGTATTCCGGGAACCATTACCGGTGTTGCTGCAGGTGGTGATTTGGGTGGTACTTATCCCAATCCGGTAGTAGGAAATGGTAAAATAACTGCTGCTAAAATCGCTGCGGGGGTTATCCCCACAACGCTTCCTCCCAATGGGCCGGCTGGCGGTGATCTGGGAGGTACTTATCCCAATCCGGTAGTAGGAAATGGTAAAATAACTGCTGCTAAAATCGCTGCGGGGGTTATTCCCACAACACTTCCACCCAATGGGGCCGCAGGTGGTGACTTACAGGGTACCTACCCCAATCCTGGAGTAGCAAAACTACAGGGAGTGAGTGTAAATACGGTGGCTCCGGTAGCCGGACAGGTGTTAGCATATGATGGTACCAAATGGACGCCCACAGCGGCGGCTGGCGGGCTCGTACTGCCTTATAGCAATACTGTAAATTTAGCAGGTAGCGTATTTTCTATCACCAACCAGGGTGATGGTACCGTATTGGATGGAATTAGCAATAGTATCAACAGTAGTATTTCTGCTTTACGTGGAACCGTTTCTTCTACTACGCCGGGAGGCTTTTCTTCGGCGGTGAGAGGGATAAATAGTGGCACTGGTGGATTGGGAATAGGTGTGTGGGGATCTCAGAGCGGTAGTGGCTGGGGAGTATATGGTACAACTCCCAATGGCCTTGGTGTATATGGTAATTCATCAGGAGCAGGAACAGGCGTATATGCCAACAGCACTAACGGAAATGGTTTATTTGCTACCAGTACCAATGGAGGTGCCGCTGTTGTATCCATTCTCACCAATACCAATAATTCAATTGCTTTACAGGTGAGCACAGCGGGAGGAGGCAATGCAGTGGATGTCAATACCAGCGGTAGCGGAGTAGCAGTTAATGCTGTTACCACAGGAACCAGTGAAGCGGTATCGGCCTCCAGTGCAGCCAGTATAGCAGTGCATGGTACTACTGCCGCGCTATCCGGCGCTGGTGTGCTGGGAGATAATACTGCCGGTGGTGAAGCTGTTACTGGTCGGACAAAAAGTGCAGGAGCTGCAACAGGTGCGGTAGTAGGCCGAAATGATGGTCCTGGCTATGGCGTATATGGATTCATCAATGCTGATGCGAGCGGAAATGGCATCGGTGTACATGGCAGGGTAGGTGGCGGCGCCAGTACTGGCACCGCAGGATTCTTTGAAAATGTCAACAACCTCAATCCCAGTAATACACTGGCAGCAGTAAGCAATGGTACTGGCAGCGCAGGATTCTTTCAAAATACTAACAACCTCAACACTAGTAATACGCTGCAAGTGGTAAGTATTGGTCCTGGTGTAATTGCCGATCATACCCAGGGAAACGCGGGTAATTTCTTCGCTAATAATACAAGTGGCGTAGGAGCGGGTGTGCGTGGAGAAGTAAACAGTATTTTCGGGAATAACGGTACTGCCGGTGTTTATGGTGTTGGATCAGGTACCGGGGGATATGGTGGTTACTTTGAACATTCAGAAGCCACTGGTTTTGGGCGTGCACTGTTTGTAACCAGTATAGGGAAAGGAACTGCTACAGAACTGATGCATAATGGTCCCAGTGGTAATGCGGCATTCATTCACACCGATGATAATACCAATACTGATAATGTACTCCAGGTAAAGTATATAGGACCTGGTGTGATTGCAGACCATTCACTGGGTAATGCCGGCAATTTTGTTGTGAGCAATACATCTGGCGTGGGCGCCGGTGTACGGGGGGAAGTAAACAGTATTTTTGGGAATAATGGTACTGCCGGTGTTTACGGCGTTGCATCTGGTACAGGAGGATATGGCGGTTATTTTGAACATACCAGCACTACCGGTTTTGGACGTGCACTACTTGTTACCAGTGTAGGTCAGGGTACGGCTACTGAATTAATACATACGGGCCCTACTGGTAATGCTGCACTCATTCATACAGACAATAATACCAATACTGACAATGTACTCCAGGTAAACTCTATAGGGCCTGGTGTGATTGCGGATCACTCACTGGGTAATGCCGGCAATTTCTTTGCTAACAATACTACCGGGGTTGGCGCCGGTGTACGGGGAGAAGTGAATAGTATTTTCGGAAATAGTGGAACCGCTGKCGTATATGGTGTTGCTTCTGGTACCGGCGGATATGCTGGCTATTTCGAGCATAAAGAAACTACTGGTTTCGGAATAGCATTACAGGTGGTGACCAATGATTTGGGAAATGCCATGGTCGTAGATCACGAAGGTGCCAGTGGAGATCCGGCTATATTTCAGACAGGAGGATTGAATGTGGCCAGGATTGATAGAACTGGCAGAGGCTTTTTTGATGGAGGTACACAGAACTCCGGAGCCGATATGGCAGAATCGTTTGCCGTATCTGGTCATAGGGATGCCTATGAACCAGGGGATGTACTGGTGATTGCCACACATGCTGACAGGACTGTAGAAAAATCATCTGAACCTTATTCCTCGTTGGTGGCGGGTGTTTTTGCTACCAAACCAGGGGTATTGTTAACAGAGCATAATATGGCAACAGATCTTGCTGATGAGGTACCTATGGGAGTAGTGGGAGTGATTCCTACCAAGGTATGTAATGAGAATGGCGTTATTCACCGGGGAGATTTACTGGTAACTTCCAGTAAGCCAGGATATGCCATGAAAGCAGATGTGGATAAAGTAAAGCCTGGACAGGTAATAGGAAAGGCCTTACAGGAATTTGTTGATAATACCGGGGTGATTAAGGTATTGGTGAATGTGAAGTAAGTTGTCTCGTTAAAATAGAACTTATAAAAGCAGGTGTCTTCTGATGCCTGCTTTTTTTTATCCCATGAGATGGGATCATCGGCAGTTGATTCTGGGGGCGCTCAACGCCCGATGGTAGCAGGTATATTTGGATACTATCCTATGTAGGCACACAAAAAGGCAAACAGCTCCAAAGGAACTGTTTGCCAAATATATTGAGTTGCCTGTTAAGGCTATAACTAGATTCTGAAGTGAGAGAAAGCTTTGTTAGCTTCAGCCATACGGTGAGTATCTTCTTTCTTCTTGAACGCTGCACCTTCACCTTTGCTTGCTGCTACGATTTCATTCGCCAGTTTATCAGCCATGCTCTTACCGTTTCTTTCACCAGCAAAACGTACTAACCATTTGATGCTCAGGGAGATCTTTCTGTCAGGACGTACTTCCGCTGGAATCTGGAAGGTAGCACCACCGATACGACGGCTTCTAACTTCTACACCAGGTGTAACATTAGCCAATGCTTTTCTCCAAACCTCGTAACCGTTTTCGCCGGTCATTTGGCTTACTTTATCCACAGCATCGTAGAAAATTTTATAGGCAATGCTCTTTTTTCCTTGTTCCATAACGTTGTTAACGAAGCGGGTTACCAGCTTGTCATTAAACCTAGGATCTGGAGCCAGAGGCAATTTCTTTGCAGCTTGCTTTCTCATTTATTGAAAATTACGACTATTTATAATTATTATTTTTTAGCCTTTTCCTTCTTAGTACCATATTTGGAACGGCTCTGCTTTCTGTCTTTCACACCTGCAGTATCCAAGGAACCGCGAACGATGTGGTAACGAACACCTGGTAAATCTTTTACCCTTCCACCACGGATCAGTACGATAGAGTGCTCCTGCAAGTTGTGACCTTCACCAGGGATATAGGCAATCACCTCAACTTTGTTGGTTAAACGCACTTTCGCTACTTTACGCAGAGCGGAGTTCGGTTTCTTAGGCGTGGTAGTGTATACACGAGTACAAACGCCACGACGCTGAGGGCAGCTATCTAATGCCCTGGACTTAGACTTAGCCCGGATAATTTCTCTTCCTTTTCTTACTAATTGTTGTATAGTAGGCATTCTTTACCTAGTTTTTTATGTCGGTTTACAATGACATCCAAATTCCCCACATAGGGATTTTGGGACGGCAAAGGTAAAACTATATGTGTGAATAACAAAATTGTTTCGAAAATATTTTTACCCGGATGATCTTCTGTGTCTAAACAGGGAAAGGTCTTAATTATTCTGGTAGCAGCTCAGGATTACCAAAAACCGGAGTGCAAATGTATGCTTTCCTTGAGAAACAACCATAAAAAATATTGAGTCCCAGCAAAAGTCTGGAGGCTAAAAGCATAAAGCGGAAAGCAAAAAGCTATTGAAGAGAATAACTGTCTGAGCTAATAATATGATATTCAAAGCAAAAAGCTATTAAAGTGGCTTATTATCCGCTTCAATAGCTTTTTGCTTTTAGCTTTATGCTTTCGGCTTATTTAATGATGTAATTCCAGCCACGGGTATCTGCAGCACGTCCGGTGCGGATACCGTCCAGGCGCTGGATTACTTCGGCGCCAATAGTATATTTAGTGGTATCCAGTTTAATCTGGGTATCGAGGTAATCGAGTTCTTCTACGTAGGCCACGCTGGAAGCGGTACCAGTCCCAAATACTTCACGGAGAGTACCTGCTTTATAGGCAGCTACTACTTCGTCGATGGAAATAGGTCGTTCTTCTACCTGGAGGCCCATATCAGCCAGGATGTCCATTACGCTGGCCCTGGTTACCCCTTCCAGGATGGTTCCCTGAGTGAGGTCTGGTGTGATAGCAGTATTGCCTATGATCGCAAAAACGTTCATCGTACCGCATTCCTGGAGGTATTTATGTTCGTATCCATCTACCCATAAAATCTGGTCATACCCCTGTTTCTTTGCCTGCATGGTAGGATACATAGTACCGCCATAGTTACCGGCAGCTTTGGCATAACCTACGCCGCCAGGGAAGGCACGTACATATTTGTCCTGTACCAGTAATTTGATAGGCTTATTAAAATATGCTCCGGAAGGAGAATTGATAATAGCGAATTTGTAAGTATCGGAAGGACGAACACCAATAAACTCATCTGCGGCAATCATAAAAGGACGCAGGTACAGGGAGCAGCCTGCTCCGGTAGGTACCCAGTTGCGATCCATATCTATTAATATATCCATTCCGCCAATAAACAACCACTCAGGTACGTGGGGCATCCCCATTCTCTCTGCAGAGGTGTTAAAGCGTTTGTAGTTATCATATGGGCGGAAGATCATAGGATTATCCTGTGGATCTTTATAGGCCTTGATACCTTCAAAGATGGCCTGTCCGTAATGCCAGGCAGCGTTTGAAGGGCTTACAGACAGATTTTGAAAAGGCAGGATTTCAGCATTTACCCACTCTTTACCATTAAAATCGGCTACCAGCATATGGTCGGCATACATTTTACCAAATGCCAGGTTATTGAAATCCACTTCACTCAGTCTGCTATGCGTAGTTCCGGTGACTTTGATCTTCTTTAGCGCCTCTTCCTTAACTGTTGATTTTTCTACCATCATGGTTAATCGATTTTATCTCAATATTTTTACATTTCAATCGTTGTGCCGCAGGAGCCTTTCCGCTCCGGCTGTGCAAATAAACAGATTTTTCCCCAGCGGGGACTTTCATATTAAATTAAATAATAATAAACATGTCGCTTGAGCAATTCCAACTGGATCCTTACTTTCTGGCTAAAATCTTTACCCAGCCAATCATTCCGGGGAAAAGCGTGCCGGCTGAGGCTGCAGAAAAAGTGGCGCCTAAAGTCAAATATTTAGGAGAAAATCAAAAAAACATCGCGCTCTTCGTAGAAAACGAAAAGGAAGCCTACTTAAACGACGAATTATTCAACCTCCTCACCAATATATTAAATGCCTGTAAACTAGGCATGCAGGATGTATCGCTTATGAACGTATCGCACTACCGTTCTTTGACATTTCCTGACTGGCAGGCAGCAGTAAAGATAGAGAGGGGCGTTGTATTTGGCATTGCACCGGAACAACTTGGGCTCAGTGATATTCCCTTGTATCAGCTGGTCACCGTAAATGGCGCTACCCTGCTTTTTTCCGATGAGTTATCGCTCATTGGCAGTGATAAAGTGCTGAAAGCGCGGCTTTGGGCAGGATTAAAACAATTATTAGGTATTTAATACAATAAAACGCTTTTTCATCCGACTATATGAAATTGATATTTGCTACCAACAATCAAAACAAAGTAAAAGAGTTCCGCTCCCTGCTGGGCGATCAGTTTGAGATCATCACCCTGCTGGAAGCTGGCATAGACATCGATATTCCGGAACCACATGATACGCTGGAAGCTAATGCCACAGAGAAATCTGCTACCATTCACCAGATGACCGGCGAAAATTGCTTTGCAGAAGATACCGGCCTGGAAATTAATGCCCTCCATGGTGCACCAGGTGTTTTGTCTGCCCGTTACGCCGGTGAACAGAAGGAAGCAGCCGATAATATTGTGAAGGTGTTACAGGAAATGGAAGGTCAAACTGACCGCAGCGCTCAATTCCGCACCGTCATTTCCCTGGTACTGGATGGCAAAGAATATCAGTTTGAAGGCGTGAGCAAAGGACATATCACCACTGCCCCGCAAGGGGGCCAGGGATTTGGCTATGATCCTATTTTTGTACCGGAAGGTGAAACCAGGGCATTTGCAGAAATGAACCTGACAGAAAAAAATCAGTATAGCCATCGCGCCAGAGCCTTCGCGAAATTTGTGGCCTTCCTGAAACAAACAACAAACGTTTAGCATCTCCCTAAAAAATAATAATGGCAAGGATTAAGATAGATTTACCGGAAACATTCCCATTTAGCATAGCAATACCCGTACGCATACAGGACGTTAATTATGGCAACCATGTAGGCAATGATGCAATTTTGTCCATCATGCACGAAGCCAGAATTCAGTTTTTGAGCAGCATAGGATATAAAGAACTGGATCATGAAGCCGGTAGTGGTTTTATTATGGCAGACGTAGCTGTAGCCTACAAAGGAGAAGGATTTCATGGAGATATTTTTGAAGTAGCCATTGCAGCAGGAGAATTCAATGCCTTTGGCTTTGAATTATTTTATCGCATCACTACTAACAGGAATGCACAAACGATCACTATTGCCGAAGCTAAAACCGGCATGATCTGCTTTGATTACAAACTTCGCAAAATAGCGAAATTACCGGCCCATCTGAAGGCCAGCCTGGAAACAGGAAAACAAATACCGTTATAATTATGATAGATACCAACACATTAGCCTCCGCCGTGGAGCAGGTAATCACTGCCCGCCGCACCGTGAAGCCTACCAGCATGAATGGCCGGAAAATACCCAATGAAACGGTACAACAATTATTGCAACTGGCCGACTGGGCACCTACCCATGGCCATACAGAACCCTGGTACTTCATGGTATACAGCGGCGATAAAGTACCCGAATTTTGTTTGGATCATGCTAATTTATACAAGCAATACACCCCCGCAGATAAATACATTGCCGGCAATTACGAAAAGCTGAAGAACCAGGGCAACCTGGCCTCTCATGTACTGGCTATTTGTATGAAAAGAGGTAATAACCCCAAGATTCCGGCCATAGAAGAAATTGCGGCCGTATCCTGCGCGGTAGAAAATATCTGGCTGGGTGCTGCTGCCCTTAACCTCGCCGCCTACTGGGGTTCAGGCGGGATGACCTACCACCCTGCCATGCAGGATTATCTGGGTTTGGGAGATGAAGACCTGGTACTGGGTTTCTTTTACCTCGGTTATACCGACGAGCCCGCGCAACCGGGAAGAAGGCTGAAGCCTTTCGATCAAAAATTCAAATGGATGTAATGATAATAACAAAGGGCCCTCACAGGCCCTTTGTTATATTATACAGGTAATAAATATCCATTGGCTTCTGCTTCGAAGCTACTGATTTGTGTCGCCACCCAATGTTCATCTTTATGTAATTCGGCGGCCATGATCCTGGCTACGGCCGGGGCTATACGTATTGCTTCTTTTGCATCCAGGAAAAGCAGGCGGGTACGACGCGCCAGAAAATCTTCCACATTGCGGGCCATCTCTTCCCGTACTGCCCACACCACCTGTGCCTTAATGATGTGATACTCCCGGCTCAGCTCCTCCTGCAGATCCGGCTGGCGGGCTACCATCTGGTGGATATGCAATGCATCGCTGCCATAGAAATACCAGGGATCTTCCCAGTTTACATTATCTGTAGCGCCATGAATTTTAAGGTGCGTAGTAGCAGTGGCCGTTTCTTTCCAGCGGAGCACTTCCTCCAGCTTATGCACAACATCTTCCGCCATGCGACGGTAGGTAGTCCACTTGCCACCAATAATGGTGATCAACCCGGATTTGGCCACAATAATTTTATGGCTGCGGGAAATTTCTTTTGTTTTATGTCCTTCCGCTTTGGCAGCAGCCAATGGCCGGAGACCAGCCCACACGCTGCGTACGTCCGTCCGCTGAGGCGGCCTGGACAAATACTGACCAGCAGTACTGAGGATAAATGAGATTTCGTTCTCCAATGCACGGGGTTCCAGGCTGATATGATTTACCGGCGTATCTGTAGTGCCTACCACTACTTTGTTGTGCCAGGGCACCACAAACAACACCCGACCATCACTGGTGGAAGGAATCATCAAGGCATTATGACCTGGCAGAAACTCACTGTCCAATACCACATGCACGCCCTGACTGGCCGCAATAGACTTAGGTGCCTGCGGGTTATCCATCTCCAGAATATCATCTGCAAAAACACCAGTGGCATTAATTACCGCCTGGGTATTGATGTAGATATCTTCTCCTCCATTGAGTGTATCCTTTACCGTTAGACCGCTGATTTTCCCCTCTCCATCCTTGCGCAGACTGGTTACCCGCATATAATTTAACGCCGTGCCTCCTTTATCGCTGATGGTTTGTACGAGGTTAATGGCAAGACGGCTATCATCAAATTGGCCATCATGGTATAATACGCCACCGGCGAGTTTATCTTCTTTCAGCGTTGACAGTCGCTTCAGCGTTTCTGAGCGCGAAATATGCACCGACTTACCCAGGCTGAGACGTCCGGCCAGCCAATCGTACATTTTGAGGCCGATAGTGTATTTTAAATTCTCCCAAAAATTAAAAGTAGGAATCACAAAAGCCAGATTACGTACCAGATGTGGCGCATTAGCCGCCAGCAACCCACGTTCCACGCTGGCTTCCCGTACCAGCGACACATCTCCCTGCGCCAGGTAGCGTACCCCTCCATGTACCAGCTTTGTACTTTTGCTGGATGTTGACTTAGCAAAATCGACCTGTTCCAGCAACAATGTCCTATACCCTCTTGTAACTGCCTCCAGGGCAGCTCCCAGGCCAGTGGCCCCGCCTCCAATCACTACTATGTCCCAGGGTTTGAGATCCTTTCTTAATGCAGCAACGAGCATTTCTCTGTTCATAAGTTAGTTTTCTTGGTATGGCAATTACTTACAAAATACGGCGGAATTAAGTACCGGGCAAACGCTGCCCCATCGATTACAGAAAACTTAACGGACAAGCGGAGTAAAAGTTTTAAATTCAGGAACATTTACACGGAAAAAATGTTCCTCCATCAGAACTGGTGGGTGCTCAAAATATATGCTGTTTCATATGTTCATGAAGGTTAAACCATTTTTGCTACACATCCTGTTGCTGCTAACCGCTCTGGCCAGCAGCTTTTCCGGCACTGCGCAAAAAAAGAAGCTGGATACCATTCATATGGTAGCCATAGACAGCGCTACCATCCGGAAAAATATCGCTGCCCTGTCCAAAGACAGTAACCGGATTAAAAAATCGGATACCTCCGTTGCGCTCCTGATCAACCGCATCGAGAACTATACCATCATGATGAATGAACTTATGAGTTCACTCAAACGCGGCTTTGACACCGCAAGCATCAGCGGTGGCTTTCCACTGATAGACACTTCTATCGGACTGGTGAAATATAATATTGCCAGTTTGGGCCGTACTCCCAACATCAATGACATTTACACCAATAAAGTAATGCTGGAACAACTGCAACGGAAGCTTAACTCCTGGCAGGGCACCCTCTCCAACTATTACAGCAAACTGATTGCCATCAACGATACCATCCATACCCTGCGCACCGATACCACCATGCGGAACATTCCCGCCGAAGATGAGCTATACGGTTTTTATCTTGGACAAATCACCAACCTGATACTCAAATTTCATGCAGTAGACAGCGCCAACAAACATCATCTGATTAAAATGGGACTGCTGCAAAACAGAGTAGCCAACCGGTATATTGAGGTATCGAACTTGTATGAAGACATGGACTACCGACTGGAACAGTATTCCCTGAATATGTTTGCACGGGATTATCGTTACCTATGGAAACCTCACCGCGACAGTATCAACCCGCTGGATTTTTTTCCTGTGCTAAAAAATTCACTGCATAAAAGCACCAAAGTAGTGCTCATATTTTTCTCTATACAATGGCCTATCTTTTTTATCTGGCTGTTGCTGGCGGTACTGCTTTCCTGGTGGGTATATAACAACATCCGGAGAATCCGGCAAAATCACACCGAAGCAGAAGGCGAAACAATATTGCAACACGCGAAATACGTATACCGCTTTCCTGTGGCCAGTATCGTGGTATTCATTACTACGCTGTCGGCGGTACTTTCCGTCCGCTATCCTATCCTGTTCACTGAAATTACATGGGGGCTGGCCGTAGCCGCGTTATCCATTATTTTCCGTGAACACTTCCCGAAAACATTATTCCGGAACTGGTTATTTCTGATAGGGTTGTTATTTCTTTACAGCCTGAATAACCTGCTTATAGAAATTACCTACGCAGAACAGTGGGGGCTGTTGATTGGCGCTATACTCTCTATTATACTGGTCCGCCGGTTCCTGAAAGAAACTGCACTAACTACGTTTGCACAACCTAAATATACCCGGCCACTGCTGTTCTTTTTTCTCGCCACCAGTATTTTTTCGTTGGTGCTCGTCATTTTTGCCAGAGTGGGCACCGCCAAAATAATGGGCTCCAGCGCTGTTGTGAACACCGTTATGGCGCTCAGCCTCTTTGCATTAGTGAAAATACTGATGGAGGCCGTTTACCTGCAGGTAGAAGCCAATAAAGACTCCAGCACCTTTATTTCGTTCATGGACTACCAGGATGTGCAACGAAAACTGAAGACGTTTCTCAGTATTCTCGCCGGCATCGGTTGGCTGATGATTGTTGCCCGCAACCTGTATTTATATGATGCCATCTATGATACTATCGCGGAGTTCCTTTCTTCCCGACATCAGATTGGTAGCTCGGACTTTACTTTCAGCAGCATTATTATTTTCATCCTGGTGATATGGGTATCTACAGTCGCTTCCCAGCTGATTGCCTATATGTTTGGCAGTACTGGCACCAGTTCAAGTCCTTCGCGGAAAACAAAAATGGGCTCCGCCCTGTTGCTGCTGCGTCTTGCTGTTCTTGCCGGCGGCGTGCTGCTGGCCTTTGCCGCCTCCGGCATCCCCATGGATAAACTAACGATCGTTATAGGCGCATTAGGCGTTGGTATTGGCTTTGGTCTACAGAATGTTGTCAACAACCTGGTATCAGGTATTATCCTCGCCTTTGAAAAACCGCTGGAAGTAGGCGATGTAATAGAAATTGGCAGCCGTTCCGGCGTAGTGAAGGAAATCGGCATTCGCTCCAGTAAAATCAGCGCTCCCGATGGCTCTGAAATCATTGTTCCCAACGGCGAACTCATCTCCCAACAACTTATTAACTGGACAAGAACCAACCGTATCCGTCGCGTTACCTTCACCATCGGTGTTGGATATGGTAGTGATGTGAAACAAGTGATGGATATTATAAAATCGTCATTTACAGATCGCCCGGGAGTGCTTAGCAGCCCCGCTCCTGCCGTACAGCTCTATGAATTTGGCGCCAGCTCCATTAATTTCCGGGCGTATTTCTGGATCGCCGACCTGGATACCGCCGGCACCCAGCAAAGCGACGTATTGGCCTTTATTTATGATGCGCTGAACAAGGCAGGTATCGAACTGCCTTATCCACAGCAGGATTTGCACGTAAGATCCATCGATGAAACCCTGCTGAAAAAGTGGGATAAACCCCGTTCTGATGACGCTGTTTAAAAAATTTTATAAAAAAACGTCAGATACATTTTGAATTTTCATTTATAAGCCGTTATCTTTGCACTCCCGTTTTGGACGAGTAGTCGCTACAGATAGTAGTTACAGCGAATCGAAAAAGGTAAATGGCGAGGTAGCTCAGGTGGTTAGAGCGTTGGATTCATAACCCAAAGGTCTCGGGTTCAACTCCCGATCTCGCTACAGATAAAAAGCCGCAAACACTTAAAAAGGTTTGCGGCTTTTTCGTTTATACGCGATGGTCGGTTTGGTGGTCAGATAATTTGGAGCTCCCAAGTCATTTTTAAGGGTTATCACCCTGTCCTGATTCAACAATGCAAATGCCTGATTACCGATAACCCCAACTCACCAGCCCTTCAAGGCAAAGTTAATCTTCAAATAAGGCGAAAAAATTGGGTGCTAATGCCATATATTGTAAATTAGAATGAAGTTATTACTTAACCGATAACCGTGAAGACTGGTAAGGGCTTACACTTATCCGGCTTTAGACTTTTTCAGCAGCTCCTGGTTAATCTAAGGATCAAAAAACAGATTTAACTAAACCCCTGACAGGATGAAAATTAATAAACCCTTTCCCTTTTTTGAAATCCTATGGAAGTATACCAAAGGTTGTATCCTTTTTTTCTTGTCCATCAACCATTGTGTAGCTCAACGTGTCACTTTTAATAAAGGCGGAACTGAAAGCAAAGGCTATTACGAGGAAATTCCTTATGAATTTGTAAATGGCTTTATGTTTTTAACCCCGGAAATTAATGGTATAAAACGAAAATTTATTTTTGATACCGGTGCCCCTCTACAAATCACTACTGAACTGTTTAATGAGCTGAAGCCCGAAATCATTAATCATACAGAAATAACGGATGCCACTGGGAAAAAAGCTTCGTTAAATATTGTTGCTATAGCAGCGCTGAAACTTAATAATCTTTCCTTTACCGGCGTTCCAGCTTTGGTATCAAGCAGCAGTTTATACACATGCTGGCATATTGATGGTGTAATAGGCAGTAATTTGCTCCGCAAGTCCATTGTACAGATCGTACCCACCAAGCATATTATTATTTTAACGGATGATGAAACCAAACTTTCTATTGATAAGAAAATGCAGATGCCCCTTGTTACTGGCGAGCCGCAAAGTTTCCCCTATTTCAATATGCAGGTTGGAAGTAAAAAAAATCAGACTGTTGGTTTTGATACAGGCAGCCCACACTTTTTACGGATGACAATGGCAGATGCCAAGCGGTTAAAAAAAGAAGATGCTATTGAAAAGATCTCAACTGGTTATGGAATTAATCATCTGGGCCTCCTGGGTGTACCAACACCTGATAGTTTGCAACGGCTGAAAATTTCGTCCTTAATTATAGCAGGGAGTACATTTACAAATGTTGTTACAGAAACCAGTAACTCCAGGAACACCCGGATTGGTACAAAATTATTAGACCATGGTATTGTAACCATCGACTTTATACACCATTTTTTTTATTTTCAGCCAACGGCCCTTACCATTGATCTGAGCGAAAAGCTTTGGTCTTTAAAAACTATTGTAGCAAATGATAAGTTAGTGGTGGGTGTGGTATGGGAAAAGCTTAAAGATCAGGTTAAGTCTGGTGATCAAATTATAGCTATTGATGATGAAAATTGCCAAACTATTGACCTTTGCGACTGGCTAAGTGGCAAAGTGGATAAGATGCTGGACAAACAAACCGCCACCCTTACTATAAAAGACGAACAAGGAAGTATTAAAAAGATTAGTATAACAAAAGAATGATCGCAATCATTCCTTTGTATATGGGACTTACAGTGTACCTGAAAAATCAAATTATGATTCCGATTTTCCCTTTTTGGGATCAATTAACAACTCACAACTACTACCGTCTAGCACCCTGTTAGCACATATTCAAAGGCACATTGGGTACATATTATTAAAATAACAATACTTTTTTACGTATATTGATTATACAATCAAATGCCCAATTGGACTTATGCCTATCCCTAATGTAGCAAACTTGTATCAGATAATTGGTAAAGGAGCTGAAGGCGGCCATGAATTCGCCAGAGTGTTAAACCAACTAATAATAGCTGAAGCTAATGAACGAGGACTGGAATCAATAATAAGTTCAGATGCTTCTGGTGATTATAAAGGTGTTGATAGCATTTTAAAAGAGAGATGGAGAAGAACTGATAATTTTATATACACAGGCTTTCAATACAAATTTTACCCTTCCAACCTTACTACTAATCATAAAGCTGACATTAAGTTATCTCTTGAACGGGTTATTGATAAATTTCCAGAAATGTCAAATTGGATATTGGTTACTCCGGAAGATTTCTCAAAAAATGACATGCGCTGGTTTGAATTATTAAAAAAAGAGTATGAATATAAAGTTTCAATGATAGAAGCCGCCGAAAGGTTCATGAACAAAAGACAGCAGCATTTTCGTAATGATCTCTCCATTTCGCATTGGGGGCACACCAAGCTTATTTCACTCATGTTGAAACACCCTGAAATAGGGAGACACTATTATTCTAATCCATTCTTCATAAAAGAAGAAGGTAGTTTATCACTTAGCAAAATTTCCGTCGATACTCAAAATACAATCTGGCACAGGTCAGAAGAAGAGAAGAATTATTTTATCCAGGAAATAGTGCTCGGTGGATCATCGAAATCAAGCGAACTAATATTCGATTTTCAGTTTATAAATAATGTAGGTCTTATACATCATTTACAACAAATAGACATTATAATAGAAAAAATATGGACACAATTAAGTGGTTTTCCATCTACCGAAGTTCTCCAATCTATTGGAACTATCGAATTCGAAATGGACTTTAATAAGCAGACAAATTCAATTATTCTGGATGATGTAATCGGTGGACCTATTCTTTTTGGAGAAGGATCTAAAAGATTCAAACTTCAACTAAATAATTTTGCCAGGAAATGTCCTGGAAATATGGCTAAAATCCGCTTCGAATTTATATTTAACGATAAAGTAATAAAGAGTGAAATTATAACGCTTAGTTTTTGAAAAATGTTCCGATCTCGCTACGAAAGTCTGAAATAGACAAATTAAATCGATTAAACAAGGACTATTTTACAAAGTGTGTAAACTTAAAAACCTGAGATCAAAATTAATAATTAGATTCTCGCTCTGCTATCAAAAATAGTTAAAAACTGATTTAGGATCATGCCCCGGTTTCTAATGGGCATAGTCCATTTTTTTGATGCTTCCCGCAAAGCCAGGTAAACTGATTTAAGCACGGCGTCATCAATAGGGAAGGATAGTTTGGTAAAATGCCCGAACTCATGTTCCTTTAACGATCTAATTACCAATAAAGCATAAAAAATTGAACTTCCGGCTGCTTGCTTTAAAAATAGAGCTCAATATTGAAAGCATACGATCCGTGCCAAATGCCGCAGTACAGGCATTGCAAGAGGGACTAGATACTCCCTCTCTCTGGATTTTAGCCGGATTTTCCCATTACGACGATACTTACGATATTTTTCATTATTACAATATGTTATTAGGTGAATTAGGTATTGAATTACCTGATAAACGTACTGCAGCCATTGAAGTAGCGCTTCATATTGCTGATGAAATATTTGATAATAAAAAAGATCTTATCGAAGGTGCCTGGGAAATAAAAAAAACGGCTATTGACACTTACCCATTTTATGAAGAGAGTAAACGTTATGTTTATGATAGCATTTGCTTTAGAAAAATATATGCTTCACTTCTTGAAATTGAAGAATTAAGATGCTCAGACATTCAATGGAAACATAACACGACGAATAAGGAATTAGAAGCCGAATACTGTACAGTCTTGATGAATGAGCTCCGGGAGTGGTATGCGCTTATGAAAAAACAATAAATTCTAAACCTATATGCTACCTTATCAATTCAATAAAGTCTATACCCAACTAACCGGAGAATATGAAAATAGCCTCCGGATGTTATTTGTACCAGACACGAGGAATGATATACTTGTTTATGACGGTGGTTCTTTTTATATCGTGAATAAACCTCTCCAATTAAACCTAAACAGCTACAGTCTTGATTTACTGACCACAAAAAAACCAGCCAGTTACAACATATTACAGATCTCCAGTTATTGGGAAAGCCGCAATACCTATTTGAAACTGGAAGGCATCATTATAAAAACTTTCTGGGCATTTTCTACACACGATGGCCAGCAGGTTGAAACTTATAACTACTGTGATCAGAAGCAAACAAGTGCAACATATGAGGAATGGCTAAAAGAAATGGCTATTTCCAATCCCGAAAATATAAGCGATTTAAGATTTGTATAGATTGGCGCTATTTAAGCCCCACAAATATGTGAGGCTTAACAATCTTTCACTCAAAAGTCGCATTCAAAAAATCATTCAACGGTTTCAATGATTTATAAATTTCCGCCAGTTTTTTGGGCGCATCTTTCTCCAACAACTCCTTGTCGGCAATAGGATGAACGGCTACAAAACGTTTCAGCTTCAGGTATTCCGCCATTGGATCATCCTTTTCAAAGCCGGCAGGAATACGTGCCAACTTACCTTCGTTACTCAATTCCCCGAAATACCGGCAAAATTTCTCTTCTCCCAAAATCTTTTGAAATTCTCCGGCATTGCCAGAAATTTCCTTTCGAAGTGTTTTCAGCCGATCGTTCTCCAGCATATAAATACCACCGGCTAAAAAAGACTGGCCAGGTTGAATATGGAGATAATAACCCGCATTTTTGTAGCTAATATTTGCACCGAAATTGGTTTTGTAAGGATCTTTGTTAGATGAAAACCTCGTATCCCGATATATTCTGAAAAGTGATTTCGTGGCATCTACCTTTCCTATTTCCTTATCAAACGTGGTCATCTCCCATAATAATTCCTCCACAAAGGACAGTATATCTTCACGGGCAATAGTGAATAATTGTTTATGCTGATTAAACCACTCCCGGTTGTTGTTTTGCGCCAGCTTCTCCAGATAGCCAAAAGTTGATTGCTGCATCTGTTCTTAGTTAATGGAATGAAGCGCCATCCTGTTACCTTCGGTATCGATGAAGATCGCCTTATAGCCTACTTCTGCGCTGATATAGGTTTTAGGCAAAATGACTTTTCCATTATTGCCTTCCACCTTATCTAATATCACTTGTAAGTTGTTGCCGCCGTTTAAATAAACCAGTACCCCATTTGTTGATGGCTTGAAATCATCTCCCTGTACGATGGMGCCTGATATGTTCTTACCATCAAATGGGAAGAAGCCCATTTTTGTTCCGGAGATATCCATTTCATGGATGGGTACACCTAAAATAGCGGTATAAAAAGATACGGCCCTGCTGAAATCTGTAGCAGGGATATCAATGAAAGTGACAAGATTTTCCATTATTGATTGTTTTGCGTTAGGCAGCAAAGTTGCATCACGCCAACCATCCAAAATTGTAAAAATGGGACAAGGTCACGGTGTACTGTCGAAGATCAAAGACATTTTTAAACTATCACCATAAAATTCTTTGGGGGTCAGACCGGTGAATTCTTTGAAGTCTTTGATAAAATGGGCCTGATCGTAATACTCGCTTTCATAAGCCAGGCCGGTAAGACTTGTTACTTTACTATTCAGCAGCGTTTTGAGTGTAGCCTGCAGCCGGATTGTTTTGGAGAGCTGCTTGGGGCTCAGGCCAATAGAAGAGGAAAACTTACGCACCAGCTGCCTGCGGTTGATATTGCCTTTTCTAGATAGCTCATCTACAGATAGCTGTCCGTTGGCAGTCAGGATAGTTTCAATAGTAGATTGTACAATACAATCGACAGTAGCGGTATCGATGAGCCGGTCGAGCAAAAAGGCCTCCACCAGGCTTATTCTATCAGACGTGGATACTGCCTGTAGAATGTTGTGCGCGATGACTTGTCCATCTTGCCCAAATATTTCTTCCAGCGGCACTACCGTATTTTCCAGCTCCTTTAGTGGAATGGTGGTAAAAGGCAAAAATCCATTTGGATGAAAGCAAACAAAGAAAGTACCGGTTTCACCAGTGGGCTCTACTTCGTATGGCCGGGTTAGTTGCCCCACTACGAAACACTTTGGTAACAAAAAACTGTCTGCGCTTTCAGGATAATGTTTGTACGGATCGCCATAGTGAAAAATCATTTTTATACAGCCGTCTGGAACGATGGTGTTTCTTTTAGGCGTTTTTTCATGCGGGCTTTCCAATGTCCAATAACATTTGACGAATGTTGATAAGTCGCTATCCGGTTCAAATATCTGGTGATTCATTGGCTATTATTTTTCATGCAAATTATTCCATTTTATTCACAGCCACCTGTCAGTTATTTATGAGCAGGAATAACCGCCGTGGCTTCTATCTCCAGTAAAATATCTTCCCTGAACAAGCTGCTTACCTGTACCAGCGTACTGGCTGGCGGATGTTGAACATCAACATATTTATCTCTGACAGCACGAAGTGTTTTCAGATTTTTGGTATCCAGGATGAAATAGGAAAGTTTCACGATATMAGACATTTTTCCTCCGGCAGCGGTTACAATTTTCTGAATATTGGCAAAAACCTGCTCTGCCTGTTGTTCAAAATTATCTTTTCCGATCAGATCTCCTTTGGTATTTAAGGGTACCTGCCCGGAAAGTATCATCATTTTACTGGTCCCCAGGTCGATAACAGCGGCTTGTGAGTATCCATTAGATTTAGCCACTTCGGAGGGGTTTATGAATTGAACGGCGGGCTGGCCTGACTGGGCTTTGGCAAATGAAGTACGCAGCAACAGGAATAGGATACTTAAAATAATTTCTTTTCTCATAGCAATGGATAGTTTATTTCAAGATAGACATTTACCACCATACCTAACTGATGATACATAAAAAAGGTGTGCAGCGATACCGCTGCACACCTCAAAAATCTGTTATAATATTACAGTACGTCTACGGTCTTTTAAATAAACGTATCACATCCAGTTGTTCCGTGCCCGGTGTAACAAAATAAGTCCTCACCAATCCCTTCTCCTCGTTTTTAGGAAAAAGTAAACTGAACTCGTCTACTTTGCTGATTCCTTCACTATCTCCAAAATACCAGCTGTCTGTGGTGCCTGTTTTGGTAAAACACAGCATATACTTTTTGTCCTTCAACTTAAATCCTTCCTCCGGCAAATAATTAGCATATATCCAGGTACCAGGTTTTACATTTTTTGCGATACTCATCATTTGTCCTTCTTCATTTTTCAGAAAGATATCGAGTGCATCATTACTTTGCGGATAGTGAATATAAAAACCCAGTTTGTTGGTGGCCGGGTCTGCAGCAGCCGGTTCTACTTTCAGTTCCTTTCCGTTCATGAATACAAAAGGGAAAAACATTTCCAGCTGGCTGGTACCAAGCGCCAGCTGCTGCTGGAACAAATCTTTGCCAGATGTTTTGTCTTTTATTTTTAATAACACTTCTTTTTTAGCGGACGGATAAGTGTATATTTTACTGAAGGTAACAGCCTTATTGGGCGGTGTAATGAACTTGCTATAAGTGGTGGTGTCAATCGACATTTCCAGCTCAGCATCGCCAACGTTATAGCCCCAGACCTCCACGTTAATGGCTTTCATCTGTTCTTCTTCCTTACTACAGGAAATAAACATCATCAAAGCGACAAGCAATCCGAATATTCTAATATTTGACATGATCTGTTGTTATTTCTTAATAATCTAAACGGGTGTTAAATCTCATGCTGTTTCCACTGGGCGCCTCCGAGAAAATATAGAGTTTAGAGGAAGCGGTAGAAGCCGCCGGTTTGGGAGCAGTAGTAGATATATCGCTCCAGGTGTAGGCCGTGCCATCCACATAAGGCGTATTGGTACCTGCTTTAAATATCCTTACCTGAAAAGATACAGAAGTCAATACGCCATTGTATTCCTGTCTGCCGGTAAGGAATGTAGAAAACGTGGCTGCTTCACTAAATTCATTCGGCTTTACATTCTTTATCCGGGTAACTTCTTCATAAACCTTTGGTGTCACGAAATATTTACCGATGGAGATATCTACCGGTTCACTGTAGTTGGTAACGCTGGGAATGAACATGTATAGGAGGCTGATCTTGTCCTTCACTACAGCGGGCTTCTCGGGCATATCACTGGCTTTGCCATCCAGGTACAGGAAATTTAAAGCAATTGCTGTATCCTCTTTCTTCAATTCCTTTTCCAGTACCAGCTTCCCGGTATTTTTTTCATGGATCGATAACTTAACCGTTCGCCGGTCTCCTTTAAAAGTAAACGCCTCCGACTGCTCAAATGCTGATCCTGCAGAAAGTGGTATTGCCCAGTTGATGGTGTCCAGTTTTATAGCAAGCATTTCGCTACTGGCATTATAGCCCTTGATGGTGATGGGTAATGCGTATTCTTTATAAAGGAAATTGTCGTTATCCTTATTACAGGCAGCCAGCACAAAAACAATCATGCTCCAAAAAAACCAGTTTGTTCTATTTATTTTCATTTCCATTTTTATTATTATTAGAAATTGTAGGATACAGAAAGACTAAAAGCAGCGCCTATCTTGCGGATAAATGTATCGGTGTCACCTATACGAACTTTCCCTTTTCCATCAGGTGAATCTTCATAATGTCCTGCTTCATACTTTTGGGAAAACCCATTTTTCCATTCATATGCATCCGACCATTCTTTGATATTGTCATTAGCGCCCGGCTTCAGACTATAGGTATTTTTTCCATTGATAAAAAAGCGGTATGGGCTATTCGTCAGGTTGCTGACATTTAATCTCACCTGTAAATTTTTATTCTTCAGGAACTTATAACTCAATTGGGCATCCACCTGATCGCGGGGGCGTTCTAACTCTGAATAATGGGGCTGCATGCCTACGGTAAAGGTTTTATAGCCCGAGTGATTGAAGGCGATGTTGGCGCCCAGTCGTTCGCCGGCATATTGCAAGCCTATATTGTACAGTACCGGTACCTGTCCGTACAGCGGGCGTTTTTCTTTCAGGTAGGCTTTTCTGCGGTAGGCATACGTATTCCCATCGGCATCAGCACCGGAGCCTATGGTTTCGTACCGGAAAGCGCTGGCCTGCACTTCGGATTTTTGCAGGGTGAGGTTTCCGCTGAAATACAGGTTATCCAAAAATTTAGTCCCCTTATAGATAAACCCGAGACTCTTGCGCAAGTCCACTTCCCAGCCATTTACATTTGCATAGTCGGAGTTGGCTGTCAGCAAATCAACGGCGCCGCTGCTATTGGTGATGTCCAGGTACATTTCAACTGGATTTTTAAAATGCTTTTTAAAATAGCCAGCTGAAATAACCTCACCTGGTGCAGGGTACCATTCCAGACGCAGATCATAATGCGAAATAATGGTAGAAACCACGCCGGTATTACGCTGTATGCGGCCATATAAATAATTGAAACGGGCAAAGCTGGAATTTTCTATCAAGGCAGGACGAATAGCCGATTGCGCGTAGGAAGCCCTGATATTGAAGTTAGAGAACGGCGTAATGGTCAGGTTACCTGAAGGCAGGAACAGCCACTTCTTATCTTCCGCACTGGCATTGAGGGTTCGATGCACCAGGTTACCGGTTTCCGGATCTACATAACGCTGCTTGTCGGAATTATCGAGATTAGCCTGCGACACCTTATCAGCCGCTTCATCTTTTATCTTCTCATATTCATAATACTCTGCTCTAACACCCCATACTAAACGAAGCCAGTTGGTAAAGCGGTTATCCATCATCACATACCTGGCCTGGTTGTTGTTCCTCCCCGTATAAGTGTTATTGTTGAAGGCAGCCGGATAATAATATGCGTTGGCCATAGGATCTGCAAAGTCCATACTCCATTGCTGTATCGGCTTATAGGCGTCTTTAAATCTTCCTGCCACGCCTACAGGCAAAACGCTCCAATCGTAGCTACCTTTCTTTTCCAGGTATTGATAACCGGCCTTGAGCACCTGCGACTGGTTGTTAACGTTGAACCGATAGCTCAGTGCGGCATCGGCCATCCAGTTGGTTTCAACATACCTATAAGAAGACCGGCTCAGCGGCCCCGGGTTGGCTACGCCACCGGGAGTATAGTTGTAAAATGTAGTGTTCAACGTTTTAATAGGCGACAAGTTTGCATCAATAGCATCCTGTTCATGATTGGTTACCTGGTTGCGGGCCATGCTCCAGTCGAACTTAAAGCGGCCAACGTTATGCTCTCCATTGATCCTGTTCTGTAACAGATCAATAAATTTGGGTCTGTCGTATTCATTGATAGCAGGATTATCGCCAAACCCTATATCTTCTCCCCAGCCTTCTACGCGGAAAAACTGGTTAGCAAATACCCTGGAATAAAAATTACGGGAGATGATCTGATGGTGTTTACCTTTCCATCCCGCATTCAGCAAGGCGCCCCAGCTGGTGGTGAAATTGTATTGTTTCGCTGTTGTTTCCTTGATTTCGGCTCCCGTTGTTGGATCATATAAATTTCCCCCCTGCTTAGTGAAGATGCCGCGTTCAAAATGTGAAACATCATCAATGGCTTGCTCATTGCGGTAACTCAGCGATCCCACAAATCCGATACGACTGTTCTTTACGCTATAACTACGTCCCAGGCTAAATTGATAGTTCTGTCCCGGAGCAGCTTTATAAGTGCGGGTTCCCAGTCTTTCCAGTCCACCGATTCTTTTGTTCTGCGCCGCAATCATTTCAGGGGTCACTTTTTCAATACCGGCAGGCGGAATATGATCATAGGGCTTCTGTGGATTGTAGTTACCTGCATTGAGGGTAAGAATTTCTTTGGGGAAATGATCTCTATTACCGTCATCAAATCCGAGGTAGTCATTTTTTCCGCGTTGATAGCCCATGAATTCTTTGCCGGTGCTACCATTAATATATTTGGCACCGAAGCTGATGGTGGTAAAATTATTGTCGGCAACGGCCATGGTATTGATTTGTACCATTCCTCCGCCGAAGCCGAATCCCATATCCGGCGTAGCTGTTTTGGATACCACTACGTTGTCTACCAGGTTACTGGGAACGATGTCGAATTCAAAATCACGTACCTGTACATCTGTGCTGGGCAGCGCAGCGCCATCCATCATGGCCATGTTATATCTTTCAGCGATACCGCGTACCACTACCCGCCTGTTGTCTGTGGTGCTTACACCGGAAATACGCTTCAATGTTTCTCCGATATTTTTGTCGGGCAATACCGCGATCTGCTCGCGACTGATGCCATTGGAGATACCCGCTTCATTTTTCTGGCGACTGTAAAGGGAAGCAGTAGTCTCCTTTTTTACGGAGGATTTCACAACTACCATCGCCAGGTTGCCCTTTTGTCTTTTAAGGGTGGCGTTTAAGGTAAACGTTTCGCTTTCATTTACGGTAACACCACTCACTTCTTTGGCGCCATATCCCATGGAGCTGATCATCACCGTATAGTGTCCTTCTGACAGCGGTAATGAAAAATTACCGCCATCATCTGTCACCGATCCTGCGTCCCCTATGCGGATGGTGGCGCCAATCACCGGCTCACCATTTTCTTCATCTATCACCTTACCGACTATACGCCCTTTCTCCTTTCTAACAGGAGCAGGCGCCGCCTTCTCTTTTTCAAACAATACAATTCCACCGGCTACTTCTTTATACCCAACATTTGTTTGTTGTAATAAGTATTGCAGGATCTCGGATAAATCTGCTTTATTAAATTCTTTCGGAGAGATCTTCCATTGTGCCAGTCGTAGTTTACCGGCATCATAGGCAATATTTACCGGGCAGGCTTCTTTTACCTGCCGCATGGCCACATCCAGTGTAACATTTGCCACGCTGACAGACAGCTTTACTGCGCCGGGCGACTGTGCCTGTAAACTGCATACTGTCAGCATCAGGCAACACAGTGTTAACATCAGTCTTCGTCTGATGAGGACCCATGTCCCTGTTTCTTTTTTTTCCATACCTTTATGATTGATTTTTTTAGATGGTAATGTTGCTTTCGTCAAAAAATAGCATTACCGAAATGTTTGGCAAATCCCGTTACCAGCGGGATTTTGCTTTTAGTATAAAGTGATTGTTTGTCCCTGTATTTTATAGTGTATACCATGTACTTCTGCTAGTGTGGCAATAATATCGTTCACGGATGTTTTATATATAAAGAATTTGGCGTCGTAATGCAGGCTACGGATATCGGCATTATTGGTGACTAACGTTACCCCATATATTTCTTTCAACTCAAAAGCCAGTTCAGTAAAGGAGGCCGATTCCAACAGCAATACGCCTTGTTGCCAGGCCATTGCCTGTTTCCAATGGAGGCTGTCGATCTGGAAATGACCGTCGCCTGTCTCCCACTGCAATCTTTTTCCTTTAGATAACTCGGTCAATACCTGTATGCTGTCGCTCACCTGTACGCGCCCACTTTGTACCCATACCTGTATAGACGGGCGATTGCGATATGCCTGTATGTTGAAGGATGTACCCAATACTTTTGTTTCGAGTCCGCCAGCTTTCACTATAAATGGTCTGGCATTATCTTTTTGCACATCAAAAAAGGCTTCGCCCTCCAGCAGTTCCAGGCGTCTGTTTTTCTTTCCGTACAGAGAGCTGTATTGTACCGTAGTTCCTGATTTCAGCCATATTTTTGAACTATCGGGCAATAGCACTTGTTTGACTTCATTCAGGGGAGCTGATATAGTAAGATAGGTAACGGCATGGCTGCTACGACTCACCACGAAAAGCCAGGAGGCGCTGGCTAATAATACCGCAATACAAGCCGCAGCTGCGATCCGGCGGCGCATGGGCACTACTTTCGAACGATTGATTTGTCCGAGGATTTGCAATTGCATCCCGCCTTTGACAGCATTTCTTTTTCCTTCTTCTTCCCAAAGATTTATTGGCTTAGTATCATCCATTGAATGGTACCAGTCGTCAACAAGTCTGCTCTGATGTTCATTTGTCTTCCCTGATAAATAATGTCGAAGTAGCTTTAACCGGTTATGTAACTTCATGATATAACAGTCCTCCTGCTATATAAATACCAGTTTGGGCGGGTGGTACTATAAGTTCAATGTTACCAAATTGTGAACTCCGTGATTACAGGATAAAGGGCAGGAAAACCGATTGGCTTTGCATCCGGTAGCGAAGTCGTTTAAGGGCGTTGTGCACCTGGTTTTTAACGGTTTGTTCTGAAATAGACAAGCGGCGTGCTATTTCTTTGACGGAGAGTTCTTTTTCATAACTCAGTATAAATACTTCCCGCATCTTATCGGGCATAACAGTGATTTCGGCCTGAACTTTTTCTTTTAATCTGTCAAATTCGTGGTGCTCTTGTTTTTTCTGTTCTGTTTCATCGGGCAAACTGTACACAGCCAGGGGTAAATCTGTGGTGCCTTGTTTGGCTGCCCGGTAAATATGGCGGATAACACTATACTTTAATGCAGTAAACAGATAGGGGCTTAACTTATCTTCCACGGTAATCTGCTGCCGGTTTTCCCAGGCATGAATAAAAATATTCTGCACCACATCTTTGGCGGTTGCTTCATCAGCCAGTCTGCGGTAAGCCATCGAAAACATCTCATCCCAATACCGTTCAAACAAACACGAAAACGATGCCGTATCTCCCCGTTTTGCCTGTTGCCATAAAGTGGCATCATTTAAAGTGTTTCTGTCCATTACAAATTACCTTGCGGGCGCAAAGATATCATTACAGTTTTATCAGAATGTTATGAGTTTACTGCTGTCGGCATTGTTACATGCTTTTTACTATTCGCCTTTCCCCATTGCTGCATTTCAATCAGCAGGTTTCTCAGGCTTCGGCCTTTTTTACTGATACTGTACTCTACTCTTGGCGGCAGCTCTTTATAATCCTTCCGGGTAATAAGGCCATCTTCCTGCAATTCTTTGAGCTGTTTAATCAACATTCTTTCCGTGATATTGGAAAGTCTGTTTTTAATTTCCGAATACCTCATTACTTCGTTGTCCAGCAGGGCAGCCAGAATACTGATTTTCCATCTACCGCCAATCAGCATAATGGTATAGTACATTCCACAGTTGTGGGCAAGATCCCTCTCGTTTAAAAAGTTGGTGGAGTTTTCCTTTCTCATGCTATCCGTTTTATACCTACAATTTTGTAGGTACTTGTCGTATGCAAAGGTATAAAATAGTTTTGCATAGGATTTAAAACAAAAAATATGAAACAGAAAGTATGGCTTATTACCGGTGTTTCTAAAGGACTGGGCCGGGAAATAGCGAAGCAGGTGGCAGCCACCGGCGATATTGTGATCGGCACCGTTAGAACAGTTGCAGATAAAGAAACATTCGAAAAAGAGCTAAATGCTACGGCATACATCATTGACCTGAATCAAACCGATCAGATGACCTCGTTAGTCGCGTCTATCATTAAAACACAGGGGCAGATAGATGTACTCGTCAACAATGCGGGCTACGGCGCATTTGGAATGCTGGAGGAGTTTGATGAGTCTGAAGTGGTGCAACAATTTAATGTGAACGTGATTGCGGTGTGGAAGCTTTGCCAGGCAGTGTTGCCTCATATGCGTGAAAAAGGACAAGGCACCATTGTGCAGATATCTTCGCGTGTTGGGCTGATAGCGGCCGCCGGAAACGGCATTTATGCTTCCAGTAAGTTTGCCTTAGAGGGCATGAGCGAATCTTTGAAACAGGAAGTCGCTCCCTTTGGCATAAAAGTATTGCTGGTAGAACCAGGTCCACTACGGACTGATTTCTTTGGCGCCTCGGTTCAATATGCCCAAAATGAGTTGCCCACATATGCCGAAAAGCTGGGTAATATCCGGGTAAACACAAAGAACAATGACGGCAAACAATCGGGAGATCCTATTAAAGCGGCGCAGGCGATTATCGACGCTGTGTTAAAAGGCAGTCCTTTCTTCCGTTTACCGCTGACCTCCAGTACTATTGATACGATGAAAGCTAAAATTGCTGAACTGCAACATTGTATTGAACAAACAGCCGAAATCGCAAAAGGTATCGATTATTAACCCGACAAAAAGAAGTCATGAACTTTTCTTTCAAAATAAAAAATGGGATCAAATCATTACTGCTGCTAATGATCCCTGGCAGCCTGCTGGCGCAACTGCCCGCTATGAAAACTATCAAATTGAATAACACCAAAATTGCCTATTATGAACAAGGGAAAGGTGAAACCATTGTCCTCTTACATGGGTGGCCACAAACCTCCTATGTGTGGAGAAAGAATTTTGCCGAACTCTCGAAAAACAACCGGGTAATTGCGGTAGACTTACCAGGACTAGGCAAAAGTCAACGTGTGGAGAAATATGATACCAAAAGTATTGCCACGCTGATTAACCAATTAACAGATACGCTGAAGATCGAAAAATTCCACCTGGTAGGTCATGACATTGGCAGCTGGGTAGCGGTTACGTACGCTCTCTTTTTTGAACGTAAATTATCAACGCTCACCGTTATTGATGCCGGTATCCCCGGATTAATGGACCCTGCTGTTTTTCGTCCGGAAAATGCCACCAAGGTATGGCAGTTCTATTTTCATGCGGTAGATGAAATTCCTGAGTTTCTGACCAACGGAAAAGAAAAAGAATATATTTCCTGGTATTTTAGGAAGAAGTCATTCGTTAAATCTGCTATCAACAAAAATGATATCCAGGTTTACTACAACGACTATAAAGGCACCATGAAGAACGGCTTTGCTTACTATCGGGCTTTTAGTGAAAGCGCGCAGCAAAACCAGTCGTTCACCCGAAAGCTATCCATTCCGGTGTTGGCGGTAGGTGGTCGATATGCCACGGCGGATCGTGTGGGCGAGGCCATGAAGAAAATTGCCGATCACGTGCAAACGGAAGTGATAGAAGACTGCGGACATTATGTCCTGGAAGAACAACCGGAGCGGATCAATCAATTGATTTTAGCGCAGATAAAAAAATGAGTATAAAAAATCAAGTAAGAGAATTTCCGGTGTTATTCCGGGAATTCTTTTTTTATTTTCGATGTGATAGAGACACCATGTCATTATTATTTGTTCTTCCTGGGGTCAATTAGTAACTCGCATATACTTACATCCAAAGCAATAGCTATCTCCCGTAACAGCTTTAATGTTGGTTGAAAATCATTATTACAAATCCTTGTGATAGCACTAGGTGTTTTATCCACCATAGCTGCCAGGTCTTTGTGCATGATATCTTTTTCTGCTAGTACAGCCTTAATTCTATTAATCTTTAGCTTTTMTGCCATTTTGATAAGGTTATTATCAAATTTAAGGCAAAAAGAGCGCGTCAAAAAGCACTAAAACTTATCATTCAATAAGTTATAATTATCAATATTTACTTTTACTTACTATATAATACGTATAACTTATTATTTAATAACTTTTACGTATCTTCATTTTAAATTATTATTCCTCATTTTTTCCTCAAAAGTGTTAACAGTTTTAAACTAATCTTCATGACTGACAAAGAATTTCTTACCAAAGCCTGCGCAGACATAGAGGCAAAAAACCTTTTCTTAAAAAAGGAGATTTCCAAAACGGAAAAGGAAATTAAAAAACTGCAAAAAGAAGTGAGTTATTTGAAAAAAACAGGAGGGCTTAAATGCTCTATCTGATCAAGGCAAAACCAATCATAAAAAATCCCATAGAACAACCGTTCCATGGGATTTTTGTATCTAACATTCAATACTTATTTACTTCACTTTTCCTGCCCAGGCTTTCAGCTGATTAATCGCATCAAACAATACCCCGGCTTCTCCTCTGAAGTCGCCTGATCCGGATGCTTTGCCGGTACGCACATCATACCATTCATTGAATCCTTTGTTTTTGATTACGCGGTCGAGCATGGGGCTCATTTCTGCATAGGCTTCCAATGGCAGGCCGTTGTTAGTTAAGGCAGTGATCATACGTCCACCGAACCAGGTCCAGTCGCCGGCGTTCTGGTAGATATATGCTCCCATGTTAGGGAATACTTCTATCGGGTATGGAGGGTACACCGTCATACCGATGGTAGCGAATTGTTCTTTTTCAGCGGCAGCCAGGAATTGCTGGTTGATTGTACGAATCTCTTTCTGATCATGTAATCCGGCTAGTATTGCGCAGGCGGTACCTCCGGTATACAAGATGCTGCGCTCATCAAAGGAAGCGGGGAATGGGCTTCCATTCAGGTAGAGATGCGGAATATATTTGTTGGCTTTGGCATCCCAGAGATGTTGCCGGATATTTTTCCGGAGACTGGCAGCAATATTTTTCCAGTTATCCTTAGCAGTGTAGGTCGCGGGTTTGATGGCCAGGAAATCATTGATAGCCAGCAGGAACATGGCGTTATCGTAGATATCAACAGACCATTTTGTTTTTTCATTCAAKGCAACGCCCCATCCGGTTTCCGGCTGTACATCTCCCCAATCGACGGTGGTAGCGCCTTTCACCAGGCCGTATTCTTTTGCCCAGCGGTCATTCAATATAAAACGCATGGCTGCTTCCATTCTTTGCATCACCGTTTGCTCCCCTACACTTTCCTGGAGAATGCTTTTATCACCGGTTACATCAATGTATTGCTTTACGGCTTGTATCAGGGATGACTCCTGGTCTGTTTCCACCGTATTCTTGTGGCTGGCCCATCCTGGCGCCAGGTTTGTGTGCGCGTAGTTGTAACCGATGTTGGCTTGTTTTTCATTGATAGCGCCATCAGGGATATTACCATCGGCGCCTTGTAACTTGAAAAACAGGAGCAGCGCATCCTTCACATCCTGGCTGCTACGTACCTTTAATGATCCTTTGATAAAGGTGTTAAAGTCTCTGATCCAGATTTCGCCATAGCCGGTACCGGCGTTGAAGCCGGTTAATACTTTTAACGCCCACGCCTGTACGGTATCTAAACGGTGGTCGGCCAGTATCTGTTTAGCCAATTGAGCTTTGCTGATATTAGCTGCTTCCACCCGGCCCGGATAGGATAACAACTTCAACTCTCCTTGCTGTGCGTGTGCTGCCATCGCCAAAATGAGGCATGGCAGTATGAATAATCTTTTCATCTGTCGTTACTTATCGTGTGTATAAAATGTAATTTCTTCTATTGTCATAAATGCGGCATTGCCCCAGTTGGTTAACAATTTAAAGCGATAATACCGGAAAGGTGCTGTTCCTGCCGGTACGCTGAATTCTTCACCGGCTTTTGCAAAGGCAATGTCCGCGTCTGAATTTTGTCCCACAGGCAAACCGGAAGGCTTGATGGATTCATATGAGCCGATCTTTGTCCAGCTTTCCCAGCTCCCATCTGCCGCAGGCTGATTACTACCATATAATTCAAAGGTCTTTACGCTTTCTCCTACATACAGGCGGTCATTTGCCTGCCATACTTTGAAACGGTTGAGTGCTGCTGCTTTGGCGCAATCTATCGTGAACCAGCAAGGGATGATAGATTGTGTAGCAAAGCCGGGAGTGTTGTAGTTGTTATCCCACATATAATTAACTAACCAGCCATAGCCGCCATCTTTCACATCGGTTGGTAATTCCAGTACCTTAAATCCTTTCTTGGGGAGTTGTCTTTCAAACTGTGGTAAAGCAGTGGTAAGTGCGCCTTCTTTAGGATAGAAAAATATAAAAGAACTACTATCTGGCTTGCATCTTGAAATGTAAGTCAGTGTTGACGGACCTTTATAATCGTTCAGCACCGTTTGGGTTTCGCCGGCGGGCACTATCTTATTTCGTGTTTTTCCATCGTCACCGGTATATGTTATTTCAACGCCCTGCTCTCCGGTAGGCGCTGCTGCCCAGTTCAGCACCATGTTACCATCGGCGTCCTGTGTTACCGACTGCAGTGTTCTGTTAACGAGCGTGCTTACATAACTTTCTCCCACGGCTGCCCCAAAAGCATTCACCATTACGGAGCGATGATTTTCCTTATCATAAGTATAAATGATAAAGTTATAATCCCCCTCATTGAGGTTAGTTAGCAGTTGCGTTATCGTATCTGTTCCGTTTGTCCGCTTTACCGGTAGCTCTATGGAGTCGTTACTATTATTCCAGAGGATCTTTATTCGTGTTACCAAAGGATCGTTGCCTAAAATAATAGACAGCTGCAGCGTATTAAGGCCAGCGGCGCCTGCCAGAACGGTATCTGCTCTACCCGGATAGGTGATTTCACCACCTTCCATAAACTTTCTGTAGGCATCGCCTTTGGTTTTGGTGCAGGACACGATAAAAGCTGTAATAGCCAGTATCCCTAAAAGAATGAAAAGCCTGATATCTTTCATGTGATTAATTTCTTGGTTGACAGATGATTTATTTTGTATCTCCCCAGCTCATCAGTTCATGAAACTGACAATAGGTACCATTCGTCCAGTTTTGCAAAGTTTTAAAGCGGATATAACGCACTTTAGGTGTATTCAATGGGAAGCTGATCGTTTCACCTTCTGCGGCGGCATCCTTATCTGCCTGGGAAAGTTTTCCAGGAGGCAGGCCCGATGGTTTTATCTGGGTATGTTCAGCGAGCAATATCCAGCTATCATCAAAACTTCCATCTGGATTAGGCTTGTTAGAGCCCCATATTTCCACTTTTCTCGGGCTATGAAGGCCATATAAGTAATCGGGTCTCATGAACCATGCAATACGGCTTAACTTAACGGTGACGCCCATATCATAAGTGAACCATTGCGGCATCCTGGCGGCATCTCCGGAGTGATAAAAACCGGAGGTGGTGCTTCCATCAAAAATCCCTGAAATATCTCCTCCATAACCCAAAGGAGCATCGGTAGGCAGTATCAGTCCTTTCATTTTCTTACGATCCAGCAACTCTTCAAATAAAGGTGTCAGCTTTGTATGGAAGGTATCTGACATGTTCCCCCATCTGTCCCGCACATATACACCAAAGTCGGTGGGCACGTCTTTCATATTCCTGGTGGAGAAGTCTCCCACTTGCAAATTGGTATACTTCGTCATATAGGGAGAGAATGCGCCCAGGGAATCGTTGGCCAATACCACCACCGCCAGATCAGTTTCCTTCGCATTATCAAATTTCACATTTACGCCACCAAAATCAGGTACTACACCAATCGTTCTTCTAACGATCCAGATAAATGGCTCCAACGGTTTTACGGTTACTTCCACTGGGGGAGAAACATTCTCGCTTTTATCCACTGCATACAAGGTAACCTTGTAAACGCTGGTATCACCAAATCCTTCCACCAGCAGGCTGCTGTTATAACGACTTACTTTCGTTTCACTTTTTACACCTTTGGTGGTTTGATACACGGCTTTTACACATAACAGATCGGCATCGTCTGGCAGGGTATAGCTGATTCTTGCGGCACCATTGAGATTGGTGATAGATAAATTGGTCACAACTCCGGGCGCGGTATGATCTTCTATAACGGGTCTGGGCTCTTCTCTTTTACAGGAGGAGATCACCAGCAGGGATATTAATATTGTATGGAGATAATTTCGTTTGTTCATATCAGTGCATTTAAGCAGGTACAAATATTTTAACCAAATAGCCGGCTGTTACCAACCTGGATTTTGTTGCAGGTTAGTATTGATCTGGAGATCATATTCTTTGATGGGCCAGAAATAATCGCGGGGAGCAACAAACTGTGTGTTGTATATGAACACCTTGCGATTATACCCTTCATAGGTAGATTGCTGGATATCCCATCCATAAATGGGGCCATTCAATACCTGCGGGGCTGTTTTCCATCTACGCAGATCCCAGAAGCGACTGGCTTCAAACGCCATTTCTATACCGCGCTCCTGGCGGATAATATTACGAAGTCCGGCTACAGATGTATACTTCGATGGATTGGTTGAATAGGTGGACCAGGAAGTTTCTATCGACGGTAATCCGGCTCTTTCGCGGATCTGGTTCAGATAAGGCAATGCCTCTGTGGAGGCACCGGTTTCATTCAATGCTTCTGCGTATAAGAGGTAAAGATCTGACAAGCGCATCACCGGCCAGGGATATGATTCTGTTTTCAGCGACGTAGCAGTGAAATTCAGGTTCCAGCTCACTACTTTCTTGGTATAATAGCCAGTGACAGAATACAAGCGGATTTGTTTTTTACCTGAATATTGATCGGCTTTACTTTGAATATTGTAGTTCTCATTTTTCATGAACCATTTGGAGCCATCAAATGCCAGATCTGCATAGAATCTCGGCTCTCTCTCAAAATGTAATCCTACTGTTTTATAACCTTCCTGCATGCCGGTATCCTTTGCTGTTACCATACGCAATTTGTAGCGGTTGCCATAATCCCAGGTTTTGTCTTCTTCAATAGGCACGCCATTTTTGGTATAGAACATTTCCGCTATTTTCAGCGGAGGCGCCAGCTTTCCTTTCAGGTTGAGGTTAAACTCTTCGGGATCTAACTGCGGACAGGCAAATGTTTGCAGCCAGTAGGTAGGGTCTCCGTCTGATGTTAATCCAAATATCAGTTCACTGTTCCATTTTTCACAAACTGCATTACGGATATTCATTTCTATTTGTGTAGCATGATCTACTGCTGTGAGGGGTGAGGTGAAGTGGTATAGTCTCACTCCGGCAGCATTGGCGAGATCGATGGCTTTTTTACAGGCATCCTTTGCTCTTATCCATTTGGTAGCGTCATACTGTGGATTAAAAAGTACCTGTCCGTTTTTATTCTTCATGCCGGAAAAGTCGTTATTACCATTAAACAAGGGACTGGCGGCAGTTACCAGTACACGGGCTTTGATAGCCAGTGCAGCTACTTTCGTGACGCGTCCGAGTTCTATTGTAGAACTGGTAATAGATAGTGGCAGTCCGGTGTTTTCACCAGCAGCTGCTTCATCCAACAGATTAGCGATATAGTTGACAACGGAATCAACAGGTTGTCTGAATATCCGCACTTCTTCCGGCGTTGCAGTAGTAGGCAAATTTTTATCCACTATAGGAATAGGGCCATACATTCTGAATAAATACCAGTGAAAATAGGCTTTCAGGAATTTCACTTCAGCAATCCAACGCTCTTTTTCATAAGGCTGCAGATCGATTACTTTATCCACATTTTCGAGAAAAATGTTACAGTTACGAATCCCCTGCCATAGCGGTCTTCCGTCATATCCATCCCAATAGTTCATGTATGGGTCTGCGCTGCTCTGTGTACCACGGGCAATGTTATAGGGACCGAGGTTAAAAAAATCTTCATACATGGGCCAATAGGTCCAGGCTTCGTCACCGGCATTGAATCCGGGATTCATATCCGGGTTTCCTTCTCTCGGCAGATAGGCGTAGCAGGTAAATAAAAATTTCTCTGCCTCCTGGCGGTTAGCAAAAGCATGATCCAGTGTAGGCAGGTTGTCAGGAATGATGTCCAGAAATCCTTTTTTACAAGCCGTAAAAAAGGTGGCAGCAGCACACAGCAGAACGATCGTAAAATACCTGCTGCGTAAAGATTTTATTGATGTCAAATATGTATGTAATGGTTGCATAACAATTGATTTTGGCAGTACACTATAAGCTAACGTTAACGCCTACGTTAAACACACGTTGAACAGGATATCCCAAAGCGTTACCTCCTTGTTCGGGGTCCCATAATTTAAAGGCGCTGATCAGGAACAGGTTGGTACCATTGAGATAAATTCTCAGGCCGGATATATGATATTTCTTCATTCCCTTCTCACCGATATTATAACCGATTTCCGCACTCTTCATCCGAAGGAAAGCACCATTGCGCATCCACCAATTGGAGAGTTGATTGTTGTTGTTATTCTGTGTGGGACCCAGTCTTGGCCAAAAAGCGTACAGGTTACGATTGTCTTCCGACCAATGATTTTTGGCAATGACATCCAATAATCCATTTTGATTACTACCATCCTGTACAAAGGGAGAAATAGAAGCAGGATCTATTAAGAAAGAAGATCTGGCAGAGCCCTGGAAGAAAGTACTGATGTCAAAGTTTTTATATCCGAAAGAGAAACCAAATCCATAAATAATTTCGGGCGTAACGGGGTATCCCATTGCGTTCACCATATCGAGGTTAGTGATTTGTCCGTCGCCGTTCAGATCGCGGTATTTGATATCTCCACCTCTTACTTCTCCAAAATTCTGACGGGGTGAGTTCTTTACTTCTTCATCATCTACAAATAATCTTTCCGCTACCAGTCCATATACCTGACCCAATGAATGACCTACGCGGGACAGGTACTTCATGTTGGCCGGATAATCCGGTTCCTCATTTGCTAATAATTTGCTGGCGGCATAGGTAAATGTTCCCCGCACCTGCAGCCATGTTTTACCGAAGTTCTTGTTATAATCCAGGGCAACGTCTACTCCACGACCTTCTGCGATACCTACGTTAGAGCTGATAGGCGCTGAAAGGCCCATCGTAGTAGGGATGTAAGCTCTGGACATCAGGATATTACTCCGATGTTCTTTATATGCGTCTATGGTAAGGTTGAGTGCACTCCAGAGGCCCAGGTCCAAACCGATATTGGTTTTTTGGGATTTTTCCCAGGTGATGGCGCTGTTGGCATAGCGGGAAATACTTACACCTGGTCTGAAATATTCATAGTTCTGACCAAAGGATGATCCGTACCCATAAGTGTTCAGGTTAACGTTTGACAGGTAAAAGAAACGATCATTTGCGCTTCCGATCTGGTCGTTACCTACCAGGCCGTAGGTAGCGCGTAACTTCAATTGTGTGATTGTACTTTTATACTTCTCCAGGAATTGCTCATTCACTGCATTCCATGCTACTCCAATGGATGGGAAGAAGCCGTAGCGATTATTTTTTGCAAAACGTTCTGACCCGTTGTAGCCGAAGTTTCCTTCCACCAGGTAGCGATTATCGTAGCCATAAGTGAACCGGCCGGAAATGCCCTGGTTACGGAATGGGAGCGATGATTGCAGGTCGCCGGCGTTTCCGTTCAGATAGTTCCGGCGAATACCGATTAACAATCCGCTGATATTATGGACCCGGTTGAAAGTACGGTTATAGTTCAACGCCGCTTCCATATAGGTAGTGGTGTTTACCGTTTTGCCACCGCCGTTGTAGTTCAGATATTCTGTGGCTGTTTTTTCATTTAACAGCGTTAGTGTGTAGTCGTCCGGCGCTTTTATAACAGGATTAGCGGCATAATAGAATGCATTATACTGTCGGCTCAGATCAAAGTAGGAAAGGCGTTTGGTGTATGCCATTACTCTGGCAGAGAGACCAGGAATGATGAAATTAAGGTCCTGTTTTATTTCCAGTTGTACGTTTAATATGGCGGTATTATACTGGCTGAACCCTGATACCATCCACGCATAGGGATTGTTATACACTTCGCCTTCTGCACCGCGTGCAGCGTTTCCGAATAACGGGTGATTCACTTTTGGCAGGGCGCTGGATGGATAGCTAGCCGGAAACAACACGGGGTTGGCTGTAAGCGCACCCTTGAAGATAGCGCTACCACCACCAATGGGGCCATTATAATCATCAAAATTACCGGTGGTTCTGATGATGGCTTCTGTGGTGGAGGTCAGCTTCATGTTGATGTTAGAGCGAACCTCGTAACTTCTTAACTTGATGTTGCTATTAAAACCACTTCCTTTTTGCGTTCTCAGAATACCGTTATCCTGGTTCATGGTGGCGCCTACATAGTATTGCGCTTTCTGGCCACCGCCGGAGAGGTTGATATTCAACCGCTGGTTATTCGTAGATTTTTTAATCAATGTTCCGAGCCAGTCGTTGCTGGGATACAGATATGGATTATCGCCTGCTTTGGTGTGGTCAATTTTGTTCTGGCTATAAGGCAATGGCGCCAGCCTGTCGCGGGTGATGGCTGCTTCATTGGCCAGTTCCATATAAGAAATGTTATCTGCCAGTTCTATGTTTCGCGTGTTGGAAGAAAAGGAGTTCTCAAAACGTATATTCATTTTCGTTACACCGGATTTACCACTTTTAGTAGTAATCAGGATAACGCCGTTGGCACCGCGGGCGCCATACAATGACGAGGCGGCGGCGTCTTTCAGCACAGAGAAGCCGGCAATATCATCTGGTTGCAGGCGGGCCAGTTCTGTGCTGGTAGATTCCATTCCATCAATTAAGATCAGGGGATCTTGTTTACCGGAGCCAAAAGTCGTAATCCCCCGGATAAAGAAAGAGGCGTTGTCTGCACCGGGTTCACCACTGCGCTGGTAGGATACCAGTCCGGAGATACGTCCGGCGAGCATGGTAGTAAGGTTACTGGAAGGTCCTTTGATTTCTTTTGGGTTGACGGTCGTGATGGAGCTGACCATGCTTTGTTTCTTTTGTTGGCCATAAGCCACTACTACTACGTCGTTCAGGTCATTACGATTTTCCTCCAGTGTAACGAGCAAGGTGCGGCGTCCGTTTACGGGAATTTCCTGTGGCAGGTATCCCATGGAGCTGATGAGTAAAGTATCGGAGGCTTTCTCCAATTTGATGGCGAATTCGCCGATGGTACTGGTGACAGCGCCGGTAGTACGATGCTTCACTTTTACAGTTACGCCAGGCATCGCTTGTCCTTTTGCATCCACCACTTTACCTATTAAGGTAATGGACTGGGCAAAGGCAGCATTCCCGATAAATAGCAGCAAGAGATAGTACAGGCATTTCTGTCGCAGGGAGGTTGGGATGCGTTTTTTCATAACAGAGCAGACAAATGAATAATTAGATGTTGGTTTGTATATACATAAGTACATATTAAAAAGTTAACGTCAAAACTTTTTAAAAAGAAAAATTTTTACCGGAGGTTATTTTATTATAAATGAATTACTTAGACATTTAACGCAGACTGAATATATGAGATATTTGCAAAGACATATGCTATTTTTACCTAGCTGATGACCGGATCTACATCAAAAGTGGCGGGGGATTTCGGCTATTTATTAACTTGCGGGGGGCTTTCTATGTTATTACATATATGAACTTATCAATTGATCATCAAAGCGGCACCCCATTGCATATACAGGCAGAAAACCTGTTAAGGGAGCTGATAAAACAACCCGAATATCAGGCGGGAAAATTGCTACCCAATGAAGTGGAACTAGCTAAGAAGCTGGCTATTTCCCGGCCTACATTGCGTCAGGCTATTAATAAGCTGGTATACGAAGAATTGCTGGTACGGAAGAAAAGACTGGGAACCAAAGTGGCCCAGCAGAAGATGAGTTCGAAGTCGATGAACTGGCTGAGTTTTACGCAGGAAATGCAGGCCAGGGGCGTAACTATCAAGAATTACGAATTACATATCAGCTGGGTATACCCGGATGAACAGGTGGCCAATTTCTTCGATATCAAACCAGAGAAGAAAGTCATGAAGCTGGAGCGTTTGCGGGGCAATCCGCAGGAACCATTCGTTTATTTCGTGTCCTACTTCCACCCCCGGATCGGGCTMACGGGCGACGAAGATTTCAAGCGGCCCCTCTATGAAATGCTGGAACAGGACCACTACGTAACAGCTACCATCTCGAAAGAGGAAATCAGCGCCAGGACTGCCGATAAGTTCATTGCAGGTAAACTGGAGGTAGATGTAGACAGCGCCATTTTATTCCGGAAAAGATATGTTTTTGACCAGGCGGAACGGCCTATTGAATACAACCTGGGCTACTATAAGGCCGAAAGCTTCGTATATACTGTGGAAAGCAGACGTACCCCCTGATTTGTTATTGTTTTTATAAGGTGTAAAAGAAAACTTGCTTTTTTTCGATACAAACAATATGTTTGTACATATTTACATAATGATTAAATGGCAAACATGTTATCACCCGATCAAGCACAACAGATGACAGCGTCACGGGCCACAACACAATACCTGATCCCACTGACGAAAGATAAACAGCACGCAACAGGATACGACATCTACCCGAGCTTTCCTGCCACGGGTCCTATTTATACAGGTTTTGACACATTAGCTCACTGGATCACACAGCAATCATCCAATATAGTATTGGAGGGTTACGGAGGTGTACTATGGGAATCATTCATCGAAAAGCTGCAATCAGCACTGGTTACGTTAAATATCGATGCACATTTTATTGCAGTAACTGATGCATTACTGCCATCATCAGACATCAGCCACCTGATCGCGTCCAGCATTGGTGGCGAAGATCCTTTATTCGGTAAGCGTTTTACCGGCACCTTATCTGAATTCTTCTCTGCCGATAAACTGCAAAAATTACAACCCACACCGGGCAAACTCAATATTATATATGGCTGCGGTGCCTCACTGGCTAACTGGTCAGCACCCATCCTTTATATTGATATTCCTAAAAACGAAATTCAATTCCGCTCAAGAGCAGGTAAAGTCTGCAACCTTGGCCAATCTGCACCAGATAACAATCCGAAGCGTCAATACAAACAATTCTATTTCGTTGACTGGCCGGTACTCAACCGCCATAAAAAACAACTGCTACCACAAGTCGATATCATCATTGATGAACAGCGTATCAATGATATCAGCTGGTGTACCGGCGCTACACTCCGCGAAACGCTTGCCGAGATGTCGCGTAACAGCTTCAGGGCCCGCCCCTGGTTTGAACCGGGCGTTTGGGGCGGACAATGGATCAAAGAAAAAATTCCTGCACTCAATCCAGACGTAGTAAATTATGCCTGGTCTTTTGAGCTGATTGCTCCGGAAAACGGCGTACTCCTGGAAGCCAACAACGTATTGCTGGAAGTAACCTTCGATACCTTGCAGATGCTGGACAACGAAGCCTTGTTGGGAAAAGCAGCCGCGCGGTTCCCGGAAACCTTCCCAATCCGGTTCGACTTCCTCGATACCTTTGATGGTGGTAATCTTTCTGTACAATGTCATCCATCAGTGGCTTATACCAAAGAAAATTTTGGTGAAGATTTTACACAAGATGAAACCTACTATATCCTGGATGCAAAGCCCGACGCCAAAGTTTACCTCGGCTTCCAGGAAGATATCAACGCCACTGAATTTGAACAGGTACTGCAAAACAGTTTCCGCCGGCATGAGCCCGTGGATATCGAAAAATATGTACAGGTTTTTCCATCTCACAAACATGACCTGTTCCTGATACCTAACGGTACGGTACACAGTTCCGGAAAAAACAATCTGGTACTGGAGATCAGCGCCACACCTTATATATTCACCTTTAAGATGTACGACTGGTTACGGGCGGATCTGAGTGGACAACCCCGTACACTGAACATTGACCGGGCCTTTGCCAATCTTGATTTTGAGAGAAAGGGAGATGTAGTAAAGCATACGTTGCTGTCGCAACCAATGACCATACAAACCGGACACGATTGGCAAATTATATACCTGCCTACCCATCCACAGCATTTCTACCGCATTGAACGCCTTGAATTTAATTCCACGATAACGTTGAATACAGCCGGACAATGCCATATCTTAAGCCTCGTGGAAGGTAGTACCATCAAAGTGATTACCAATGGACGGGAACAAACCGTGCATTATGCGGAAACATTCATTGTACCCGCTGCTACCGGCACTTACACGCTGATAAGTGAAGATGAACCGGTGAAGGTAGTGAGGTCATTCATGAAAGAAGAATGTTGCTAACTGTTTCCTTACCATTTTATCAACCGAAATAAAACAATACATTCATGAACCGCGCTTCATCTTCATTGCTGCTCATCACACTCATTGCTACGCTGGGAGGACTGCTCTTTGGCTTTGATATGGCTGTTATTTCCGGCGCATTACCTTTTGTAACAGACCAGTTTCATTTGTCGGATTCCGCACAGGGCTGGTTTGTATCTTCTGCCTTAATGGGTTGCGTGGTAGGTGTAGCATTCTCTGGTGGACTCAGCGATCGGTTAGGTCGCAAAAAGATGCTGATGGCATCCGCATTATTATTCCTGTTATCGGCCGTAGGCTCTGCGTTGTCGCTGGATTTTACCATGCTGGTACTGGCGCGTATTTCAGGCGGCATTGGTGTAGGTGTAGCCTCTATGGTAGCGCCGTTATATATTTCCGAAATAGCGCCGTCGAATATCCGCGGACGATTGGTCACCTTTTATCAGCTGGCTATTACTGCGGGTATTCTGATTGCTTATGCCACCAATTTCCTGCTACTGCAACATGCCATCAGCCAGGTGGATTCGCCATCCACTTCATTTACACACCTGCTTTTTGCGAAAGAGGTTTGGCGTGGAATGATTGGCATCGGCGCCATTCCCTCTATTCTGTTTCTCATCGGATTATTTTTTGTGCCGGAAAGTCCGCGTTGGCTGATACAAAACAACCGCCGCGAAGAAGGATTGCGCATTATTAAAGGACTAACGGGTACGGCTATAGATACAGACAACGAAGTACCTGCGGCCGATGCATCTTCTACTAACTTCTATAAAGAGTTATTGTCGCCCGCCATGCGTAAGCCATTGCTGATCGGGATATTACTGCCGGTATTCTCGCAATTCAGCGGTATCAATGCAGTGATTTATTATGGTCCGCGCATACTGAGTGATGCAGGTATCAACATTTCTAATGCCTTTCTTAGCCAGGTGATCTTTGGTCTGGCGAATTTTATATTCACACTCATTGCCATCTGGAAAGTAGATACCATGGGCCGTCGTCCACTATATATTGCGGGGGCTATTGGCGGTACTGTCAGCCTGCTTTTCACCAGTGTTTGTTTTTACACCGGGGCAACAAATAATATTGCACTGGTCATCTCTATTATCCTGTTCCTGGCATGTTTTGCCTTCTCACTGGGTCCGTTGAAATTTGTGATTGCGGCAGAGATTTTCCCTACTAAAATCCGGGGTAGAGCCATGGCAGTAAGCATTATGGCGATGTGGGTATCAGATACCATTGTGGGGCAGTTAACGCCGATATTATTGGGCCGTGCAGGTGCTGCAGCTACGTTCTGTTTCTTTGCGGTTTGTTGTTTTCTGGCATTTATAACGGTGTATAAAATGGTACCGGAAACGAAGGGAAAAACCCTGGAAGAAATGGAAGGAATGTGGCAGGGACATTAAAAAACGCGGCTATATTCCCATGTGTAAGGCTCATCTGGATGCAGATGACTAAAGGCGGGACAACGGTGAGTATATAAACAACAAGAGGCGTTTCCCTAATCAGGAAACGCCTCTTGTTGTTAAACTATTTTCGCTTAGTACGAAAACGCTCTTGTATTGGTATAGTATTTTGAAATTTCTATCACCTTAACAGGCAGCTTATTACTATTGTAGCTATAAGTAAAGGTAGTTGTAAAGCCTTGTCTTGTATAACTTGCTATTGAGTTTTTATTAAAAATGATTTCCTCCTCGCATAAATAATTTAATCCAACTTTGTTCTGAAAGTTCACTAAGGCAAAAGGCTTAAAAAAGTTAGCGTCATTGGTGTAGGTGTAGCTAATTTCTTCCACGAGCTTATTATCGCTATCAAACTCTTTACGATTGGTAATATTCCCATTAGTTACTACGTAAGTCCAGTATTTCCAATACCTAAGTGTTGACTTACTCAAATCGTAGTCATAAAAAGTTCTTTTGGAGATTACGCCATTGGTATACTCAAATACATTGCGGAATTTCTCTAAGGTTCCAAAAGTTGTATTAGCTTCTGCCAGCGTGTTATCTGCATTGTAGGTGAACGTAACTGGCGTTGAGGCGCTACCATCTGTATACTTTTGAATCGTTGAAGTAAGAAGGCCGGCCTCATTGTAAGTAGCTTGCAAATCAGACTTCTCGGTGCTATCCACGATACTTTTAATGCGATTATTTGCGTCGTAAGTAATGAGAAAAATGGTATCCTCCACTCCAATCCCCTGCTGTATCCTAAGTACGCGGGTATTAGTTGTTGGATCTGGTTTTTGTTCGTCAGGCTTCGCATCGTTTTTCTTACCACAGGAGATCATCACTATTGTGATAAAGCACAGTAAATAGGACGTAATTTTTAAATTCATCAGGTCTTGGTTTATTCTCCGTAAAATTATATATTAAAATTAATAACAATTCAAATAAAACCGCATTACGTATCAAGTTGAGTCTATAAAGGTTGATTATTTGCCAAATACTTATCTTGTAAGCAACGGACGTTTAAAATAAATTGGAGAAGTGATGGAACTTAGCGTGACGCATAATGAGATAAACAAGACCCAATAACAATAAAGCTTATGGCGCTTCAAATTTGCCCCAACTGTAAAGCGGAATCATTCACCTGGAGTTACAACGAAGAAGATACCCCCCCTACCACATGGGGCTGCAACGACTGTGGTTATTTCGCCCGTGAAGATGAATCCTTTGAAAGAATATGTGAGACCTGTAATCGAAAAACAGAATCCAGGCTGGAGGATGAACAGCGCATCTATTGGTGGTGTAGTTCCTGTAATAAAACGACAGAGATATCGCAGAAATAAGACTTAATAACCGTCTTCCCATTTAACGGCTTTACGGGGAACAAAAAAAGCCTTAATAAGATTAGGGTTTCTTACGCATATTTGAACATGAGTTTTATCTAAAAACCCAGCACCTTCATATAGCTCTTCTCCTTCAAAAAACACGGCACGTACTGATTCAAAAGGAGGCTCGTTTCTCGTCTTCATTAAAGAATGAATATTATTGATTACAGTACAATCAAGTAATCTAATAATTCTATCCCGGGTATTTGCCGTTTCTTTTGGATTAACATTACGTGGTAATTTCTTTTGCTCCAATTGCGCTGATGTCTTCAAAATTTCATATGAAATTCTCACAAGATCAATACCTACTTTGTCAGTAAGATCCAAACAGTTACCCAGATTAAAGATTGCGCCCAGCACAGCAGGTCTCTTTATGGTCGACTTTGAGGGAGGATTGGTGGCGTAGTCTAATGCCCGCTCATAATTGTTCTGCCAAAAGTACATCCCTTCACCCAGCCAATCCCACCTATTTCTACTAAATTTTAATGAAGACTGACCTAAAACGATACTATCTCTAATATCCCGATCGCAGCCATGAAATCCGATTATTAATCCGGGGTCGGATGAATAGATGTATGAGGAAAAAGCCATAAATAATTATTGGAAATTAATGCACAGGAAAGAATAAAATCAGGTTAACAGGCTACTTTGTAGCAGTTTTGGGGTGAGTTGCTTTTTCTGCAACTGCTTTCTTTTTTGTAGTTTCCTTTTCTTCGGACGATACATCCACCAGAAAATCTCTAATACCCAGGTCAGTTAATAACTGCGCTGCCGCCTCTGGCGAATTAGTCACCAGACGCTTCTGTTCAAGCAACATGGCTTTAATTCTTTTATAAGCGCTCGCAGTCATAATACAAATTTAAGAATTTTCAATAATACTGCTATTCAATAAAAATTATATTTCCCCGGCATAACATCTCTTTAACAACATACATCGATGCTGCAACAACATAAAGGAAAGAGTATTTTTGAATACTCTTTCCTGTCCTTTCTAATTACTGCTTCACCCATGTAAACGTAAGCCTATCCCCCGTCTTCAGTCCATTTTCCACATAATACACCAGGGTCTTACTCTTACAATCATAACTTTCGATGGTAGCATTCAGCTGCTCCCCATCCCCATTTTTGGTTAAAACATTTCCATTCAGCTGCCAGGTGCCATGATCATTGTTAACGGGCGTACAGGCAGTACCGGCATCATTGTAGTCATAGGTACCATCACTTTTAAAGGTTAGGATATCGTCTTTTTCACAGTCTTCCGTGTAGGCGTAGTAGTCTACCGGCGCGGAGGTGGCACTGGCCTTATATTGCAGAGCGGTCAGTTTATACGCCCCGGAGATATTGGCTACATTAACAGCGCATGCCGGCTGATCATTACTTTTCTCTTTCTTGCAGGAAAAAAGCCCCATACCTGCTGTCATTGCTATTAAAGCCCATTTTTTTGTGATTGTATTCATACATTTGATTTGAATAGAAATAAGTGTTTGCCAGTAATACCTCCCTACTAGCCCAAATGGTTGGATAAAAAGAAAAAATATTTTTTTCAGGGAATACCCAACCCTTCTTCAAAATCAGAGGTATTAGTGACGGAGATCGGGCTGCAGATATGAATGATCGCATTTAAATAGCCGGTAAAACAACATGAAAAACATTGTATTAGTATTGGGTATAGCCGGTTTGATGAGTTGCCGGACGTCTATAAAGCTGGCCATTCCGGAACAGTTTAAACAACAGGCGGTGATGCAGCATGTGGATGGCGCCAGGGGCAATAAAATGTCGTTCGCTAATTTCAGCACGTCGAAAATTAAGAGAGGGTTACATATCAGCAATGCACCCTGGTTCTGGGGCGGCAATGGCTTTTTCCTGGAAAATTTATTCCTCCAGAAATATGGTATTAAAAAAACAGAACTTGTTACCCAGGAAAAAACAAAATTCCGTTACACCCTATCAGATGGAAAAAACCAGGTAGACATATATGCCCGTGAAAAAGAGCTGGAAAAAAGAAGGGGATATGAAACCATTAACAACGACAATAGCATCCTCAATGGCTTTTCTATATTGATGGCACATCAGTACATATTTTCTGCGATGATTGTGGCTGATACTATCCGGAGTAATAATAAAAACTGGGAGTTGCTGATGACGAATGTCTACGACCGGGAAGCAGAGCACGACAACAACCCTTTTACTTTTGCAAAAATGGAAGATAATGGACTGGCGACCAACGGTGTGGATACTATTTTTATAAAGCCGCTGAGCATCAAAAAAACATCCTTATCTAATGGTAAAACCGGACAGTTGCCATTCAAGTTATTGTCGGGGTACGAGCTAAGCACACATGACGGCGTGATTGCTATTATTGACCTGATAGACAGGAATATCTGGTTTTATAATGAATTAAATGCGACGGACAAGTTACCTGTCAGTGCTATTGCCACCGCTATTTTTGCGAGGCGGGTGAATGACGCCAAATGGTAACATCTCTCAAAACATGCATATAAAATACTAATGGCTCATTAATTCCTGGAACAAGATTTAAGTAATATCATCCTTGATTGCCGCAATGGCAATAGAAAAGCGCAGGAGCAACTGTATCGGCAGCTTTATGGCTTTGCTATGGCTATTGCTATGCGCTATGCCACGGATGAACATGAAGCCGCTGATATTTTGGGGCATGCTTTTGTGAAAATGTTTCGCAGCCTCCACACCTTTGATACCAACAAAGGAAACTTTCATGGATGGTTGAAGAAGATCGTTATCAACGAATCATTAGATCACATCAAACAACGGAGTCGGTTTACCAGCCTGGAATTACATACTGCAGAAGAACCTTTTGTCAACAACAGCGTGATTGAAAAAACAGATGCGGCCGCTATATTACAGCTGGTCCGACAGCTGCCACGTGCTACCCATGCGGTATTTGTATTGTATGCCATCGACGGCTATACGCACAAAGAAATTGCCGCACAACTCAACATCAGCGAAGGCACCAGTAAATGGCATCTGAGTGAGGCAAGAAAAATTCTTCAGCAAAAATTAACAGCAACAAAAACATAGTGAATAAAACCACACCATACGAAGATTTAATAGCAGCAAAGCTGGAACAGATGCCGGTGCCTGATATGGCAGACGCTATCTGGGACAACATTGCCATGCAATTGGATGCCGGTGTGGATATCCCGGAAGCCAAACCTACGCCCAAATACAAGGGCAAAATAGCGTATGGCTTCCTGGGTGCAATCATTATTGCTGCACTAATATACTGGTACTATCACACCCAACATCAAACACCTGCTAACACCACCACGCCCAAAGCGCCGCCAGCCATAGAAAAAACAACACCACTTATTGATAGCCCTGCTGTTATTGATAATAATATAGAAAAGAAAAATGCGCCCATCCTTCCTGTTATTATAAAGAAGGATAGCGCATTTTCCCCTGTTCACGCACCAGACAGCGTCCACGTGGATTCTATTACCATAGCGCCTTTAACGCCGGAAAAGATAGACTCCTTTGTTTCTTCTCATCAAAAAATACCGGAACGGGTGTTTGATAGTATTTACCAGATGCCCGTCCGCAAAAAGCCTAAAGGCGTAAAAGGTATCAAGCCCGATGACTACCGGCTGGACGTCAACAAGGACTCGATACCTAAAAAACAATAGTCCTCTTTATTGTTTTGCTGGCGTTCCAAAGAATTTTTCATGCAATCCCTGAAACGCTACAAACAGCACCGGAATAATAAACAGTCCCAATATCACCCCGAACAACATTCCTCCTACCGCTCCGGAGGCGATGGCACGGTTCCCTTGCTCAGATGCTCCTTTGGCAAACAACAACGGCAAGAGGCCTGCAATGAATGCCAGGGATGTCATCAGGATGGGACGCAGACGAAGCGTAGCTGCCTCCAATGCCGCCTCCACCAACGACTTGCCAGCACGACGGCGTTGTACCGCAAATTCCACAATGAGGATCGCATTCTTCGCGAGTAACCCAATCAACATAATCAGCCCTATCTGCACATAAATATTATTGGTAACATCCATCATCCGGATAAACACAAATACACCCAGGATACCGGTAGGAAGCGATAACATCACCGCCAGTGGCAGAATATAACTTTCATATTGCGCCGACAACAGGAAGTATACGAATATGATACATAACCCGAAGATGAAAACCGTTTGTGAACCGGATGCCTGCTCTTCCCTCGCCAGACCAATATATTCATGCGAGAAATCCACCGGCAACACCGAAGCCACTTCGTTAACAGCTTTCATCGCATCTCCGCTGGAAAAGCCTTTATTTGCCTGCACACTGATGGTGATCGCATTGGCCTGATTGAGGTGGTTGATTACTTCCGGACCAAACACCCGTTCCAGGCGGGCAACGGATTTCACGGGCACCATTTCACCATAGGCGTTCTTCACATGTATATAATCGAGACTGCTTTCGTCTTTACGAAAAGGAACATCCGCCTGTACTACCACCCGGTAATATTTACCAAAGCGGTTAAAATCAGAAGCATATACGCTGCCATAATATGCCTGCATCGTATTTAACACATCACTTACTTCTAAGCCAAATTGCTTGGCCTTCAACTCGTCCACTTCCAGCTGGTATTGCGGATAGTTAGCACTGAAAGAGGTGTAAGCACCGCCAATTTCTTTACGGGCCAACAGATTAGCAATAAATTCGTCGGCCTGCTTCGCCAGCTTGTTGATATTACCGCTGGTATTGTCTTTCAGCACTACATCCAATCCATCTATGGCGCCAAATCCAGGCACAGTAGGCATCGTGAAAGTAAAGGCATTGCCTTCCGGGAAAGCGGCAAAAATCTTGCTGACAGAGTCCGCAATCTGATTGATATCTGAAAAGTCGCCCCGCTCTTTTTTAGCTTTCAGCACGGTATACAGGGAACCGTAAGAAGGAGAAATGGTAGCTGACATCAGGTTCTCCCCTACTACCACTACCGTGAAATCTACCGCCGCAATTTTGTTGACGCGGCTTTCCACACTGTCCAGCAGCTTCTTCATGCGCGCATAGCCTGCTCCTGGCGGTAGACTAACCGTCGATATCAGGTTACGCTGATCTTCCGTAGGAATAAATCCTTTGGAGGTGTTTTGTGTCAGGAAAAACGCAGCAGCTGTAACCAGTGCCAGTCCGCCGAAAGCCCACCATTTTTTCCGTATCAGGAAATGCGCAGCCTTGGTATACTTACCAGTGGTAGCCTCGAAACCGGCATTGAACAATTCAAAAAAGCGGCGACCTGGTTTTTTATCTCCCGCATGCGTTTCCTTTAGCAGGATAGCGGATAACGCAGGACTGAGCGTTAACGCATTCACAGCAGAGAGTACAATGGCAATAGCCAGTGTAAAAGCAAACTGCCGGTAAAACACGCCCACTGGGCCATCTGTGAGACCAATCGGCAAAAACACGGCTGCCATTACCAGCGTAATAGAAAAGATGGCGCCGGTAATTTCGCTCATGGCGCTAACGGTAGCGGTGCGCGGTGTCATCCCCTGGCCTAGTTTACTATGTACCGCCTCTACTACCACCACGGCATCATCTACCACAATACCAATGGCCAACACCAATGCAAAGAGGGTGAGCAGATTGATGGTAATGCCGAATAACTGCATGAAAAAGAACGTACCGATAATGGATACCGGCACAGCCAGCGCGGGAATCAGCGTAGAGCGCCAATCCTGCAGAAAAATGAATACCACTACAAACACCAGTATAAACGCTTCCACCAGGGTATGTGTTACCTGTTCAATGGCTTCATCGAGGAAGTCTTTGGTGCTGTAACTCAGGTTGTATTTAATACCGGCAGGAAATGATTTTGCCTGTTGTTTCATCAGTTCATAGATGGCTGTTTGTATTTCGTTGGCATTGGAGCCGGGTACCTGGTATACAAATAGTCCCACGTCTGATTTCCCTCTGGTGCTCACGGCCGACGCATATACGTGATCGAGTGATCCTAATTCCACACGGGCCACATCTTTCAGGCGCATCACGCGGCCATGGGAGTCGGCGCGGATCACGATGTTTTCGTAATCCACTTCCTGGTTCATTTTACCTTTGTATTTGATCGCGTATTCAAAAGACGACTCGCTGCCTTCTCCCAGTCGGCCGGGGGCGGCCTCGAGGTTCTGGTGATTGATAGCAGTGATTACTTCCTCCGGTGTAAGGTGGTAAGCCGCCAGCTGTGCAGGGTTCAGCCAGATACGCATGGCATAGTCTTTACTACCGTATAAAGCCACTTTACCTACGCCGGATATCCTTTGTATTTTGGGGATAATGTTGATCAGGGCGTAGTTGTTAATAAATTCTCCATCGTAGCGACCATCAACTGCGTACATGTCCAGGTACATGATCATACCATTTTGCTGTTTGGCGGTGATAACGCCGGCCTGCACTGCTTCTTTGGGCAGCTGGCTCATTGCCTGCGCCACGCGGTTTTGCACGTTTACGGCTGCCTGGTCAGCATTGGTGCCTTGTTTAAAGAAAACGGTCAGCGTTAGTGTGCCGTCGTTAGCGGAGGAGGAAGACATATACGTCATATTTTCCACCCCATTTACTACCTGCTCCAGCGGGGTAGCAATAGCGCGTGCAATTGTTTCAGCATTGGCGCCGGGATACCTGGCGGTGACTACCACAGAAGGAGGGGCTACATCAGGAAATGTTTCCATGGGCAACCCTTTCAATGCTAATAGTCCCAGTATCACCAGGATAATAGATACCACAGTGGCCGTGACTGGACGGTCAATTATTCTTTTCAACATACATTATTCTGTTTATCAATACCGGGCGGCCGCTCCGTGTGTATTATGATTGCTAATTGCAGAACAAATGTCTTTTTAATTGAATCAGTAAGCAATACAGGATGAAAGAATCTCTAAAGGATAAATTAATCCCTATGTGCTGCTGGCGGCTTCCCCGAAATGAAATATATTTGGTCTTATAAAAAAGGGTACTGTATGTATGTCAAAAAGCTCCCCGAAATTGAATACGGTGTAAATATTACCATAAAAGCACTGGGTGGCAAGTGGAAACCGTGTTTACTCGACTGCATCCAGCTGGGTATTCATCGGCCGAGTGAAATGTGGCGTGCCATCCCCGGATCTACGCTTCGGGTATTAAGTCAGCAATTGAAAGAGATGGAAGAAACCAATATTGTATATAAGAAGATATATGCAGAAGTGCCGCTCCGCGTGGAATATCACCTGACGGAATGGGGCAGCCGGCTGATAGAAGTGGTGACCATCATGAATAAATGGGGGAACGACTATTCAGACGCTCATTTTGATGACCAGGGCTGCCGCCGGGATGAGGATGGTTGTACTAAAAACAATTGATGAAAAAAATCACGAATTACGAATTACGAATTACGGATTTGTGGCTAGATGGTAAACGCGAATAATATCCGCTATCATCTAGCCACAAATCCGTAATTCGTAATTCGTAATTTTCACCTCCCTTCATAGGCACGTCCGGGCGTGATGTGATACGTTCCTCCCCGGGCTTTGAAAAATAACGTATGCTTACCTGCTATCACTTTTACATTCCTGTTTATCTCTCCCCCTTCGATATGCCAGAATCCCGGCTCCATGCCGGTTAGCACCACCTGGTATTCTTTATCGGCAGGTACTTTCAGGTTAAATCCTGTGCGTACTAAACCAGTGCTGGCACTCATTCCTACAATTCGATCTGCGAGCGTGATGATGTAGCTTTCGCCGGTTTCATAATAGCTTACTGGTAATGGCGCCACACCATCTGCCGTCATTTGAAATACGGTAAGGAAACGATCGCGCTTATTGGCTGATTTGGGTGAAATCATGATGCGGTAGGCGCTGGCTTCCGGTTTATTGGAATTCACTTTATATGGAAACTCAAAGGTGCTGTTGGCTTTTTCACCACTGAGAATTTCTGTCAGACGATCCCCGGCAGCGGGTACCAGCATATCTACATAGGTATTACCGGTGACGCCGTTTAGCTCGTTGTGCAACTTCACGCCGGTGGGCGTTTCCACGGGTGGTTTCAGCGTATTGATTTGCCAGTATTTTTTGAACTCCGGTTTGGCAGTAGTCATATCATCCGTTAAGATGATAGCTGCCGGCACGTCTGCTCTGCCGAGATTCAGAAAGCAAAAGCCGCGGGTATACGCACGCATCTTAGCAGCATAGGCCGCCGTTAAATCGGCTTTAAAATAGCTATAGGCAGGTGTTTGTGCAGATGGTCCTTCATCCGCCGATTGTACGGTGCCGTAATCGAACCAGGGATCAGACATAGTTTCCGCGGGCGTAACCGGGAAACGCTGACTGAAGCGGGAACCGCCATCATTGGCTTCTGTTCTGAATAACAGCGRTTCCGCCGGATCTCTGGCCAGCATCATGCTGTGGGAGATAGAACGTTTATTGAAGTTGAAATCATAAGGCGTTCCGTAGGACAAATACAGCCCGATACAACCCACCTGCATACCATGGTAATAGATTTGCAGGTCACCGGCATCGGCATGCTGATGATTTCCAAAATGATAGCCGCCTCCTTTTATTTCTGCAATGACATCTGCGCTGGCGGGAGTATTGTCCCAGCCCGTTCTGGCCACCATGGAGCCCAGTATGGGTCCAAAATCTTTTGTCAGCGGTAGCGCTGCCGGACTGCGTTCCGCTTTCAATGCAGGATCATTTAACAAGAGATATAAAACGGGATTATCCGGTAGCCCTCCTTCTCTTTCAAACTCTCCTTTCACCAATGGATTATTTGAATAGGCATAACATAGCAACATGGTTTGCGGCTGTTTCCAATAGAAAGGTTTGCCGTTGGTGTTCACGTTAAATACATCGCCATCGTGGAGCATAGCGCCATTGGGCAGGCGCATATATAACCAATATGCGGGAAGATTTTTGATATTCTCGTCAAACACCGGGGCGCCGGTCATGCGGTAATACAGCCAGGCGGCGTGCATTTCCCAGCCGAAACGATAAGCGCCGTAGTCTACCCCCTGATTGTGCCGGGGCGACTGATACTCAAACTTCCGCATGGGCACCAGTTGTTCAAGGATAACGTAAGAAGTGTACTGATAAGGCAGTGGATCTTCGTCGTATATCGCGATACTCATGGCCAGCAAGTCGCGACTCACCTGCGCTTCATTGCCATGGCCATTAATAGCGCTGTTGTCAAATGGAGGCCAGCCAATTTCCATTTCCCTGGCGAGGCGCATCAGGTTTTTATATAGCAGCTGTTTTTCTTTTGCACTCAACAAATCGTAGCACCAATCGTATACCAGGGAGCCCTTGTAAATAGCACGACCTACTTCTCTGGTAATATCTCCATACTTCACGTTACCAAATTCCACCGCCGACAGGTAGCTGCACATCAGTTGCACTGCGGCGCGCCCTACTTTTTTATCTCCCGTCATGAGATAATAGCAGGCTTTTGTTTCGGCMGTTTTTTCTATGTCGTCGCTATAGGCGATTTCTTTATCCCGGCTAAAAGGAAATACAAAAGGGGTAAGCGCCTGTTGTTTTACTTTCTCCCAGGCGGCTTGATTTTCTCCTGTATTAAGACGGGCTTTGATGAGTGGCAACGTTTGTTCGTTTACCCATAACCGTGGTCTGCTTCTAGGCGGAAGCACAGCAGGTTGATAGTGCAACGCTTGCTCCGGTATGGCCGGTGGGACATAGCTTTTCCAACCCATGCATTCAAGACGGATGCCTTTAGGCAGCCATATTTTCACTTGCTGGGACTTGCCGCTGAGTTCAAATTTCCCGGCGGTTTGTGTGCCATGGTTCCAGGAGTCGAACAGAATGCGTTTAGTAGGGCGTTGTTGATCTATCTGAATTTTAATAAAGGAAGTGGGCAGGTTGCCCTTCTTCAATAATTCATTCAAATCTATTTCGGTACTGGCGTACGTCATTATTTCGTATATCCCTTCCTGTGGTACCTGTATAGTAAATGTCAGGTCTGGCGTGGTATTGTTACTGTCGATACTTTCGTTGGCCTCCTGCTTCAGTGCCAGCCATTTCACCTGATTAGCGGCGTCTTTAATGGTGATGATCGTGCGTGGATTGATCAATGCTTTATCAGCGCACCACTTGTTTACCTGCGCGAAGGTAGCCAGCGACAGGATATTGCATGCGATCAAAAGCAGGAGTGCTTTCTTTTTGTGGATGATCGTTCGTGTTGATTGTTTTTCGTTAACCAGTTTTTCCGTGTTGCACATGAATTTTACGATTATGAATTCAAAGGAGGAATAATGTTCCAGGTTCCGTTCGGATGCCTGATGTTGATTGGCAGGTGATAATATAAACTACAATTATACTTGTTTTTTGTATACAAAACAAGATTATCAAGGTAAACAAAAGTCGTGTTTATGGGTATTAAAATCCACAAAATCGGCTATCCATAGCAGATTAAAGGTAAAACCGACGCTACTTACTCCCGCAGGGCCGCGCGTTTCAATAATTTTTCAAAATAGTTTTTTGTTTACAAATAATATGTATATTCGTAAACAATTAAAGTTTTATTACCAGGAAAACAACCGACATACCGGTTGTTATGCAAATCCTGACTATGCCTTTTTAAATCCTGCATGCGAGGCGCAAAGAGAAGATCCGGGCAATCTGTTTAAAAAGCAATAGCAGTCAACTGATTCCACCACACCGGCATATGCACGTGCTTTTAGCATGCGATGCTCCGTGTTTGAACGAAAAACAATTAAGCCAATCAACCAATATTGCTGGCAATCATCCTGTATTGCCGGCTCATCAAAAAACTATACCAGATATGTTTTTCCACCTTCGAACCAGGCGTAGCCGCCAAGCTTCGCATGGCACCACAATGCCCGGCCTGTCTACCTTTCGCCTGATGGCAAAGCTTACCTGGCTGCTGCTGTTTTTATGCAGCATAAAGGTATCTGCTGCTACACATTCCATCACGCAGGATACAATACGTGTAAGCGGCACCGTTACTGACAGCACCGGCTCCCCGGTACCCGGTGTTACCGTGAAAGTACAAGGCACCACGCAGGGCACTACCACAGATGCCAATGGTAACTATCAATTTGCCCGCGTTCCGCAAGGCGCCACCCTCCTGTTTAGTATGATGGGTTATGTGCCGCAGCAGATGAAAGCTACGGGCAGTCATCTCAACATACATTTAAAAACAGGCAGCCGTCTCCTTGATGAAGTAGTGATCACTGATGGCTACCGTACCACCACCCGCGCCGCTAATACCAGCGCCATTGGCACCATTGGCGGCGCTGCACTGGAAAACAAACCTTTCTCCACCTTCATGCAATCCATGCAGGGAAAAATAGCAGGGGTATCTGCACCGCTGACCAGTGGCCAACCCGGCGGAAATGTCAATATCCGCATCCGCGGCGTAGGTTCATTGTCGTTATCTTCAGACCCATTGATTGTAGTAGATGGTATGATTGTAAACTCCGGCGCATTATCCGGTACTGTTACCACTTCCAACGCCCTGGCAGGCATCAACCAAAACGACATCGAAAGCATTGATGTACTGAAAGACGCTGCTGCCACCGCATTGTACGGTTCCCGCGGTAGTACAGGCGTAATCGTTATTACCACCAAAAGAGGAAAAATGGGCAAAACAGCTGTCAGAGCCGATGCAGAAGTAGGTCAATCCAGCCCTATCAACCTGCCGGATGCCGGCAAACCACTCACAGCCGATCAATATGCAGAACTGTTCAAAGAAGCACTGACAAATGCCAACTATACACCCGCACAGATAAAGGACCTGTCTGACAAATATGGTATCAACAGCGGTAAAAGTAATAACTGGTACGACCTGGTAACCCGTAACGGCCGCCAGCAACAATACAATGTGAGCATCAACGGCGGCACAGAGAAATCAAAATTATTCGCCTCCGCAGGTTACTTTGATCAACAAGCTACCACCATTGGCGCCGATTTTAAAAGAATATCCGGCCTTTTCAATTATGATCACCAGATTAATAAACGTATTCAGTTATCTACCGGCATCAACGTTTCCAATGTAGGGCAAAATACGCCGTACAGCACCCAATACTCCGGCAACCCTACCTATGCAGCCAGGGTATTAACACCGTTTCAGCTGGCCTATAAAGACGATGGCTCCATTAATACCAGTACCTCCGGCAACACCAACTTCCCGGCAGTATACAATCCGTTATGGATTGCCCAGCATGATAAAAAGTATTTATCGGAAACCCGTATGTTAGGCAGCACCCGCCTGAAATGGAATATCTGGGATCAGTTAACCTACACCAGCTACTTCAGCATCGACTATAACACATTGGAAGAAACCGTATTCCTGAACCCCACCATGGGCGATGGCGTAAATGCCGGCGGCACCGGCGGTACCAGTAAAAATTACTACTCCCGTTATTTTAACTGGCTTACCCGCAACCAGCTCGATTACCGCTATGATATTTCAGCGCATGACAACTTTTATGTGTTGGCATCTGTAGGATATGAAGCGCAGAAATCAAAGAAATACATGCTGGCGGCTGTAGGTAGCGGATTCCCTTCTGCGCATGAAGACTTAACCGCACTGGGCAATGCGGCTACACCTACTACGGCTTTCGGTCAGTATAACAACTATGCTTTTACTTCGCTGTATTCCAATGCCAGCGTGAATTATAAAAACAAGTATGCACTCAGTGGTTCCTTCCGCAGAGACGGCTCTTCCCGATTCCCTGCCGATCACCGCAATGCAAACTTCTATTCTGTTGGTGGCACCTGGAATGTACAAGAGGAAAATTTCTTCCACCTCCAACATATTCTTTCTTCCCTAAAAATCAGATCGTCCTACGGTACCACCGGTAACGCCAATCTCGGCAACTACGACTGGATACCACAGGCTGCTTATGGCGCTACGTACGGATATGCAGGATATAACGGTAACCAGTACACGATTATTGGCAGCAAAGACCTGCGTTGGGAAACCTCCAAAAAATTTGATGCAGGCACCGATATCGGCTTTGCGAATGATCGCTTTATTTTAACCGTAGATTACTACAACAATAACATTGATGGTCTGATCCGTTCTGTGGCCACCTCCCTCACTACTGGCTTTGGCGCGGTAAGTCAGAACGTAGGTTCTATGGTAAACAAAGGCTGGGAATTTACGCTGAAAGGTGATATCGTAAAGGCGCGGCAGTTTAACTGGTACAGCAATTTCAATATTGCCCTCAACAAAAATGCGATCACCAAATTACCGAAAGGCACCAATGAACGTAATGATCAGTTCTACCTGAAAGAAGGCTACAGCTTCAATAACTATTATATGAAAGAATTTGCCGGCGTAGATCCGCAAACCGGCAGCCCTTTATATTACACAGATGGTGGTCATGCTACCACTACCACCGATATTTCAAAGGCAGCCTATGTGGTACTTAACAAACAATCTATTCCTAAGTACGTAGGTGGATTCAATAACGTATTCACTTATAAAGGCATTAGCCTGGGTGTTGACTTCACGTATAATTTGGGATATTATGTTTACGGTGCATCAGATATCTACTTCACCTCTGGCCTCTACTACAACTATAACAAGTATCAGTTTATTTACAACAGACGCTGGACTACGCAAGGTCAGCAAACAGATGTGCCTAAATACTCTCCCACTACGGATAACTCTGTGAGCACTTACCGGTTGTACCGCGGCGATCATATCCGCCTGCAGAATCTCAGTGTTGGCTATGATTTCAAAAACGTTGGTTTCGTGAACCGGCTGGGTGTCAACAAACTACACGTCTATGCCCGTGCCACTAACCTATGGCTCAAAACCTTTGACGACAGGCTGCCATTTGATCCGGAGGTCAGCTATTCCGGATTTGATTACCAGAATATGCTGAAGTACAAAACATTTACAGTAGGCATTAACGTTGGACTCTAAACTATTATACTGATGAGAAATAAACATACACATATATCCATATTGCTGGCGGTAGTAATGCTGGCATCGGCCTGTGGCAAATCCTTTCTGGATGAAGAGCCTTCCACTTCGGTTTCTATAGAGAAAGCTATCTTAACAGATACTGATATGATGGAAACTATTGCGGGTACGTACCGGTCGCTGGACAACTACTATATATTCGGTCGAAATGCCCTGGTGATGGGTGATTTGCTGGCCGACAATATCTACATCAGCAGTGCTAATTCCGGCCGGTTGCTATCGCTCAACAACTATACTTTTAATTCGGGCAGCTCAGAAGCCAAACTGTTGTGGTCACAAAGCTATTACAGCATACTGCAGGCCAACCGGGTGATTGGCGCCAAACTGACTGCTACCAACAGCATTAATCAATTAAGAGGGGAAGCTTATGCCATCCGGGCATTGTGTTACCTGACCCTGGTGAACTGGTTTGGTACGCCCTATACTGTTAATCCCGCTGCTGCCGGTGTGCCGTTGGTAACGGTGTCAACTGATATTGGCGGCGCTTTCATTAAGCCGGATAGGAACACCGTGGCGGAAGTATACACCCAGGTGATCAGCGACCTGGATAGCGCGTATAATTTGATGCCGGAAACTACCCCCGCGATACATGTAACCAACTCCAATTTCATCGCCAAATATGCCGCCAAGGCGCTTCAGGCGAGGGCCTATTTGTATAAAGGTGACTACGCCCGCGCAAAGGATGCCGCGTTACTGGTAGTACAAAACGGCGGATATACACTGGCTGCAGATACCACCAGCTTCAAGAACTACTGGGGGTCCGCTGTTACCCGAACCGATAAACTGGAAACTATTTTTGAGATCAACAACTCCGCTACTGCTAACAATGGCGCAGAAGGAATTGATAATCTTTATTCGCCCAGTGGCCTCGGTGATTTGCTGGTAACAGATGATACCTATGCGCTGTATACGGCTACAGACATCCGCACCCGCCTGATCATCAACGGGATAAGAAATGGCAACCAGGTATATATGGTCAACAAATATCAGAATGCCAATAAAACAGATCGGGATGAAGTAAAAATATTGAGGTATGCAGAAGTATTGTTAACGTTGTCAGAATCGTATGCCCGTTTAGGTGATAACGCCAATGCGCTGATTTACTTAAACAAAGTGGCGCAAACCCGCGATGCCAGCCAGGCAGCATATACGTACACTGGTCCCGCGCTGATTAATGCTATCATTACAGAAAGGCGGAAAGAGCTGGCCTTTGAGGGATTGCGATTCTTTGACCTCACCCGTACGAATGTAGATTTCACCCGTCAGAATATGGGTGTAAAAGCGGTATCATTTTATGTAGATGTGAAAACGACAGATTTCAGGAGGCTACAACCAATTCCGGATGCAGAAATAGCCGCCAATCCGGGTATTAGCCTGAACCCGGGATATTAACAGGCAGAAGGCACAAAGCAGAAAGCACAAAGCTATTTTAGCGATTGATCAGAGCGGATTTTGTCTTTGAACAGGATTAGTCTGATTATACTGATTATACCGATTATATTTTTTCCGATTTTAAAAGATAATAGTAGATCGAAGCGGATATATTTTCTTCCACTTATTATCTTACTAAATCCAGAAAATCAAAATAAAATCAGTATAATCAGACTAATCCTGTTCAAAGACAAAATCCGCTCTGATCAATCGCTAAAATAGCTTTGTGCTTTGTGCTTTCTGCTTTCAGCTAAATGCGATGAGAGGTTTACAGGTGGGCTGGAGTAAAATAACCGCGTAAAATTTTTACAGCAGTTCCGATCTGGTTCTTTACTGTTTGGATGCTGGTGTTCATTTCTTCCGCTATTTCCTTATGACTTTTCTGATCATAATGTCTCAAACGGAAGGCAGTAGAGGATTTAGGCGGCACTTTCCTTGTCAGGGCAGTATTCACCTGGGTATAAATCTCCTTGCTTTCCAGTGGATCATTCGGTGTAAATGGCTCGTCCGGAATAACGCTGGTAAATTTCTTCTCGCGGGTAATTTTGTTCAGGCAGCGATTACGTACGCTGGCATACAGATAGCACTTCATGATAGAGGCCCTGTCCCGGTTCTGATAATTTACATCAATTTTAAGGAAGGATTTCTTCTGCCAGAAATCAATAAAAAACTCCTGGATAAGGTCTTCCGCCTTACTGTCATCTTTCAGCATGTCTGTGGCAAGTGACATCAAAATACGGTGGTACTTATTGTACACGGTGGTAAAGGCTTCGGCACTACCATCCTTTAGCAGTTCCAAAAGAACTGCATCCTGGTTGTTTTGTTGCATTCTCGTTTCCTTTTTGAAGAGAGTGGTTTCGGAAAATTAATTACACATTTTAAGTTGTACGGTGCTAGAAAATTGCTTTTCTACTGGTTTAACACTTAGGTTGAAATTGGTTTATCTGTAGCCCCTTTTTTAAAACTTAACTTAAAAGTAATGCTATAAAACGTTACAACTGGTTAAGCATTTGTTAAGCAGGAATGTTTAAAAAGTATGCAGATTAGCCACTATGGCTATTAAGGACAAGAATACGCTTATTAACAAACGGAATTAATGTAACCAAATGGTTACATTAAAAAAGGACGGTTTTAAGGCCCCAAAAATGACTTCAAATAAAAAAAAGCGGAGATAAGTAGTACCCCTACCTATCTCCGCTTTTTTACGTACTTAAAAAGGCTATGGCTTTAAAAAATCACCATCTACTATTAATAGTTTTACACCTGCCGCCGACACAGAACGATGTGAACTTAAATTATCAGATACCACATAACTCATACCCGCCGACAACTCCACACTTTCCCCATTCTCCAGTTCACTTACAAATGCGCCCTGCAGACAATGCACAATATGGCCCTTCTGACACCAATGGTCTGCCAGGTAACCAGGCGAATACTCTACAATCCTTATTCTCAGACCGGGAAACTGCAAGGTTTGCCAACGGGCAGTACCACTGTCACCCGGATGAATAGTAGCCGGAATAGCCGACCAGTCAATTGCCTGAAAGGGAATAGCTGTACTCATATAAAAATTATTTTAACGTAAACGGATATACGCTTCTACTATTTCATGATCTACGCCAATGCTTTCAATCTTCTCTACCCCTTTTTGTATCAGGGTATCGTTCTGTAAAGTCAGGGTGAAAGAAAAATTTTTGTCTTCCCAATCCCGGTGGGTACAGTACTGCAGATGCTCTTCATACTTATCGCCCACCAGGGTATAAGTACCGGCGCCAGAGCTGTAGACCACATTCGCCGTATCTTTTCCCTTGGCCAAATCATGCATAAAGAAAGCAAAGTGAGAACCATTAAACAGCTTAATCATTTCCTGCGACTTGCCCGGTACAGGGTAGGTGGTGGAAGTATCTCCTTTCTTAATCAATTTACTATAGGCTAATTTCCAGGTGCCGGTAAGGGGTAAAGTTGCGGCAGCGGGTGTTTCAGCTACTTTTTTTTCTCCGCAGGCGGCAAGGGCAAATGCTATCATTCCTATGATAGCCGTTGAACGTAGATTCATATCAGTGAGTGTTTAAAATCCAATAAAGAGGGTGGCCTGGATACCTCACACATTCATCAGGCGGAGTACAACGTTACTCAAAACATTTTGATTTTAAAACAACAGCGGCCAATATCCGAATGGATACTGGCCGCTGTTATAAAAAGATGCATTATCGTATTACCTGCAATTGATTGCTGCCAACTGGTTTATGCAGCAGCAGGCTATAAATTTTGTACTTATTATCTGCAATACCAGTTATCGCCGATTCCCCCCTCAATTCATCGTCTGTCCGGATAAGCCCCACGACTTTCCCATCTCCAAAAATTTTCAACTCATAATGCTCCAGTGGTAACATATCCAGGTGGTAGCCTTTAATTTTTTCAAAGCGGTTCCAGGTATCAGTGGCATCGCTGGGCTTATTCTGGAACATTGCCTGCTCTATTTCTACTTCGCGGTTGTATATCAATCCGGCTATCTCGTCCATTTTGCCGTCTGCCATCAGCTGACGATACTTAGCATAAAATGCCAGTACTTCTTTTGTGAGCTGTGCTTTGTCTTCTTTTTTCAGGTCCTGGCTTTCGGTCCAGCCTTTGAGCCGGTAAGGCGTTGTTGCTTCAAATACGCCTGTAAACTCCAGGTAAGGCACGCTATCCATCTGTACTTCCGGCATTTTGTAACGAAACAGCTGCTTATATTCCTTTGGCGTTTCCTTGTCGTCGTCGCCCGCCACTACCTTCACTTCCAGACCACAATTCTTTGCCAGTAAGAACGGCGACATTTTATCGTTGTCATCTACTTTGGGAAATACCCGAATGGTGATCTTTTGTTCTCCGCTTTTGAGAATAAGGGAAGATACCGGAAAAACTGCCCCACCCTGATTCCCCGAGCCGTAAAACGAATATGCGGGCATATCATTTATCAGTACTTCATAGGTGCAGTTGTAGCTATTGAAATCCAGGTAAAAGCGCGGATTATAGTCGTATTTTTTTATCCCTTTATAGCTGTTGAGATATTTTTCTTTGATACCCTGGTTCATAGTTTCTTTATTTGCATTTGTTCCCTGCCCGCAGCTCTGCAGGGCAATCATTAAAATCAGTGAACATACTATGGATAATTTCCTCATCCGTTCTCTTCTTTTTTTGTTAGATATATTTTCGGCAACGACACCTTCTTTTCATCAATCCCTACTTCGAAAGATGCTTTAGGATGGGCGTCTGCCACGTCTTTGTATTTATCTGGTTTGTTGGCATCTGTAGTAGCTACTTCCGTGGTACTCTCCGCAGGTTTTTTCTTCACCTCTTTGGTTTTCTCACTCACATTCACGTCCACGGTTACATATACCTCAATTTTTATGCCTTCGAAAATCAAATCCAGTGCCATATATAGACCGTCTTCATCGGAACCAAGACTAGCCTGCAGTCCCAGGCCGGCAGTCCCTTCCAGGCCCAGGCCCAGTGCTACCATTACTTTAGTCTGAAATACGGTGGCGGTTTTGGCGAGGTATAATTTACATTCTACTTTCACGGAAATAGAAGCGCCTCCCTTGATCAGCTGTTCTTTTTTGGCAGAGCTACCCTTTTCACGGGTAAATACATTTCCCCCAATGCTGTTATGCTTAAAGGAGGCCTCCATATCTATTTTACCGGTAACGGTTACACTAAGATCAACGGAGCTTTTCTTATCTGCAAAAATGTATAACAGTCCATCTACCGCTTTCAATACAATATAAGCGATGGGATGCCGGCGACAAAGCAGCTCCAGGAAATCCCATTTCAGGCTGATACCCACCAACGGCTTGGCATCCAGTTTAATCAGGATAGTGCGGCCGGCGCCCCATAGCTGGCTGTCGCTGTTAAGCGGGGGCATGGTTTCATAATACCACGAGGCCGCCAATCCCAATTTCGGGAACTCCAGTTCGTATTCAAAAGGCTTCCGCTGCATGCGTTGCACCAGCTCTTGTATGCTTTTGTCTTCCGAACCCTGGTTCTTCTTTACAAATTCGTCCGGGTCCTTACCATCATCACCGCTGGTATCGGCTTTGTTTGTGTAATTTCCGCCAATAATATTTTGCCCTTCCTTCAGCAATTTGAGCGCGCCCCGCAGGATGCGGAAGTATTTCATGACCAGGTCTTCCAACGGATCAATGCTATCTCCGCCATTGTTCCATTCTGCCTTGATGGAGAAGTCGAACTCCTTCATCAGCTCAATCAGCTCTGCCAGCTTACCCTTCGCTTTAGTGGGCGTAGGTGCTTCCGCTTTATCTTTCTTGAGGGCAAACATTTTGCCCAGGTCGTTACCAAAATCTTCATTCGCTTTATCCAGCTCCGCATTGGGTCTGTCAAATTTTTTCTTCGCTGCTTCACCTAATTTTTCTACGGACTCCAGTCGCTTCATGGTAAACCGTTGCATGGCGTTACCAATACCTTTCCCTTTGTTATCCGCAGCAAACTTGGTTTTCAGCGCTTCAAAATCGGAGGCCTCCATGTTAAATGCCAGGGCGGCGGTCCATTTGATGTCGGGGTATATGGCAAAGTCGATGGCATGTTTCCAGCGACAGGTTTGTATGGTCACCGGGAAATGATCTACCTGGGCTGCGGGAATCCAGATATAGCCCAGTACTCTTTTGGCCAGTTCTACTTTATCGAGACCTTCCGGCATGTATTTATACTCGGCATCAAATTCCAGTTCTGTATCGGATGATTTGATGACGCCCGAAAAAGAGCTGCTGGTATCCCGTTTATACTTGTAGTTATTCAGCTTTACTTCCACTTTTCCTTTGGCGGCGCTGTCGCTTTCTCCCGGCCGCTTTACGCCGGCCTTCTCATCTTCTTTCTTATATCCTTTTGCCAGGAAGCTGGTCAGGTCTATCACATGATCTTTATGCTTGGGAGTGGCGGTACATTCTTCCGCATGTGTTACCAGGTTTTCCACCTTTAATTTGATCGTTTTTTTAGCGGGGCCGCCGCCGGCTACGATATTAAACGTCAGATTTTCTGATGGTTTGAAATCCAGTATATTTTCATCGAAGATGGTTTGTAGTCCATCATCTTTGCTTTCCACCGTGATCCTGCTGTATTTGCAGGGCTGGAACCGTTGCGAATTGGTGGGAATATCTCCCACTATCACGGGTTTATTACCGCCATACATCAGGGGAGATTCTTTTATTTTCTCATCTTCTGTAACGGTGATAAAAGCACTCGTCAAAGACTTGGAAATCTTACCAGTCTTGTTTTTCAATACCGGGTATATTTTCAGGCTTTCTCCGGCGCCGGGTTTCCAGAGGTCGTCAATAAACACATCGATGATGACTTTTTGTACAAAGGCTTCGTAGGTAATGGTACCATCGGCGGCAATTTTAGCGGTTTTCTTGCCGTCTTTATCTTTTAACACATAGTCGGTTACCTGCTTTGCGCCGCGGGTGGTTTCATCATTTAATATCTTGGTAATTTTCACCTGCCGCGTGAAATGTTTGATGGCATCGTTGGGGGTTTGCTTTCCTTTTTCGATGTCTGCTTTACCATCGGTACGTTCCCATGGCGGCAGGTCATCATCAGCGGAGGTGGTGTCGTGGTCCATCAGGAATATTTTAATTTCCTGGCCATACATCGCCTGGGTATAGATATGCAGTTGTACGCTTTCCCGGAATTTTCTGGCGCTGCCGGTAATGATAGCGCCATCGTTGTTGGGCGAATACTCCCGCCATTCGGCAGAGAGGAATGCCGGCTTTCCTTTGGCAGCAACGAAATAGCCATGGGTAGCGGAGTTGGTAGGTTCCTGTTCACCTAAAATCGGCTCTATCCAGGCGAGCCCGCCACCTTCTACTATTTTAGGGAAGTTGGCATATACGAGCGGTCCTTTCAGCGCGTCGTTCACATCTGTTTTTTTGAAAGTGAGCGTACGCAACATAGACCAAATCCACTGATAGGCGGGCTTATTGGCGGCCGGCGCCTTCATGGGGATCGTAATTTTTGTGGGCGCAGGTATCTTCTCCACCATGGTGGTGATACTAGTCATTTCTGCACGTATAGATCCTGCTTCATTTAATACGGCAGTAGATTTTTTGGCGTCAACAGTTCCTTTGGTAGCCGGAATGGTAACAACCAATTTTTTATTATCAGACATGGCTGCTATTTTAGAATGGCTGCCCCTGTGGCAGTTTAATCAGGAATAAATCTTCTTCTACTTTTTGCACATCCACCATGGGGTTGAGATGTGATTGTACTTCTTTATCGGCTTTTTCCGCATCTTTTTGTGTCATGTCGGCGGTTTGCCCATGGAAGGTGATGTCGATACAGTCTTTACCACCAATGGCACAGGTGCCTTTGCTATCTTCCAATAAAATATTACTACCTCCCGGCAGTACTACTTTATCATAGAACCCGCTCCAGGCGGTGATGGCCACTTTGCAGGGATTGTTATTCATTTTTTTGCAGCTGCCAAAAGTGTTGGCTTCGAAGGGCTGACCAATATCTTTGGTATTGCCCAACGGCTTTTCCGCACCATCTTTATCATTGATATAGTGTACCTGCTGGCTCTTTACTTTTAGTTTATCGGGAGTAGTCCCAAACTTGCACTGGCAGATGGCTCCCTGGCAGACCAAATGTTTTTCGCTCATATCCTGATTTTATCCACGCTTGAATAATGATGAAAAGAAGCTTTTCTTTTGTTCGTTTGTTTCGGATGGTGTATCAGTCATTACCACCTTCATCGTGGGTGCCGGCGCTTTATCTTTTTCCCGCAGGTGATAAATAGAGAAGCTGATTTTCTTCTCTGCACCTGATTCCATGTGACAGTGGCCGATGATGGCATTGATGGAATAGTCCTGGTGATATAGTTTATACACGATGTCCATGCTTCCTTTCAGTGGCGTATGTATGCCCTGCATGTGCTGCGACAGTGGCAGGTCTTTTTCCTGTTGCAGGTCTTCCACACTGCGGGGATCGTTGCAGGTGCCTTTTTGCTGGAGAATAAGACAGCCACTATCCGTATGATGCTGCACCGGCTTTTGCGTTACAGCAAAAGTCACCGGCGCCGTATACGGCATCACCGGCAAAGCGGCGGTGATAGGTCGTTCTATGATATCGCTCCCCTGGTATACATTGGAAAAATAAAGCGACATAAACCAATCGCGGCAAAGCGACTGATAAATATGTGCATGGCTGCTTACCGCGAGGTCCATGTATTCCACGATGTCGTCCGTTACCTTACCGGTATAATACTGGGTGATCCCGGGCTTAGCTTCCTCCCAGGCCGCAGCGATTTGCTCCTGGTTGGCCACCGCAGTAAATTGTCCGGCTTCATTCACGGTGATCTGCAGTGGGTACAATACGCGGCCACAGCTTTCTGCCAGCTTATCGATCATTTTTTCCGGTGCCTGGTCATCGATATATACCTGTCCTTTATTGATTTCAAAGAGGAACTGCGGTCCCGGTTGTTTTCGTATACAGCATACCGTTATTTCATAGCTGATGGTTTGCTGTGCACCAGCGGTATGGAAGATATACGTAACGCCATAGGTCCTGTTCAGATGTATTGGGTTAAAGCGGAAGGCATTTGCCGCTACGGATGAGTGATTCATATGGCTACGACTTCTTTTTATGAATATCTTTTGCTATCAAACGGCTGGTTTGTACCAGCACGTCATTCACGTATTTCCGCACGGATACCGGCAATGCGCTGGTATCGGAATCTATTTCGTAGTACAGCGGCGGACGGTTGGTAAATCCCAGCTCTATCATTACTGCAGGTTGATCATGGCAATACACGCATCCCCATTTCGCCGTATTGCCTGCGGTGAACAACAGTGAGGGAATGGAATCCATGATAAACCGGCTTTGCTGCCACTGTTCGGCCGATTGCTTTACCACGGCAGAATCAACCTTAGGACCGTTGGTATCCAGCCAGGTACGTTCCAGTGTGTGAACCGTAATTTTATATTTTGCACGTACGCCCATGGAACTCACGCCAAACTTCACCCAGTCCAGGGCATTATTGGCAGTAGGTGTTTGTGCAGTTGCGCAGGCGCTTACCAGCAGCAGGAATACAAGGGGGAACAAATATTTGCCCATACTAATAATTTGTAGTTAAACTTCTGTCCTTTCTCATGATATCCCATTGCCATTTGAAAAACGAGCACATTTTATCTCCTGTTTCAAAAGGGTTACGGTTGCCATTCTTCTGCCAGGTGTAGTCCATGATATTATCTGTATGGCCCTGGAAGAAAGTAAACGGCGGTGGTGTAAGGCCTTCCAATGGCGAACCAGCGCTAAAGGTGTGCTGCAAGCTCAATGAGTGGCCGGCTTCGTGCAGGAGTGTATGCCGGTGATTCAATCCATCCAGGAATATCACGTACGCATTTCCCCATTGAAATTCCTTCGCAACGTTACCTTCGCCGGAGGTTAAGCCCAAGAGGGTACCAGCAGGAGCGTCTGTCAGGAATATGTAGGTGCGTTTGTTTGCATCGCCGTCAATACTTCCACCAGCAGGCTTGTGCATACCATATTTCTCGTATAGCCTGATGATGTCATGCAGATAGGTATCTGTCGAGAAAGGCCGGTTCTGGAGTGATAAATTATCCAGGCAGAAAACCACGTCCATGTCCGTAGAGGGGAGGGTACTGATTTCGAAAGATGTATCTGTCTTTAGTTCTGCTCTGATAAGGGCCTGATTAAAAGAGTTTCTTTTAAACTGGTATTCAAAGTCCTTTACGTGTTTTTGCTCAATGGTAGCCATACTGGTACCACGGTAGCCTACCCGCACCAGCACCAATTCCATTTTAGGAATTTCATTGTTCTGGTATACCATCAGTTTTCCTACTTCGGTTTTCTTGTTACCCAGCTTCGCGAAAATTTTTACTTCTTCGTGCTGCGACAATGGGGCATCGTTATTCACCACATTGATGGCGGCTTTCAGGGTATAGTACATCACTTTTACTCCGCCGGGTAAAAACTTCTTCTTCTTACCGGTGCCGATCAATGCGCCGATACTTATTTTCTGCGGGCTTACTTTCAGGTGTGGATTTTTGCTTTCGAAGATAATCTCCGTACCATCGTTGATGACTTCCTCAATTTCCTCCAGTTCCAGATCCAGTTGCGCGCCGTTTTTATTCATAGATGAACCGTGCTTAAACTGCGCCGCGGTGGTATGCGGAAAAAGCGATAGCCATGCTGGGTAATAGTCTTTCCCATAAGGCTTTACCGGGCTTTTCACATCTTTCAGATAAGTGCTTTTCACGGCTGCTACATTATCTGCCAGGGGAAGGTTACTCATACAGGAGCTACCGTTATTATCCCGTTCTATGAAGAAGAGTGGATAAATATATTCATCCCGGACCCAGTCGAAACCATATTCGCCTTTGTAGTCGGCGGGTCTTCTGACATGTATCAGGAATTTTTTGAGTTCTTTTTCCTTTTGCTCCGGTGCTTTATACTTATCGTAAACAATTTTATCGGTGCTTTTCAATTTCACCTGGTTGGCGGCATTCAGGCTGATATCGCCGTTGGTGGCGTAGGTAACAGACTGCTCCGAATGCTCTACAATTGTTTTCGCTACAGAAATTATATTTCCCATGTGATCAGCTGATAGGGTTAAAACATTTTTGCTTTGTCGCCGCTTTTATTCACAATTTGTTTAGCGCTGTGCATTTCAATATTTTCTTTTGTGCTGTTCATGCTCACTTTCTCGGCTGTTTTCTCTATACTTTTAGCGGTGCGCTGCAGCGTATCATCCGCCACTTCTTTGATGTTAGCAGCCAGCAGACTAAAATCTTTGGTGGCGGTTTGTGAAATATTTTTGCCGGCGCTCACCTGAATATTCTCTTTAGCGGTGAAGCTGATATTTTTTGCATTGACAGTAATATTCTCTGGTGCGCTGATATTGATGCTTTGGGCGCTGGTGTCCAGCGTAACGATATTGCCGGATTTATCCGTGATGGTAATACTTTCGGCACCGTCGGTATCATCGAGGCGGATAATGTGGCCACTGCGTGTTTTAATGACTTTCAGGTTATTCTGTGCGTCGCCGAAACTCGTTTTGGCGTTACCGTTATACACCGTTCCCATGACCAACGGGGCCTCGGCATTGCCGGCTTCAAAATCCACCCATACCTCTTCTCCTGTTTCGGGGATAAAGTAAAAGCCTTTATCGGCGCCTCCATGCGGTGATACAATGCGTAACCAAGGGGTACTGCCTTGTTGCTGCCACTGGAATTTCACGCGTACGCGGCCCAGTCCTTTGGGGTCGTTATTATMTGTCACTACCGCACTTTGTGGCTCGCAAAGGGGTATCAGCCCAACATTCACCGTAGGCATGGCTGCTGCAGCAGGAATAGCTTCGAACGTATTTTTATACAATCCGTTTTCGGTGCAGTGATGTGTCAGTTGGGTAATCACAAATTCACCGTGGTGCTCCTGCGACAGCACTGATTCATTCACGGAAATAATATCCCCGATGCGCAGGGCGCTTTGCTGGCTGGTACCTTTCAGTACGGCCATCTGCGACAACTTTCCTTTCTTTTGCAGGGTAGTATATTTATCCAGTTGTGCTTTAGCACCGCTGGCCACGGCCTGGTTCAGGTTATAAAGAGAAGTTTTCTTGTAGAGTCGTTCGCTCACTTCTTTCATATGGCTCGTATATACGTCGAGGTTACCTGCCGCTGCCGTATTGGTATCATTGCTGACTGCCTGATTTTGGCGGTACTCAAACGCATGCAGGCAGCTGTTATTGGACTTCACGGTGAGGTCGAGATGAAAGTCGATCAGGTCTACCTGGTGCGTGAGGGTTGTTTTTTGCGGGCGATAGTTGCCAAACACTACTTTTTCTCCATCATAGAAAAACCATTCCCCGAAGCGGGCGGCCAGTCGTGATACAAACTGGTAGGTAGTTTCCTTGTATTGCACAATGTACTTGAGCGCATCGGTGGTGGCCGGATCTATGGAAGGGGATTTGGCGTAAGGTCCGCATCCCTTCAGCGCTTCCGTAACAATGGCGGATAATGTTTTTTGTTCGAAACAGGCAATGTGTTCATCATCTTCCAAAAGCATAGTAATACTATGTCCTTTGATAATACAAAAGCCATGGGTGCCATCACTGGCTTTGCCCATGCTGATCCCGCTTACAATGCCATTAAAAATTAACGGTTTATATACGCCATTGGCTTCTACTGGTTTTATGGAGATGGAAATTTCCTTGCCCAAAAATTCTTTACTGGCGCTGAACAGGCCTTTCCCTAATTTGGTAAGCCAGTCGTAGCCAATCATAATTTCAAAGGCATGATGTCCACTAATGGTTTGCTGTAGTTCCAGGGAATGAAAAGAGGTGAACTGGTGATCACCAATAGAAAATGAGGTGTGCGTATACAATGACATTTCGCAGCTTTTACGGTTTTAAATATGGTTATAAACAATATATCCTTTATCAGCAGCCGGTTCCGGCGCTTGAAAATGATATGGGCCAATACTTCAACATGAAATTATTCAGGAGCTGCCTGTTGAAATAACACGGGTTGAACACTCAACGGCAGATAGATATGGTTCCTAATAATCTGCACCTAATATACAACAAGTGGTAGAATTTCCAGCAACCGGATTCAAAAAATACCACCCATCACATTTAATCTGCAAAAGAGCTCTGCCGTTGCAAAAATGTCCAAATGAACGATTAAGTTTACAAGCTCAAAATCACTACTATGTCCCCTACCCGTATAAACCGGCTACTGGCCGGCTTCTTGTTGCTAGCCTTACCCTGTAGCAGCCAGCAACAAATTCCTAAAAAAAATATCGCGGAGATCCGCTCTATTGATCCCGCTGATACTGATTTTTCTGATCTCGAAAGTATCAAGACCGCCATCGGCGATACCCGTATTGTTTTGTTGGGAGAACAAACACACGGGGAAGGATCAACTTATCTAGCCAAAACAAGACTCATTAAATACCTTCATGAGCAGTTAGGATTCAGCGTGCTGGCGTTTGAGAGCGGGTTCTATGACATGGCCCGCATCTGGGAAAACACCCTTCATGGCAGCCCTTTCCAAAAAGAAATTCCCGGCAGTTTATTTTACATGTATGCACAGAGTAAACAGATGTTTCCTTTGTTCGATTATATACAATCGAAAGTGCACCAGCCGGATGAATTGACGGTGACCGGTTTTGAAAGTCAGCATTCCGGAGAAAAAGCGAAAACGCTGTTGTTCCCCGATTTTGAAAATTTTCTGAAAGAAAGGAATCCTTCCCTGTTAGGTACCGACTGGGAAATTTTCAAGAAGCTATCCGTAGCCACCATGGCTTCCAGAGCTTATCGTCCGGCAGAAGACGAGAAAAAAACCTTCTTCCGTGAACTGGCTGCTTTAAAGAAATCTTTATCGCCGGATGACGTAACACCAGACAACCATTTCATCAACTCCGGTGGCTTCTGGTACCGCGTAGTGGCTAGTATTGAATCTGAAGCACTGCGCTATTGGGACATGGTATCCGGCAATGAAATGGCCGTGCGGGATCTGCAGATGGCGGAGAACATCATCTGGCTGGCAGAAAAAGTATATCCCGGTAAAAAGATCATTGTATGGGCACATAACGTACACGTATCTAAAAGTACCCAGGGCATCAAAACAGCGATAGATCCTATAAATGGCTTCTTCTCTACCTATGCACCACTGGGAGTAACTGTTCACAAACACTTCGGCAAAGCGGCTTACACTATTGGATTTACAGCGGGAGCAGGCACCTTCATCGATTTCAATGACGGCAAGCTGCAAACTATTTCCCCATTGGACCCTAACAGCATAGAAGCCACGCTGTCTAAAACCGGCTATAAATATAGCTTTACCAACTATCAGTCTTTAAAAGGTAAGCCTGCATCAGGTATGCTCATGGACTATATTCCTGGAACCGCCGTATGGACCGATGTATTAGACGGATTATTCTTCATTAAAAATGCTACACCGGTAGATCGCTAACAATACTTACAGGCAGCCATCCATTTGTTGCCCGTTGCTTTTTATAAAATAACGAGTAATTTCAACCCTTCTACAACTTTAAATAAGGGATGATGAAATTAAAAGGATGGCTGCTTGCATGGATAGCCTCTACCGGCAGCATGGCTGCAGTGGCGCAGGAATACACATTACGTTCGCCGGATGGTAAAACGGAATTACGTATATCCGTAAAAGATAGTATACGATATGCATTATCGTACAACGGAAAAGCGCTGCTACAACCGGCTATTGTTGGACTCTCCACCTCCATTGCGCCGGATGGGCCGTGGAAAGTGGCCAGTACCAAAACCAGCACCGTATCACAACTACTTCACCCGGTAGTTAGACAGAAGTTTGCTACCATCGACGATCATTACGACCAGCTACAACTCAACTTTAAAAATCGTTTTGCGCTGCAATGGCGCGCCTATAACAATGGTATCGCATGGCGCTGGCTGGTGAATACCAAAGGCGCCTGGCAAGTCACCAATGAAACGGCTAACTTCTCCTTCCAGCCTAAAGACAGCGCCTGGTACCCTGTAGAAGATGGCTTCTTCTCCCATAATGAGCGCCTTTATCATCACCTGGCAATTAATCAGATCAAGGAAAAACAAAGCCTGGCCAGCCTCCCCGCTTTATTTAGTGTAGATGGTGTAAAGATCCTCGTTACAGAAACGGCATTGCTCAATCATGCCGGCATGTGGCTGAAAGGTGATGGTGGTAATACCATCCACGCGGTATTCCCTAACTACCCGATTAAAAAAGTAGCCACCTCCGACCGCGATGAACACGTAGAAACCCGCGAAAATTTTATTGCTAAAAAAGAGGACGCCGCAGAACTCCCATGGCGCATTGTCATGATTGCACCAGAAGATAAAGACCTCCTTGTAAATGAATTGCCTTATCAGCTGGCAGCGCCTTCTACCGGCGACTATAGCTGGGTGAAGCCCGGTAAAGCCATCTGGGACTGGTGGAATAACAACAACGTATACGGCGTAGATTTCCGTGCCGGTGTGAACACCGCCACTTACAAATATTACATTGATTTTGCGGCTAAATACGGCCTCGAATACGTGGTGCTGGACGAAGGCTGGAGTGATACCAGAAGTCTCCTGAAAGTAGCACCAGATATGGATATGGAAGAACTATCCAGTTATGCAGCCGCTAAAAAAGTAGGCATCGTGTTATGGGCCAATTGGCTGGCACTGGATCATGAACTGGATGCCTCGCTCAACCTCTTCTCCAAGTGGGGCGTAAAGGGTATTAAAGTAGACTTTATGCAGCGGGATGATCAGCAGATGGTCAATTTCTACGAAAGAGTGGCCCAAGCCGCTGCTGCACACAAAATGCTGGTAGATTTCCACGGTGCACATAAACCAGCAGGTTTACAACGTACTTACCCCAACGTAATTTCCTTTGAAGGCGTATATGGACTGGAGCAAAGCAAAGGCGACGACAGCAAATCTATTTCACCTGAGCACAATGTCACCTTTCCTTTTATCCGTATGGCGGCCGGCCCGGCTGACTATACACCCGGCGCCATGCTAAATGCACAAAAAGACGACTGGGCGCCTCATTGGACCAACCCCATGAGCATGGGTACCCGTTGCCATCAACTGGCCATGTATGTGGTATTTGAAAGCCCGTTGCAAATGCTGGCAGATAATCCTACCCACTATTACAAAGAACCGGAATGTATGCAGTTCCTGCAAGCCGTTCCTACTGTATGGGATACCACTCTTGTACAACAGGCCAGTGTAGGGAATTATATCCTCACTACCCGCAAAGCCACTAATGGCGACTGGTACGTGGGCGGTATGACTAACTTCTCCGCACGTACGTTAACGCTGGATTGCAGCTTCCTGCCGGAAGGTACTTATACTATGCACATCTGGAAAGATGGTATCAATGCAGATAGAAATGCACAGGATTATAAGATGGAAGAAATTACTGTTGATAGAAATTCCAAAGTGCCGGTGGTAATGAACATCGGTGGTGGATGGGCAGCACGCATCGTGAAAAAATAATGCAGCTGAAGGGCCTCCTTCACATCTTCCAAATAAAAAAGCGGGTGTTCTTTTAAGACACCCGCTTTTTTATTTATAATTTAATGACCCGTATCACTTCCGACTTCCCTCGTCCTTCCAGCGTCAATAAATATATTCCATTTCTMAATCGTCCCAGGCTTTCGCTGATCCGGCGTGTTCCGGGCGTGATCTTCCAACGGAATACCACGATGCCTGTTGCATCTACCAAAGTAGCTCTGTCATAAGCGTCCTGGAATGCGATGTTGAGTTGTTCGGTAAAGGGATTAGGATAGACCCGTGTTTTAGTCAGCGTAATGGTTTTAGGCGGCGCCATTGCCGATGATTGCATGGCTGACAGCGACTGTACCGGTGTACAATTATCAATGTTAAACCAGTTGAATTTAAAGGTACCGGCTCTCACATGAATACCGGTGTATGTCAATGCCGGCAACGTGATAGTGTCGCTGATGGTTTGCCAGGTGCCACCGGTATTGGGGATATTGATCACCCCGTAAAGTACGCCGCCGCTGCCCATGCCAGCCTGTGCAGGCGCAGTTGTTAACACCCGCAAACGTACGTTATACTTGCCCGCTGTTGGTACAATCAGGTTGCTATAAGCAAACCAGTCGCTCAGTTTTAAGTTGGTAAAATTCTGTCCGCCGCCCACATCCGTGCAGGTTTCCTTCACTGGTCCGGAGATATAAGACGAAGCGCTTTCTGCTTCATACCGGTTATTCACCGCGCAGTTGTATGCTGTAATACGCACATTGGCGGATTGACTCACGCCACTCACGGTAGCGGTTACACTGAAATTACCCAGGGTACTGTCTGCAGTAAATAATCCCGTAGGACTAATGCTGTTACCCGCGCCGGTCACCGTCCAGGTGGGCCCAATGTCTATTACATTGTTGGCGGCATCGTAGCCGGTGGCCGTAAATTGTTGTGCATTGCCAACCGGTAGCGTTACATCAGCAGGTGTGATTTCAATCCTGGCAGGCGGTGGGGCTACACAATCATCAATCGTGAACCAGTTGAATTTAAACGTGCCTGATACCACGTGTATACCGGTATAAGACAACGCTGGTAAGGTAACGGTATCTTTGATTGTTTTCCACACGCCGCCGGTAGACGGAATGTTAATGGTACCAAACGTTTGGCCGCCATGACCGATAGACACCTGCGCCGCCGCGGTAGACAATACCCGCAAACTGATATTGTATCTGCGGGCCACGGGCACATTCAATGTATTATAAGCAAACCAATGACCGGCATACAAATTCTTGTAATCCTGTCCGCCGCCTATATCGGTACACGCTTCCAGCACTGGTCCGGACGACAATGCCGATGCCGATTCTGCTTCGTATTTTCCATTTACGGTACAACCATAAGCGAGTGTTACCATAGCCGTATCTTTGATAGCTCCAGCGGTTAAGGTTACCTGGTAATTACCTATGTTATTGCCCGCCGTGAGTACACCACTGGCCTGTATACTGTTACCAGCGCCTGTTACCGCCCACACTTTGGATGCTGGCAAAGGCATCACACTATCCGTTTGGTCATAGCCTTTAGCCGTAAAGGTATAAGTAGATCCTACCGGAATGGTTACTGTATCCGGCGTGATCCTGATCCGCGTTAGCACCGGCAATGGTAACACTTTAACCGTAGCAGCGCCGGTGATACCGTTGGCTTTTGCCTGAATGGTAAAGTAGCCGGTGGTATCTGCTGCGGTAAACAAGCCGGTTTGACTGATCATCTGATGGCTGTTATTCACCATCCATTCCGGTGTAATAGCCATCTTAACACTATCCTGATCAAAGCCGGTGGCGGTGTATTGCTGTGTAGCCAATGCTACTACTGATACGGAATCCGGTGTAACCTTAATGCTGTTCAGGGTTACGGCCTGGGCTGGAATAATTTTCAGCCAGTTAAAATTCCATCCGGAACTGTTAGAGAAAATACGAATGGTCTGCGTTCCCTGCTTTAAGGTAAAGGCCGGCGAGGTAATGGTATACCAGTTTTGCCAGCCCCCGGAAACAGGCATGTTCATAGTGACAAGGTTAGTAGTATCCAGCTGCACAGACAGACTGGACAGCGTACTCACCGCTACCCGGAACTGTATGCGATACAAGCCGCTATCCGGTACATTCAGGTCGTATTCCATCCACGTGCCTTTGCCGATATAACTAATGTTCACATTACCGCTGGTATCAGACACCGGCTCGGTGCAACAGGTATTGCTGTTGTCAAATGCCTCTGCCTCTATCCTGGCGGGCACCGGCTTATAGTTGGTAGCGCGGATATTGGCGTAGGTAGTGGCGGAGCGCGTAATGGTATCTACAGTAGCCGTTGCCGTTATAGTACCGGACGACTGAAAAGTAGCTTTACCACTGGCAGTAATGGTGTTGCCTGCGCCAGTAATACTCCATACCGGATTGATGGCAATAGGCCGCCCGTTCTGATCATTAGCGGTAGCAGTATATTGAATCACTTTGCCAGGCAGCAATACCTGATTGCCGGGTGATATCATGATGGTATCCAGCATCGGTGTTCCCAGGCCTTTCTGATAAATTCTCACATAGTCCACATTCATGCTATCAGGCCAGTTGGAATCGGTAATATTACCACCCATACCGCCGCCAATAGCGAGATTCAGGATCACATGAAACTTCTGGTCGAAGGGCCAGTCTTTCCAATCGGTTTGCGGATTAGCATACGCATATATGCGACTGCTATCATAAATGAAGATGAGTGAATCGGCCGACCACTCCATCGCATACACGTGATAAGCCGTGTTTACATCCGGGATAATTTTTGAGCCGGTAAGATGACCACCATTTGTCCAGTTACTATTCTTTGTATGTACGGTAGACAACACATTACCCAGGTTATTACCTACTTCTTCMATGATATCCAGTTCCCCACTGGCAGGCCATGCGCCATAAACGCTGCTGGTAGGCATCAGCCAGATGGCTGGCCAGGACCCTTTGGCTTTAGGCAGTTTAGCCCGTACTTCTACTTTTCCGTAGAGGATATCCATTTTGCCCTGGGATATTAATCTGCCGGAAGACCATGGCTCAGTGGTGTTGCCGTTGGGATAATCTTTTTTCCCGGTGATCACCAGATCCCCATTGCGTATACGGATATTATCGTGCGTGGTATCTGTATATACCTGCTGCTCTCCATTGATCCATCCCTTTGGTTGTGGATCTACTGTCCATTTGCTGCGATCCGGCAAACCGTCGGTATTAAACTCGTCGTTGTATACGAGCGTCCACGCAGGGTTTCCGTCAAACACCGCATTGCCTTTAGCCACATAATAAGGCAGGTTAGCCGAGTCCAGTTCTGTACCGGCCACGGTTAACTGTAATGTTCTCCGGGAGTAGTTGGCGGAAGAATTACCACCCAGCACAATATTGGCCAGGGTATCGCTAATGCGCTGAATACTATCTATCCGTACACCAGGCGGAAGATTCGCTGCCGTCCAGGATAACTTATTCAGYTGCGCTTTAAAGGCTGCACCATTGAGTTTGGCAGGAATGATAGCGCCATTCTCCTGTCCCATTAATATCCGTGTATTCATTAACGTGACACCGATGGGATTAGGCGCCTGTACCAGGTCGAAATACAAAATACCGTTGGCCTTTTTACCATCGATAAATTGTACCGCGATATTGTTCAGGTCTGTGCGGTTTTTTACACTTTGGAAGTTGAAGGTGGCTTCTTCCCACTGATTAATATTCTTGATTTTGTACGTTAAATAAACTGCTTTCGTATAGTCGCTACCGGGTTGCAGTTTAAACATCACTTCTTCTTTTACATTACTGTACACCAACATCTTGAAGGTACTGTTGGCAGACAGATCAAAGGGGGTATTCAGGGGACAGGTGGCACTCATGTACTCAAAACAGGTAGTATCTTTCGTAAACTTTGCCACGTAGGGGCTGGGATTTACGGTAGATGGAGCTGGATTGGCTACATGAAAAAGCACCGATCCGGTGGCCCCTGCGCCGGCATAGTACGACCATCGGCCGGAACAGGGACCATGTCCTTCCATGTCATCCAGTAACAGGTACTGGGCATGGAGGGTTTGACACAGCAATATGCTGCACCAAAAGAGCAGTAACATTTTTTTCATAACGGGTATTTTTATCGTGGAATAAAAAGCATTACAGATTTGGATTCATCACTGCATCTGCACCCGGAATAGGCATCCAATATTTTTGTTTCGTAATAGGTCCGTTAACGGGTAAGTCGTCCGGACTTTTGTTGGCGTTGGCCGCTTCCACTTTCTCCAAGCGTACCAGGTCAAACCAACGGCTCCATTCACCGGCCAGCTCCCAGGCTCTTTCATTGACTACCGCCTCCGCAAAATCGGCACCCGATAAGTTAGCCGGCAGTTTGGTCAAACCAGCGCGCAACCGCACCGCATCCACAGCTGCGTAAGCTTCCGTGCTGGGCGCACCTGTGGCCCGCGCCTGCGCTTCCGCATAAGTAAGCAATACCTGTGCATACCGCAGCATAATCACCGGGTTATTGGACATGTAAGTATCTTTTTGTCCGCTCTGGATCGTGAATTTTTTATAGTAAGGGTGTTTAGTAGTTACCTGCTGCCAGGGGATGGTTTGTCCTTTTACTACAAACTCGGTGGAGAAAGTAGCATCTTTACGACGGCCTGCCGGGAAGTTATTGAAGAAATTAATTTCCGGGAAGAAGTCGGACCAGCCGCCTTCATTTTCCGGCATGGTTGATAAGCCATAGAAAGAATTGTAAGTAGACCACTGCCCACGTGTGAACAACGTGAATACATCTTCCGAAGTACCTCCTGCAAATATTTTCAGGTAATCATCCTGGTAAAGATCAAATTTATAGGTGGCTTTGTTGTCGATAACTTCCTTCGCTTTAGCCGCAGCCAGCGCATATTTGGAAACATCTTTCACAGGCCATCCCCCTTCTGTCAGATATACTTCTGCCAGTAACGCTTTTACGGAACCTTTGTTGGGTCTGCCCGGATCACGTTTGTTATTAGGTACCCAATCCTCTGCTTTCTGCAGGTCATCTTCCACCAACTTATACACTACGGCTGGGGTACTTTTCTTCAGTGTCAGCAAGTCGGGGGTGTATTTCTCAGAAGGAATGATGGGTACTTCTCCCCAATATCTTGTTAACCAGTAGTAACAAAGCGCGCGTAAAAAGTAAGCCTCTCCTACAATGGCTCGTACAGTGGCTTCAGTACCATCTTTTACTTCCCCATAGTTATTGATGATGTTGGTAGTAGATTGTATGGTTTTATAACAACCGCGCCAGATGGGCGTCATACGGCTGTTCAGTGAGGAAACATTGAAGCGGTCAAACTCCCGGAACTCTTCTTTGTTGGAACCGGGATGCGTAGTAAGATCATCTGCACCCATGCACATGGCGATTTGAGACACCGTGGTAAAGCCGCTTTCCCAGGGAACCATCAGGCTGCCGTAAGCGCCTGTGAGCGCAGCTTCCAACCCAGCCTGACTAYTAAGTCCTGCATTGCCGGCAATCAGTCCCCGGGGATTTTCTTCCAACGACTTGCTGCAACCTGCTAATATGATGATGAATGCGAGTGAATATATCTTTTTCATGTGGAATCGTTTGAGAAATTAAAAACTAAGCGAGAAGCCGCCTGTAATTGTTTTTGCATTAGGATAAGCGCCATAGTCAATACCCTGTCTGAAATCACCCGCGGAAGAATTCGATTCCGGGTCTATACCGCTGTAATTGGTAATCGTCAACAAGTTGGTGGCGCCAATAAATACTTTGATGGCTGCAATATTCCTGATCGCTGATTTAGGAAATTCGTAGGACAGACTAATATTTTTCAACCGCACAAAATCTCCTTTTTCGAGGAAGCGGGTAGATTGTGTGAAGTTTCTGTTGGTAGTGCTGAAAGCAGGAATATTGGACGTTTCATTAACACCCGGAATGTAGCGATCAACGATCTGATGCAGGGTTGCTTCACGCGCATCGCCGCCGTAGTACATGGTAGCCGCATTGTTATAATTCAGCCGGTCGAAGCCAAACATGCCCTGCAGGAATACGTTCAGGGTAAAATTTCTGTAGCTCACTGTGTTATTCCATCCGAGGGAGGTTGTAGGAATACCACTGCCAATTACGCCATAATCATTGGCATCAATTACACCATCTGCTTTCAGATCCAGGTAACGGGAATCGCCCGGTTTAGCCCCAAATTTGGCCGCTTCCGTTGCTTCTGAAGGTTTCCATGTACCCAGGTAAGTAAGGCCCCAAATGGCGCTCAACGACTGTCCGGGCATTACTACAAATTCTGACTGGGGCGACATACCAGAGCCTATCTTACGGGTATTGGGATCAAATAAGATAGTTTTGGCGCCAATAGACACCACTTTATTTTTCACGAAGGATACGTTGAAGTTGGTATTCCATTTCAACGGTCCTTTGTCGATCACCGCTGCTTCTACAGATATTTCCCAACCTTTATTCTGTACCGTACCTACGTTACGGGTAATAGTATTACCACCCAGGTAAATAGGCAGGGTTTCATTGAGTAACAGGTCCCGGGTATTTTTCACGAAATAATCGGCACTCACGCTGAAACGTTCATTTAAGAAACCCATATCCAGTCCTATGTTCTGCTGCTCGGTGGTTTCCCATTTCAAATCCGGGTTGCCAATATTACCCAACACAATACCATTCAAAAAGGTGCTGTTGGTAAAGGAGGCTATTCTGTTGGAGTAAGCAGAAAAAGTACTGTAGGGTCCTACGCCTTCGCTACCGGTAGAACCCCAGCTACCGCGCAGTTTCAGGCTGCTGAATAAACGCTGGTTTCTCATGAACGATTCTTCAGAAATCACCCAGCCAACAGACGTGGAAGGAAAGTAACTGAACTTATTTTTGTCTACAAACTTAGAAGACCCATCTCTGCGCAAGGCGCTGGAAATAAGATATTTCCCGGCATAGGCATAGTTTACGCGACCTACTAAAGAGAAAATACTCCATTTGGAATAGCCGGAACCAGGGCTGCTGGCAGTTCCCTGCGACAAATTATTCCATTGAAAGTTTTCATAGGTAAGGTTGGACGCACCGGCAGATACATAGTTATAGGTAGACTGCTGATATTCTGCTACTCCCGTGATGTCCAGGCTATGCTTCCCAAATATCTTCTTATAGTTCAGCGTGTTGGTATTCTGTAAGCGCATTTCTTTGTTAGACCGGATGCCGGCAGTAGCCGTACCGGAATTCACTACTTTTCCCGTAAAACTTTTATCGTCGTAACTCAGGTAGTTGGCGCCGAACTGTAAATTCAGCGACAAGCCAGGTACGAGGATATCATCAAATTTAAATCCGCCAATGATATTTGCGAGCATGCGTTCCCGTTCTGCCAGCTGCTCTGTAGTCAATGCTACCGGATTAAAAAATACGGACCCAATCGGATCGCTGGGGGTATAAGTACCATCCGCTTTACGCACCGGCACGGTAGGCGACCAGGTAATGGCCTGTGCCAACGGGCTGTGGGGACCATCTGCCGGAATATCGATATTTAGTCCATCGCTGTAAGAGCCGGTGATGTTGAGTGTTGCCGAAATTTTATTGGTCAGCTTTGAATTGATGTTAGAGCGGATCGTATATCTTTTGAAAGAAGAATTTTTGATGATCCCATCCTGGTTGAGATAATTACCGGATATAAAATAACCTGTTTTATCATTTCCGCCGGAAAGACTGAGCATATACTCCTGTGCAAAAGCGCGGCGGAATATTTCATCCTGCCAGTTGGTACCGCCTTTCGCCGCCAGGTCCTTTATCTGGGATTCAGAGAACGGAGCAGTAGTACCAATGGCTGCCGCATGGGCATTGGCGGTTTGCGCAAAGGTAGTGGCGTCCAGCAGGTCCAGTTTTTTAATTACTTCTGAAGAAGATAAGCGGGTAGAGAAGTTCACTTTCAGCCCACCTTTAGTCCCTTTTTTGGTAGTAACGATGATAACGCCATTAGAACCTCTGCTTCCGAAAATAGCAGTGGCAGAAGCATCTTTCAACACCTGAATAGATTCGATATCATCCGGGTTGATGGCAAATAATTCTGCACCCACAAAACCATCTACCACGTATAAGGGGCTGTTATCGCCATTGATGGAGTTGGCGCCACGGATACGGATACGTACACTTCCTCCCGGAGCACCGGCGGCATTGGTGACCTGTACACCGGAAACCCTTCCCTGTAATACCTGATCCAGCCTGTTCACCGGCTGTTCCGCGAAATCCTTCGCAGAAATAGAAGAAATGGCGCTGGTGAGGGAACCTTTTTTCTGTTCACCATACCCGATCACTACCAGTTCCGTCATTTTGGAAGCGGCGGCTTGTAAGGTGATGTTAATTTGCTGCCGCCCATTGATCCCAATCTCCTGGCGGTCAAACCCAATATAGGAAATGAGCAATACCGCATTTTTATCCGGAACGCTGATTTCATACGCCCCTTGTTCATTGGTGACTACACCTTTAGCCGTGCCTTTCACCTGAATGGTGACGCCGGAAAGCGGTTCTCCTTTATCACTGAATACTTTTCCTTTCACTATAATATCTGCTACAGGAACAGGGGCGATATTTACGACTTTCCTTTTAACGATAATCGTTTTATCCGCAATCACATAGGTGAGCGCCTGGTTCTCGAAACAGAGATCCAGCGCTGTTTTCAGAGACACATTTTTTACCTGCAGGGTCACGTTCTGTGCCTGCTCCATTTGCTCGCTGGTACAGAGGAAAGCATACCCTGTTTGCTTCCTTATTTCACGGAAGATTTTCTCCAGCGAAACATGTTCTGCTGAAATGGATACCGTTTGTGCATATCCTGTCGCATATCCCTGCATGAGGGCTAACGTCATTAAAAGCACTGTCAATTTCATGATCCGGAAAATTTTTACTGACAATCGTGAAAAATGCAGGGGACGCCACATCGCACGGGAAGCCCTGCCTTGGAAAAAAAGCCTTAAATACATACATTTGTATGGTTTGGGTAAATGAAAAATAATTGCTGAAACGATTATGGTTTATAGACCCATATTGACCGGGAGTGCTTCGAACCACTTCCGGTTTTTTAGTCTTTGGTTGTTTTTATGGTGATACGATAATTTGGTGTTCGCGTATGTCAAAATGTACTTCGCCAGTTAATTCCATCATTTTTAATACTTGAGAGATAGGTACGTTTCTCGGTATAATTCCGCGGAAATGTGCAGGTACTTCTTTTTGGTATATCACCTCCACATTGTACCAGCGGGCTATTTGCCTCATGACTGCGTGGAGGTCGTTTCCTTCCAGTTGGATAAATCCGTTTTTCCAGGCGATGGCTTCTTCTGCATCTGCGGCTTTCAATACTTTAATGACTCCGGTGCTACGATTAAGGTGTGCGCCCTCTCCGGGTGATAGCTTTTGGTTGTAATGGCCGTTATTTACTTTCACGGCGCCTTCCAGCAAAGTGGTGTTGATGTGTGCTTCATCGTCATAGGCCATGATATTAAAATGGGTACCCAATACCTGTACTTCCATTTGATCTACTTGTACGATAAACGGTTGGGCGGCATTTTTGGCCACCTCAAAATAAGCTTCTCCGGTTAACTGCACGGTGCGGTGCTGACTGGTGAAGGCCGCCGGATAACGTAGGCTACTGGCGGCATTCAGCCAAACCCGGGTGCTATCGGGCAGGGTAAGCTGGTATTGTCCTCCTCTTGGTGTGGATATTTTATTGAATAGTGCCGTAGTGTTGGTTAGGTGATGATCTGAGGAGCGATACAACAATTGCCCGCTGGCAGATTTGATAACAGCGGAACTTCCCTGTTGCGCCAGCGTTCCATTGGCGGCGCTGTCCAGCGATATTACACTTCCATCTCCCAACGTCAGCATCGCCTTATTACCACCTGGCATAATATCTTTGGCGGCTTTTGCAGCCACGACCCTGGTGGGTGTTGCGGTGCGGTGTTGCAGAAAGAAATAACCACCCATACCCAGCAGCAGCAATACAGCGGCAGCGGCGGCAATGCGGGTCCATGGCCACATGCGCACCACTTTGGGCCGGTCTGCCTGCAGAATATTATCTGCCAGCAGTTCCCAGTTGATGGTATCATTTACAGGAGCCACTGGTGTAGCCAACAGCTGTTCCACCCGGGCAGCGAGTGCGCCCGTATTATCTTCCAGCAAAAGATCACACAGCTCCTGCAACTCTTCCGGAGTAGCAGCTTGTTTTTCAGCCTGGTGAACGAGGTACGCCAGGCGTTCGTGGATAGTCAATTGGTATCGTTTTTCAGTTTAACGTGGTCATTCCTGATATAACAGACGCGCAATGGAACATTTAGGACCTAATGATTTGAAAAAAAATTTTTACTGCCCGTAAAACAGCCACAGCAGCCAAAAAGGTAAAATATATCCTGCAGTTTCCAGGTGTTTCCGGATGCTATGCAGTGATCTGACGAGAGAATTTTTAACGGTACTGGGAGAAAGTGATAGTTCGGCAGCGATTTCCGGAATCTTCTTACCACTTTCCCGGCTTAACAAATAAATACGTTTGGCCTGCGGCGGCAAAGCCTGCACCGCTTCATTAATCAAACGCAGGGTAGCCGTAAACGCCACTGCCTCCTCCGTGGTGAATTGCATATCCGCCTCTGCGGCCAACAGGTTCATCGCCTTTTCATGTACGGCCTGCCTACGTAAGTAGGAAAAAGACTGATGGAACAGAATACGTAGCAACCAGGACCTTGGATTTTCAATCCCCGGCAGTTTATCGCGACTCATCCACACCCGCAGGAAAGTTTCCTGTATAATATCTTCCGTTACCGCAGGCACTTTTGTCAGATGAATGACCAAAGGCTGGAACTGTGGACCATAGGTATAAAACAGTTGTTTGAAGGCCGCCTCATCGCCTTCAGCAATCAGCTGAAATAATTCTCTATCACTGTATAGCTGGTCATGCATGCGTTGGTAGGCCTGTGGAATGTTTTATGTCAACACCTGACTAAAGTAGGAAAAATAAATTATAGTTTCCAGACCAGGTATGCCAACGGCAGCATGCATCTGCCGCTTTCCCCTTGTACCTGATAAAAAAATAGCCACCCCGGTGTGGAGTGGCTATTTATATTAACAACTTGTTATTACTGCCATTCGGCCGCTGCATCTGCCACCGCTACGGCCTCTATCTCAATCAGCGCATCGGGAGAATACAGGGAAGACACTTCCAGAATCGTATCTGCAGGATAAGGCGCTTTGAAATACTTCGCTCTCAAAGCAACAATCTTATTGAAATTGCTCATATCTTTTAACAGAATAGTCACCTTCACCACATTTTTAAAACTGGAACCGCCCGCCTTCAGTACTTTTTCCAGGTTTTCAAAAGCCCTGGTAGCTTGTTTGTCGAAATCACCAATTCCCACTAACTGACCATTATCATCAATAGCCGTTTGTCCGGAGATGAATAACAAGTCGCCCACACGGTGGCCCTGGGCAAGGTGAAAGGGTTGATATGGATCTGGTGTGATTTTTATTTGTGAAATTTTCATTTTATTATTTTTTAATTGATGAGTTGAATTACTTTTTTGTGCAAAAGCATGGATGCTATAAAAGCTGATGAGTACTAATAAGAAGGTTTTCATAAACTGATGAGTGGGTTTGATTTAATGACTTTGTTAGTATGTTGGATGGTAGCTTCCGGCCAAAGCATATCCGGATGGAAATTAAGTGGCGATGTTCCATTGAGCGCATGCAAGGGCCATGCAGGATCTGCGAGCGCTGCTTTCCCTATCGCCAGCACGTCGGCATGTGATTCGTTGATCACCCTGGCTGCTCTTGTTAACTGATGCATGCCCCCGTTGGCAATAATGACGGCGCCGGTAATTTGTTTGGCCAATGCGGCATAGTTGGTGCCATCGGAGTAAAAGCTGTCCCGCTCCCACTCTCCGCTTTGAACGGCAATATGGATAAAGTCGGGCGTTACGTTGCGAGCTTCCTGCAATATTTCGATGGCCATGGTAGCGCCCTCTGTCCAGCGATACTTGAGGTCGTTCACCTTTCCTTCCGACAATCTGATGCCCACCAGGAAATGCGCGGGCACCACCGCCCTGATAGCCTGCATGATTTCGCGGATAATCCGGAAACGGTTGGGAGTATTACCCCCGTATTGATCTGTCCGAACGTTTAATTCAGGAGTCAGGAACTGATCCAGCAGATAGCCATTGGCGGCGTGTAACTCTACGCCATCAAAGCCCGCCTGTACAGCAATTTTAGCAGCATTCACAAATCCATTTTTAGCAGAGAGGATATCATCCTGGCTCATGGCCTCTGGGAAAGGATATGCACCGGTACCGCCATATTGTACCATTTTTACGCCGGTGGGTTGTACGGCAGAAGGAGCCAGCGTTTCATCGGAGTACTGCGATAGCGCGCCTGCATGCATCAACTGCGCAATGATCAACGCGCCATGTGCCTGTACCTGTTCTACGGCCGGCCGCCAGGCCGCTGCATGTGCGGGAGTAATAAGGCCGGGCTGATGACGATAGCCTTTACTCGCTATCTCATCTGTATAATTACCTTCCGTGATCACCATACTGAAACCACCTTTTGCAAAATGGGTATAATAGTCTACCATTTCTGCGGTGGCCAGTCCATCTGCTGAAGCGCTTACCCGTGACATGGGCGCTACTGCCAGCCTGTTTTTCAGCGGATGCTTTCCCCATGGCAAGGGTTGAAATATAGCGTGATTATTTGTGTTCATATGCTTAACGATTATGAACACAAAAGTATTTCAGCCGTTATTGCTGCACGTATAACTAGTATAACAAATGGGCTTAAACTAATTTAATTTTTTAAGTTCTTCTTTCGGATCTGACTGAGGAAAACGGGGGTGATACCGAGATAGGAAGCAATATGTTTCAGCGGCATACGCTGATCTATAGCAGGATATTTCTTTAATAGCCGGGCATATCGTTCGGCGCCGGTAATAGCGATGTTGTCGAGGATACGCTCATCCTGCGCCGCGCAGGCATTTTCATTGAGTATACGCCAGAAACGTTCCAGTGCGGGAATTTCTTGCAGCAAGGCGTCTCTTTTATGCTTTTCTATCTGCAATACAGTTACCGGCTCCATGGCTACAATACTACGGGTAGCGGCTTCCTGTCTGATCAGGCTTCGCAGATCGGTGATCCACCAATCTTCCATGGCAAAATGCAGGGTATGTTCATCGCCCTGATCGTCTACGTAAAAGGAACGGAGAAATCCTTTACATACATAGCTTTCCTGTCTGCAAATATCTCCCTGTTGCAGCAGGTACTGTTTCGGCAGTATACGCCGGATGGTTAATGCGTCGCAAAAACGTTGCTGCTCCTCTTCCGTTAAGGTGATCCGGGCAGTTAAATGATCAAGGATCATCTCATAATAGTTGGAAGCATCAGACATAGCAACGTTTTTGCGGGCAAAGATAAATAATAAGCCTATTTACTTTGGCGATCTGTCATTGCTTCCCTGCATTTCCTTCAGCATCTTCGTGGCAATAAACACCAGAAAGACGGCAATGGCAATCAGTGCGGCCCATATCCACCACTTGCTGCCGAATACGGTTAACGAGCTGTTTTTATTATCGGCCATGGCCGCTACCGCAATATTTACCGGCGCTTCCGGCTGAATCACGGGAATACTGGCTGGTACGCTGTCTTTGAAATAAGCCAGGTCGTATACCGGCGGTAGCAACGCGGCATCTCCGCCTTTGATTACATAAGCCGTGCCTTGCTGCAGGTTGGCCGTCAGCCAGATAGTTTGCTGCCAGGCGTTCACCGCACCGAATTGTAACGGCGGATTATCGTCATTATACACGATCAGCACCAACTCCTTATAGTTCCCGCCGTTCCCCAATACCACCTGCGCCGGCTGATCAGCCGAAAGATTGAACTCCCCCAGCCTGATGGAATGCACCACAGGGGGCTTTCCAATGGTTGATTCCGATGAATCCATTGCCACGATCTCTACCCTACGGCGATATAAGGCAGGTGCAGTAATGTTGAAAGATAATTTATTAATCAGGTAAGGCTGATCAAATTTCAAATGCAGGTGGGTTTCACGCGGATACTTAGCCGCTTCGGGCGTACTCATCACCGGCGCCGGCACGGCTGTATACTCAGTAGCACGGCTGTCCGACTTGTAGCGGCCAATCTTTTCTATAAATACCGGTGCGCTTGTAGAGTCATTAATCACCAGCTGGTACCAGGTGTATTTGGAAGATGGAATATCAATGGTTTTTACTACAATAGTCCCTGAGGCATCCGGTACTGCACTGGCGGGATCAAACACAAAAGCATCCGTAACACCATACCAATTCTTTTTATCATCGCTACCACTAATGCGCATGGTTTTAATCACGCGTGCATTCTTAAGCACCATTTCAAAATGATCCAGCGTGTAGTGATTAGCGTTATGAAATACAATAGTTGACTGTTTCCCGGCAACCTGGATATTATCAGCAATTTCAAATGGCTCAAATCCCGCTGTAGTGTAACCTCCTACCTGTTCCTGCAAAAGATAAGGCACCTCTTTGTTACCCTCCAATATCCTGAAATCCGCCCTGCCATTTACCCTGGCCGCTATTGCGGGGGTCACCATAATATGATAAAATCCAGTGGCCGGTACCGACGGCAACGCCGCCTGCCACGTATAACGTGGCGGATTTTGGGCATTTGCAGCCCCTGCTGCTAACAGCAACAGGAGCATTGGCCATTTATGCGTTATTTTCCGGAACATCTTTTTGTTGGTCATCTGCAAATAATATTTTTTTCAAACGCTGATACATAAATGAAATAATCAGCAGGATAACGCCCAGCGAAATGAAAGCAGCTATTTTTCCACCTTCTCCCAAACCTGTAAAATCAAACAGGAACAACTTCAGCAAAGTAAGGCCAAACAGCGATATGGAAATAATACGGACGGTCTTCGACTTCCAGCGCAAGCCCAGGTAAATCAACACAAAGGCAAATGCACCCCACAAAATGGCATAACCTACCCGATGCGTATTGTACAGTAAGTCGGCATCGTGGCCGCTGAACACCACCAGGTGATCCAGGCTGGCACTCACAATATAAAGAATGGCAGCAGAGCTGATCCATTGAAAAATAACGACAAACTCCCCACCCTTCAACGAACTAACCGTTTTCCATGCCTGGTAAATTACACCCAGCAACAGTACAATTAACAGGTAGTGCACATAGAAGTACACTGCCGGCGCCTTACCAGCCAGTACCTGCGCTCTTACATCAATGATAGCGGGGTTATAATATAACGGAAACGCTACCACGAAGCATAATGTTAATAACAGCAACGGCAAACGAACCGCTTCAAATTTACGGCGACTCAGATACAACAACACGCCAATGAACAGGTAATTATAAGCACCCGCCCATACAGGCGTTAATAACACAAAATGATGATTGCTCTGGTATATAATTTCCAACAGCAATACCACATAAGTCAGCAGCACCCCTAATATCAACAGTCCTGTATTGTAAACAGATACAGATAAGTCAATAATAAACGGCTTCGCCGGATCTTCATTTTTACACAGCCTGCGTAATAAAAACACCGCCGCTACGGATACGGCACCTGTTATAAAGGCTTTATTAATAAATGGCAGGAACAGCGTTTTGGAACCATCATACAGTTGTGTCCAGTCGAGCATCAGGCTAATCATCATCAGGGCCAATACCAGTACAGACACATACTTCATCAACGTGATACCTGACTTCTGCCATAACCATAATAACAACACGGTTTCCGCTGCCCAGAATAAGGTGATATAATTCCCATGCAGCTGTATAGGCGCGGTCAGACTCACAAAGCTCAACACCAATCCTATCAGTAAGAATATCAGGGTACGGTCAGCACGCTTATTACGGTACAGGCTATACGCAAAAACAAAGTTAAATACCGCCATCAGCGCGGTGAATAAACCTTGCCAGGTATCGCCGCTCAATTGATTCAGAATCAGCATGCCAGCGGCATAGTACAAGAATGTATTGCTCAGCAATATGGCGATATCGAAAAAGTCGAACTTCCTTTTATTACGCACATTGTTGATCACGTTCATCGCGAAGAATACGAAGTAATACAGCGTAGCATATACCAGCGCGGTGCCGTAAGGCGTAGGCTTCGTTAACGTGGTATTTTTCAGGTGAACAAACAACCAACCACCAAACAACAGGATAGTAGCGATGTAGCAAATGATATTGACAATATTCCATTTCTTGAAATATGCCAAAATCAACATACCTATATCCAGGATCAGGATGTAGGTAAACAGCACCACTATATTACCATCACCGGTACTCACCAGAAATGGCGCGGCAAAGCCGCCTACAATGGCTATCACCGCCAGTTCTTTCCGGTTGTAGTTCAGCGACAGTAATACCGTAAACGCTGTAATAAAAATAGTGAGTATGAAAGCCAGGGGCTGGCTAATCAAATGATATTGTTGAAACGCAATAGTGATGGTAAAATAAAGTACGGATACCCCACCGCCTACCAGCACAGAGCTGAAGGCTGCAAAAGTTTTGCGCATTTTATAAGACAACCCGATGAGCAATCCGCCACAAAGGATGCCTATAAACGTACGGCCTATTTCATTGATCCAATCCTTATCGATGGCGTACTTCAGGAAAAACCCGATGCCCAGCACCAATACCGCAATACCTATCTTATTAAACAGGTTCTCTCCAATGAATTTCTCAATATCCGGATTCTTTTCCCAGAAAGTGGGTTGTGGAGGCTTAACGGCCGCATGTTCTTCTGCATGGTACAGCACTTCCGGCGATATTGTCCAGCTGTTAGCTTCCACTGCAGCTACTGGCTGCGCTATGGCAGGTTCAGGTTCCGGTTCAGGCTCTCTTACCGGTTCCGGATCTGGTATTACTACCGGCGGTTGGTAGGTTGCTACTGGTATAGGAGGAGGCAATACCGGCTCCGGCGCCCTTACCGGCGGCGGTGGCGGCGATGACCTCACCGGCGCTTCAGGCGCTTGGTCGGCCAAAGACTCCGGTTTTTGCGCTGACTCCAACTCCCGGAGCTGCTTATGCAGGTCCAATATCTGGGTCCTTAAATTAAGTATAGCGGCAGATGTTTCATTTTTGAAAATTAACAACACAATGAAAATGGCCACCAATAACAAGAAAACGACAGCTTCGTACATATTTTATGACAGGTATGGTTGAATAATAGTCCAACAACAGTTAAATATAAATTTAAAATCGACAATATATTAATTTATTGATTCCCAATACCCTGATTGCGTAATATCCCGCTTGACAAGATTAAACCTCTCTACTGCACCGCTTAACATTAAAATAACCTTGCTGATTAATCATTTATAATTCACTTTGCAGAATCCTGATCCATAAAAAACGGCCGCAATATTTATATTTAAATGCTCAACATTTCACTAATAAAGGATGGAAACGAAAAAGCGTTTAAACAACTATATGACCTTTTTCACGTCAAATTATTTCATTACTTCCTTAAACGGAAACAACCCCATGACATCGCCCGGGAGCTGACCCAATGTACCTTTATTAAGATCTGGCAATACCGCCTTTCGTTAACGGAATCCTGCAGCATCGACACCCAGGTATTTACCACCGCCAACTCCGTTTTGATAGATCATATCCGCATGGAAGCACGGCAGGCGCATATCTCCGTGCATACCCTTGAACTATCCCATCCCGAAACAGCTGCCCCTGTACAAACTTTTGAAAAGAATAATTATATCCATACCTATATCGCCCAACTCCCTCCTGTCAGGAAAAAAGTGATTGAACTAAAACTGGTACATGGATACTCCAACAAAGAAATCGCCCATCAGTTAAGTATGGCGGTAAAAACGGTAGAAGACCATATCACCAAGGCTTTACGCACTATTAAAACATTGCGCCTGTTCCTGTAATATTAACTAAATGTTAAGAGCAGGGGTTACCCCACCGCCTATACGTAAACAATAAGTAACTATTTATTTTTTAGTAGCTATTCATGCAAATAACAAAAGAAAAGATTCAGCAATTTCTAAGTGGCGGTTGTACAGCGGCGGAAGCAGATGAAATAGCTGCGTGGCTGAGGAACAACCCGGAGGTATTGAACAGCTACCTGGAACAGGACTGGCAAACCGTTTCAGACGAAGGCCAATTGTCGCCCGATGAGAGCAAAGCCATGTACCAACAGTTATTACAACAGTTATCGCTGAAGAAATCATCCATTTTCACTATAAAAAAAATGGGACTGGTGGCGGCGGCTTCCCTGCTATGCCTGGTAGTGGTAACCCTTTATAACGTTTCCAAACAACCAGCTACAAAAGTAGCCGAAATTACTACCACCATCGCCCCGGCAACAACAGCTCCAACATGGACCGTATGCGAGAACAACGGCCCGAAAAAGAAAAAAATCACCCTCCCTGATGGCAGCATTGCCGTGCTATCAGGGAACAGCCGGATAAGCTACCAGCAGCCTTTTCCAGCCAACAAAAGAGACATTAACATGAACGGACAGGTATATTTCTCTGTGCATAAAGATCAATCAAAACCTTTTACCGTATATGCCGGCAACACCGCTACTACGGCATTGGGTACTGCTTTCCGCATCCACATGCAACAAAAAGAAATTACTATCCAACTGTTTAATGGTAAAGTAAGGATTCAGCCACTGCCAGGAACAACAAAAGGATGGGACAGCACTCTTTACCTGATGCCCGGAGAACAGCTACAGTACAACATTTCAAAATCATCTACCACCATATCTACATTTATTAAAAATACTGCTCATGAGGAAATATTGCCAACAACCACTTTATCATTCAATAATGAACCTATAGACAAGGTATTCGATAAGCTATCCGCAAAATATAAAGTCACTATCCTTTACAATAAAAAAGAAATCAATGGCATCTCCTTTACAGGAAGCGTAATGGAGAAAGATTCATTACCCATGATATTACATATCATCGGCAAAATGAATGGCCTCGAAACAGATCAGCAAAACAACGCATTCATCATTAAAAAAACAGCCGTACCGAAATAATTTATTCATCGTCACCCAATAAGATACCGATGCAGGAAATGCCTGCGTATGGGCATTCTATGCGTATTCACTAACATCACTTTACATTTTATGCATTTTAAGAGCAAACTACGCCGGGAAAAAACCGGACTACTTACCTGCCTTTTTTTATTGCTGTTTGGACAAGTTGCCTTGTCGCAGGAAAAACTGGCTGAACTCACAGGTACTGTTATGAGTGAAAAAGGTGAAACACTGCCAGGCGTAAGTGTTACCGCCACTGATCAACATACCCATCAACACTTTTCCACCGTTACCGATGGAACAGGTATTTTCATCTTCAAAAAATTAATACCCGGTAATAAATATGATCTGAACTTTACTTTCATGGGCTATCTGCCCGGCAACTATAAAGGCTTTGAAGTAAGCGCTGCTACCAACAACCTGCTCATGCGCTTACAGGAAGATACCAAAGCCCTCAGCGAAGTAGTAGTAACCGCCTTAGGCGTTAAAAAAGAAATCAAAAAGATCGGTTATGCCGTGCAGGAAGTAAAAGGCGCCGACCTCGTAAAAGCCAGGGATGCCAACCCTATTACCGGATTAACGGGTAAGGTGGCCGGCCTCTCCGTAGCTGCCAACACAGAAATGCTGGGTACTCCTTCTCTGGTGATGAGAGGTAACCAAATCACCCTGTTTGTAGTAGATGGTGTACCCATCAGCTCCGATACCTGGAACATCAGTCCGGACGATATTGAAAGCTACAGCGTACTGAAAGGCCCAGCCGCTGCTGCATTGTATGGTAGCCGCGCACAATACGGCGCCATCCTCATTACTACCAAAAAAGCGGGTAACAAAAAAGGCATGAGCGTAGAATTCAATTCCACCAACTCCGTTGATAAAGGATTTATTGCCATGCCACACACGCAGCACGAATATGGTGGGGGTATGTATGGCCAGTATGCTTATGCAGATGGATTTGGCAGTGGGGTGCAGGATGCCCAGTACCAGCTCTGGGGACCTAAGTTCCGTGGACAGCTGCTGCCGCAATACGATGGTGAATACGATCCTAATCAAACCTATACCACCATCTTCGGTGACCTGAAATACAATGGACATATCAAACCAACGCCTTACGTAAACCGCGGTTATGTAAACGGTAAAAGCAACCTGGAAAGATTCCTGAAACCAGGCTTCCAGTCCACCAACAACCTGGCCTTATCCGCTACCGGCGAGAAATACGCCCTGCGCTTTTCCGTATCGCAATCCCACCAAACCGGCATCGTTCCTAATACCGGCGTAGATGTGGCTAACTTCAACACCACTGCCACCTACAAAATCACGCCACGCCTGACGTTCAACTCAGACGTGAACTTCAGCAGAACCTACACACCTAATATTCCTGATGTAACCTACGGCCCCAACAGCCTTATTTATAACCTTTCCGTATGGACCGGTGATGAATGGAATGTTGATGCACCGGACATCCGCGGCAAATGGCAACCAGGACAAAAAGATGTGAAAATTGTATTCCCCGAGCACGTACACTATAACAACCCCTGGATGATGGTGGAAGACTGGCTCAGAGGACATTACAAAACAGATATCAATGGCTATTTATCCCTAAACTATAAACTGAACGATCACCTGGATGTAACCGGACGTACACAGGTAAGCACGTATAGCCTGTTCCGTTCTGAAAAAATGCCATGGGGCGCTTATACTTACGCCAGAACACTCGGGCAGGGCGACTATCGCGAAGACCGCCGGAATATGTTCGAGAACAACACCGATGTACAGTTGAATTATAATTACAAGGTGAGTCACCTGATCAGCGTTTCAGGCCTGGCGGGCGCCAGTTTAAGGTCGTTTACCTATAACTCTAATTTCACTTCTACCGATTACCTGGTGGTACCTACGGTATACAACTTCAGTAACTCGCTCAATACCCTGATGACGAATAACTTTAGTTCCGACATGCGGGTACTCAGCGCCTATGCTTCTATGGATGCGTCTTTCGGGAGATATGCTACGCTGTCAGCTACCGGAAGAGTTGATAAGTCATCGGCGTTACCTAAAGGCAGTAACGTGTATTTCTACCCAAGCGTATCACTGGCATCTGTTGTCTCTGATTATGTGAACCTGCCGTCTGTGATCTCCTTCCTGAAAGTACGTGGCTCCTTTGCTACCGTACACGGAGATGCTACCGCTACTTACATCGGCGCTACACCTTACAATGTATGGAGCCAGCTGAATGGTTCTACTGCCAACAGCTTAAACACCAACTTCTCCCAGTATGGTAATAACTATTTAAGCCCCTATGGCGGTCCGGATTACTCCCTGCAATCGGCTTTCTCTACAGCTAAAAAATATAACAACGTTACGGCTGCATTTTCTACCAACAGCATCTTCGATCCAAATATCAAAACATTTAACCGTGTAAACTTTGAAGAAGGACTTGATGTAAAAGTGTTGAAAAACAGGCTAGGTCTGAGTGCTACCGCCTTCCAGTATATTGATGGACCACAGATTTTACCAAATCCAATTTCTCCCTCTACCGGATATACTACTTACTACATTAACGCACTGAAAACAAAGAAAACAGGTTATGAGCTGTCATTGATGGGTACCGCTGTAAAAGCAAAAAACTTCAGCTGGGACGTACTGGTGAACTGGTCTACCTTCAAAGAAGTATATAACGAACTACCGCCCGGACAAACCAATTACAACACTTACTTCCAGAAAGGCGACAGAACCGATAAATTATATTCTACCGGTTTCGTAAAAACCCAGGATGGAAAGATTGTGTATGATGCCGGTGGTAAGCCATTGAAAAATCCCTATCCACAATTCCTCGGATACATGAATGCGGACTACATGTGGTCTTTCAGCAATAACTTCCGCTACAAAGATTTTAATTTCAGCTTCCAGTTCGATGGTAGCGTAGGTGGTGTAATCAGCAACCGTCTTTACTCGCTGACCATGCAGGGCGGCGCCAATATCGCCACGGTAGAAGGTGCGATCGGTAAATCCAGGCTGGATGATGATGCCAATGCTGGTGTAGGCGCTTACAAAGGTACTTACGTAGGCGATGGCGTACAGGTATCCAATGGCGTACCTATTAAGTATGACAACTATGGTAACATCACCAACTACAAAGACCTGCAATTTGCCACTAACAAATCTACCAGTACCGTACAAAGCTGGGCTACCCAATACTACGGCCAGATACAGGAAGGCATGCTCACCAGCAAAACCTACGCAAAACTGAGAGAAGTAGTAATTGGCTACAACCTGCCACAGCAATGGTTAAGCCGCACTTTCATCAGCCGCCTGACTTTATCGCTGGTAGGCAGAAACCTGCTTTATTTCTATAAAGACAATAAATACAAGGGTATTGACGTGGAACAGTATAATACTGCTACCGCTTCTTCCGGTTTGCAAACACCTACCACCCGCAGATTTGGCTTTAACGTTAATGTCTTATTCTAAACCAGCATCATTTTATGAAATCAGTACTTAAAAATATATTCATTGCCGGTACCGCACTACTGCTTACCGGAAGCTGCAAAAAAAGCTTTGATGAGCTTTATGTGAATAAAAACAAACCGTTGTCTGTACCGGCCTCCCTGCTGTTTAATGGTATCCTCAGCAGCATGATAGATGCGCCAGGCGGACAAATGGACAGAACTAACCAGTTTCAGCTACAGAACAACTCCTACTTTGGAAATAATCAGTACCTGTTTGGCGCCGGCGATAATCTCTATGCTACGTTAACCAACGTAGTGAATATGGAAAGCCAGGCGAAAGTATTTGGTGCCAGAGATCAAAACCCTTATCATGCTATGGGTAAGTTTTTCCGGGCCTATCTCTTTTCAAGGATGAGTCTTCAGATGGGTGATATTCCCATGTCGGAAGCATTGAATGGACTGAATAACCTGAAGCCTAAATACGATCCGCAGAAGCTGGTATTCAAGCAGGCATTTGCCTGGCTGGATAGCGCCAACACAGACCTCGCACAGTTAATCACCAACAATGATCAATCCTTATCCGGTGATATGTACTTCTCCAATAACCTGAAGAACTGGCAAAAAGTGGTGAACACTTTCCGTCTGAGATTACTGATACATCTCAGCAAGAAAGCAGCTGGTGAAGCGGATCTCAATATACCCGGACAATTTGCCGATATTGTGAATAATCCAACAAAGTACCCGGTTATGGAAGGTCCGGCCGACAACCTGCAATATATCTGGCTCAATCCCACCAACAAATATCCCATGAACCGGGAAACATTTGCAGATGGCGCGTTGAACAATATTTCCGCTACTTACGTCAGCTTATTAACCACGCTGAAAGATCCGCGCGTATTTATTACGGCTGATCCTGCGCCGGGTATTGTAGCAGCAGGCACCAATCCGGGTACGTTTGCAGCCTTCCAGGGCGGCGATCCGGGCTTAGACATGGGCGTACTGGCCAGCCAGAATGGTGGCGGGAAAATAGGTTATGTAAACAGGTACCGTTACTTCCTCGGCTACACCGGTGAGCCAACACCTATCATCGGTTATACCGAAATGTGCTTCAATATTGCAGAAGCCATCAACAGAGGTTGGTTAGCTACAGGGCCTAAAGGCGACGCCGAAGCGTATTACAATGCAGGCATCAAAGCTTCACTGGCCTTCTATAATATTCCGTTGAAAGGCAATATCACCGCCTATTCCCTGCCTCCGGGCGCTAAGTTAACAGATCCTAATCCTTTTGTGGCTACGCCGGTAAGTGTGGATTACGATACTTACTATGCACAGTCCACCGTGAAATATGCGGGTAATAACGCCGCGGGTCTTACCCAGATCCTGCAACAGAAATACCTGGCATTTTTCCTCAACAGCGGATTAGAGCCTTATTATAACTGGCGTCGTACAGGCGTACCCGTATTTACCACCGGCGTAGGTACCGGCAACAATGGTAAAATTGCCATCCGGTACAAATACCCAACGGCTGAACAATCTGCCAACACAGACAACTATAACGCTGCTATTGCCCAATACAACAATGTTGATGATATCAACGGGCAAATGTGGTTATTGAAATAATGCTAAAAATATATTGATATGAATCGTATAATATTATCTTTCTGTGGTGCGCTGCTTTGTGGCAGCGCCTTCGCACAGCAATCAATTGATGTACAGGCGCACCGGGGCGGTATGGCGCTGATGCCGGAAAACACTATTCCTGCCATGCTCAATGCCGTGAAACTGGGTGCCAGAACACTGGAACTGGATTGCGTTATTACCTCCGATAATAAAGTGGCGGTATCTCATGATACGTATATGTCTGCCGAATTTATGCGCAAACCGGATGGATCGGATGTTACCAAAGCAGAAGAGAAAAGCCTGGCACTGTATAAAATGACGTACGACAGCATCCAACAATATGATGCCGGTACCAAACCACATCCCCGTTTTCCGCAGCAAGCGAAAATGATGGTGCATAAACCGTTGTTATCTGTGCTCATCGACAGCGTGGAAGCTTATGTAAAAGCACATCACCTGAAGCCGGTGTATTACAATATGGAAACCAAAAGTTCCCCTGATGGCGATGGCACTTACAATCCGGCGCCAAAGGAATTTGTAGCGCTGCTGATGCAGGTGATCAAGGAAAAGAAGATTGCCAACCGGGTAATCATCCAATCTTTTGATGTACGTACTTTACAGGTGCTGCATCAATCTTTTCCTAAACAAAAAACAGCTTTATTAATTGGCAATAAAGATAGCTTCAGCGCCAACCTCGAAAAGCTGGGATTCACACCGGATATCTACAGCCCTTACTACCTGCTGGTAAACGCCGATCTGGTAAAAGAAGCACATGCTAAAAAAGTAGCCGTGCTGCCATGGACCGTAGATGAAGACAGTGATTTCAAGAAATTAATAGCAGATGGAGTAGATGGTATTATTACCAATGCACCGGATAAGCTGATCAAAGTAGCGGGTAGCTACCAGCGTTAGACGAGCAGAAAGCAGAAAGCAGAAAGCAAAAAGCTATTGAGGCGAATGATCAAAGCGAGATAATATTCGCAATGGTCATTCGCCTCAATAGCTTTTTGCTTTCTGCTTTCTGCTTTATGCTTCTTTAAACTCGTCCAACACTACCTTTATCTGATTCAGGTATCTTCCATAATAAAATTTCACCCAAAGGTTCACCGATAACATCATCACCAGCACAGCAACCAGGACGGGAATCACCAGGGCTACCGCCATCCCCTGATTTGTTTGCGCAGCCTGAAACAATAACTTCATCTTCTCATTTGACGTACTCGTCATACGTAATCCCACCCCTATCAATGTCAGTGGAATTAATGTATAGGCAAATGATTTATACATTTCAATATTCAATTTTCCCTCATAATACAATTCGTATAAATGATCCTTCGAGCGAAGCGTGCTTGTATTCAGATGTTTATAAAAAACATGGAATTTGGAAAAATAATAGATCGAAATAGTTACCGCAACAAAATATATTACGTAAAAAGGCATAGCTGCTATCGGGCCCACATAGCCAAATTTTGGTGCCACTCCTATCATCACTAAACTAATCAATTGTATATATAATTCCAACTGCATCCTTCTACGGATCTTTTCTATAGGAAGTGCCAGTGTCTTCAATTGCGTTACGCTATCAGGTACTGTACCTTCTCCCTTATCATCATTCCACATAGATTTTATATCATCAAAATTCATAGCCTTGTTTTTTAATAAGTACTTTTAATTTGTCTTTGGCCCTGCTGAGCTTTATTCTCGCATTCCCTTCCGATATTCCCAGGTTGTCGCCTATTTCTTTATGCGAATAATTCTCGAGATGTAGGAACACCAAAGCTTTTTCTAATCTTTCCAGTTTTTGTACAGCCTTGTAGAAGTGTGCCAGTTGCAGTTCTTTGGTAGCCGTTGCACCTTCCTCTATTGCTATATCTTCCGGCATCATATCGGTAACTGGCATTCTCTTCTTTTCTCTTTTGAAGAATACGAGGGCGGTATTCAGGGCCACCCGATACATCCAGGTAGAGAAGCGGCTTTGTTGCTGGAACGAATCAAAAGATTTCCACAATTGATAAATGATCTCCTGTGTTAAGTCCTGCTGATCATCTTCCGCATCCATGTACATTTTGGAAATTTTATGGATGATTCCTTTGTGGGTGGCTATCAAATCCAGAAATTCTTTTTCCTTGCTTTTCAAAACAGCGGGGCTTTAGTTCATAACAGGCTTAACAGTATATCCTTTTGCTTTCAACAATGCAATAACGCCACCAGGACCAGGAAGATGGCCCGCGCCTACCGCAAAGAAGCAGCTTTCTTTCTGCATCATGCCTGGCATCTTTTCCGCCCAGTTGCTGTTTCTTACCAGCAGCATGTATTTCATGGTATTTTCATCCATTAACTCAGGCGAGGTCATTAAGGCATACAAGCCGTTAATATCTTCTGCTTTATACCGTGATACCAATTTGGCAGACCCGTCCACTGCGTTATCAAAATCCTTCACTTGTGCTATAATCTGTGAATCAGTAAAGGCTTTATTCAGGAGCCGCATTTGTGCCACCACTTCCTCCATGTAGTCTCTGTGCATATTGTGTTCTGTAGCCATTTTATTAAACACCATTTCAAATGATTTTGGGGTAGCACAGGGAAATGTTTTAACCGCTACCAGCGACATCACCATGGAGAGTTTAAAGTTGTCGAATGTTTTTAGTGGCATGCCACATTTCAATTGTAAAATGGAATCTACCGCGGCATATTCCGGAGCGGTCAGCTTTTTACTCAATGGCACATCCGACATCATTTCCGCCTTTATTTCACTACCGATATTTGGATTAAACACATCTGCTTCCAGCACCAGCGCAGCCGTTTTATTGAAGGCCTTTGTCACTTTGTCTGTGATTTTAAAATCGTTTTCGCAGATCATGTGGATAGTGCCATAGAGATAAGAAGGCTGCTTCAGGCCCTTGCCACTCACTTCCCATAAGAGCGAATTTTCTTTCGAAGACGTTTGTGYAGATGCGTGACCTACAGATAAACAAGCCAGGATGACAACAAGGACGATATTACGAAGGGTCTTTTTCATATGCTTTTAAGTTTCTTTTCATCATTAGTAGGTGGTGAAATCATTTCGTTACAGATTTTCTCCACTTTTTTTAAAAAATTCCTGAAACCAGCCGCAGATAAGGAAAAGGCCCCGCTAAGTGCGGAGCCTTCCTGTATTTAAAAGTATTATTTTTATTCAAAAGGCAACTCCGCCCGTTTGGTAACAATATGAGTCAGCCCGTGATGAATCATTTTCTCCAGCAAATCATATCCGGCATTGGGACGGATATGGGCAAACTCCCGTTCCAGTTTGGTAATAGGCACTAACCAATAAAGGTTAACTTTATCTCCATATACTTCCGGTAGTGAAACGGCAGGGCCATTATATAAAGCAGTGGATGCCACCACGCTTTCGTACGGTTGAGGAAGACTTTCAGAGCTAACGGTATGCCCCTCTCCCAGCCACGTGACCTGCTTCCAGGGACGGTCGGCCAGGCCAGACATGAAACCCGCCAGGTTCATAATTTCCTCATCAGTATAGTCTGCCTTATTAAAGGCCATTGCCAGTTCCATCCGGCGGAAACCAGGCGAACGCTCATTGTATAACAGTTCTACCCAGGGCATAGGTCGTATACTTACTCCCATGGTACACAGGTACACTACTTCATCCTTTTCAAATTTTCCTAATGCCATGGGTGGCCATTGATCTCCATCTATGGCGTAGTATTTTACCATTGGGCCATAAGCTGCCTCATAAGCATTAATATACTTTTCTTGTAAGATGCCCCATGCCTGGGAAGCTTCATCGGACCACTCCTGCCAAAAGGCCTGTGCCTGATCTACCCTTTCGTACATCACGTTAACCCCGCGCTTACCCAGTGGCATCAGCCGGTCGGTATCACCGGCGCCGATGCAGTCGGCCGCATAGGCCACCGCATGTTCTTCATTATATAAACTCCAGCCGGGAATGACGCCGAGTATTTCCCCATCGTACAGCACCGCGGCGCCATCTCCTTCTTCCATCCATACTATACTCAGCCGTTCTTTTTCCAAAGGCTCCTTTCCCTGCGGATGATTACAGTAATCGGCCTGCAGCATGGGCGCCATACCTTCCTTCATGGCAGCGGTATCTCTCTTTTCCGGCGCTGCCTGCAGGTTGCGTAACCAGCACGGACGCGGATTATATTTAGATTGCAATAATTCTGATGGATACAGATAGAAATAAGCTACCCTGTCGTCCTGCTCTACTACGGCGTATAACGTTCCTCGGTTATTAGGCTGGTCTATCAACATTACCGGTTCTGACATAACTACATTTTTAATATTACTCAAAAGTAATGCATTCAAACAGGACTATAAATCCTGATTTATTTGCTGTATTTTGTTCCCTATACAATTATTTTATGATGAGAAATTCCACTTTGTTATTGGCACTGCTGCTGCTATGCGCTGTTACCCTTTCTGCCAAAGAGCGACAATTTTACCAGATTAAAATTTACCACCTGAAAACCGCTGCCCAGGAAACGCTGGTAGATAATTATCTCGAAAAGGCATACCTGCCTGCTTTACATCGGGCTGGCATCAAACAGGCCGGCGTATTCAAGCCCGTGGTAACGGATACGGCAGATATCCGGATCTATGTATTGATTCCTTACCAATCGCTGGAACAATTTACTCAACTGGGTCAAACACTGCAAGCCGATAAAGCCCTGGCCGCTAACGGTGCCGAATATACGGATGCATCCTGGAATAATATTCCCTATGCCCGTATCGAATCTATCCTGCTACAGGCCTTTCCAGGTATGCCGGTATTGGAAGCGCCGTCACTACAGTCGCCCAAAAGCGAGCGGGTATATGAGTTGCGCAGCTATGAAAGTCCTTCTGAAAAATACCATGTGAATAAAGTAAAAATGTTCAATACCGGCGATGAAATTGGTATTTTCAAAACCCTAAACTTTAATGCCGTATTCTATGGATCAGTGATTTCCGGTCCGCGGATGCCGAACCTCATGTATATGACCACCTTCAATAATAAAGAAGACCGGGATGCACACTGGAAAGCCTTTAGCGCCGATCCAAAGTGGAAAAGCCTCTCGGCGATGGAAGAATACGCCCATAATGTTTCCAAATCAGAGATCACTTTCCTGAGACCCACCAACTATTCAGATCTGTAGATATTATTAATAACCCCATATGGCTACTACCCTGCAGCGGGTAGTAGCCCCTCCCGCCCCTTTGATCACGAAGTATTAACGTGGATTTTTCGTTAAAATGCCTTAATTTAAGGTTCACTATACCCTCCAACAGGATAAGAAATGAGCCACCACACATTTTGCGTCCTGTTTCCAAAACTTCATTTTTAAAATTTCAAAAACTGACTTCTCATGGCAGATGAAATTCAACACAAGGTTCAGACAGCACTCGGCGACGTCGCCGCAAGACAATTGGCCATTGCCACCCGTACGGTGCCGCAGATGTCTACCATCACCCCACGCTGGCTCACCAGATTAATGAGCTGGATACCGGTAGAGTCAGGCGTATACCGGCTCAACAAAGTAAAAGATGAAAGTAATGTGGCCGTAGATTGTTCCGGCAGGGATGAACGGGAACTGCCACAAACCTTTGTGGATTACATCGATAATCCCCGGGAGTATAACCTCAGTGCAGTAAATACCGTACTGGATGTGCATACCCGCGTGTCAGACCTCTACAGCAAGCCTTACAATCAAATCAGTGAACAGCTGCGTCTGATCATTGAAACCATCAAAGAAAGGCAGGAAAGCGAATTAATCAACAACAAAGAATATGGACTACTCCACAGCGTAGTACCTGGTCAACGCATTAAAACCCGTACCGGCGCGCCTACCCCGGACRATCTGGACGAACTGATCACCAAAGTATGGAAGGAGCCGGGGTTCTTTTTGCTGCATCCCCTCACCATTGCCGCCTTTGGCCGGGAATGTACCCGCCGGGGCGTACCTCCGCCTACCGTTTCTTTATTCGGCTCTCAATTCATTACCTGGCGCGGCATCCCGCTGATTCCGTCAGATAAAGTGCCCATAGAAAACGGCAAGTCTAAAATCATCTTATTACGTACCGGCGAAGCCAGACAAGGCGTAGTAGGGCTTTACCAGCCTAATTTACCCGGAGAACAATCTCCCGGACTGTCGGTGCGCTTCATGGGTATCAACCACCAGGCGATTGCTTCTTACCTGGTATCCCTTTACTGCTCACTGGCAGTATTGGTGGATGATGCCATTGCGGTATTAGATGATGTAGAAATAGGCAAGTACCATGAATACAAATAATTTTCATAGCGACGGACTCCCGGATATTGCCGCCCTGGAAAAGCTGGCCAACCAGTTATTTACTTCGCTGCAATCCGGTAATGAGCCCTTATCGCCGGCATATGCCACCGCTGCTCCCGATCCGCTGTTGCAACAGGGCAGCGTGAGCGATGTAACGCAGGCGCCCACCAGCTTACCGGACCCTCATTTTTCCGGTAGTGGCGGCATTCCCGCCTCTGTAGCGGGTAGTGGCATTTCTCCTTCTGCTGTACAACAACAGCCCACTGCATATGACTCCCCTTTTGAAAAGGAGTTGCAGCGCGCCTTGCAAAGTATTCCGGTATCAACTTATACGGCGCAATTGCCATCAGCGGCTACATCGTATTATTTTCTGCCGGCACACACCGCCGGCATTACCGGCGCCACGCCGCCTTCGCTGGATATCAACCGTGTTCGGGCCGACTTCCCCATTCTGCAGGAACATGTAAATGGACGCCGGCTGATATGGCTGGATAATGCCGCCACCACACAAAAGCCCAGATCCGTTATTGATCGCATCAGCAGCTTTTACGAACACGAAAATTCCAACATCCACCGCGCCGCACACGAGCTGGCAGCGAGAGCCACAGATGCCTACGAAGGCGCCCGCGAGAAAGTGAGGGCTTTTCTCAACGCAGCCTCCGTAAACGAAATCATTTTTGTTCGCGGCGCCACAGAAGCCATCAACCTCGTTGCCAAAAGCTGGGGCGAACAATTCCTGCAGGCAGGCGATGAAATTATTCTCAGCCACCTGGAACATCACGCCAATATTGTACCCTGGCAACAGCTGGCCAACAAAAAAGGCCTGCTGATTAAAGTGATACCCGTAGATGATGACGGCCAGATTATATTGGCAGAATACCAAAAACTGCTCACTACTAAAACAAAGCTGGTATCGTTTACACAGGTATCTAATGCCCTGGGCACCGTAACGCCGGCACAACAGATTGTTGACCTGGCTCACCAGGCCGGCGCTAAAGTACTGGTAGATGGCGCACAGGCGGTGTCACATATGCGTGCGGATGTACAGCGGCTTAACTGCGACTGGTACGTATTTTCCGGACATAAGGTATTCGGCCCTACCGGTATCGGCGTGTTATACGGCAAAGAAGCATTGCTCAATGAAACAGGTCCCTGGCAAGGAGGTGGCAATATGATCAAAGACGTTACATTTGAGCATACCCAGTATCATGCGGCCCCCGGCCGCTTTGAGGCAGGTACCGGCAACATCGCCGATGCCGTAGGCCTGGGTGCAGCTATTGACTACGTAAATCATATAGGCATTGATGTTATATATCAATATGAGCATTACCTGCTCACTTACGCTACGCAATTATTAAAAGACGTACCAGGACTGCGCTTAATCGGTACGGCGCCAGACAAAACCAGTGTGCTTTCTTTCGTATTCAAGGATTACACCACCGAGCAGGTGGGTGCAGCCCTGAATGAAGAAGGCATTGCAGTACGGTCTGGTCACCATTGTGCACAGCCCATTCTACGCAGGTTTGGCGTAGAAAGTACGGTAAGGCCATCGCTGGCTTTTTACAATACCTGCGCTGATATCGACACCCTGGTAAATACTTTATTGCGCTTGCGGAGGAGCCGGATTTAAATATTTTAGTAAGATGATGGAATGATAAATTGCCTGATTTGCTAAGAACATCTTGTCATTTCATCATCTTACAAAAAATATTTTTCCGATACAGTCAGTTAAAATACAGCCAACCAAAATCCCCTCAAACACAATACAGCAAAGAATCACAGCGCACGCCAACATCCACGTCAAAAAAGGCAATCTTCTGAAATGCAGTGCTGTGCGGGGAAAAAAGTACATTTAAATTTTGCAGATTGAATTAATTACCTACATTTGCACTCCACATTGCGAGGTAGAGCAGAGGTAGCTCGTCGGGCTCATAACCCGAAGGTMAGTGGTTCGAATCCGCTCCTCGCTACAAACAAACGGCTTTCAAGTATTACTTGAAAGCCGTTTTTCTTTTAGGTAATTCCTTACTCATGAAATAGGTAACGTTACTCTCCAACTTATTTTCCCTTAAAAAATACATTCCTGCTTTACTTTATATTAGCCTAATAAAATTGAAAAAAAATTCATGAAAAAAACGAGCCTCTGTACACTGTTAATGTTGCCTTTATGCTGCTTAGCACAAACCTCTTCCAAAGTAAGTAAAGGCGTAAATACAAAGACTAGTAGCAAAACCTACGCTGACAGCGTATCTAAACAAAATGATTTTCTGAAAAATTTACCGACGCTACAAATTGACACCCTGCTAACAACAGAAATTGGTGGCATTAAACAAGTGATAGGAATTAAAACAGCCGATTACAACAGACCTGTCCTTCTCTTTTTATCGGGTGGCCCTGGAAGCTCCATGATGAAAGGCGCGCCTGCTTTTACAAACGAATTAATAAATAGCTTCACTATTGTTCAATGGGATCAAAGAGATGCCGGGAAAACATTGAAATTAAATGCTTCGCCAGTACAGCCATCCGTTGCGCAAATGGAAAAGGATACTTACGAGGCCGTAAATTTTGTAAGAAAAACATTGCACCAGGATAAAATATACTTACTCGGTAGCTCCTGGGGTAACGTTTTAGGGTTCTATATCGTAAGAAACTATCCTCAACTATTACATGGTTACTTTGCCTCCAATCCGGTGGTGAGCCAATTAGCAAGTGAGAAAGAAATGCTGCAAATCCTGAAAACACATTTTAAAGATAATACGGACGCCAGTAAAGAATTGGCGTTGGTAAACATCCCCTTTAAAAATGATGATGACCTGTTCTATTTAAGAAAGTGGCTCTTCTATAAAGACGGTAAAGAGTTTGTATTAACGGATAATTTCAAGACCAATTTTCTACAATGGACAAAAGTTTGGTCCCCTGTTTGGAATGAAGTAATGAACATCGACTTACCAAAAACTTTAAAGAAAGTAGATTGCCCGATCTATTTTTTTGTTGGTAAAAACGATATCCAAACATCAACAAGAATCACCAAAGAGTATTACGAACAATTGAAAGCACCTAAGAAAGGGATATACTATTTTGAAAATTCAGGCCATCAGATTCACCAGGATGAACCTGCGGAGTTTCAAAAAGTAATCACCCAGATACTGAATAGCAGTATAGCTGGAAAGTAAGGACCACATTACTCCCAACAAAAAAGCTTTTAAGTGACTACTTAAAAGCTTTTTATTTTATACACAGTAAGGTGGAAAATTTTCAATAAAAAACATTACCACGTTCTATAATTGTTCAATATGCTCTTTAATTCGCTCAAGCAATATTTCAAAAGGTAATTGCCCATTGAAATAAAGATCTTTAGTTGCTTCGTATCGTTCTTTAAATCGGCTTTGCAACGCAGGGGAAGCCAAATGAAATGCGTCATTTTCTGCGAGTACTACATCTTTATCCTTCCCTGCAAAACGACTTTTCTTATGACTATGATAATCATCCGTACCAATAAATTCCCTTACTAAAGGGTTGCCAAGCAAACAATAAACATCATAGTATTGCCGCATCAGATTCGGTTTTTCCACCCCCTGTTCCTGTTCAACCCTAAACTTTGTTACAATAGTCTGGAGCTTCTCAACAAAAGTATATCCGGGATGATAGCAAGCAATATCCACTCCGCGATTATCAGCCATCTTAATTCCGGCAGTCACTCCGCGATCATAAGCCCATGAACTGATTGTCAGATTGTTATTAGGTGTTACTGTATCAAACCCTACTTCTAAAAGAATTCCATCTTTTGCACCGGCGACTTTATCTGTGAAGCTTTCGTAAGACAGTCTAATGCCACCGCTATTATAATTCCTTTCATTATCAAACGCTCTATCCCGCACCACTGCTGTAACTCCTTCAATTTTTATTTGTTCGGCAAGCCAATCATAATATTCCTTTCTTGACACTACCGCTTCCTTTTTGATATTTTTAGGATCAGACACTACACTTAAATCATTTGGCGGATATATTTGTATATCTATATCTTCTGAAAATCGGTCTATAATGCCATAACCTTTTGATAAGGAAGTTCCGCCCTTCATAACGAATGAAAAATTCTGTTTCCTGAGTCCATATAGAACATGCATAATCCAGTAGTCCTTTTCAATCAGACCAGCCAGAATCCCTTTGTCTCTCTCTAAAATCCTTAACAGATCAGCAAAATCTTTATGTTCGTGAAGAAATTTAGACGACATAGATAATCACATTTTGTCTCCTAAATACGGAGACAAAAGCGATCTGGTTTTAAGGTTACCATAATTATTCAGCGATTTCTTTAATTGTTTGGTGTCCATGGAAATGGCCTTCGCAAAAACATTTTTTAAAAGCGCCTCTTTATCTTCTGCCAGATCATCTAAATTATTAACCAGATCTATCAACAAGAATTCCTGCGTAAGTTTTTTCGGGAAACGATGCTTGGCATGAAAAAAAAAACGTTTGCCACCTAAACTGAATTCACCATGTCGCTTATGATTATAAACTACTCGTTTATTATACAATTGCGTAGTTCCAACTCCCAGATTATTGTAAGCATTCGGTGAAGTCAGCAAAAAATCATCATCTTTTAAAAAAGTGCGCACCAATGTTTCCTCATCAGGTGGCGCCTCACCAAAAGCAGTTTTCTTCGGAACATGATATAGCCCGGCCGATACCTTCTCCAGGTATCCCTCCTGTACCAGCATAGCAATATGCCGGTCAACGGCATTAGACCATTGAGCCAAATCAGCCCGGCGATATACACCACCGCTTTTCAGATGCTTTTTAAGTTCCTGTAGCTTTTTCAATTCTTCATTCCTCATAGTAAAGATAGCGATAAATTGTGTACTTTGCATGTTTTTTTATTGAAAATTCATGCAAAAAAAGCCTTCAACCACCACCCCACCCTTTTTTTTATAAAATAAATAGTATTATTACACCGGGCCTTCAATATGCTATAGCAATTTTGTTTGCCATTAACCTAATCCCATTATTAAAATTTAAATCATTCAATGAAACAAAAACCTTCCACGGCATTTATTGCCGCCTCCTGGGTAGCAGTTTTTGCAGGTGTACTAGGCTTCGTCATTGGCCTCTGGAACGCCAACACTATGCAACTGAACGAAAAAGGTTATTACTTTACGGTATTAATGTATGGCCTTTTCTCCGCTGTATCTGTACAAAAATGCGTACGCGACAGACTCGAAGGCATCCCTGTTACCGACATTTACTACTCTCTTGCCTGGGTATCTATGTTGCTCACCATCATACTGCTAACAGTAGGATTATGGAATGCTACACTGGMCGCCAGTGAAAAAGGGTTCTATGCATTTGCATTTCTGCTCAGCGTTTTCGGCGCTATTGCAGTACAAAAAAATACCCGCGACAGTCAGGCTGCAAAAGATGACGCACCTGTTGTTAAAGAAAATGCTTCTTCCAACTTTTAATGATTGACAACCGCGCTTTACGGCGCGGTTGCTTTGCTCCCCCATCAGCTCCCCTTTTTCCGGAATACATAAATAGTTTTCCTGATTCGTCTTACGCCATCATTACCGCCCCACTAATTTTGTACCTCAACTAAGTCGTATCCGTTCTCGTCCCAATGAGAACACAAATTTTTTACCTCTCAATGAAACATATATTCTTGCTGACCATCAGTTTGATGGTAGCTGTCGGTACTATTGCACAAAACAATACAGGCGCTATCAAAGGCACGGTTACCACCTCCGACGGCATCGTCGCGCCGGGCGTATCTGTACAATTAAAAAACGGGAATAAGGGAGCTGTCAGTAATCACAAAGGCGCTTTCGAATTTGGGAAATTAGCACCGGGCAACTACCAAATACAGGTGTCGCTGATTGGATACAAAACCAGTCAGCAACAAGTTACCGTAGCTGCCGGGAACATCACTACCGCCAATATTACACTGGATGCTTCCGACGCACAACTACGGGAAATTGTAGTTTCCTCCAGGCAACAGCGCTACCAGGTGAATGCGGTATCTCCTACCTTAAGGCTCACTACCCCATTGCTGGAAACACCGCAAAACATACAGGTGGTAACGGCTAAATTACTGGCCGACCAACAGGTGTTCGATATGCTGGAAGGCGTAACCCGCAATGTAAGTGGCGTCACGAAACTGGAGCATTGGGATAATTATGCACTGATAAATATGCGTGGCTCCCAGGTAACGGCTTTCCGGAATGGTATGAACGTAAAAATGCCATGGGGTCCACTGGCAGAGGACATGAGCATGGTAGAACGTATTGAATTTGTAAAAGGACCGGCAGGATTCATGATGGGAAACGGAGATCCCAGTGGATTCTATAATGTAGTAACTAAAAAACCAACCGGTGTTACTAAAGGAGAAGCTACACTCACCGCAGGTAGCTTTGATACCTATCGCGCTACTATCGATCTGGACGGCAAACTGGACAAACCTGGTAAGTTATTATACCGTCTCAATGTAATGGGGCAACTGAAACGTTCCCACCGGCATTTTGACTACAACAACCGTTATAGCGTTGCCCCCGTGCTGATGTACAAGTTCAACGATCGCACCTCCATTACTGCAGAATATAACTACCAGTTTTCGAGAATGGCCATGATCGGCGCCAACTATGTGTTTTCCCCCAATGGTTACGCAGATCTGCCACGTAGCTTTACGTCAGCGGAAAAAAATTTTCCGCCTACCAATATCAATGACCACAGCGCCTTCCTGAATTTCCAACACCAATTCAACAGCAAATGGAAATTTACTACCCAGGTGGGATATATGAATTTCACACAGATTGGTAGCTCCATGTGGCCGGATTCATTACACGCCAATGGAGATATGTACCGCAGCGTAGGCATGTGGGATGCACATGGAGAAAACTATATTGGGCAGGCTTACGTAACCGGAGAAGTCCGCACAGGTAGTGTACAGCATAAAATACTGGGTGGTATTGACCTGGGGCATAAAAAATACATTGCCGTTTTCGCACAACCGTTTAAATTAAATGGCCCCAACGGACCATTTAACATCTATCATCCTGTATATGGACAAACACCGGCGCCACAATTTGACCGGTCAGTACCATTAAAAGATAGAGCAGGTAGTCCGGATGATMAACGTTATATCAGTTATTATTTGCAGGATGAAATCCATTTGTTTCATGATGTAGCGCGACTTACACTAGCCGCCAGATATACTACCGCCACTTATAATGACACCAGCAAAAACAGCAAACTCACTCCACGTATAGGCGTAAGCGTATCTATCGATAAACAAACTTCGGTATATGCCTTATATGACCAGGCATTTGAACCACAAGCCGGAAAGATATATCCTAACATTGTTCCTAAGCCGCTGCTGGGTGTGAATACAGAAGCTGGCATCAAAAGAGATTGGTTTCAGGGACGATGGAACTCCACCCTTGCGGTATATCGTATTCTGCGGAAAAATCAGTTGGTAGTAGATAATGATACACACGGAGAAGGAATGACGAATTACTCGTTGCAAATAGGAGAAAGCGAAACAAAAGGCGTGGAACTTGATATCCACGGAGAAATTGCCCGGGGCTTGAATCTCACACTCAACTATGCTTATACCGATTCAAAAATCACCAAAGATACCGCGGGCTCCAAAAAAGTAGGAGAAGCCGTACCGGGATTTGCAAAACATGTTACCAATGGATGGCTGTCTTACCGCTTTGAGAAAGGTACTTTAAAAGGAGTAGGTATTGGCGCCGGCTACCAGTACCAATTAGGCCGTTCTACCTGGAACTGGGGCGGCGCTCATCAGCTGGCACTTCCTGACTATTTCCGGATGGATGGCAGCATATCCTGGCAAAACAGCAAATATTCGGTAGCGTTAAATGTCAATAACCTGCTAAATGCTTATCTATACGCTGGCGCACCTTACGATACTTATTACTATTGGCAGGCAGAACCGGGTACTAATTTCCGGGTAACTGCCGGTATTAAATTCTAATCTATCCTTTTAATTCCCCTGAGCAAAGCCTCCTGCCATCTATGCAGGAGGCTTTGTTTTGTAACTTATTCGGGAAATGTACGCCACGAAATAGTCTCCACTCCTACTCTCTTACAAATGCTACATTACATTTTCGCGACAACGAAAAAAAATGTTAAAAATGATTTCATTTAATACAAATAAGTATTACTTTTATTCCCGAAGCAGAGAGAAAGTGCCTTTGTTTATCGAAACTTGTTATTAATTGATCAGATTCTCCGGAATCTTTTTTTGGAAACCATTGCTAAATCGATTTTTGTAGAGATGAAGCCTATCATCTTTAAAGAGTCGTTGTAGGAAAAAACCTGCGTATATGAAAGAAATTATTAAGCTAAATTTTATTGTTCCAGGCATTATCCGGTGACGTTTTTTGTTGAAACTTGTTATTCTAATTGTTAGCTAAATCGATATTCTGCTGATTAAACAGTACTGTAAGTATCGGGTGTATTTTGCTTATGCTATATTATTAGGGAAACCATTGCCAGCCTGACCGGAAGCCAGGTAACATCTCCACAGGGAGACTATTTTCTATTTTCTAAAACCACTTAAATCGCATCAGAATTTTAAACAAAATAGCCTGTGGCTGTATTGCTAAATCGATTTTATAAATACTGATACCACAACGCTTCTTTATTAACCACTATCAATAAATGTATATGCACAAACGATCCACGTTTTGGGCTCAGGTAAGTATTGCCAGTACTTTCCTGCTGCTTATCTCGCTATTCGCCTTCTCGCAAGGCAAAACAATTTCCGGCAAAGTGACAGATGCCGGTGACAACACCCCCATATTGGGAGTATCCGTACAAATCAAAAACACCAGCACCGGCACCATCACCAAAGCAGACGGCACCTTCAGCCTGCAGGCGCCAGCAAACGCAGTGTTGGTATTTTCATTCATCGGATATCAGCAGCAGGAAGTGCCCGTTGGCAACGGCACACCAATCCTGGTGAAAATGGCGGCAGGTGTAAAATCACTGCAAGACATCGTAGTAGTTGGTTATGGTACACAGAAAAGAAATGAAGTAACCACCTCCGTAGCAACTGTCAAAGCGGAAAACTTTAACCAGGGCGGCTCACGCTCTCCCATGGACCTCATCCAGGGTAAAGTAGCCGGCCTCTCTGTTACCAGGACCCAGGGTAATAACCCTAACAGTGGCGCCTCTATACAAATCAGGGGCATCAGCTCCCTGTCGGGCGACAAAAATCCACTCATCGTTATCGACGGCATCCCCGGTGGTAACCTCGACCTGCTGCAACAGGACGATATCGCTACCTTCGATGTATTGAAAGACGGGTCCGCCGCAGCCATTTATGGTACCCGCGGTAATAACGGCGTAATCCTTATCACCACTAAAAAAGGAAAAGCAGGAGAACCACAATACACCTACTCCACCTATCTGCAACGGGAAGCAGTCGCCAAAAGACCCAGCATACTCAACGCCGCTGAATACGCTAAAATTCCAGGCGCCGACAATAAAGGCGGCGATGTGGATATGTATGATATGCTGCTCGACAAAGACAACCTAAGCCATTATCACAACTTCGCTGCCTCCGGCGGAACCGTTAACAGCAACTACCGCGCATCACTTTACTACAACGACGCAAACGGTATTGCCAAACAAAATGGACGCAAACAATACGGCGGCCGCGTAAACGTTAATCAAACCGGACTACAAGGCATGCTCACCATGCAGTTTAATCTGGCGGCCAACTTCAACAAAGCCAACCTGAACGGCGGCAACAGCGGCGGCGGTGACAACAAAGCCGGTAACGCCGGCGCCGACTTTGAACAAGCCGTACAACGCAATCCCACCGCCCCTATCTACGGAGCTGATGGCAAATTCATTGAAACCAACGGCTTCAATAACTACAATCCCCTGGCCCGCCTCCAACAGGAACTGTACGACAGAGATCAGAAAACATACTCCGGAGACGCACGTATAACCTTAGAGCCTATACGTGATTTAAAACTGTCCGCTTTCGGCGCCATTGTACGCGATGAGTACAACGACCGTCAATATAAACTCAAAAGCTCCCGCTCTTCCGTACAGGACTATAAAGGCGGTGGATACGCCTACAAAGCCAATTCCGCAGCCATGGACAAAACTTTTGAGGCCACCGCTGACTATACCCGGACCATCAACTCCGACCATACCATCAATGTACTAGGCGGTTATAGCTACCAATACAGTACCCTGGAAAAATATTCCATGGATAACAACGGCTTCCTGACAGATGCTTTCCAGGACTGGAACATCTCCGCCGGTAATGCACTAAATGATCAAACATTACCACGTCCCAAACAAAGCAGCAACAAAATAGATAATACGCTGATCGCCTTCTTTGGCAGAATCAATTATAACTACAAGCAGAAATACATGTTGCAGGCCATCCTGCGCCATGAAGGATCTTCCCGCTTCGGCGCCAACTACAAATGGGGTAACTTCCCCGCTGTTTCCGGCGGATGGGTGATTTCGAAAGAAGCCTTCATGCAGGACATCACCGTCATCAACAACCTGAAATTACGTGCAGGCTACGGGGTTACCGGTAACCAGGGTATCCCCAGTTATCAGTCTATCATCACTCTTAGTACGGGTGGCCCCTACATCCAATACGGACAATGGATACAAACCTACGGTCCTAACAAAAATCCTAACCCGGACCTCAGATGGGAAAAGAAGAAAGAGTTTAACGTGGGACTGGATTTCTCCCTGCTGAAAAACAGGCTAGGCGGTTCCATCGACGTATACAGCCGCAAAACAGAAGACCTGCTGTTCAACTACACTGCACAACTACCGTCCAACATCCTGGACAACATCTTCACCAACGTAGGCGCCATCTCCAACAACGGGGTGGAAGTAGTGATCAACGCTATACCGGTACAACTAAAAGATTTCACCTGGCACAGTGATCTCACCTTTAACTCCCAACGGAATAAAATGGTGTCATTCTCCAACCAGATCTTTAAAACCACCGAGCAATACTATGGCGATCTGCCTTCTCCCGGCAACCTGGGCTCCGCGATCCGCGTAGTAGAAGGTGGTCCGCTGGGTACCTTCTTCGGCTATCGTTACGCAGGACTTACGGAGAATGGCAAATGGCAGTTCTACAAAAAAGATGGCAGCATTGGCACCATTGAAACCATGAATCCGGACGACAAAGCCGTGATTGGAAACGGTATTCCTAAATACATGGCTTCCTGGAACAACACCTTCCGTTATAAAAATTTCGATCTGAGTATTTTCTTCCGGGGCAAATTTGGTTTCGATATCCTGAACCTGCAGGATATGTATTTCGGTAACAAAAAATGGGTACCAAATAACATGCTTACTTCAGCCATTGGTAAAAATGCTAAACTCAATGCAGATCCACAGTTCTCCGATTACTACCTGGAAAAAGGAAATTTCGTAAAACTGGATAATATCACCCTGGGGTATAACTTCCAGCTTCACACCAAATATATCCGCAGCCTGCGKGTATATGCCAGCGGACGCAACATCGCTACCTTCACCAAATACACCGGCCTGGACCCTGAACTGCAGGATACCGCCCTGGATTCCGGTATCGATGGCAGAGGATTTTATCCACGTACCCGCTCTTATACTATTGGCCTGAACCTCGGATTCTAAACGCAGCAAAATTGTAACGTATGAAAAAAAGTAAAGTATATATCAGCGCAGCCTTGCTGGCCCTCGGTATGAGCGCCTGCACCAAGCTCGATGAAAAACCATACAGCGAAATCATCTCTAATCAGTTTTATAACAACCGCCAGGAAGTATTGTCCGCGGTACTCCGTCCCTTCACACATGCCGGCGCCTGGGCAGCGCCTACCGGTCAAACCGGCTACTGGCGCCTGCAGGAGCTTTCAGCCGACCAGCTGGCATGGCCACAAAAAGGACGCCACGGCTATGATGGCGGTAACTGGATACGCCTGCACTACCACACCTGGATTGCCAATGAAGACAATGCCTGGAATCCATGGCGACTCATGTTCTGGGGCATGGGCTTCTGCAACAACACCATCAAAGACCTTACACCACTGGACTTTACCAAGATAGGTATGACGGAAGCAGAAAAAACTACGCTGCTCGCAGAAACCAAAGTACTCCGTGCCTGGCACTACCTGAAGCTGATGGATCTCTATGGAAACATTCCCATCGTTACAGAAGTGGCCAACTCCGCCTCTCCTGCCACCAAATCCCGCAAAGAAGTATTTGCGTTCATTGAAAAAGAAATAAAAGACAATATCGACGGGCTACAGCCCTTGTCGCCTGCTATGGTTGGCCGCGCTACTAAAGCATCCGCCTACGCCATGCTGGTAGAATTATACCTCAATGCACAGGAATGGACCGGCACCCCACGCTGGGATGATTGCATCACCTACTGCAATAAAATTATTGCAGGGGAAGGCGGCTCCCTCAGCGGAACCGTGCCCGCACTGGAACCAGATATTTTCCGCGCCTTTGCCAACACCAACAGCACTTCCCCGGAAGACTTGTTTCAGCTCACCTACGATCTCAGAGCCGGTAACTCCCGCTTCGGATGGCAAGGCGATTTCTGGCACTACCGCCAACGCCAGATCTACAACGCAGATGTAGATGGCAACAACAGTATCGTAGTGATTCCTTCTGCCTATGATGCGTTCAAAGACAATGACCTCCGTAAACAAAACTGGATGCTCATCGGACCACAGAAAAAAGATCCGGCGCTGCGCACCAGTGTGGGCGACAGCCTCGTACTGGGTACAGAAGAATATTCAGATAAACCGCTCGTTTTTGTAAAAGAAATTCGCAAAAATGCTGCCGGCGAAACTGGTCCTGGTGGCATGACACAGGGAGAAGAAAACAGTGGCGCACGTTTCGCCAAGTACTTACCCGGCAAACAAAGCGATGCTAACTACTGGGGCAACGATTTTGTACTATACCGCCTCACGGAAATTTATTTCAATAAAGCAGAAGCCATTATGCGGAAAGCCGGAGGTACGGCTTCTCAGGAAGCGGTAGACCTGATCAACACGTGCAAAAAACGGGCTTTTAAGGCGGAAGACTGGCCTAAGGAAGCTTATACTACCTCAACCCTCACTATGGACGAGTTACTCGCTGAAAGGGGCAGGGAATTCATTTTTGAGGGCAAGCGTCGTACGGATCTGATCCGCTTTGGCAAATTCACCACAGCATCGTGGTGGGATCACCAGCCATCTGCAGACAAATACAAATTGTTCCCGATTCCATTCAAGCAAACCAGTATCAATCCTAACCTGGCGCAAAATCCAGGCTACTGATAAAAGGAAATGAATAGTTGTAGTAAACACAATTATTCAATTGGCGGAAAAACGAGAAACGCCCCCCCGGTTTCAGCGGGGGGGCGTTTTCTTGCTATCAAAAGTTGACTACAAAGTAAAGGCATTCACATTCCCCGAAAAATCTGCTACATATAACAATCCGTTAGAGATAGCCATTTCTGCAAATACGGGAGCGCCTGTACGAAAACGGGATACCGGCTTACCTGTTTTCAAATCTGCCACATATACATATCCATCGGAAGCGCCAATGTATACGCGGTTGCCTGCGCATAACGGTGTAGATTCAATGGTAGCAGAAGATGGCTGTGTATACGGCGCCGTATAGAACAGGGCTTCTCCCGGTACAAAGCGCCACACCAGCTGTTTGGTATGTTTATCGTACGCTGCCAAACCATTGGTGGCAGTAGATATCAATATCAACTGATCCGTTAGCACCGGTGCTGTCATTGTCTTCAATTCATCATTCATCGGAATACTGTCTACCGTACGGCCATTTGCCGGATCAATAATGTGCAGCTTATTCAACCCGTGCACATACAGCTTACCATCATAAAATGCCGGTGTACCGCTGCGGAAACGAATCCCTTCATCACTGCGCTTCCAACGCAATTTACCGGTATGGAGGTCATGGGCAAACAGGTGATTCCAATTGGAAGAAGTGACCAGGCAATCGCCTTGCACCGCCATAGCCGCAGGGGTTCCTTCTCCCCCACTCCAATCCTGATTCGTCCATTTTACCGTTCCTGTCAGGATATCCAATGCCTGCATGTATTTCCCGGCACCGGTATAGTATGTACCATTTTGTATAACACCACCGGAATTGTAAGACGCCAGGCTTTTCATATTGCCGGCATGCTGCCAGCGCAGCTTACCGGTAGCTGCCTCCAGCGCGTATGTAATTCCTTCTGCGTCGGTTGCCAGCAAGAGATGATCAGCATAACTAATGCTATGTTTAATGGAATTTTTAGTGGCAAACTGCCATACTATTTTACCCGTGCGGGCGTCCATTGCAATAATGCCACTGTGGTGATTACCTTCATCATCCAGGGTACCCACAAATATTTTGCCTTCGGCACATATGGGAGATGATTTCCAGATATTACCACCAATGTTGGCAGACCATAACAGGTGGAGCCCTTTGTTGTTATTGCTTATATCAGCTACCACCCCTATGCGCTGTGCATTCTGCAACACTTCTGGCCATACAGGCCCGGTAATAGCAGGTGTTTTAGTTTTTTCCAGGGAGAAGGTATCCCTTCTGAACAATATTTGCCCCGTACTGGTAGTGGCTTCTACCGTAGAAGTATATACGTTCTTTAACCATGCAGCAGGAACAGCGGTAGTAGTAGCCCAGTTCCAATCCGTGCGGGGTTGCAGCGGTAACTGCTTCAGTAACTGCCCTTGCTTGTTGTACAGACTAAAGAGTACCTGCCGGATGTTGGCCGCCGTGTGATATGCATTCACACTCACCAGCAGTTTGTCGCCTTCAAATGCCACGCCTGTAGCGGCCGGTGATACCTGCGTAATTTGATTCTCCACGTAGGTATAACGTCTTTCTACAGATGAAATTCCATCTTTATTAACGCCTATTACATCAAAATTGCTGGCAGAATTATCGATGCCGCCATCGGCTGCCGGCGCAGAACAAAGTGAACGAATACCGGTGTTACCATGTTCCTTGGCAAAATTGATGTGCCAGTGCCCGTAAATCCATGCTTTCAGGCGGTGATCATTCAGGTTGATGCTATCTTTGTCTGTACGGATAGTAAACAGCGTATCGTAAGTCAGCAGATCATGATTGAAAATGATGACTGGCTTAGCTGGATCAGTGGCAGCCAGATCATGCTTTATCCACTGCAATACATCATCTGCGGTGTAAGATGGCGCATAGTCGCCATACCACATAGGCGTTACAATAAAATGCGCAGGCCCGGCTTCGAACGAATAAAATACCGGTCCGAATAACGACTCATACAACGCTTCTCCATAAGGGCCTTTCACCAGGTCGTGATTACCGATGCAATAGTATACCGGTAATCCCATCGTAGCGGTATTCACCTGTTTGGCATGAAACTTCATACCATCTTCGTAACAGATATCACCAGTATGCACAATGAAATCAGCCTGCTCATTCTTTGCATAATCTTTCGCTTCAGTAATCCAGTTATTGTAAATGGTGGTTTCGGTGTCCGTTAACCGTACAAACTTCGCTGCAGTAGCGGATGCCTGCTTTACCGGCATCAGCGCAAAATCATAAGCGGTTTTGCTGCTGTCTGTCTTGAGATAAAACGATTTGGTAAACCGGTAGCCGGCAGGCGTGGTAATAAACACAAACCGGGTTTTAGGCGATGCCGGCAAATGAAACTTACCTGCTGCATCTGTAACGGTAACGGCTACACCGTTCGATACCCTTACCCCAGCCATTCCGGCCTCTCCTGCATCGCAAACATTATTGCCGTTGCTGTCTGTAAATACTTTCCCGGAAAAACCCTGGGCCATCGCTGCCTGCGTACACAACAGCAGCAAGGCTGTTCGCATGATACTTTTATACATCTCCATTGTTTTTTGCCATGTCTGGATATAAATAGCAAAGGGGAAGACCGTAGCCTTCCCCCTTACCTTCTTCATCATTTACTCTTCCCAACCTAAAATTTGCTTCAGCTTGTCGTTCAATACTGTTTGATCCTTCGGTATAGGACGATAATAGTACTGATACTCTTTAAAAGTGCGACCAGCACGGTCTGCCACAAACATAATGTGACCACTGGTGCCATTTTCCAGATAGAAGTTCTCATTTAAATAAAAACGCGCCATATCTTTCTTCTCTGACCAAGGCATACCAGCGATAGAAGCAGTATCCGTGGCAGAAGGCAGAATGGCAATATCTGGCTTATTATCTCCGGTCATATCGATAGCACCTACTGCAGGTACATACATTCCCTGTGGAGCTTTTCCGAGCAATTTACCCGCTGCCCATCTGTTCACATCATTGGCACGTAATCCTTCGCAGGCAGTTTCTACTCTTCTCTCTCTTCTGATTTCCAATATCACGCCCTTATTACTGCTTGTTATTGTACCAACACCATTTTCCTGTACAGGATCGGGATGGCTGTTAGCAGCCGCCATATTAAGGCCTGGCATACCTACCCGCTTACGTATTTCGTTAACGGTATCATCGATGTCTTTCTGTGTAAGGCTACCCAACTCCGCTTTTGCTTCTGCATAGTTCAGCAACACTTCTGCGAAACGATAAATAGGTAAAGCAGTATAGTTCGCCTCCCACCCCTGACGCAATGCCGGATCACGTGGGTAGAATTTCAACTGATCATAACCGCCGAGATTCGGTTTCGCCACATACAATATGCTATTCTGCGTAGTTGAAAAACCAGGATATGCGATTGTTTCCGCCATGCGGGGATCACGGTTGGCAAAGCTGCCTACGAATCCTATTTTATCATATCCTGCGATATCAGTAAAAGGAGTACCGTCTTTCATCAGGTAACTGTTCACCAGACTTTGGCTCAATGACCATACCCAGCCCAATACCGTGTGCGTATTGTTTCCCACACCCATTGAAGCCTGGTAGTCGCGCCATTGAATAATTTCCGGATTACCACCCAGTGAAGTACTCGTAAATAATGCCCGGTAAGAAGCAGCGCCATCACCATTCTGATAGATCGAAAATTTCTTGCTATCCATGATCTGTTGCGACGCCCATACTGCAGTATCCAGGAATTTTTTTGCGCTACCAGCCAATTTCAGTTCATCATGGTATTTACGGAAAGTTCCCTCAAACAAACCGAACCTCGACATCAATGCCAACGCGGTATACTTATTCACACGGGTGTTGTTACTCTTGCTATCCGGCACTTTCAGGTGAGCTACGGCGTACTGCAAATCATCCAGTACAGAGTCTGCCACCATGGCACGTGGATCACGGGCTTTATACATAGCGCCATCTGCCTCCCCCAATGCCTGACCATACCAGGGCACATCAGAATAGGTCGCTATTTTTGCGAAGTAGAATTTCGCGCGGAAATAACGCGCTACCGCCACATAATGTGCGATCTCAGCGGCATCACCTTTTGTTCTGTACACGTTATCAAGCATAAAGTTCACCCGGCGCAGTTGATCCCAGTCGTCCCAGCCCCCAACGGTATTAGGCGTAATAGCGCCACGCACCAGTTTATCCATTTCACTGCCGGTATAGCTGGAAATGTTATCAGAATTGGCATCGTCGTATGGAGATGATAATTGCTTATCATAGAACCCATTAACGTAAGTATTCAGATCCGCCGGGGTGTTAAAAAATTGATCCGGAGAAATTTCTGTTTGTGGATTACGCTGCAGGAAGTCCTTTTTACAGGAGGCTGCAGTAATCCCTAATATAGAGAGTGATAATAAAAGCCACTTATTTTTCATGTTGCACATTTTAGAATTCATTAAAAGTTCAGGTTCAGACCACATGAATAGGTTTTCTGATAAGGATACAATGCTCCGTCCAGACCTTCCGGATCAATATTCGCTTTCAGGTGAGAAATAGTGAAAATGTTCTCTGCACTGAAGTAAAAACGAACACGGTTAAGCTTGATCCGTTCTGTCAGCTGCTTAGGTAATGTGTAGCCCAGGGTCACGTTCTTTAAACGGGTATAAGCAGCATTCTGTAAGTAACGGGTTTGTGGAGCACCCAGTTCTGTAGCATCTTCCGCGATGTAAGATTTCAGACGTGGGAAGTAGCCATTTGGATTGTCTGGTGTCCAGCGATCCAGGTTGTGCAGTTGCACGTTTGTCCACGGTTGCGCATATACGCCCCAGAAGTAGTGGTTGCTTGCATTCGGATACCAGTCTCTTTTACCGATACCCTGAATCAGTGCACGGATATCAAATCCTTTGAAAGAGGCAGCCAGGTCCACACTATAAGGGAAACGAGGTGCAGTGTTACCAATGATTCTTCTATCACCAGGATTAGCAAGTGTTTTGTCTCCGTAGTTAATCTTACCATCGTTGTTGAGATCTTTAAACTTCAGATCTCCTACATAGAACAAATAGTTCTGATCATCGGAACCAACTTCTGTTTGCTTGGCATGCTTATCTATTTCAGCCTGGCTCTGGAAAAATCCTTCTGTTTCCAATCCCCAGATATCACCAATCTCCTGTCCAACATAATAGTTTCTCTTAGTAGGATCAGAATGATCATAGTCTATCAACGACCCTGTTGGGTTAGCATAGCGGGTAATGAAAGAACGGCTGTCGGCCACCAACAATTTCACACTGTAGTTAAACGGATCTTTACCAATGTTAAACTGATCTCTCCAGGATAAAGTCATTTCCCATCCACGCGTTTTCAAGTCCGCGGAGTTGGTTTTAGGAGATGTTGCGCCATATACATTCGGCAGTTTCTGACTGGGAGCAAACATACCGTTGGTATAACGGGTATAACGGTCATAGCTAAACGACAATCTCTCTTTCAGGAAACTCAGGTCTATACCGCCATTGATAGTTTTTACCGTTTGCCAGGTATACGTAGCGGTTACAGGTACAGGATCAAATACGGCCACCGGTTGTCCGCCGTCCAGGATAGTAGTGATATTACCCGGCTTCATCAAAGACATATAACCATATTCGCTCCATTGTTGATCTCCCAATGTACCATAAGAGCCACGGAGTTTCAAAAAGTCCAGTCCGGCAGCTTGTTTCACCCCTTCAAAGAATTTTTCTTTAGAAAGTACCCATGCAGCAGAAGCAGATGGGAAGAAGCCCCAGCGGTTGTCTGCACGGAAGCGGGAAGACCCATCGTTACGGGCATTCAGTTCCACGATATATTTATCATCGAAAGTATAGTTCAGACGATAGTAAACACCTCTTACTGCCCAGTCTGCGATCCGTTGCTGTTGTTTAACCAGACCAGTGGTTAATTGCGCAGTAGGCAGGCTTGGACTAATCAATCCGTTGGCAGTAATGTAGAAGTTGTTGTAGTAATGATATTCCTGGTTAAAACCCACCAGGGCGCCTACGGCATGCTTCCGGTTAAATGTTTTATGAAAATCCGTATACACGTTAAATACGTTATACTTTACATCATTGCTGCTGTTGGAAGCGGATGTTAAATTACCACCAGTATAGCTGAGCGGCTGATTAGGACCGGTACGATACGCCACCGGAATACTAAATCCTTTACCTATACTATTCCCACGTCTCCACGTAGCATCTGCTTTCAGGGTCCATACATCTTTAATCAGTCCCAGTTCTGCATTCAGGGTCGTCATAAATTCGCTCCAGGTGTCCGTTCTGCGCCCACCATCCTGTAATACTCCCAACAGGCTGGCACCATCTGATGTCCAGGTACCATCCGGATTACGGGGTATAGATAAAGAAGGCGTACGGTTCACCGCGTTGAAGAAGGAATTGTTGGTATTTCCTTTATAAATGTCTGCATCGGAGGTACTGGTAGCAAACGGCTGGTCATACTTCGTATTGGTATACATAGTATTGGTACCCAGCTTAAAGCGGTCATTAAAGGTATAGGTAGCTTTTGCACGCAGGTTATAACGTTCGTATTTATCGGGATTATTGCGCATCATACCATCTTGTGAATAATATTCACCAGATAAATAATAGTTCAATTTTTCATCACCGCGGGATACGCTGAAATTTGCGGTGTAAGCCGGGGCCGATTTATTGTATACTTCATGCAGCCAGTCCGTTTCACCGTAATAGTTCCAGCTCTTAGCGTCTGTTGGACTCACAATCGCTCTCGGCAAAGAAGGATCTTTCTGCAGTTTCAGTGCATAGTCTCTGTCTGATTGCGGATAGAGGTTATATAACGGGGCCCCTGCATCATGCTTTAACAGCATGGTGGTGAGTGGATCGGTCGTAATTTTAGGAACCATTCCCAGTGTACGCACCGCATAGTTGGTATTAGCAGTTACTGCAATGCGGCCGTCTTTACCTGATTTAGTGGTAATCAACACTACGCCGAAAGCAGCACGGGCACCATAAATAGCAGCAGAAGCCGCATCTTTCAATACTGTTACGCTCTGGATATCTGCCGGGTTAATCCGGGATACTTCGTCACTCGTAAATGGAATATTATCTACCAGAATAAATGGATCACCACCATTGATAGAGGTCATACCACGCAGGTTAAACTTCTGCGCAGAAGAGGCCCGGCCATCGGTGTTGGTGATATTCAGGTTAGGGATCAATCCCTGCAAACCACTACCCACATTGGTAATAGGGCGACTTTCCAGCTCTTTACCGGAAATGGCGTCTACCGCACCACTGAGGTTAATTCTCTTTTGTTTACCATAACCAACTACCACTACTTCATTCAAACCACTGGAATTGGCTTTCATGGAGATATTATAGTGTTGATCTGCTTTGGCAGTCATCTGCATGGTTTCGTAACCAACGTAAGAAAACTCCAGTATGGCATTTTCAGGCGCATCCAGGGAGAAACGGCCGTTTTCATCGGTATGCGCACCATGGGTGGTACCTTTTACCAATACGGTTACACCGATCAGCGGATTGCCCGCTTCATCAGTCACCTTACCTTTTATGTTAATGTTCAGCACTTTATCACCTGCCTCCACAATCACTACCAGGTTATCCTTCATTACTTTATAGTCTAACGAAGTGCCTGCCAGCGCATTATCCAGGACTTCCCGTACGGGCGCATCCTTCATGCTGATGGATATCTTCTTATCCGGAATGATGGCGTTCTTATACAGAAAAGTATAATCGCTCTGCTTTCCGATGATTGTCAGGAGTTTGGCAATGTTGATGTTCTTGTAATCAACACTGATCTTCTCCTGGGAAAATCCATGTGCGCTCAATTGCAGAAAACCTGCACAAAGCAATACAGAAGTTAATTTCATACTTAGTAACAATTTCCTCATACGCCGACGGGGAATATGAGAAGGCCACCAATGACTTTTTTTCATAAATTTGTTTCGTTAGGTTAAATAATTAGGCCATTACCAGATTGTGTGGATCGGTTTAGTTGTTTTAGCCAGCAAATTTGAAAGGGGAATGTTCGAGCATTTCCCTTTTTTTATTTGCAGACCGCCATAAAAAAAGTAATATGATTTATGTGTCTAAAAGATGTTTACCATATGTCAATAACATTTTCCTTACTGTTCACTTCATAATGAAATCCGGACGTTAGCTGCAATGCCTGCAGAATGCCGTCTATGCTCTGTTTCCGAAAGGCGCCACTAAATACTTCGCTTTTGTAACGGTCGTTTTTAAACCGGATGGTTACATTGTACCAACGCTCCAGATCGTGTGATAACTGCTCAAAAGTGATTTTATCAAAATCAAATCGATCATTCATCCAGGCGGTAGTAGGGCTATTAACCGCTGCATCCCCTTCCTGGCTGACCTTTACAGGCGTAATGGTGTAATTGCTATTGTTGTTGGCATTCGCTGCTTTCACGGGTAAAGCAGTGTTATTATTTTTATCGATGATTAGTTTTTGCTCCGGTTGTAATACCACTACTTTATGTCCGCCGGAAGCTGACTTTTCCGGGAAGCTGACTTCTACTTTACCACTCAGCAAAGTGGCTTCCACCGTGGCATCTTCGGCATAAGCCTTTACATTGAATACGGTTCCCAATACCTTGATATTGGCATGTTCTGTTTGAATAATAAAAGGATGTTGCGGATCATGTTTCACGTCAAAAAACGCTTCTCCCACCAGGTTTACTTCCCGGTCGCCATTCAGGAATTTCGTTACATCATAACGTAAATGGCTGCACGCATTCAATACTACGCTGGTACCATCTGGCAGTACCACAGCGGTTTTTGAACCATTTTTAGTCACCACCTCATTGCGCAGATTCTTGTTCTGTGGATGCTGCCAAACACTGTACGCCGTTACCAGCACCACAATACAAGCCGCTACTCCCATCACCTTTTTCCAGGGAAACATCCGTCTTTCTTTTGCCAGCGCCGGTGTTGCCATCAGGCGATCTAAATCAGATAGCCCCTCCTGTAATAAGTGCTGTTCTTCAGCAGCCGTAAAGCCATTCCCTTCTCTCAATACCTGAATATCTTCTACAATGGTATACGCATAATGAAGACCGGGAAATTCCAACAGCAATGCTTCCAGTTCCGTCAACTCCTCAGGAGAAGCTTCCCCTGCAAGTTTCCTGGCCAGTAAAATGTTTATCCGGTGTTCTTCCTTCATCTAATTTTTTCGAATTACAACAGAAGGACGAAAAGAAATTGAAAAACCCCCAAAAGGATTTTAAAAATAATTTTCTGTTCATTTAACAAGGGCCAGAAGCAGCCAACAGGAGAGAATACTATCAATTTATCATGAAATAACATCAGTCTGGAAAAGATAACGTGATAATTATTTTTGTTAACTTTAACGTAATCTACGTTATATAATTTGCAACCATTATCAGCGGACAAAGGAATGGATGAGTCTACAATAAGTGAACTATTCAATAATATCACAGCGAACAATGATCAGGCAGCCTTCCGGGCTTTCTACAATCATTTCTTTGTGACGTTACTCCGTTTCTCCTATACCCTCACCCACTCCAAAGAAACAGCCGAAGAAATTACCAACGATGTTTTTATGCATTGCTGGGAAAAAAGAGCTTCCCTTTCTCACATCAAGAATCCGCAAGTATATTTGTTTGTCATCGCTAAAAATAAATCCATCGATCACCTGCGTAAACAGGCTTCGTCGCGACAAGTAGTATTTGAAGAAGAAGAAAAAATGGAAATAGCATTCGACAGCAATCCGGAACAACTGATGATTTCTGCAGAGATGGTACGTAAAATGGAATTTGCTATTCAGCAACTTCCCCCCAAATGCAAAATGGTATTTACGCTGATAAAACAAAACGGTATGAAATATAAAGAAGTAGCTACCGTATTAAACCTCTCCGTTAAAACAGTAGAAAATCAACTGGCCATTGCCATGAAACGCCTGACAGCTACAGTAAATTTCACCTTAGGCACTACCCCTAAACCTGTAAAATAATCCCGTTTATTTTCCCTGTAGCAAAGCTGGCAGCCCTTCTTTTTCAAAAATAATCCGTCCTATTTTCAAGTCCGACCAACCTGCACGCAGCCGGTAAAGAAATTGTGGCGCTTCATCCTTCAACACGCAATCAATATACCATGCATTTACAGTGGACAACAGCGGTTGTAATTGATACAAGTGTGTGGAGATGGTAAAAAAGCTGCCTGTAAAGCGCTGCAGTCCATGGATCGTTTGCGCAGAAATATCCAGGGCATCATCTACATTGGTACCTCTGAACAATTCGTCAAATACGGCAAAACAACGTTTGCCTGCATGTGCCTCCAGTACTACCTTTCGCAGGTGTTGTACCTCCATCATAAAATGACTGTATCCTTGTTTCAGGTCATCAGATAAGTTAATGATCACCGTGATGGAATCGAAGTAAGGCAAGCTGCACGACGTAGCAGGCACCCCTATGCCCGCATGTGCCAGGTACACACAAATCCCGATGGCCTTTAGCAGCGTAGATTTCCCGGACATATTAGGCCCTGTCAGCAACATCACCGGCCCGGTAGTATCCAGGTCATTCTTCACTGGTTGCTTCAACGCTGGGTGATAAAAATCTTTCATCCGGATGCCGCTGTCTGTGAAAACAGGAAAAACAAATCCATGTTTCACCATGCCTTTCGCCAGCGACAACCACGCTTCGTAAGCATAAAATGTTTCCCAATGCTGTGCTGCCTCTTTCTCTGTGATGCGCCGGTTCAGCAAGTCCAGTAAGAACAATTGATCCTTGATACCAAAGCGGTTCTTACGTATGCGCTCTGCAATTTCTTTAGCGCGAAACCGCAACAGGTATTCCTTCAATGCGGCCATGCGCTCACCAAATGCCGGTGGAAAAACAGCCGCATCTATCTGTTCAAAATACTGCTGCAGCAAGTCCATGAAAAGTCCCAGCTGCGCAAGACGGCTTCTCATGGCATAACGATGATGGCGGCGCCACAATAGCTGCACCGTAGCTATCGTAGGGGAGCTATCGTAATAATAGTACTGATCATTTATTTGTTTGAATGCCTGTAATACTTCCTCATAATCCTGGCGGGAGTAAGTAATTTGCGTATATACGTATCCGTTAGTAATGAACGACTGAATAAGTTGTTGCCGTTGGTATACTTCTTCCTTCGTTTCGGGTAGTTCCAGCAATACATTGATCAATGCCCGGCGGGCGCTGATATTGCCGGTAGTATCAAATAATGGGAGTAGTTGTTTTTCTATCTCAAGGTCAGTAACATTGGCTTTCATTGCCAAAAGATAGAAAAAATGAAGGGATGCCGGGGCGGTGGGAAAACATTTAACAAAATGTAAGGAAGCACGTAAACGCGCTTCCTTACTCATAATTATCTAGTATTAATAAGCTAATAATTCTTTGATGGCGGCTTCCACTTTTTCTGCGGTAGGCAGCATAGCGGCTTCCAGACCGGTGTTCAACGGGATAGCCGGCAAGTCCATGGCGCCCATGGTAAATACAGGAGCATCCAGGTAACGGAAGCAGGCCTTTTGAATACGACCGGCAAGTGCCTGTGCAAAGGAATTATTGAGTTGTTCTTCTGTGAGGATCAGGCACTTTCCATGTTGCTGTACCATGTCAAATACCAGCGCTTCATCCAGTGGGAACAAGGTGCGCAGGTCTACAATAGTAACATTACCAGGATACGCTTTGGCAGCTGCTTTAGCCCAGTATACGCCCATACCGTAAGTAATGATACAGATGGCGTTACCACGTGAAATATCTTTAGGATGCGCATGTAATACCACATTCCCTTTTCCCATCGGCAATACGTAGTCAGCCGCAGGTTCTACTGTCATGGCTTCCAGCGTGCCCGGCACCTTGCTCCAGTAAAGACCCTTGTGTTCCAGCATCACCACCGGGTTAGGGTCGAGGAAAGCAGCTTTCATCAAGCCTTTCATGTCGGCAGCATTGGAGGGGTATACCACTTTAATGCCTTTGATGCTCAGTAAGGTAGATTCCACGCTGCCGGAATGGTATGGTCCTCCGCCCCCATAGGCGCCAATCGGCACACGGATCAACGTTTGCACGGGATATTTACCATTACTTAAATAGCATGATTTAGATATTTCTGTTACCAGTTGATTGAATCCGGGATAGATGTAATCCGCAAACTGTACTTCCACAATAGGTTTTACGCCTACGGCAGAAAGCCCTGCAGTGGCGCCTATAATATACGCTTCCTGTATCGCGGTGTTGTATACACGATGGCTGCCAAATTTATCACCCAGGGTAGCTGCTTCGCGGAAAACGCCTCCCAGTCTGCGTCCTACATCCTGTCCAAAAAATATGGCTTCCGGATATTGTTGCATAATTTCTTCTACTGCGTGTAAGGCAGCATCTACCATCACCACCTTCGTTTTAGTGTCCGGGGTGCGGGTACCGCTTTCTGCTGTAATGGCAGCAGGTGCAAATACGTGTTCCTGTACTGTTTCAGGCGAAGGTTCCGGTGCAGCCACCGCTTTATCAAAGGCGGCCTGTATGTCCGTTACTGCCTGCTGTGCAATGCGATCCAGTTCTTCATCCGTAACGCCATGCTTTTGCAGCAGCGCTTTTAATTTAGGCAGGGGATCATTGGCTGCATGTTTTTCCAGGTCTTCCGCTGTACGATACCATTCTTTCCTCACGCCGGAAGTATGATGCCCCAACAAAGGCACATTGGCCTGTACCAATATAGGGCGGCGTTCGTGGCGCACGTAGTGGATGGCTGTTTCCATAGCGGCATAACTGGCAGTAAAATCACTACCGTCTACCCGCATGCGCTCCAGTCCTTTAAAACCGGCGGCGTACTCATAGGCGTCCATAGTGCGTACTTCCGCTGCGGTAGCGGAAATGCCCCAATCGTTGTCCTGTACCAGGTATATAATGGGTAGTTGTTTCAATACGGCAAACTGAAAGGCTTCGCTTACCTCTCCTTCGGTTACGCTGCCATCTCCCAGGGAACACAATACTACTGGGAATTCTTTGTCGGGGCTGGCTTTCAGCAGTTCGGAGTGAATCTGTTCCAGGTATTGTATGCCTTGCGCCATACCAGTAGTTGGAATCACCTGCATGCCGGTAGCGCTGCTTTGATGGGGGATTTGCGGTTTATCGGCTGCGCGGCTGTTCGGATGACTGTAATAAGATCTTCCGGCAGAAAACGGATCATCTGCTTTGGCCAGCAACTGCAGCATCAGCTCATAGGGGGTGAAGCCCATGGCCAATAACATGCTCTCATCCCGATAGTAAGGACTTACAAAATCCCATGGCCGCAATTGCAGGCCTGTGGCTATTTGTATGGCTTCATGACCTCGGGAAGTGGAGTGAACATATTTGCAGATAGGCCGGTTAGCTTCATAGGTGGCAGCCATTTGGCCTGCTTCACACATCAGGCGCCAGGCTGTTAACAATTCAGCCAGTTCGCCACTGTTACGCTCCGGATTAACGGCAGGCGCTTTTAAAGTTGAAACGCTTGTGCTATCTTTAAACACAATAAGACTGTTTTGGTGATGATGGTGGTTCAAAAACAATAGTTGCCATAGCAACAGTTGCTAATGCAAATTAATTAATATGACTGATACTTTCGTCAGTAATCCCTCTTTTTTTAAGTTGGATGCTACGCTTAAAAAATTGCGCAACTACTGGCAAAAAATGTTCGATGCCCAACAGAAGGACATCACAGTGGATCAATGGCTGCTAATAGAGAACCTCTATAAGCATAAAAAAACTACTCATAACGAACTGGCGCGTAATACTTCCAAGGATATTACCACCATTTCGCGCATTATAGAATTACTGGTAAAAAAAGGACTGGTAAAAAGGGAAACCGATGCACAGGACCGTCGCAAGGTATATTTACAGCTAACCCCGGAGGGTGTGGATAAATATAAAGACGTGAAATCACTGGTATATGATATGCGAAAAATTGGCTGGAAAACACTCTCAGAAGCTGATTATTCGGAGCTCACCCGCATCCTGGATACTATTTATGCCAATATTCCTTCTTAGGGTTAAAAGGGCTTAAAAGGACTTATTTTCGACTGATTTTTCCGTTTTAAACTCATTTTGCAATATCTCACAAAAAAAAAATTGGCGAAGAAAGCAGGTGTAAAACTGCTTTTCTTCGCCAATTCTTCTATTAATAAACAGGCAAAAAGCTTATTTCACGGAAAATTCCAGCAGGCTGTCGTCTTCAATAAAAGCTTCAAATCCATCTCCAATTTGAGCAGGTCCTACACCGGCAGGTGTACCGGTAAAGATCAGGTCGCCAATATTCAGGGTAAAGAACCGGGAAATATAGGCTACCAGGAAGTCGAAAGAAAATAAGAGATCCTTGGTATTACCTGACTGGGCCAATGTTTTATTCTTATATAAACAGAAGTTAATATCTTTTTTATCCATTTCCGGGGTAATGGGAATAAAATTGCCTACCAGAGCGGAGTTGTCGAAAGCTTTGGCTATTTCCCAGGGTAATCCCTTCGCTTTTTGCTTATCCTGCAGATCACGCGCGGTAAAGTCAATCCCTACGGAAATGTGGTCATAGTACTTATCGGCAAACTTTTCCTGTATATGCTTCCCATTTTTGCTGACTCTCAGCACCAACTCACATTCGTAATGCAGATTGGTGGTAAATTCCGGGTAATAGAAAGGATGCCCATTTTGTAGTAATGCATTCTTTGGCTTCATGAACAATACAGGTTCATCAGGCACTTCGTTCTTTAACTCTTTGGCATGGTCGGCATAATTCCTGCCTACGCAAATAATTTTCATAATGCGCTTTTTTTTAAAGATAAAAAAAACAGATAGCGATCAGTGATGCCATCACAACTGGAAGGTGAGTTTATTACAGTCATTCATGGTACGGGCAATGCCGATACTGGCGAAACTCTCTATAATTTCTGTGCTCTTATTAATTTTCTCCTGTACTACCGCTTCCTCCACATTTTTCCATTTGCTGAGTACAAAATCCACCTGGCGGCCTTTGGGGTAGTTGTTGCCCACACCGAAACGCAGTCGCGGATACTGGTTAGTACCTAATGATTCCTGGATGCTTTTCAAACCGTTATGTCCGGCATCGCTGCCACCGGGGCGCAAACGGATCACTTCAATAGGAAGCGCCAGATCGTCGAGGATCACGAGCAGGTTTTCTACTGGAATCTTTTCCTTATCCATCCAGTATTTGATGGCCCGGCCACTGAGGTTCATGTACGTAGTAGGCTTAATCACGATAAAGGTTTTGCCTTTCCATTTACATTCGGCTACATCTGCCAGGCGATCGTTATTAAAAACCGCGTTATGCTTGGCAGCAAAAGCATCTACCACATCAAACCCGATGTTATGGCGGGTATGCTTGTATTCATCTCCGATATTGCCTAATCCTGCAATTAAGTATTTCATTTGAGAAAATTACGAATTAGGAATTACGAATTACAGATTTGTGAGAAGATAATTACGGAAGATCTTCCCGAAGATCCATAATTCGTAATTGGTAATTCTAAACTAAAAAGCCCCTCTAAAAGTAGAGAGGCTTTTTGGAAAAATATTTCTAAAAGATTATTTCTTTTTAGCGTCTTTTTCAGCAGTAGCTTCTTCCTGACGCAGCTGACGGGTCATTACCACAGAAGCGATAGGAATACGTGGAGAGTTGGTAATTTCGATACCTTCTACTTTCACGTCTTCAACACGGATGTTTGCATTCAGCTCCAGGTTATCGATGTTAACTTCGATGTTTTCTACCAGGTGCTTAGGCAAAGTTTTTACTTTCAGTGCTTTCAGTTTGCTAACCAGTTTACCACCAGCTTTAACACCTACAGAAGAACCTACCAGTTTAATTGGAATAGTTACGCTTACTTGTTTGTCGTCTACCAGCTCCATGAAATCGATGTGAGCCAGTTCGTCAGTAACTACATCAAACTGCAGATCTTTCAATACACATCTGTAAGTTTTAGCGCCCAGTTTCACTTCTGCGATTTGGAAATCGGCAGTGTAAACCAGGGTTTTGAATGCTTTGGCAGGAGCTGAAAAATTAACAGTTTCTGCACCCCCGTAAATAACGCAAGGCACTTTTTCCTCAGAACGGATCTGGCGGGTGGCTTTTTTGCCGAATTCGCTCCTGAGTTGTCCTTCGATGGTTATTGTTTTCATTGTTTAGACAATTTATATTGATGTTTAAAAATACTCGTTATTCTCCCCGGCGATGACTGTGAATAAACAGGCTGGTGATAGATTTGTTTTCGTGCATGTTACGAATAGCTACCGCAAACAGCTCTGCTACTGAAATCACCTTTATTTTGGAATCGGGCCCCTGTGGTTTGATAGGAATGGTATCACATACCACTATCTCCTGCAGTACTGAGTTCTGGATGTTTTCGTACGCATTTCCGCTAAATACGGGGTGAGTACAAAATGCACGTACACTTCTGGCGCCTTTTTMCTTTAACAGGTTAGCAGCTTTGGAAAGGGTACCTGCAGTATCACAGATATCATCAATGAGCACAATATCCCTGTTTGTTACGTCTCCGATCACTACCATGGATGCGATTTCATTGGCACGCTTACGATGTTTATCGCAAATCACCATTTCCGCATTAAAGTAGGAGGCTACTTCACGTACTCTGTTAGTACTTCCTACATCAGGGGACGCAAAGGTAAGGTTTTCCAGCCTTAAATTCTCTATATAAGGAATAAAAATAGCGGAACTATCGAGGTGATCTACCGGGATATCGAAGAAGCCCTGGATCTGCGGAGCATGTAAATCCATGGTTATCACCCTGTTAGCACCTGCAGAGGTCAGCAAATTAGCGACCAGTTTAGAGCCGATGGCTACACGGGGTTTATCCTTTCTGTCCTGGCGGGCATATCCGAAATAAGGGATTACTGCGGTAATGTAGCCGGCAGAAGCACGTTTGGCAGCATCAATCATCAGCAGCAGCTCCAGTAGATTATCTGATGGAGCACTGGTACCCTGAATGAGAAAAACATAGTCGCCACGGATACTTTCCAGAAATACCGGCTGAATTTCGCCATCACTGAATTTCTGGATCTTTACTTTGCCAAGACCGCCATTAAGACCCTTGCCATATTTCTTGGCAATTTTCTCGGCCAATGCCGGATTACTGTTGCCTGTGAAAATTTTTACTGAAGGTTGCATACTAGATACTAGTGGAAAAGAGGTTGCAAAACTATGATTTTTGGGTGTACCAGCCTGATTTTTTTTAAAATGCTTTCCATATAGTTGTTTTTAAACAACTATAACATGCTTTGTATCATATTGCTCGGAAAGGTAAAAGCTCCCGAAAAATTCCCATAACGATCGATACCCAATATAACAATTTTATAATGATCAGAATCATATAGAATAAAAAAATGGGGAGGAGTGGAAGACAAACCGGGGGAAGAGAAGTATATTTGGGTAAATGGAATAAGTCATGTTTGTAACCCCTAAACCAGCCACTTATCTGGCCATTCGCTATTGGCCGGAAAATGAAAAACCCAGGGAAAAATTAATGAATACCGGCGCCGCCACCCTCAGCGATGCAGAACTACTCGCCATTTTATTGCAAACCGGTCATAAACACAAGTCAGCCCTGGAATTAGCCACAGAAATACTACGCCTGGCACATAACAATCTTGCTGAACTGGGAAAAATCAATGTGAAACAGCTGAAAAACCTTCGTGGAATGGGACATGCCAAAGCGGTCACCGTTTTAGCCGCTATGGAACTGGCCCGCAGACGACAGGCGGGCGCCATCCACAAAAAAAGCGTTATCAGGTGCGGTGCAGACGCCGCCCTATATTTTAAGCCTCTGCTCGCCGATCAATACCATGAATCTTTCCATGTCATGTTTCTCAACCACGCCAATAAAGTGTTGAAGCACCGTTGTATGAGCAATGGCGGCATGACCGGCACCGTAGTAGACACCCGCATCATTTTCCGTGAAGCACTCGATGCCAACGCCACCAAATTACTCCTCTGCCATAATCACCCATCCGGCAGCCTCCGCCCCAGCCAGGCAGATATCCACATCACCCGCAAAATAAAAGATGTGGGAGGCCTCTTCGATATTGATGTACTGGATCATATCATTGTTTCTGAAACCGGCTATTGCAGCCTTGTAGAAGAAGGAGTGATCTGAGATGATGATATTTGTTTACTTTCGCGGATATTTATTCATTCCATATGCTCAAAATAGGACTCTTCGGCGTAGGACATTTAGGTAAAATACACCTCTCTCAACTAGCCACTATGAAAGACGTAGAAGTTATAGGCTTCTATGATCCAAACAATGCTAATGCAGCCAGTATCTCCGAGCAATATAATATTCCGCGCTTTACCGTGGCGGAAGAACTCATACAGCTGGTAGATGCCATCGATATCGTGGCGCCCACCACCCTCCACTTCAAATTATGTGAACAAGCCATCCGGAACGGCAAACACATATTTGTGGAAAAACCAATGACCAACACCATGGATGAAGCTAAAACACTGGTAAAACTGGTGGATGAAGCCAATATCAAATTCCAGGTGGGCCATGTGGAAAGATTCAACCCCGCCTTCCTGGCACTCAAAGGGTATGATCTGAAACCCATGTTTATTGAAGTACATCGCCTCGCTGAATTTAACCCACGTGGCACCGATGTAAGCGTGATCCTCGATCTGATGATCCATGATATCGACATCATCCTCAGCATCGTGAAATCTACCGTTAGCCGCATCTCCGCCAGTGGTGTAGCCGTAATGAGCGACACACCGGATATCGCCAACGTACGCATCGAATTCCATAATGGTTGCGTAGCCAATCTCACTTCCAGCCGCATCTCCCTGAAGAAAATGCGCAAAATGCGCCTCTTCCAGAAAGACGCCTATATCGGCATCGACTTCCTGGATAAAAAAGCAGAGATCATCAAACTCAAAACACCAGAAGACGAAGGCTTATTTACCCTGGATATCGAAACCAACAATGGCAAAAAAACCATCGCGATCGATAACCCGGAAATCAAACAATCCAACGCTATCCGCATGGAACTGGAAATGTTCCGCGACAGCATCCTGCAAAATAAACCAGTAGTGGTCAATGCCATTGATGGCCTCCAGGCAATGGATGTAGCACACCAGATTTTAGCGAAAATAAATAAAGGCCTGTCTGAAACAGCTGCCGCCAAATAATTTGTTATTGTAACAATAGCCGCCGTCTGCCCGTTTTCATAACACAACCAATAATTATGAAACGTATACTTTTTGTACTGACGGCGGCCCTAATACTTTCCTCCTGCTTTAAAGATCCCCCTCCTCCTGTTGCAGCCTATATGTCGCATAAAGAAACCCTCTGCAATGATCCCTGGGGTAAAGCATTAACCACCACCAGCGACACCATTGCCAACTGGCTGACCAAACAAAATATTAAACATGAATACGTTACCATCCAGGGACAAATATTCCAGGGCGCTGCCAACGTGACCAAATGCGATACCTTTACCAATCGCATGATTGTAGCATCTATTCCTTTTACTGACACCGCAAAAGCAGCCGCCGTTGGCTTCCACAGATATTATTAAAAGCAACTGATTTTATACAGCCGCTTGCCTGTCTTTCAACAGCGCTTCCGCAATCGTCAGATCCAGTGGTTTGGTAATTTTGATATTAGATTCCTCTCCTGCCACCAGGTACACGGGATGTCCCAGTCGCTCCACTACCGTAGCTTCATCCGTAAATAACGGATCAAACGGCAGTTCAAAAGCAGGCAGAATTAATTCCGAAAGAAAGGTTTGAGGGGTTTGAATGATTTTGAAACGATCACGATCCACAGCAGCATTATTGCCGTCTGTTATCTCCCGGATACTATCTTTCATATCCACAACAGGAATAGCACTACCATGGCTGATAGCAGCTTCATAACAGTGACGGATCAACGTAGGAGATACCAACGGACGTACGCCGTCATGTACAAATACCACAGATGGTGTGGTCACTTGTTGTAACCCATTTTTTACGGAATGGAAACGGGTTGCTCCTCCGTTTACAATGGTAATAGCCGGCCGTTGTTCAAAGGCAGATAATAAATCGCTGGCAAAAGTGAAGTGAGCTTCCGGCAGTACCAATACAATTTCCATATCCGGAAAAGCAGTGGCGAAAGCAGTAATAGTGTGGTATAGGACAGGTTTTCCTGACAGGTCCAGAAACTGTTTTGGGACAGTACTCTGCATCCGGGTACCGGAGCCTCCGGCAACAATGATGGCTACTTTTTTATATTCCATATAAAAAAGAATTACGAATTACCTATTCCAGGCTACGGGAGTAATCTGAAATATGCAATTCGTAATTCATAACTTTTTTAAACGATCAACATGGCATCGCCATAGCTGAAGAAACGGTATTTTTCCTTAATAGCCTGCTGATAAGCTTCCATTACCAGGTCATATCCTGCAAAGGCGCAGGTCATGATCAGTAAGCTGGTCTTAGGCAGGTGGAAGTTCGTTACCATTGCATTTGGAATAGCAAATTCGTAAGGCGGATGAATGAAGGTGTTAGTCCATCCTTCAGCAGCCTTCAGGTGGTTTTGCGCAGTCACAGAAGATTCTACGGCACGAACAGAGGTAGTACCGATTGCGCAGATTCTGCGGTTCTCTTCCTTCGCTTTGTTCACCACTTTCACAGCATGATCTTCGATGTGAAAATACTCCGCATCCATTTTGTGCTTGCTCAGGTCTTCTACCTCAATTGGGCGGAAAGTACCTAAACCAGTGTGCAGCGTTACTTCTGCAAACTTAACACCTTTGATTTCCAAACGCTTGATCAACTCCCGGCTGAAGTGCAAACCTGCGGTAGGTGCAGCTACAGCGCCTTCGTACTTGGCATACACCGTTTGATAACGCTCTTTATCTTCATCTTCCGGCTTACGTTTAATATACTTAGGCAATGGCGTTTCACCCAGCTGATCTAACACCTGTTTGAACTCATCATCATTACCCTCAAATAAAAAACGAATAGTACGGCCTCTGGAAGTAGTGTTATCAATTACTTCTGCCACCAACGTTTCGTCATCGCCAAAATACAATTTGTTGCCTACACGAATTTTACGGGCCGGGTCAACAATTACATCCCACAGGCGGTTTTGCTTGTTCAGCTCACGCAGCAGGAATACCTCAATTTTTGCTCCTGTCTTTTCTTTACGACCATACAATCTCGCAGGAAATACCTTCGTATTGTTCACAATCATTACGTCCTTGTCATTGAAATAACCAAGGATGTCTTTGAATACTTTGTGCTCAATTTTGCCGGTATTACGATGTACCACCATTAAACGTGATTCATCTCTTGTCTTGCTTGGGTGCTGGGCGATCAGATTTAAAGGAAGATCGAATTTGAACTGTGATAGTTTCATATTACGGTATGAATGAATTTTTAGAGGTGCAAAACTACCGATTAATATCAACATCATCAAAAAATGATATAGAAAGCGTATTAATCAGATAATTATATATTACATTCCTTTAGGAATAGCTGCAATCAGTTGTCGGGTATAAGGTTCCTGTGGGTAATTATAAACAGCATCTGCCGCCCCCATTTCTACTATTTTCCCCCGCTGCATCACCATCATCCGGTCGCTGATAAACCGTACCACCGACAAATCATGGGAAATAAAAATACAGGTGAAGCCCAGCTCCTCCCGTAAACGGATCAGCAAATTCAGCACCTGCGCCTGTATACTCACATCCAGCGCCGCCACCGACTCATCACAGATAATGAACGATGGCTCCACCGCCAATGCGCGCGCAATCACAATCCGCTGCCGCTGCCCACCTGAAAATTCGTGCGGATACCGGTGATAGTAATCGGCTGGCAGGTTTACCTTCTCCAGTAACGCTACTACTCTTTCCCGCTGACTACGTTCATTTCCATACAAACCATGCACCTGCATGGGCTCCAGAATAGCCGCTCCAATGGTTTGGCGCGGATTCAGCGAAGCATACGGGTCCTGGAAAATCAACTGCATATCCTTGCGCAATGCCCTCATTTCACCCGGTGATAAGCTGCCGATGTCTTGCCCTTTATAAATAATTTGTCCGGCCGTGGGGGGTATTAATCTTAACAAAGATCTTCCCAGGGTAGTTTTACCACAGCCGGATTCTCCTACCAGGCCAAGGGTTTCGCCCGTTTTTACTTCAAAGCTCACATCGTCTACGGCCTTTGCCCATTGCAGCACTTTGCCGGTAATGCTTTTCTTCACCGGGAACCAGGTTTTAAGTCCGGTTACCTGCAGCAATGGCGGAGCTGCCACCAGTTGTTGCTCCCGTTGTTGTAACATAGCCGGCGGAATCACCAGCGAATGTACCAGCTCCTGGATGGCGCCGGCTTTTTCGTATATCTGTCCCTGTGAGTCTGTTTCCATGAAGTCGCGGATCACCGGGAGTCGTACCAAACGCTTATCCAATGGGGGCCTGCAAGCCAGCAGCCCTTTGGTATAAGGGTGTTGCGGATGCTGAAACACGGCTTTCACTTCTCCCGTTTCTACAATATTTCCTTTATACATCACCACTACCCTGCTGGCAATTTCAGCCACCACGCCCAGATCGTGTGTAATGAAGATCACGCTCATATCCATTTGCTGTTGTAGCTCCCGGAGTAATTCCAGGATGGCCTTCTGCACGGTGACATCTAAGGCGGTGGTAGGTTCATCGGCTATCAGCAGGCGGGGATGGCAGGAAATAGCCATGGCAATCATGACCCGCTGCTTTTGACCACCGGACAATTCATGTGGATAACGATTCAGGATGCCGGCAGGATCAGGCAGTTTTACTTTTTCGAAGAGGGCAATTACCTGTTCCCGGGTAGCTGCGCGGGTGGGATGGTTATGCTGGCGAATGACTTCCGCTACCTGATCGCCGCAGGTATGTAGCGGATTAAGAGCCGTCATCGGCTCCTGAAATATCATGGCTATTTCATTGCCCCGGTAGCTGCGCATGTCTGCAGCGGGCAATTGTAGCAGATCTACTGCTACTTCATCTGTTGCCTGGTAAAGGATTTTTCCTCCGGAGATGACGCCGGGCATGTCTATCAGCCGCATGAGCGAGAGCGCCGTAACAGATTTACCCGAACCGGATTCTCCTACTACACCCACTATTTCTCCCTTACCAATGGAAAGGGAAATGTGATTAACGGCTGTTGTTGTGGTGGGGCCTGACCGGAAAGTAACGGCCAGGTCCTGTATCTCTACCCGCGTGGAAAGCATAGCGGGAAGATACAACAATTCTAAAAACGCAGGTGCTTCACGGTTTGGTGACTGTCGATCAGCTTCTGTAAAGAGTCGATCCCCACTTTCAGGTGACGTTCCACAAATTTAGTAGTCACTTTTTTGTCGCTTTCTTCCGTTTTCACGCCTTCTGGCACCATGGGCTGGTCAGATACGAGCAATAAAGCGCCGGTAGGAATTTTATTATAGAAACCCACAGAAAAAATAGTAGCGGTTTCCATGTCCACTGCCATGGCCCTGATCTTTTCGAGGTATTGCTTGAATTCGCCGTCATGCTCCCATACGCGGCGGTTAGTAGTATAGCAGGTGCCTGTCCAATAGTCGTAACCGGAGTCGCGGATGGTCGTGGAAATGGCCTTCTGCAGGGCGAATGCTGGCAGTGCAGGTACTTCCGGCGGGAAATAGTCGTTGCTGGTACCTTCTCCCCTGATGGCTGCGATAGGCAGTATCAGGTCGCCGATGTTGTTTTTCTTTTTCAATCCACCGCATTTTCCGAGGAATAATACCGCTTTGGGAGAGATGGCAGATAAAAGGTCCATCACGGTAGCAGCACCGGGACTTCCCATCCCGAAGTTAATGATGGTGATATCGCCTGCAGTAGCGCACTGCATGGGTTTACCGGCGCCAACGATTTCAACGTTGTTCCATTCGGCAAACATAGTTACATAGTTACTGAAATTGGTGAGGAGGATGTGTGACCCGAATTGGTCCAGTTTCTCACCCGTGTAGCGGGGCAGCCAATTAGCTACAATTTCTTCTTTTGTCTTCATAGCCTTTTGACACGCAAATATAAGGTTTTGTTCGCTAACGGCAATATTATCCTAATGTGACTATCTTCGCAACCGTATTAAAATCAATCGCACCTTGATCGCTATCAGCTTCCCACCACCAGATTTTAAGATTACCAGAGAAGGCGACAAAGAACTGATCTTTGACCGCTATCGTAAAAAATATGTGGTATTAACCCCGGAAGAATGGGTGCGGCAAAATTTTCTCAACTACCTGGTGCAGGTACTACAATACCCGGCTTCGCTGATAGGTATTGAAAAAGAAATTTTTTTGGGAGAGATGAAGAAGCGGTATGATATCGTGATCTACAATCGTGCGATGCAACCCTGGATGCTGGTAGAGTGCAAGGAAATGAATGTGCCGCTCACCGAGCAAACCATGCAACAGGTGATTCGCTACAATATGGTAATACCGGCTACTTTTCTGGTAATTACCAATGGTACTCATACCTTTTGCGGCAATTATATCGCCACGGAAAACAAGTGGCGGTTTCTGCATGCGTTGCCGGCATTTGAGTAACAAAGCACCCTCAAAAAAAACCTCCGCCAAAGGCGGAGGCTACAAAAATTATTGATCGCGTAGCATCAAGGGAAAATACCCAGTTGCTCGTAAGCAGCACCTACTTTATTGATAGCTACTACATAAGCAGCAGTACGCATATCATGAATCTGCGGATTTGCCATCATCACATCACGTACTTCGTGGAGTGCAGCGTGCATGGTTTCTTCCAAACCGGAATATACCAGATCCACTTCATCCGCACCGTGTCCGATGAATTTCCTTTCTTTCTCAGATACTTTTTTACCAGTCAGGTCTTCGATGGTTTGCAGGATATGAATGTTCATATTCTCATCAAAGCGTTTTCCTAAACGGCCATAACGCACGTGGCTCAGGTTTTTCAACCACTCGAAGTAAGAAACGGTTACACCACCGGCATTCAGGAACATATCCGGAACAACGATTACCCCTTTCTTATTCAGGATTTCATCTGCTTCCGGTGTTAACGGACCATTGGCAGCTTCCCCGATGATTTTTGCCTTTACATTAGGCGCGTTATGTTTATCAATTACATTTTCCAGGGCAGCTGGGATCAGGATTTCGCAATCCAGTTCCAGACCGTCTGTATTTTTATTCAGGTTGGTAGCACCGGCGAAGTTGATGATAGAACCGGTAGCTTTTTTGTGCATCAGCACTTCATCAGGATTCAGACCCTGTTCGTTGAAGATAGCACCATCCCACTCGATCAGACAGATAACTTTAGCACCTGCTTCGTGGAAGTATTTAGCAGCGTGGTAGCCCACGTTACCCATACCCTGTACAATCACACGTTTACCTTCAATACCAGTAGTCAGGCCCAAACGGTCCATATCTTCCTTGATATTGCACAGTTCACGTAAACCGTAGAAAACACCTAAACCAGTAGCTTCTGTACGACCACGTACACCACCCTGTGATACAGGTTTACCGGTAACGCAACCATAACCGTCAATTTCACCCGGACGTAAGCTCATGTAAGTATCCAGTATCCAGCTCATTTCTCTTTCACCGGTTCCATAGTCAGGAGCCGGAACGTCTGTACCGGGGCCGATAAAGTTTTTCTTTACCAGTTCAGCCGTATAACGACGGGTAATAGCTTCCAGCTGGAAGGGAGTATAGTTGCGGGGATTGATTTTCAAACCACCTTTAGCACCACCAAACGGCACATTCACAATGGCACATTTGTAGGTCATCAGGGATGCCAACGCCATTACTTCGTCCTGGTTTACTTCTTCGCTGAAGCGGATACCACCCTTACAAGGGAGCTTATGATGGGAATGTTGTACACGGTAAGCTTCAATTACCTGTACAGAATCGCCTATTCTCACCGGGAATTTAATCTGGTAAACGGCGTTGCAGGCTTTGATCTGCTCCAGGATACCTTTGTCCCATTTGGTGAACGCAGCTGCTTTGTCGAAGCTTCTTTCCACACTCTGGAAAAAGCTATAATGCTGATCTTGCGACATAAATTATTGTTTTGGTATAACGATTAGATTTTAAGCAATTATGGGTTATTTCTATCTCTTTCTTCCAGCTTACCGATCTTTCTATCCAATCTGATCAGAAACAATACAATTCCGGTAAAGATGATCACTAAAACGCCTACTATCACATATATCTTATCATTGCTGCGAAAGAATTCGTTGACAGGTCCTTTCTCTGTATTCTGCTGTTGTGCATTTGCCAGTACTGATATTAATAACAAGGCCAGGCTCAGGCAAAATGAAAACGCTTTGTTGATCATTTAAAAATATTTTTAAGCTGTAATTTCTTATAACGCACCACCAGTGTAAAGATCCACACACTCAGTAAAGTCCAGCCAATAAACGCCGGATACAACACCATTTTCATGGAACCATCTGTATCTTTAGAAGCAAAACCCGGTGTGGTAGCACTTCCCGGATGTAAGGAGTCCACCATGCGGGGAATGATATAGGTCAGTGGTATTAATAATGCAAATGCAAAAACATTGAAAACTGCGGATATGCGTGCCCGTTTGTCGAGGTCATGGATAGACATCCGCAATACCAGGTAAGCCATATAAATCAATATCGCAATGGCTGTACACATTTGCTTAGGATCATCTGTCAATGTACCCCCCCAGGTATAAGTAGCCCAAAGTGTACCGGTAGCAAAACCCAATACGCCAAAGAAAGTACCTACTCCAGCTGCGCTGGAAGCAATTACATCTTTCTTCAGATCATATTTTGACAGGTAAAGCAGGGAGTTGACAATCGAGATAGTGAACATGGTATACATACATATCCACATCGGTACGTGAAAGAACAATCCGCGGGATGATTGTCCATTGGTTCCTATTATAGGTATTTTAACAGTGAACCCGGCGATAATTACATATATAAGAAGCAGTATCGCTAATGCTTTCCACCAATGTCTGGCCATTTTTTAACAGCTATATTCGGGGGCAAACCTACAGGTTTTAAACCTAACCGCAAAGCTTTTCGGGGATTTTAAGTTTATCCAACAGCAGTAAATCCCTGTTAAATATCCTTTACATAAGTAGCGTTTTTATTTGATATTTCTAATATCAGTCTTTCCACAGAAACGGGAAAAGGATCATTGTCAGGGCAATTACGAGGATATCCATTCCCCCCAGCAACAGGAACATCTTAGGCAGCTCCGGTTGAAATACGGTCACAAAGGCCGACAAGGAAATATTAGCCAGCAACATCAGCACCGGCATAATCAACGGGAAGCCCATTACCGCCATGAGGGCAGCATTATGGTTAGCCTGAGCCGCTATAGCGGCCAGCATCGTAAACAACAGGGATAAACTAACCCCTCCCAGCAGCACCATTCCAATGAAATAAAAGGGGTTAATGATAGGATTCCCCAGAAACGCAATACTGCATACCAGTGCTATAAGGCTCATCAGGGTCATCAATATCACATTGTAAATCAGCTTGGCCGCAATAAACACCCGGGGATTGACTAATGAATAGAAGTACAACAAACGGCCCCTGCTTTCCTGCATGAAGCTTTTGGCCACTGCGTTTACCGCCACAAACAGCTGTATCACCCAGAAAAGGGCGTTCCACACCTTATCTTCCGGCCGTCCCATCATCAGGTTGATAACAAATACGGTAGAAACGATATAGAGTAATACCCCATAAAAAGCATACTGCTGGCGTAATTCCAGCTTAAGGTCCTTTTTTACGAGGGTAAATGTCTGGTGGATTGGGCTGTTTTGTTTCATGATCGCCGCAAAGATAACATAAAGCGGAAATCAGAAAACAAAAAGCTATCGAAGCGGATGAACAAAGGCAACATACTCGCTGGTCAACCGCTTCGATAGCTTTTTGCCTTCTGCTTTCCGCTTTATGCTCCTAAAGAACTATATTAGCCCCTCCATAAAAAGTAGCGATGAATAAAATTCTGGTTGCCAATCGGGGGGAAATAGCCTTACGCATTATGCGTTCTGCAAGGGAAATGGGGATTAAAACAGTAGCAGTGTACTCCGAAGCGGATCGTACCATGCCATTTGTACAATATGCGGATGAAGCGGTTTGTATAGGTCCTGCTCCATCCAATCAATCCTATCTGCTGGGTGAAAAAATCATTGCCGTGGCGAAAGAAAAAGGCGCTGATGGTATACATCCCGGCTATGGTTTCTTAAGTGAAAATGCCCGCTTTGCCCAACAGGTTACGGACGCCGGCATTACCTTTATAGGTCCCTCTGCTGCGTCCATTGAAGTAATGGGAAGTAAGCTGGCGGCCAAACAGGCGGCGCAGAAATTTGGCGTCCCCATGGTTCCCGGCACAGAAACCCCGTTGCGTAGCGTAGAAGAAGCAAGGGAAGTAGTGAAGAAAACAGGCTTCCCTATTCTCATCAAAGCCTCTGCCGGCGGTGGTGGTAAAGGAATGCGTGTGGTGAATGCTGCTGAAGAACTCGACGAACAGATCAGGATGGCGAAAAGCGAAGCCCTGAGTGCATTTGGCGACGATGCCGTATTTATAGAAAAATATGTGGGTTCCCCACGACATATAGAAATACAGATCCTGGGCGACCGCCACGGCCACTGTGTGTATTTGTTTGAAAGAGAGTGCTCTATACAGCGCCGTCATCAGAAGCTGATAGAAGAAGCCCCTTCTTCCTGCCTTACACCTGCTATCCGGGCTGCCATGGGACAATGTGCCGTAGATGTAGCCAAAGCCTGTAACTATTATGGCGCCGGCACTGTAGAATTTCTGGTAGATGAACAACTGAACTTCTACTTCCTGGAAATGAATACCCGCCTGCAAGTAGAACACCCGGTTACAGAGCTGATCACCGGGCTGGACCTCGTTAAAGAACAAATCAAAATAGCCAGAGGCGAGCAACTGTCCTTTACCCAGGATGACCTCAAAATCAATGGCCACGCCATAGAGTTACGCATTTGTGCAGAAGATCCTGCTAATAACTTCCTCCCTGACACTGGCCGGCTGGAAACGTATATCCGTCCACAGGGTTATGGCGTGCGGGTAGATGATGGTTATGAGCAGGGTATGGATATCCCTATCTACTATGATCCGATGATCGCCAAGCTCATTGCCTGGGGCAGTACCCGCGAAGAAGCGCGGCTTCGCCTGATGCGGGCCATTTCGGAGTACCAGGTAAAAGGCATCAAAACCACGCTGCCGTTCGGATATTGGGCGTTACAACAACCCGCATTTATTGAAGGAAACTTTGATACCAACTTTATCGGTAAGTATTTCACTCCGCAGGTGTTACAAACAGAATCCGCCGAAATAAATAAATTGGCGGCAATCCTGGCTGCATATGTGTGGCAGCAAAACAATATAAATTTACAACAGGCAGCTATCAGCAATACCCCGTCGGCTTCCGGATGGAAAAAAAGAAATATGTTAAGATAAGCTGCAACAGTTGTTAACTTTCGTTAAAGTATTTCCGAAAAACGGGAAAACGTATAACTTTGCGCCAATTTTTAATATGCTACGTAACATCATTATACAAATCCTGGAATTCTTCTACCAGCCTTTTTCAAAGGTAGTGCCCTGGCAAACCTTCCGCTACCTGGCCTGTGGTGGGGGTAATACCGCATTGGACATCTTCCTGTACTTTGTTTGTTACAATTTTGTCTTACACCAACAGATGGTACATCTGGTGTTTTTCAATATGAGTGCGCATATTGCCGCCCTGTTTATGTCGATGGCGGTTACTTTCCCTACCGGCTTCCTGTTAAGCAAATATGTGGTATTCTCAGACTCTAACCTGCGTGGACGGGTACAATTATTCCGTTATTTCGTACTGGTGGGCATTTGCATCGTACTGAACTATGTGCTGATGAAGCTGTTTGTGGATCAGTTACACTTCTTCCCTACCGTAGGAAAAATATGTACCACCGCTTTGGTAGTGATTTTCAGCTATCTTACCCAGAAGAAATTTACATTTAAAGTGCGGAAAGCATAAAGCATAAAGCTATTGAGGCGAATGATCAGCGCGAATATTCCGCTTTCATCATTCGCCTCAATAGCTTTATACTTTATTTTCTATGGCTAATGCTCTTCATAATAACAATGCCGGCATCTTGGCTCGTACAAATCTTTTTCCCCCAACAACAACGTTTCTTTGGAAGCAGACTTACGATAAGAATAGTTGGCAATATGCCCACACTTTACACAAATCGCATGGAGCTTGGTAATATAATCCGCTTTGGCCAACAGGAAAGGCATCTGCCCAAAGGGTTTGCCGGTAAAATCCATGTCCAGCCCGGCGATGATCACGCGAACACCACGTAATGCCAGCTGATCACATACATTGGGTAATTCGTCGTCGAAGAATTGTGCCTCATCAATGCCCACTACATCTACATCTTGCGCCAACAGCAATATTTGCTGGGAGTTTTCTATCGGAGTGGATACTATTTTGTTTTCATCATGAGAAGTAATGCTGCCTTCATCATAACGGGTATCTACAGCTGGTTTAAAGATCTCCACTTTCAAATTGGCGATACGCACCCGTTTTAGCCGGCGGATCAGTTCCTCGGTTTTTCCCGAAAACATAGAGCCGCAAATTACTTCAATCCAGCCCCTCCGTCCTCCTGCAAGAGAAGGTTCAATAAACATATTATACTAATTTGATTATTAATTAATTAAAATATTCTAATTTTATGAAAATAAAATAATTTCTATCATTCACCCGTTAACAATTAAGGCATGGAAAAGATTAATGCATTAATTGAAAAACTACAGGAATTAAAGAATTCCGGCGCGGACCTGTCCACATTGTCCTATTATGTACAATTGCTACAGGCGGAAGTGTTGCATGCACGTAACAAGCAACATCAACAACGGGTGCAGTCGACCCAGGGTAACATCGCCGTTATTATGCCGCAACAATCCACGGCAACAGACACCGTACACGTAACAACCGCGGCGCAAACTACAACATTACCACCAAATAAAACGCCTGAGCCATCAGTAGCTGAAAAGCCACTGCCCACTGCTCCAGAAATAGCTGCCAAAGCAGAAAGTCCGGTTATCGCCCCACCTGTTCCGGATAATACCCGGCAGGAGGCGGAAGATATCAATAGCCGCGCTGCCAGGCTCGATACAGCCAATACCATCAATAATATTATTCCTTCAGAAGACATTAACAGCCGTGCAGCAAAAGCACAAGATGCTCCCCCTCAGCCGGTAACCACGGAACCTGTTCCGCCTCCTGCCACCCCTGAGCCGGTAGCAGCTGCGGTACCACCCGCGGCCGACCTGGTACCTCCCAAACCAACACCGGTAGTCATTGCGCAACCTATTCCCACACTGGCTGCTTCACAGCCAGCTGCGGAAAAGCCTAAACCAGCCACGCTTTTCGATGATGTCCCCGCTACTAACGGGCACACGGATACGCCTAGCCCGGAATTGAAAAAAGACCTGAACGAACTGGCTGGCAATAATGGTCTGTCGTTAAATGACCGCTTGCGTCAACAGCAGGTAGAAGTAGCCCAGAAGCTGGGAGATATGCCTATACAGGATCTCCGGGCAGCCATTGGTATCAACGATAAATACCAGTTTATCCAGGAACTGTTCCGTGGAGACCGGGACCTCTATGAGCGCTCCATTAAAACCATCAACGAATGTGGTAACCTGCAGGAAGCAGATTACTGGATACAGCGTGAAATAAAAATTATACAGGGCTGGCAGGATGATCACCACCTGGTGCAACACTTCTATTCTCTGCTTAAGAAGCGGTTCTCCTGAATATAATGTATGATTTTTTGTGTAGCCCCTGTATTGGCGGCTACATAGGCTCCTGCTATGGCAGCTACTTCGTTATACTCCCGGAGATCTGTCAGGAGCCAATCCATATTGGAATGAAGCTGCTGATCATTGTTCACCACCAAAGCCCCTTTAGCCTTCACCAGTTCAACCGCCTCAAAATATTTGCTAAACTCCGGCCCAATAATCACGGGTTTGCTGTAGGCAGCCGGTTCCAGGATGTTATGAATACCATCTTTCCCAAAGCCTCCGCCCACATAGGCGATGCTGGCATAGCGGTATAAAGTCGTCAGCATGCCAATATTGTCGATAATCAGTACATTGGCCGTGGTCGGCTGTTGCAGGGTGGAATACCTCGCCGCATCGGGAAACAGTGCAAGGATGGCCTGTATATGTGTTTCATGAATTTCATGCGGGGCAATGACCAGCTTCACATCCGGTACTTCGTTTTCTTTCCACCACTCACTCAATACCTTTTCATCTTCCGGCCAGGTGCTTCCGGCTACCACTAACCTTTTCCCATCTGCAAAGGCGGTGATAGCGGGCAGGCTGGTTTGTTCCGATAAAAGGGCGGAAACCCGGTCGAAACGGGTATCTCCACTGATGCTGCTGTTATGCAGACCAATGCCTTGCAGTAGTTCCAGCGAGACATCATTTTGTACGAAGATATGGGTCAACTGCTGTAGCAAACCACGGAACATGCCACCATAGCCTTTAAAAAATACCTGGTCGGGACKGAAAATACCGGATACCAGTAAAGTGGGGATATTTCGTGTATACAAGGCCGTGAGGTAATGATACCAGAATTCATATTTTATAAAGATGGCCAACGCGGGCTGTGCAATATCCAGAAATTCCCGGGCATTGCGCCGGGTGTCCAGGGGGAGATAAAATACAAAATCGGCGCCTTTATAATCTTTCCGGACTTCGTAGCCGGAGGGTGAAAAAAAAGTCAGTAGTATTTTATACGAGGGCCAGGTGGCGCGAATGGCCTCCAGCACGGGTCTTCCCTGTTCAAATTCACCCAGGGAGGCTGCGTGTATCCATACCACCGGCTGGGCGCCTACACCAGCCTGACGCATACGGGTTGCCCAATCCTTCCGGCCCTGAAGCCAGTGTTGTGCTTTGGCTTTGCCGGCCATAGCTGCCAGCTGCACCCCTGCTTTATATAATTGAAGCCCTGCGTTATAAATTCCTTTTGCTATCATTCGCCTGCGTACTTTTACCTAATTTTCAACTAAATGCAAAGATAATCCCCAGCCATTCGCAAAATTTGTAAATTTGCACACTTTAAACAAAATAAAAATATACGATCATATGGTTCCTATTCAGATGGTGGACTTGAAACGCCAGTATACGAAGATTAAATCCCAGGTAGATGCTGCCATCGAGGAAGTATTGGAAAGTACCGCTTTTATTAATGGTGGTGCTGTACAACAATTTGCGGGGGCTTTACAATCGTACCTGGGCGCCAAGCATGTGATTCCCTGCGCCAACGGAACTGATGCGCTTCAAATTGCCATGATGGCACTCGGCCTGCAACCCGGCGATGAAGTAATCACTCCTTCTTTTACTTTTATTGCTACGGCAGAAGTGATTGCACTCTTACATCTGAAACCTGTTTTTGTGGACGTAGACCCCAAAACGTATTGCCTGGACATTGCGGCGGTAGAAAAAGCGATTACGCCTAAAACCAAGGCAATAGTGCCTGTGCACCTGTATGGTCATGTGGCAGATATGGAACCATTGATGGCGCTGGCGGCCAAACACAACCTGTTTGTGGTGGAAGACAACGCACAGGCGATTGGTGCGGATTATACATTTGCAGATGGCACTAAAAAGAAAGCGGGTACTATTGGTCATATTGGCTGTACTTCTTTCTTCCCTTCCAAAAACCTGGGCTGCTATGGTGATGGTGGCGCTATCTTTACCAACGACGATGCTATTGCCGCACAACTCCGTATGGTAGCCAATCACGGCCAGTCTGCCMGCTACTATCATGATGTAGTAGGTTGCAACTCCCGTTTGGATTCCGTACAGGCAGCGGTATTAAATATCAAATTGCCATTGCTGGATGAATACATCAATGCCCGTCGTGCTGTAGCTGATGCTTATGACGCTGCATTCGCTGATATACCACAAATTACAACGCCTTACCGCGCTCCCAACAGTTATCATGTATTTCATCAATATACGCTTCAATTAAACGGAGCAGACAGAAATGAATTGCAACAGTACCTGTCCTCCAAAGGGGTACCAGCAATGATTTACTATCCTGTTCCCGGTCACCGTCAAAAGATGTTCGAGCATTTCGGTGGCGCGTCCTTTAATCTCCCTGTAACAGATAACCTAACCACCAAGGTGATTTCCTTGCCAATACACACTGAAATGGATGCCGATCAACTGGAACACATTATCCAGTCCGTTAAATCATTTTTAAACAACACCCCCGCATGAAGATTACAGTAGTAGGAACCGGTTATGTAGGACTCGTAACCGGCACTTGTTTCGCAGAAACAGGAAATGACGTCACATGTGTAGACATTGATGCAAATAAGGTAAATAAACTTTCCGCTGGTCAAATTACTATCTATGAACCAGGGCTGGAAAAGTTATTTGAAAGAAACCTGAAAGAAGAACGTTTGTTTTTCACTACCAGTCTGGAAGAAGGTATTAAAGATGCAGAAGTAATTTTCCTTGCATTACCTACTCCTCCGGGAGCTGATGGTGCAGCAGACCTTTCCTTCGTACTCAATGTAGCTACCCACCTGGGTAAAATCATGACTGACTACAAAGTAATTGTAGACAAAAGCACGGTACCTGTAGGTACTGCTGAAAAAGTGATTGCTGCCATTTCACAGAATTGCCGTACACCGTTTGACGTAGTATCCAACCCCGAATTTTTACGGGAAGGAGTTGCGGTAGATGACTTTATGAAACCAGATAGAGTAGTCATCGGAACAAATTCTGAAAGAGCGCGTAAGGTAATGGGAGAACTGTATGCTCCTTTCGTAAGACAAGGAAATCCGATATTGTTCATGGATGAAAAATCTGCAGAACTCACCAAGTATGCAGCTAACTCTTTCCTGGCGACCAAAATTTCCTTCATKAATGAAATTGCGGTACTATGTGAAAAACTGGGTGCAGATGTTGACATGGTACGCAGAGGTATTGGTAGTGATGACCGTATTGGAAAACGCTTCCTGTTCCCTGGTATAGGATATGGTGGTAGCTGTTTTCCTAAAGATGTGCAGGCACTGGTGAAATCTTCCGAAGATGCGCAGTACGAGTTTAAAATACTGAATGCTGTAATGGATGTAAACGAGAAACAAAAACTCTTTTTATTACCTAAGATAAAGGCATTCTTTAACAACGACCTTACCGGAAAGCATTTTGCACTGTGGGGTCTTGCGTTTAAACCTAATACGGATGATATCCGCGAAGCGCCCGCTTTATATATCATTGACGCCCTACTGGCAGCAGGAGCTACTGTAAGCGTTTTTGATCCGGAAGCCATGAATAATGTAAAACAGATAATGGGAGATAAAATCACCTATGCAGAACATCAGTACACCTGCCTGGAAAATGCAGATGCCCTGATTATTGCTACTGAATGGAGCGTATTCAGAACACCGGACTTCCATAAAATTTCCGCCAGCTTAAAGCACCACGCTATCTTTGATGGTAGAAATCTTTTTGAAGTAACGCGTATGAAAGAATTAGGCTATCATTACGAAAGTGTTGGACGTATGCCTGTTACTCTTTAATAACTTACACCCATATATGGAAAAGAAAAGAATTCTCATTGCTGGTGCGGCCGGATTTCTCGGTTCTCACCTTTGCGACCGCTTTATAAAAGAAGGTTACCATGTAATAGCCATGGATAACCTGCTCACAGGCAATATCAAAAACATCGAGCATCTTTTTCCGCTGCCCGATTTTGAATATTACCACCATGATGTAACCAAGTTTGTACATATTCCAGGAAAACTGGACTATATACTCAACTTCGCTTCTCCGGCCAGCCCAATTGATTACCTGAAAATGCCTATTCAAACATTGAAAGTAGGTTCATTGGGTACCCACAACCTGCTCGGTTTGGCTAAAGAGAAGAAAGCCCGTATCCTCGTGGCTTCTACTTCAGAAGTATATGGCGATCCTAACGTACACCCTCAACCAGAAGAATACTGGGGCAATGTAAACCCTGTAGGGCCAAGAGGCGTATATGACGAAGCCAAAAGATTCCTGGAATCTATCACCATGGCTTATCACAATTTCCATGGCGTAGATACCCGCATCATACGTATTTTCAATACTTATGGTCCACGCATGCGACTCGATGACGGCCGTGCTTTACCAGCATTTATGAGCCAGGCATTGAATGGACAGGATCTGACTGTATTTGGCGATGGTAGCCAGACACGCTCTTTCTGCTATGTAGATGATCTCGTAGAAGGTATCTACCGCTTATTATTAAGCGATTACCATCTGCCTGTAAATATTGGTAATCCTCAGGAAATTACCCTGAACCAATTTGCAGAAGAAATCATTGCTTTAACCGGAACCAAACAGAAAATCGTTTACCATCCGTTACCAAAAGATGATCCTAAACAGCGTCAGCCAGACATTACCAAAGCCCGTACGCTGCTGGGATGGGAGCCGAAAGTAAGCAGGCAGGAAGGTTTAAAGATCACTTACGAGTACTTTAAAAAGGCGTTATTAAAATAAATTAAATCTTAGCTGGAATGAAGCGGAAACTATTGATTACCGGCGGGGCCGGGTTCATTGGTTCACATGTAGTACGGTTGTTCGTAAATAAATATCCGGACTACCAGATCGTAAACCTGGATGCACTTACCTACGCAGGGAACCTGGAGAACCTGACTGATGTAAAAGATAAACCTAACTATATTTTCGAGAAGGGAGATATCACAGAGGAAACTTTTATTGATGCGCTTTTTACTAAATATCAGTTCGACGGTGTTATTCACCTCGCAGCAGAAAGCCATGTAGATCGTTCTATCATGGACCCGCTGGCATTTATTAAAACAAATGTATTAGGCACCGCTGTATTGTTGAATAATGYCCGGAAACATTGGAAAGATAAGATGGATGGAAAATTATTCTACCATGTATCTACTGATGAAGTATACGGATCTTTGGGAGAAGAAGGATTTTTCCTGGAAACAACTGCCTATGATCCCCGTTCACCGTATTCCGCTTCAAAAGCCAGTTCAGATCACTTTGTGATGGCTTATCATCACACGTATCACTTACCGGCAGTGATTTCTAACTGCTCTAATAATTATGGTTCTCATCATTTTCCAGAGAAACTAATTCCACTGGCGATACACAATATCAAAAATAATAAGCCAGTGCCGGTGTATGGTAAAGGAGAAAATGTACGCGACTGGCTATATGTAAATGATCATGCCAGAGCAATCGATACTATTTTCCATCATGGTAAAATCGGGGAAACCTACAATGTAGGCGGCTTCAACGAATGGAAAAATATTGACCTTATTCAGCTGCTGTGTAAAATCATGGATCAAAAGCTGGGACGTCCGGAAGGCACTTCTGCACAACTCATTACCTATGTAAAAGACCGTGCAGGACATGATCTCCGTTATGCCATAGATGCTACCAAACTCAATAAGGAATTGGGTTGGGAACCGTCTCTCCAATTTGAAGAAGGACTGGAAAAAACAGTAGATTGGTACCTGGAAAATGAAAGCTGGCTGAACAATGTTACCAGCGGAGAATACCAGAAATATTATAACGAACAATATCAAAAAAGATAGCAATTAACCATTAGCTTTTAGCTGTTAGCCTATCATTGGCTAATGGCTAAAAGCTAACAACCAATTGCTAACATCATTATCTATGGGCTTTCAACAAACCGGAATACCAGGGCTTTTAATTTATGAGCCCAAAGTACACGGCGATCATCGTGGCTATTTTTTCGAGAGCTATAACGCCAATACTTTCAGCGCAGAAGGTGTCACTTACCAATTTGTGCAGGACAACCAGGCACGCTCTACCTACGGTGTATTAAGAGGATTACACTATCAGCTGGAACCATATGCACAAACCAAGCTAATACGTGTACTGGAAGGCGCTATTATTGACGCGGTAGTAGATATCCGTAAAGGCTCTCCTACTTACGGTAAATCTTTTGCCATCGAATTAACTGCGGCCAACAAACTGCAGTTGCTGGTTCCTAAAGGATTTGCACATGGTTATGCTGTTATCAGCGAAACCGCAGAAGTGATGTACAAATGTGATAACTTCTACCAAAAAGGCAGCGAAGGTGGTATTATTTACAATGACCCCGCATTGAATATCGACTGGGGCATTGATCTTAAAGATGCCATCGTTTCTGAAAAAGATCTGATACTACCTACACTGGCAGACGTACAACATAATTTCATTTTTAACAGCTGATCATTTGCTATGAAAAATATTCTTGTTACCGGCGGAAACGGTCAACTGGGTCAATCTCTGCAAAAAATTGCCGGAGCATACCCGCAATTCAACCTGTTATTCACGGATTCTCAGGACCTGGACATCACGAATGCAGATGCACTTGCTGCGTACTTTGCGGCCCAACAAATTGATGCCTGCATTAACTGTGCCGCTTATACTGCAGTAGATAAAGCCGAAGAAGATGAAGACAATGCGTTTTTGCTGAACTTCCAGGCCGTAATCAGTCTCGCCGAAATCTGCTCACAACACAATGCGCAACTGGTACATATTTCTACCGACTACGTATTCAGTGGCAAACAATATCTGCCCTATACAGAAACGGACGACACCGATCCGCAAGGCATTTATGGCGCCTCTAAAGTACGGGGAGAAGCAGCCGCAATGGGCTATAATGAAAACACCATCGTGATCCGTACCTCCTGGCTTTACGCTGAATATGGTGTCAATTTCGCCAAACGCATGAAAGAGCTGATGCAGGAAAAAACGGAATTAAACGTGGTTTTTGATCAGATAGGCACCCCTACTTATGCCGGCGATCTGGCTACTGCCATCCTGGATATCCTCCAATACAAAACACTTCATCAGGATACGGCTATTGGCGGTGTATATCACTATAGTAACGAGGGAGTGGCCAGCTGGTACGACTTTTCGCTAGCCATTAAAGAAATGACCAACGCTACTACTGCCATTTTACCGGTTACATCAGACAAATACAAAACTGCTGCAAAACGCCCGGCATACAGCGTATTAAACAAGGAAAAAATTAAAAGCACGTTCGGTATCACTGTTCCTTACTGGAGAGACAGTTTAGCGAAATGCCTGAAAAATATATCATAATATACCGGAAAGGCTGATTAAAGAGACGGATACCTATGTGGTACTTTCTTTTAATCAGCCTTTTTTCATGCCCGCAAATTATTTCTTTAGCCCCGTAATCAGCGTTCCTCCTACCTTTTTCCCCTCCATAAAAGAGGCCGATTTAACCGGACCAAAACCAGGTGCAAACCACTCCGTAGCACTAAACTTCCTGGGCACCACTTTATTCATCATCGTCATCTGGAAATCCAGGTCGTAGTTAATGACATAGCAATTCCAGCTGCCGGCCGCCGTAGTAACAGTTTCCCTACCGGTTACTTTCCGGTTGCTGATCGTATAACGGAACACCATTTCCATGCCTTTCACCGCGCTTTTCATTTCATAAGACCCTCCGGGCAGCTCCTGCCCTACTGTCATATGCGCCGGATAATCGAGAAAAGCCGCATTACTTTTACCTTCAATCTTAGTCTCCGTGGCATTGGGCATAGCCGGAATACTCATTTTCATATCTATTGCTGCGCTGCTACCACTGCATTTGAAATGTCCGCTACCATTGGTTACCTGCTTATTGTTCTTATCATAAAATGTATTGGAGAAGTCAGAAACAAGGCCGCTGCCGTCATTATGCACATTATTTACCTTGTAAATAGTTTTGCCGGTGGCCGCACCACTGGCATCATAAACCGTCATTTCAATTTCTGCATTGTTGAGCAGGTAATAAAAACCTTTGCAATCCTGTGCCAGTGCGGGGATACTACCACAGCAAACCATGACAATCAGTAATAAGCGTTTCATAAAACAAGGAGTTTTGGGGGAGATGAGGAATAGTTACCGGATGAATTAACGCTGGATGGATGAATCAGCTACAGGGCTGTTGTTATAAAGTTACGCAGATATCGCCAGATCTGACCGGACCGCCTTAAAATGGGTGAATCCTGTGAATTTTATGTAGGTTTGCAAAAATTGTTATTAAAATCATGAATCTGATAGAAGAACTGCGCTGGCGGGGTATGCTACAGGATATGATGCCTGGCACGGAAGAGCAACTGCAAAAGGAAATGACCACTGCATATATTGGTTTTGACCCTACTGCGGAGTCGTTGCACATCGGGAGCCTGGTGCCTATTCTGCTGCTGGTGCACCTGCAAAAGGCAGGACATAAGCCCCTCGCGCTGGTGGGCGGCGCTACCGGTATGGTAGGCGACCCCTCCTTTAAAGCGGAAGAAAGAAAAATGCTGGACCTGGATACCCTGCAAAAAAATGTAAATGGTATCAAAGCACAGCTGGAACGCTTCCTCGACTTTGATCCTGCCCAACCGAATGCGGCAGAAATGGTGAATAACTTCGACTGGTTCCAACACATTTCCTTCCTCGATTTTATTCGCGATACCGGTAAACACATCACCGTCAACTATATGATGGCCAAAGATTCTGTGAAAAAGAGAATTGAAGGCGACAACGGGATGTCTTTCACGGAATTCACCTATCAACTGATACAGGGTTACGATTTCTATCATTTATATACGGCTAAAAACTGTAAACTGCAGATGGGTGGCTCCGATCAGTGGGGTAACATTGTTACCGGTACTGAGCTGGTACGCCGCAAAGCCCGCGGCGAAGCTTTCGCTTTCACCTGCCCGCTGATTAAGAAAGCGGATGGCACCAAATTCGGCAAAACCGAATCCGGTACCGTATGGCTGGATGCAAAACGCACCTCTCCTTATGCGTTCTACCAGTTCTGGTTCAGAACAACTGATGAGGATGCCGAAAGCTATATCCGCATCTTCACCTTCATGGAACAAGCCGAAATAGAAGAGCTGATTGCACAACACAGGCAGGATGCCGGACAGCGACTGTTACAAAAGCGCCTGGCCAAAGAGGTTACTACCTTCATTCATGGCGAGGAAAGCTACAACTTTGCCGTAGAAGCATCTTCTGTTTTATTCAATAAGGATACCGCTGCGATATTATCTTCCCTCTCTGAAGAGGATCTGACGGATTTGCTCAACAACATCCAGAAGTATGATATTTCCAGAGCAGAAATTGAAGCTGGTAAAGACATTGTGAGCCTGGCTGCTGAAAGTGGTTTACTCCCCAGCAAAAGCGAAGCACGCAAAATGGTGCAAGGCGGTGGTGTAAGCGTTAATAAAGTAAAAGTCCCCGGCATTGATATGATGGTAAATGCCGAACATTTACTGAGGGATAAATATATTCTTTTACAAAAAGGAAAAACATATATCGTTGTACAAACGGTATAAATCTTACCCATAAAAGAAAGGCCCCCGCATCAGCGGAGGCCTTTTCCTTTTATACTTACACCCCATATTATTTTAGTCCATACTTCTTTTCATATTTCTCATACAACTGCTTCTGCTTATTATCCAGGTTAATTTCCCGACCCTGAATAAAGGCTTTGCTGATAACGCTGGATTTCATATCCATGATATCGCCGGCGCTAATAGCAATATTAGCATCTTTGCCTGCTTCCAGGGAGCCGGTAGTTTTATCAATGCCTAATATTTTAGCAGCATTCAAAGTCATCGCAGCAAGCGCTTCTTCTTTGCTGAGGCCATAAGTGGCCGCCGTACCAGCTTCATAGCCAAGGTTACGCTGCTGCCAGAAACCATCGTTGCTCAGGCAAAACAGTACACCGGCTTTTTGCAGCTGGGCCGCAGTTTTATAGGGCTGATCTACATCATCATCTTGCATGATAGGCAGGCTGTGTGGCTGCGTCAATACAACCGGCACATTATTTTGCTTCAGGATGTCGGCAATGAGCCAGGCATCGCTACCACCTACAATGGCCATATCCAGATTAAATTCCTTTGCAAAGTCAATGGCGATAAGCATTTCCTTTACCAGATCACAGTGAATAAACAGCTTTTGTTCCCGGGTAAACAATTGGCGCATCGCCTCAAACTTCAGGTTGGTGGCGGCATGCTTTGATTCCTGCTGATAAGCACGGGCATCACGGAAAAAAGCCCTCACGTGTTCAATCTGGTCCATGGCTGCTTTCAGGCGATCCGTAGAAGAAGCGCTACCACGGCCACTACTGGCCACGGGCAGCAAACTGGGCATATAAAAATGTAAGGCATTATCTGTTTTATACGCTGCATCTTCCCAGTTCCACGCATCCAGTTGTACTACCGAAGAAGTACCGCTGATAAGGCCGCCTTCCGGCGTTACCTGTGCCAGCAGTATACCATTGGAGCGCAGTGTATTGATCACTTTTGAATCCGCATTATAGGCAATAATGGAGCGCACAGAAGGGTTGATTTCGCCTACTTCCCGCGCATCAATAGTAGCGCGGACGCTTTCAAACTCCACCAGTCCCAGTTTGGATTCCGGCGCAATAATACCGGGATATACATGCTGTCCTTTCAGATCTACAATGGTGGCGTCGCTACCACCTGCAGGCACATTATTACCTACCGCAGTAATTTTTCCTTTGCTGAAGGCAATGGTACCATTGTTAATCACCTCCCCATTGCCTATGTGGATAGTGGCATTGGTAAGATAAACCGGCTTGTCCTGTGGCAGCGCCGGGGATATAGTTTCCTGTGCATAGGCGGTATGTACTCCCATGGCCAGGCCTAATAAAATTAAATGTCGTTTCATCGCTGTTTGCATTTTGCGTGTAGCTTTTAATAATTAATAGCCAATGGCTTGCTGGTGTCCGCCCTGTAAGTCTTCACAGTGGTACATTTCATCTGCCACAAAAGCTGCCTTTTGGGTAGGGGTACCTTTCTTCTTTTCTGACAGCAGCAGCTGAGTGAGACGGTTACGTTCTGCGGCGATGCGTTTACGCAGCAGTAAATCATTATCGCGGTCAAATTCCACGATACCATCTACAATGGTTTTCTCTGCTTTGGCATATATGCTCAATGGGTTACCGCTCCACAATACTACGTCGGCGTCTTTTCCTACTTTGATGCTGCCCATGCGGTTATCCACATGCAGCAGTTTAGCGGGATTGATGGTCACCATTTTCAGGGCCTCCTCCTCGCTTACACCGCCATAGCGGATGGTTTTGGCGGCCTCCTGATTCAGGCGGCGGGCCATTTCCGCGTCATCTGAGTTGATGGCGGTTACTACCCCTACGTTATGCATGATGGCCGCGTTGTAAGGAATAGCATCCTGTACTTCCATTTTATAAGCCCACCAGTCGGCGAACGTACCGGCACCGGCGCCATGGGCTTTCATTTTATCGGCTACCTTATATCCTTCAAGGATATGTGTGAAAGTATTCACGCGGAAGTGGAAACTATCTGCCACATGCATGAGCATATTGATTTCACTTTGTACATAAGAGTGACAGGTAATGAAACGTTGCTGGTGTAAAATCTCTGCCAGCGCATCCAGTTCAAGATCGCGGCGTTTGCCGGGGCCTTGCTTTTCATAGTCACGGGCACGGGTAAACGCATCTATATAAATCTGCTCTACACCCATCCTCGTTTGTGGAAAACGTACGGTGTTCCGCTCGCCCCAGTTGGATTGCTTCACGTTTTCGCCCAGCGCGAATTTGATGAAAGGGTCCCAATTGGCGACTTTCAGGTCTTCTGCGTTCTGGCCCCAACGCAGTTTAATCAGCTGCGACTGCCCACCAATAGCGTTGGCACTACCATGTAATAAATGGGAAGCAATGACGCCACCACTGAGTTGACGGTAGATATTCACATCATCGGGATTCAATACGTCGGCAATCCGTACCTCAGCGGTGACCGACTGCGAGGATTCGTTGACGCCCTTGCTGATGGCGATATGCGAGTGTTCGTCGATAATGCCGGCAGACAGATGTTTGCCGGTACCATCAATCACGCGGGCATTGCCGGCGGAGAGATTTTTTCCGATCTGTGCAATTTTTCCATTGCGTAATAACACATCGGTATTCTCGAGTTTACCTTCTTTTTCGTTGGTCCAAACAGTAGCGTTTTTGATAAGCAGGTCTTCCTGTTTAGGCAGTTTCTCCCAGCCATAGCCGTTAAACGGATATAAGAGGGAACCGATTGCCGGAGCAGGTTCTTTCTTAATTGCTTCCGTTTTTTCTGTGGCATTACTCACAAATACCGCCGACCATTTCACCAGGTTGCCGCTGGTATCAACGCCCGTGCCGGTCCAGCTGTTACCGCTGATGATACCGCTGAGACGAATGCTGCTTTTGCTGCTTTTAGTCAGTGGCAAAGACATCGACACCAGTTTCTCATTTACATCGATGCGGCCGGGCAAGGTATCTTTTTGTAGTACAGACAACAGCGGAGCACTGGGAGTACCTCTTACTTCCAGGCTGTAGCTGTTACCTGGCGTGAGTGTAACGGTATAGATACCGCGGATATCATTCCATCCGTCACCTTTGATGATGTAACGGTTGCCTTGTACCCAGTTTTGATACAGGACCGTTTTATCGCTGAACACAGGACCGGAGGTGATGAGGAAGTTAGCGAGTTTACCAGCTTCCAGGCTCCCTACTTTGTCGTATGCTTTCAACAGGGTGGCCGGCGTTTTAGTCAATGCTTCGAGGGCTTTTTGTTCGCTGAGGCCATAGGCAATCGCTTTGCGAACATTGGCCATAAATTGTTTCACATCTTTCAAATCAGCAGCTGTTAAACAGAAAGGGATATTGGCTTTTTCAAAAGCGCCGGCTTCGGAGGGAGCCATTTCCCAGTGTTTCATGTCTGACAGTGATACAAAGCGGGCATCAGCGGGATCTTCCATGTCGATGGCGCCGGGGAAGTTCAGGGGCAAAATGAAAGTGGCTTTGGTGGCCACCATTTCAGGGATGCGCTGGTATTCGTTGCCACCGGCTTTGATGATATATTGTACACCAAATTCATCTCCTATTTTATCGGCGCGGAGTACATCCCATTTATCTGCGGCTTCAAACACCTGTGGTAGCTGCTGATTAGCGTTCCATGCCTGCAGGCTGAGGTTTACCCCTTCCTTTGCGGGCTGGGATTTGTACCATTGGGCATCCAGGTAAGTTTGACGTAGCAGGGCAATACAGCCCATCAGGGAGTTAGGATAATTCTGTGTAGAAGTGCCTTTATCGAAAGAATAGGTGGCAGCCGCTTTCTCCCGGATGATGGCTTTGTTGTCTCTCACCGTTGCCAGCGTTACCAGGGCGGCCGTACCACGGGCGATACCATCCGGTTGCTGGGTGAGCACCGTTCCAAAACCGGCTTCCCGTAATGGGGCCGCTTTACCATCATCTCCCGTAAACAAATCCACCGCATTTACCTCACTCCGGATAGCCTGATTCCAGCCGTATGCCCCTTTGGTGTTAGACAAAAACTGAGGTGGTGCATTCCAGGAAGAGCCGCCGCTTTTGGCTTCCGACAATCCATAGCTGCTAAAGATATCTACAAAGGAAGGATAGATGTATTTCCCCTTACAATCCAATACCACGGCATCTTTAGGAATAACAGCAGTTGCATCCGCCGCAATAATTTTTCCATCCCGGATAACGAGGGTGGCGTTTTGCAGGGTGGTTTGCGCATCTTTTACAATGGTAGCATGTGTGAACGCGAAACATCCTTCCCGGGGATCTGCGATACCGTTCACAGGAAAAGTCTCCTGTGCACTGGCGTAAGTACCTGTTCCCAGCAAGGCCAGCAACACCAACTGGCTGCGATACCGGTGCAGGGCATGGGTTAAGCATCGTGACAGCAATGCCATCGCGGGTTTCTCAAAAGCTCTTTTCATGTAAATCTTTAATTTTTCGGTACAGATTTAGTTGATTCGCTAAATGTAGTAAATCATTGAGGCGGACGTTAACAAAACACGATATTTTTTATGAATGGTAGCCGGTTCTAAAATTTTGGATTCACACGAAAAAGGGATAATTTGACAGGGGATTAGATACTAAGTTTGTTTTAAATCGATAATACTTGCTGACTATGCATTTTTTTTCTATCTATACACAAGTACTGCGCATCTGTTTGCTGGCAGTGATCACTACCTCCGCCTTCGCGCAAACCAAGGATAGTACTGATATAAAAGGCCGCTGGAGCGTGGAAGGAAGGGCCGATAAAATCACTGATAAAATTTCTCATAAAATAGGGCTGAATAAAGAGCAGTCCCAAAAAACGTATGAGATCAATGAAGACATTGTGCGCCGGAGAGATGCCGTAAAAAACAATCCTTCCCTTACACAAAAAGAGCGGATGACACAGTTTAAAGCATTGGACTCCGAACGTAGCCAGCGCTTTAAAACCGTTTTTACCGCCACACAGTATAAGAAGTGGAACAACTGGGAGATGAATAAAAAAGAGCATCTTGAACAGAAAATGGAAAAGAAGCGGCTGAAAAAACAAACGAAAAATGCCGCCCCGCAACAATAAATAACTTATTTTTAAATGGATAAGCAGTGAGTCTTCTCACTGCTTTTTTATTTTTAGGCATATGACCACGACTGATATCCGCCATATATTTTTACACGCCGCGGCAGCGGTACATCCGCAGGAGCTGATGCGAAAAAATGTACAGGTGCTGCCGGCTACCCGTATAATAAATATTTCCGGAGATGAATACCTGATCCCGGAACATGCCCGTGTTTGGGTACTGGGAGCGGGCAAAGCTGCCGCCGCAATGGCACAGGAACTGGAGCAGTTGCTCCTTCCCCATTTTCCGCTACAGGGCGTGGTGATCACCAAATACGGACATGCGTTGCCGTTACAGCAGCTTACCCTGCTGGAGGCGGGGCATCCGGTGCCCGATGAAAATAGTGTAGCCGCTTCCGTTAAACTACAAGCCATTACGGCGCAGGTGCAACCGCAAGACCTGGTGATTTTCCTCCTGTCTGGCGGCGCTTCCGCCCTGCTGGCCGATGTTCCGGCTGGCAGTACCCTGCCGGAGGTGCAGCAGTTGTTTGCCGCTTTGCTCAACAGCGGCGCAGATATCCGCGAAATGAATGTGGTCCGTAAACACTTATCAGCCATCAAAGGCGGACAGCTGGCCAAAAGCATATATCCGGCCACGTTATGTACCCTTATCCTGAGTGATGTAGTGGGCGACGACCTGAGTGTGATAGGCTCCGGCCCTACCGTGCCCGACCCGTCTACCTTTGCGGATACCCTGCAGTTACTCCGGCAGTATCATTTACCGGAAAAAATAGCGCCCGCATTACTGCAACATATCGAAAATGGGGTAGCCGGAAACGTACCGGAAACACCCAAACCAGGAGATCTCCATTTCAAACATACGCATAACTACCTGGTGGGCACTAACCGTATTGCGCTGGAAGCCGCTGCCACAAAGGCCGGAGAGCTGGGTTATCATCCGGTGCTGTTATCTGATACTATTACGGGAGATGTACACGCAGTGGCGCAGCAACTGGTACAAACAGGGCTCGATTATCACGGACCACTGCCAGCCTGTTTATTAGCAGGTGGAGAAACTACCGTAACAATCACGGGAAACGGCCTTGGTGGCCGTAATCAGCAGTTGGCTCTGGCGGCTGGTATTGCTTTGGCCAACCATCCCCATATCACTTTTTTAAGCGGAGGCACCGATGGCAGCGACGGGCCTACCGATGCAGCCGGCGCTATCGTAGATGCGGCTACGATGCAAAACGCCCAAAACAAGCAACTGGATGCAAATAGTTTTTTGCACAACAACGACGCCTTTCATTTCTTCTCAAAAGCAGGCGGGATAATGGTTACAGGCCCTACTCAAACCAATGTCATGGACCTCATGATCCTGCTCATCACGGCAGATACGCCTGAAATTTAAAATCAAAGTTTGTATCTATGTAGATAGATTATATTTTTGGGGTTTGGAATTAGAAATTCTGTATTTACAAAACGTATTTGCATTATGCTGAGAATGGAACAGACATGGCGATGGTACGGGCCCAATGATCCGGTTAGCTTGTCTGATATAAAACAGGCTGGCGCTACTGGCATCGTAACAGCATTGCACCATGTACCTAATGGCGCGGTATGGACGAGAGAAGATATATTAAAGCGAAAAGCCATCATCGAAGCGGCAGGTCTTACCTGGTCAGTGGTAGAAAGTGTGCCGGTGCATGAAGATATTAAAACACAACGTGGGAATTTTAGAGAATATATCAACAACTACCAGCAAACCTTGCGTAACCTGGCAGCCTGTGATATTCGTACGGTAACGTACAACTTTATGCCAGTACTGGACTGGACCCGCACCGATCTTTCCTATACCGTGGAAGACGGCTCCAAAGCACTGCGCTTTGAAAAAGCCGCATTCATCGCTTTTGATTTGTTCATGCTGCAAAGACCAGATGCAGCCAAAGATTACAGCGATGACGACATTGCCCGTGCGAAAGAACATTTCGACAGCATGAGCGAAGAGGCACGCACCCTGCTACAGAAAAATATTATTGCCGGTCTTCCCGGATCTGAAGAAAGCTTTACGCTGCAACAGTTTCAGGAAGCCCTGGATAAATACAAAGGCATTGATGCCACCCAACTGAAACTGCACCTGTTCTATTTCTTACAGCAAATAGCGCCGGTAGCAGATGAAGCCGGTGTAAAACTGGCTATTCACCCGGATGATCCTCCATTCCCAATTTTCGGGCTGCCACGTATTGTGAGCACCGAACAGGATGCACGGGAACTGCTCATTGCCGCTCCTTATGCCGCCAACGGCCTTTGCTTCTGCACCGGCTCTTATGGCGTACGGGCCGACAACGACTTACCCGGCATGATAGAGCGCCTTGGCGATCATATCCACTTTATTCACCTGCGCAGCACCCAACGGGATGCGTTGGGCAATTTCCACGAAGCCAACCACCTGGAAGGTGATGTGGACATGTTTGCCGTAGTAAAAAATATCCTCGTCACCATGAAACGCCGCAATGTATCTATTCCAATGCGCCCGGATCATGGACACCAGATGCTGGATGACCTCCATAAAAAAACCAATCCTGGCTATAGCGCCATTGGCCGTTTACGCGGCCTGGCAGAGCTTCGTGGCCTGGAAATGGGCATCGCGGGGGCTTTAGGCTCTGATTGACTGACGTCTACCAGTATCAGGTCTGCACAAAGAGTAAAGGTGGGGATAAGCAATACCATCGTCGGACTGAGATGCTACACCAGGGCAGAAAGCGTATTTGAACACATACCGTAATGGCTGATTACGCGTACAAATTACACTGACCTACTAAAATATAAAGGACCCGCCTTGTTGGTGGGTCTTTCTTTTTATAACACTTTTTATAATCTCAAAAAATCAATGCTTTTTTGTAGCATTGCATCAGGATAACATTTTATCAACTGTACACTTTACCAAACCTACAATACGATGAACGCAACTATAGATGCGAGATATGAGGCATGCCTGGCCAAAAGACCAGATAGCCTTGCCCGGCTGATCAACCTCTTCAAAAAAGATATCGACACGCGCGTTACCAACAGGATTCAGCAACGGGGCTACCAGAATTTTAAATTGGGCGATATGTCGCTGTTGGTGCATATAGATCCGCAAGGCACCATCAACAATGACCTCGCCAGAAAAGCGCGTATCAGCAAACAAGCCATGAGTAAAGTGGTGAAAAACCTGGTGGCAGAAAACTATATCGGCACCCGTAAACACGACACCGATAACCGCGCCAGCATCATTTTCCTCACCGAAAAAGGCAAAGAATTTATGATCAACGTGTACGACGGCGTAGATGAAACTCAGGCGTTATACGAAGAGATTATAGGAGTAGATGGCGTGGCGGAGTTGAAAGCCATTCTGAAAAAATTAAACGCAGGCTTAAAAATAGACTAATCCCTCCCCGTTATTTCATACTTACATAGTAACGATTAGCGCTGTCTTTTACGATCGGCACACGCAGCATTTTACGCAACATCCCCAGGGTTTCATCTGCCGACCGATGTTCGAAATCTGCCGTGAGCCGACGTTTATACAGGTCATCCGCAGATGGTGGCACCAGTATTTCAAGACCGTAATAACTATTTACTGCATCCAACACCTCTTCTAAAGGAATATTGCGAAACTTGAGCAGCCCGGTTTTCCAGGCCAGCTGCGACTGACTTTTCACCGTTTTCTTTTGCAGCGTGTGATGCAACTCCCGCTTTGCCTGCATATTGGCCGTTAATTGCACTTTCTTGCCCTTATCCGGCACGAGGGTTACCTTTCCCTTTACGACCAATACCTGGAACATGGTGGCCGTTTTATGCACACCAAATATGGCATTGGCAGTGTATAAAACGGTGTGCTGATCCAACTGCATGCGAATACGCTCCGGCTGATGAATTTCGAAATAGGCGTCACCGTTAAGGAGCTGTAGCTCCGGCGTTAGGGCAAACTTTGCCGCGTAGGCGATAGTGGTTTCTTTGTTGGTTATAGCCCGGCTGCTCTTCGCCAGCTGAAGGGTATCAATACCGTTAGTATGATTGGCATATTGCAACATGTGAGCTGCCGGCTGCCACCAGTAAAAAATAACGCCACAAAGCATCAATATTCCACCAATGATAAGTGCCACCCATTTAGGCGACCAGCGACGAGGCTGAGGCTCCCTTAAAACAGGCACTAACCGCTCTACATTAGCCACCGGCACAGGCGCACCTTCCTTTAACCACCCCGTCAACCGGCTCTCCACATAAGCCGCCTGTTCAGGTCCGGCAGCTGCCAATGCAGCCACCTGTTCCTGTAAAAACGGATCTTGCGGAGATTGTATATATCGTGATATCAGGTCACTGATATCTGGCGGCGGTTTATACATGTTATATGGATACTGTCGGCTATAGCTGGTACATCCGGCAAGATACTTAACTTCCTTACAAGTTCCACCGCATAGGCACTGCATTTGTATACAGAATAAATAATTAGGTCACTTGCGCAAGGTTTAATATTTTTAGTAAAGACGAACAAGGCAAAAACGATATGTATGTCACCTGAACCATTAATTCATAACGACCAGGAATATATTGAGGGATTGCTTCACCATACACCAGCAGTAATAGAAAGCATCTACCAACGGTTTGCCTCCAAGGAAAAGCGGTTTATCCTTCAAAAAAGCGGTCACGTAAAAGATGCCGCACATATCTTTGAAGAAGCCCTGATGGATATCTATTACTTCGCCAGACGTCACCCACTCAAAGTAACCGACTTCGAACCCTTTCTTCAACTCCTCTGTAAACGTATCTGGGAACAGGAACTGGAAAGACGCGGACAACGCATTCCCGGACTGGAAGCCGAAGAACTCTCTACCATGAGCCGCGATGATATCCAGGATGTGGAAGATGTGCTGAAAGAAGGAGAAAAAAGAAGGATGGCCTATCACTACTACCTCGCCTTATCCGACGAATGTAAAGAACTACTCCGGTGGTCGCTCACTGAAGGATGCCTGCAGGAAGACATTGCCGCCGAAACCCATATTCCCGTAGGGGATTTGCCCGCACACAGAGCTGCCTGCTATCGCAGCCTGTTCAGAGATATCGACACGAAGTTAAAAGCCAACAGCCTGTCAGAAAATGACCTGCTGGATACCGATCGTTTCCTGAGTGGACAAATGAATGAGACTGACCGGAAAACCTTTACCAGCCGGCTTCAAACAGATGCGTTACTGAATCAGCAGGTAAAAAGATTTGATGTAGTACGACAACTCCTGTCGCAAAAAATATGTATTGATAGCAACCGGGATGAACTGCAACACTTGCTGTTTACACACCGCAACGCGTGGTATACACTGAAAGATAATTACACCACCCCCATCCGCAATTACGTGATCCTTACCGCGCTGATTGCCGCGGGTATGGCCATTTTGCTGTATGTAAGTCCGTGGAGAAAAAATATCTACCGGCAATTTGCCTCTACAGAAATGCAGATACCAGATATTGATAGTCTTCGTGTACCCGAAGAAGCCATTAAACAATTCAACCACGGCCATTTCAACGAAGCCATTGTATTGCTGAATAATACGCTGACCAGCAATCCGGGCAACCAGTATGCCCGCTATTACCGCGGTGTGGCATTAATTGATCAGAACCGGCTGGAAGATGCACGCAAAGACCTGCTCGCTGTATACAACAACAGCAACGAACTGCGCAATGAAGCCAGCTTTTACCTGGCACTAAGTTATCTGAAAGAAGGGCGCAAACAGCAGTGCCGGGAGTGGTTATTAAAAATTCCACCCGGAGCCCCCAATTATCCTAAAGTGCAGAAACTGATAGAAGAATTAAAATAATTAGTTCAGGTATAGGCCTTTGCTACAATGAATAATACTCTCCACTTCTCCTTTAATCAATTCATACACAGGCGCCTTGTCTGTTTTAATACGTATCAATTGTTGTAATACCAGGAAGTAAATTTCACCTCTGTTACAGCCGTCAATCTGGGCTTTTAAAATGTTATGTTTTACCTCTTCACAACCGGTGGCATCCAGTTTCTGGTAAATTACATACAAGTCGTCCATCCAACTCATATCTCTAAAGTTTAAACATAGTGTATAGTCCTCTAAAGTTAACTAATTATATTAATAAAAACAGCCATCCGAATCTTAATAAATTGTAAATTCTAACCTACTCAAAACCAGATAACTGGGTTCCTTACTGGCAGGTTACGCAGTACTTCTTCTTCCGTGGGATCAGCATCCAGCGAGCGCCATAAACGATAGTATTCAGTATGTTGTAAAGCAGCCGCGCCAAAAAGCAGGAAAGGCTGGGCTACCGGCCAGTTATTCCAATACATGACGTCATGGGCGTAAGGCCAGCTATTTTTGTTTTTTACATAGGGAGACAGGAACGCAATCCCCTTGCTGATACTCCGACCATTTTCCGTGGTGTACTGCCACAGATTGTTTTCTTTCGTACTCAGTAGTTGACACAATGTACTCATCGCGTCCAGGTTAAACAGCGAGTAGCCGTATGGTTTAGTACGTTTCAACTCCCGTGGAAAGCTGCCGTCATCGGCCATTTGCGAAGGCAGCAACACCGTTTTATAACGATCAATACAGAAATTCAGTAACGTTTTATCTTCCACAAAACGGGCAAATGCGGCTACCTGCATCACCCAACAGGTGCCATGGTTGTTGGCGGCATTCATTTCATCTTTGCCATAAGGATGCGTGGTAAGCCATTGCAGATAATCACTGAACCATTGCTTAAAAGCGGCCAGATCAGCCGGCGGAATAGCACCCGCCTTTTCCATAATACGCAATGCCTGCACTACTTCCATCAGGTKAATGGTATCAATAATACCAATTCCACGGCCCGTTGCGCGGCCCTTTATGGCCTGCGCATACAACAACGATGGATTCATGCGGGTGGCTGCTTCTTCAAACCAGGCTTTTGCATGTAACAGCGCATGCTGCAAATAGGTACGATCGCGGGTAGCCACATATCCCGCGGTCAACGCTCCCATCACACGACTCAGCCGGATCATCGCCTGGCGGTGCGCCACAAAATTATCCGGGTTGGATTGTCCGTCGCGCTGGATATAAGGACTATCCAAATGCGCCGGGTCCGGCCACCAGTAGTCTCCTTCGGAATAAAAGTCGTGTATACCTCCCGCGCTACGATCACAATGAAAAGCCGTAATGGTTTGCGGCGCCTGCTGCAAAGCCCAGTTGGCGCGCTTTACAATAGCAGGCCGTGTATCCTTGATCAACTGCTGCAGGAAAGGCGACTGCGCGTTCGCCGCATACATTATACAACAAAACAGCGCCAGCAAACCAATACGTTTAGCCATATCTATTTTTTTGGTGTCAATGCCAATACCCGTCCATCGTGCCCGGATAGTTTCAATGAAAAGTTACCTGTAAAACTTCCCAATACCTTGCCTGTCCAATAATCGGCCACCTCATAGGTTTGATCAAGTTTTACGGATATTGTTTTGGGAGATGCCTGCCAATTGAGCAAAATCAACTGTTGCCCGGTGGCTGTAGCCACCCTGCCAATTTCATAATTGGTATTTTCAAAGGCGGCTGCCTTCGCTGTGGGTGGTACAGCCTTGCGTAAAACGTTTAGCCGTTCGGGTGATATTTTCGTCAGATCGTCTCCACTGAGTAACATGCCACCGGTGGCGTATAACAACGCGGCATGGAAATTAAATTCGTTGTCAGGCATATTACCCGTGAGTACTAAACAGTCCGGATCATTCCACCATAAGCGCCCATTCTGCCAGGCCCGGGATAAGTTTTCACGGCCGGAGCGCTCAAAGATGGTCCAGCTACGTTTGATATCCATGGAACTGCGGCTGCCGTGTACCAGGCCTAAAGAAGGCCACAGCGGGTGATTACAGCCCAGCAAAAACGCATCTTTACTACCACGGATAATCGCTTCCATACCACGCCGATATGCCTCTACGCGTGTAGCTTTCTTATCATAAAAATAGCCGCCATGAATAGCACCCCAGAAATTGGCGTCCAGCTTAAAATAAGTAACGCCCCAATCGTTGCGCATGGTGCGGAACAGTTGCTCCAGATGCTGTTGCACAGCGGGATTGGTACCATCCAGTGCATACCAGGGTTTCAGACGCCATCCGCCAAATGTTACGAGATCACTGCGTAGCGGTGCGCCAGTACTATCTTTCACTAACCAGTCTTTATGATTTTTATAAATCGTCGAATTGCTATCACAAATGAACGGCGCTACCCAGATAGCCGGCTCAAATCCCTTATCACGGATACTCCGTAATACCTGCTGCACATTACCTCCAAAGGAGTTGCCCACTTCGAGCCAGTCGCCCATATGTGGCTGGTACCCATCGTCGATCTGTATATACTTCAATGTAGGGATATGATCCTTGATATAATCCAGGTTATCATAAATATTCTGTGCGGTCACTTTCGGACCGAAACAATACCAGGAACACCAGCCGGTGGGTGGTTGCTTAAACTCAAGGCGGGGATGGAAATGTTGAATACGATCTGCAAATCGATCCAGTAACTGATTACCATCTTTTCCAGTGGCCAGCATCAGCTCCTCCAGGCTAAAAGTGTCGCCGGGAGCCAGTTCCAGGTTTTCCAGGTCCGTCACCACTTTAATGGTATCGGCAGATAAATAAAACTTCCCTACAAAGCGTTTGCTGGAAGTATAGCCCAGTAATAGCTGCTCTTCACCGGCAGGATATAGTCGCAGCAAATTATACACAGCAAGATATCCGGCAGGTTGTGGGATTCTATAATGCGCCGCATCGGTGTAGTTACCCAGATTTTCAGGTTTAGCGAGTGTGCCGGCGGTTTGTGTGAGCATCTGGAAACCTTCCGCATAAAAAGGCGTGGTGGCAGGCAGCACTTTTCCCACCATACCAGTCACCACTTCTTTCAAGCGTACGGCAGTGCTACCGGTATTGACTACACGCACTTCGCACAAATCACCATTCCAGCTACGGAGCACTTTCACAAATGCCGGTGCGGGACTACCATCGGTGGTATATGCCACCGGCGTGCTATTTTTCAATGCCTGGAAAAATCGTTCCGGATCACCGGCGCTGGCAGCGATAGCGCCGCTCAGTAAACAACATAGCAAAAACAGGGTATATTTTTTCATCGTGGAAATTATTATTAAACTAATATACGCTACACATCTTTACTTAAGAAACACTTTCGATATGATAAGTTTTACCGGGTGCAGTGGGAGCATCATACTCAAATACTTTTCCCAGCTGCAACACCGGCAATTTTGTTGGATCTTTCACCACCGTTTTACCAGGTGTCTGTAATTGATAAAATACGTTCGCATTGTTTCCCTCAGCCACTTTCGCCACCTTACCATCTACCTTCACGGCAACGCGCGTACGAATACGACAGTTGCCGCCTAACGCAGATCTGATCACCGCGTGCGTCAGCTGTCCGTTCTTCCATTCCATATCTACTTCAAAACCACCTCTTGCTTTCAATCCTTTTACGTTACCGGAAGGCCAGGCATCTGGTAGTGCCGGCAACAGATATAACACGCCATCATGGCTCTGCAGCAACATTTCCGTGATTCCGGAAGTAACGCCAAAATTACCATCTATCTGAAACGGCGGATGTGCGTCAAACAAATTGGGATAAGAACCGCCACTGCTGCTATTGGCGACACTCACGGATTGACCGCCAGAGAGGAATAATTGTTTATTCAGCATCGTGTATGCGTGGTTGCCATCTTCCAGACGCGCCCACCAATTAATTTTCCAGGATTTAGACCAGCCGGTACCACCATCGCCGCGTAGCAGCAAACTACGTGTAGCCGCTGCCGCGAGAACAGCATCTCTTCTCGGCGAAATAAAACTACCTGGGAATAGTCCGTATAAATGCGAGGCATGGCGGTGGGTATCTTCCGGATCATCCCAATCTTTATACCACTCCTGCAATTGGCCGTACTGGCCGGTATGGAAAGGATAAATATCTTCCATGGTTTTCCGCAAGCGTGCTACCAGTGGCGCATCCAGCTGCAACACAGTGGCAGCCTGTATGGTATTGTTAAACAGGTCGTGAATAATAGACAGGTCCATGGTGGTAGCAATACTCACGCTGCCAACACGTTTGCCGTCAATACGAAAATCATTTTCGGGAGAAGTAGATGGATTGGTGACCCATTGTCCTGCATCATTTTTGATGAGCCAGTCCAGCATGAATTCAGCCGCCCCTTTCAAGTCGGGATACATTTGTTGTAAGGCCTTTTTATCACCGGTATACAGATAATGCTCCCACAGGTGACGGGTGAGCCAGGCCCCGCCCATTGGCCAGATGGCCCAGGTGGGCTTGCCATTGGGGTCTTTGAAATCAAAGCCTCCGGCAGGATTGGTCATATCCCAGATATCCGAATTATGGTGTGCGGTCCATCCTTTGGCGCCGTAGTTAACGGTAGCGGTTACTCGTCCTTTCTGCGACAGGCGATGAATAAAATCAAACAATGGCGTGCCGCATTCCGACAGGTTCGCCGATTCCGACGGCCAGTAGTTCATCTCTGTATTGATGTTGATGGTATAGTTAGAACCCCATGGTGGTTGCATTTCCTTATTCCACAATCCCTGCAGGTTCATAGCTGGCCCACCTTTGCGGGAACCGGATATCATCAGGTAGCGACCGTATTGATAAAGTAATGTAGTCAACTGCGGGTCACGATTGCCACCGTGTTCTGTGTATACTTTCAGGCGCTCATCTGTAGGTAAAGTAGCGCCTTCATCTATACCGAGATTAATGGATACGCGGTTAAATAACTTCGTGTAATCGTTTACGTGAGTGCTTAATAATTTTGCATAATTACCGGTGTTCAACAAGGGCGCGGCAGCGGCAGCATGTGCATATTTTCCATTGGGTTGTCCATCTTTAAAGCTGGTGCCTACCGATACCAGCAACAAAGCTTCTGTGGCGCCTTTTACATGTATGCCGGCGGTATCTGTTGTTACCTGTCCGCCGTTTACACGGGCGTCCAGGTGCACTTCATAATTGATGCCTTTATCACCGTATACAATCTGGTTTGCTTCGTAAGCTCTGGCGGCTACATATTCCGGGCAGCGGCCTTTCATCACCAGATAGTGATTATTCACTACCTGATTGGTATGTGGCATACCATTGGCGAAGCGGGTGCTGAACTGCAACTGTGCGGCCTTGCTGGCGGTATAGCGTACTACCAGTAATTGTTGTGGATAACTGGCAAATACTTCTCTCGTATAGTCCACACCGTTAGCAGTGTACCTTACGCGGGCAATACCCTTGTTCAGATCCAGTTCACGTTTATATTGTGTAGCTTCCTGCGGAATATCGTTATCGATCAACAGGCTGCCCAGCGTGAGATAGCGGGCGCTATAGGTACCCATCATTTTTTGGGCCAGCACATGTGCTTCGGCATACTTTTCTTCAAACAGCAGCTTGCGTATTTCAGGCAGGGTTTCTTTGGCAAGTGGGTTATTGCCATTGCGGGGAACGCCCGACCAGAGATAGGCTTCGTTTAGCTGCAATTCCTCCTGCTGCACACCACCGAATACCATGGCGCCGATGCGGCCGTTGCCAACCGGCAAAGCCTCTACCCATTGTTGGGCGGGCTGCCGGTACCAGAGCTTCAGTAACGAATCGGCCGGTGAAGCGGCATAGGTAGTGTGTGTAAACAGTATTACAGCGGAGGCTGATGCTAACAGATACTTTATCATGAATACGTTATTTTTTTATTTGAGTCATGCCTGTTTCTAATCCTTTTCCAGTGGCAGCTATTACCACAGTCCCTTCGTTGACGGCTACACGAATACTTGCTTGTCCGTTGGCCAGTTGTACTTTCCGGGAACCTCCTACGGTACCGAGATCATCTAACAGGCGGCCGTTGCCGGCTAAAGAAAATTCGATTTCGTTGGCTGCATCCAGGCATAGTACGCCTGCGGCATCTACAGCTTTAACGGTCACCTGATCACCATTGTGTGCCAGCAACAGTTTTGCAGGTTTGGACCAGGTGGCTGTTTGATATTGCCAGTTTACTTCATCAGTCACCGTTTGTTTGCCGTTACGGGCTACTACTTTTACGATGTTGTTGCCGTTGTTGAGTGGCACTTTCCAGTGCAGGCCTGCGGCGGGAAAGTCGGCGCTATGGCGTTGGCGGATACCGGCACTTTTGCCGTTTACAAATAATTCAGCTTCGGCACAATTGGAGTACACGCGGATTTCCTTAGCTTCTCCTTCTTTCCCCCAGCGTACCGGCCAGGCATGCCCCAGAATATGTGCCATGGGCTGTTTGGTCCAATACGACTGAAACACATAATAGATTTCTTTCGGGCGGAGATCACGGCCAACGATACCTTTCTGATTCACATAAGGTACAGGATTTTCGGGACGAAGTGGCGTAGAAAAATCCTTGAAAACCCAATAGGCCGAACCGGTGAGCTGTGGCATGGTTTCCTGTTCTTTCAGGTGCCAGTCGACCAGATTTACCGCATAGGATTCTGACCAGTCGCCATCTTTGGAGGCGCGGGCATTACCGCCGGTGAGGGCAAAATCGCCGGTGCGTTCATCAGCGCCATTACCGGTGGCTATCTGTTTGATAAACTTTTCCGGGTCTTCTGCATAGCGTCCCTGGTGGCTGTCAGCGCCCCATTCGGCGTGAAAGAAATGGGGTACTTTGGCGATTTCACTCAGGCTTTCCGCTTTGTATTCGGTGTAACGACCACGATACCAGCCCGCCCATATAGAAGGCGAGTAAACGTCTACAATATCTTTACAAAAATCGCAGCGGCGGATGGTGGTGTTGCGGGTGCTATCCAACTGATGCGCCAGGGTGTTTAACTCCGTCATAAAGGCGCGGATTTTTTGTTTATCGAATTCGGGGAAGTCGCCGGGCCAGTCGTTTTCATTACCCAGTCCCCATAAAATTACGGACGGGTGGTTGCGATGTTGTACAATGAGATTCGTGAGCATTCGCCGGGCTTGCGCCTGGTATAGGTCCCCACCGAGGCCGCCGCGGCACCAGGGAATTTCTTCCCATACCAGTATGCCGAGGCTATCACAGAGGTGGAGTACGATCCGTGATTGCTGATAATGACCGAGGCGGATAAAGTTAGCGCCCATATTTTTGATGAGGATCATTTCATCGCGGATCATTTGTTCCGTCATAGCAGCGGCTACGCCAGCATGATCTTCGTGGCGGTGGGTACCTTGCAACAAGAGTCGTTTTCCATTCAGTAAAAAGGGTCCATGTGTTACAAATTCCGCATGCCGGAAGCCAGTTTGCACGGTGGTGGTGGCTACGCCGGCGGTGCTGGTAAGCGTCGCTTCTACGGTGTACCGTTGTGGTACATCCGGTGACCATAACTGTGGTTTTTTCAGGGAGATGACCGGCAGTTGGAAAATACCTTTTGTGGTAGTGATATTTTGGGAGATGGTTTTAACAGGTCGTTGCTGTGGGTCCAGGATGCGCACGGAGAGTGTGCCGGCGCCGATGTTGGCGGCATCCTGAAAAGCGGTGCTGATAGTCAGCGTTCCTTCTTTCCCCGTAGCATCTGTTTGCGTCTGTACCTGAAAATTCTCCAGTGATAACGCGGGCGCATATACGATATTCACATAGCGGTATAAGCCGCCATATACATTAAAATCAGACATGCTGGAAGGAATCATTTCCAGGTCGCGGGTATTATCGCAACGGATGGAGATGGGGATTTTTCCTTTGTAGCGTTTAGCGGCGGGCGATTGCAGGAAATCGTTTACTGCATTGGTGATGTCGGCCGACCATTCATCATAACCGCCGGTGTGTGCAGCTACTTTTGTCGTGTATACATATACGGTAGTTTTTTGTCCGGCGCCTTCGAAGTGCAGCAATACGCGGCCGTTAGGGTATGGTTGTTGAATGTTCAGCTGTGTTCTATACCATCCGGGGCCCTGGTAGTAGTTTTGATCCGGGTTTACCGCATCCCGGGCATTGAAGCAATGTGGCAGGGTAACCGTTTCCCAGAGGGGCACGGACTCCGGGCTTCCTTCGGTAGCGGGGCGTACGGCTTCCCAGATACCGCCCAGGTCCCCCCGGAGATATTCCCAGGGTTGTTGTATGCGGATGGTCTGCTGGGCCAGGATGCTGATGGAAAAGAGTAATGCCGCACAGCCTGTGATTATTTTTTTGATCAACATGTTGTACTGTTGTTTTTATAACCGGAATTAATCAGGCGATACCAGTTGGTTCGTCTTATTTTATTCATTCTTTTTTATAGGAACAGTAATGGAATTTAAACAGTTAAAAAGCAAACGTTTGCAAAAACGTTCCTGGATCTAAAAATCAATGCTATATTAATTTTGTACGCCTATTGGTTGATTCATGGTGCTAATAAAATTCGAATTTATGCAATCGATTGTATTTAAATGTATGCAATTTTACCTATTTCAGATATCTTTTTCAGGCAGCGGTATACAATAATTACGTTTCCGGATCGTCTGTTAAAATAGGTGAAGGAGATAAAAGCGAATCGGCTTAATTTGTACTTATGAKAAAAGATAAGGCATCCGGTATTGTGTCATACAGTTTGGAAGAGGTATTGATGGAGCCTGGACTGCGAATAGACGTACGTTACAGGATATCAAATGACAGGCACCCACATGGTGGTTTAATCGGGGCACACAGGCATGAGTTTTACACGCTGGGGGTTTCCGGCCCGCAGCCCAGTACGCACATGGTTGATTTCAGGCAGGTAGAAATGCCCTCCAACAGTATGTTCTTATTATCACCCTGGCAGATACACATGCCCACGGAGGAAGCATTGACGGCAGAATTATTCCTGATTTCGTTTATGCCGGATTTCTTGCCGGCAGGAATGCCGCCATTGCCTGTTTGTATGGAAAATCCGGTGACACCTGATGCAGAAGGGTTTAAAGAAATCTGGCATCTCTGTGAGCAATTACACCGGGAGTCTATCCAACGCAGGCCATTAAAACAACCCGTGCTGCAACAATACCTGACCTTGCTGCTGACATTATTCACCCGTCATTTACCAGAAAATAATACGGTCAGCCATTTACAACCGGAACTCCTGACCCGTTACCGGGAGCTGATGGAAGAACATTTGCTGAGCTGGAGTAGTTCAGGCGATTATGCGCGGGCGCTGCATGTAACAACGGATCATCTGAATGAGGTAGTCAAACAGGAAACCGGGCAAACTGCATCGGCTCTATTGGCCAACCGGCGCATCCTGGAAGCCAAGCGCATGTTACTGCATTCCTCGCAGGGCATTAAAGAAATTGCCTGGCACCTGCACTTTAACGAGGTGACTTATTTCAACCGGTTTTTCAAACAACACACCGGACAAACGCCCGTGGCATTCCGTATTGCCAGCCGGGAAATGTATAATTATAACCCGGAATAGTATAATAACGGATATTAGCCGGTCCGCTAGCTTTGCACTTATTAAATAGTAGCCTATGGCCTGGCAGATATGCAGGTCTATTATAACCCGAAAAATAAACTTTACATGCCTTCAATTAAAGACAGGGCGACCAGTTTACTGTTGTCGCGCATAGGAAAAACTGCGTCTGTCAATAACGTACATCGCATTGGTAATTTCCTGATGCAGGTAGAACTGCAATTACCTCAACTACTGCCGGATCACGGCGCTCAATACCTTAAATGCGAAGTAGCGCCACATACTTATCGTGACTACACCATTGCACATTGGAATGCCAGCACACAAATAGCCACGCTGCTGATCGACTGCGGGCACGATGGCGCCGGCAGCTACTGGGCGCTGGACCTGCAGCCCGGGCAGGAGGTGTATTATGTGCGACCCGGTAGCGGAATACATCTCCCTATTACTACTCCCTACCTGGTATGCATTGGTGATACCAGCGCAGCTGCTTACTTCTACACCGTTTACGAGCAAAAGGCAGCAACGCAGCATTTTCATTGTTTTATGCCACTGGACAATCCAAAGACCAGACAAATACTACAAATGCCGGTGCAACCCCTTTCTGACAACCAACACTATTTCACCGACCTGCATGAATGGTTATACAGTCATAATTTCCCCTCAGCAGAAACTACTTTTAATGTGGCCGGTAATCAACAAATGGTAGTGCAGGTATGTAACTCTTTGCGTCAGCTGGGTGGACAAGTAAAAACACAGTATTTCTGGGGCTAAAATGTTGCGTACATCAGATCAGGTGTTCTTTCATTGCTTTCACGATGGCATTGGAACGGGAATTTACATCAAGCTTGCGATAAATATTCATGATATGGGAGCGTACCGTACCCACACTGATATGACACGTATCCGCTATTTGCTTATAGGTATCACCATTCACCAGGCAACGCAGGATCTCCTTCTCCCTTGGCGATAGTCCATAGGGGTCCTGATGGACCTGCTTCTCCTTACGGAAAAACGCCAGTACTTTGTTCACCGCCACTAAGTTCGACTGCAGCGCCGTTTCATACACCTGTGCAATAAATTCAGACAAGGATACCGGCGGAACGGGGTCCGGTTCATATCCCTTTGCTACTGCCGGTATCTGCGTCAAACCCTGCTCTTTTTCATTCAGGGTCAGCAACAACACATTTACATCAGGGTACGCTGCTTTTACTATGCTGGCGGCTTCTATCGCAGTCAATCCAGGTATCTCTATATCCATAAAAACCAGGTTGCAGATATCTTTTGCTAATTGTTGTAACACTTCTGTTGATTCGCTGTGCAGTCCCGAAACTTCTAATCCACGCGCTTCTCCCCAATTACCAGGACTTATAGGCCGCACTTTTTTCATAATATTCCTTTTGGGTTATGTATATTCATATGAAATTTCCCATTGATAACTGCAAGTTCTCGGAAGCTGGTATGGTTGATAAAAATTATAAATGGAAAGATGACACGGTTTCCATACCCGTAACAAATTTGAAACAATTACATGCAGTAGTCAATCGGATAACTATATGGTTTTTCAATAAATATTAATATACAATTTGTTTTATATTACTATTAAAACAACAGTATAACGTGGTAATCTATAGCTCTTTGTTGGATTAACGCCTATATAATACTCTAAAAATCAGCTCTTTAAAAGTTGGCCCATCTTCCATTTAAAACAAATTATATTTAAACATATATATCACATTTGCACCTTTCCGGCCATTCTTCGGCCAGTTCCTTTGTTATTTGTGAGATCATCTCCCAAATCATTCCGGTACTTTTCTGCGATCGCTGTCAGCATTTTCACGACCTCCGGAAATTGCTTTTGAACATCCAACGTTTCACCAGGATCACGGCGCATGTCATATAATGCCAATGGAACATCTACTTCTGGTTGTGCTCCCGGGAATCCATCATAACCCGGCAAATTTAATTTGTACGTCCTGCTCCGGTGTGGCAATACCAGTTTCCAGGGACCTTTACGGATAGCCTCCAGGCTATTCACCTGGTAATATACGGCTAACTCATCTCTGGGGTTTGCATCCTGTTCATTAAATAATAGTGACTTCAAATCCACGCCATCAATTTTCCGTACCGGCAGCCCGGCGCCGCAGAAATTAGCAATCGTAGGCAACAGATCAATAGTAGCCGCCATTTTATTACACACCGTGCCTGCTGGAATTTTAGCCGGCCAGCGCATAATACAGGGCACCCGCAAGCCACCTTCCCAGGAAGTACCTTTCCCTTCTCTCAGTCCACCCGTGTTCCCCGCATGATTACCATAAGATAACCAGGGACCATTATCACTCGTAAAAATAACCAGGGTATTTTCTGCCAACCCGTTTTCTTCCAACGTTTTCATCACCTGCCCTACCGACCAGTCAATTTCTTCTATCACATCTCCAAATAATCCGTCTTTGCTTTTTCCTTTATGCTTATCCGATACGGCAATAGGCACATGTGGCATACTGTGCGCCAGGTAAAGAAAAAACGGCTGCTGCTTATGCTGTCTGATAAACCGGCAAGCCCGGTCCGTATAGAGTGTAGTGAGTTGCGCCTGATCGTCCAGCGTTCTGATATATTTCACCGGCTTATTCCCCTCTATCAGCGGCAAAGGAGGATATTTCCGGCGGGGGTTCGTGGAAGTATCCGCATAGGGCTTACCATCATAATGCACCGGCCACATATCATTGGAGTACGGTAATCCCAGGTACTCATCAAATCCATGCTGTAAAGGCAACCACGGTTCTTTAGATCCCAGGTGCCACTTACCCACCATGCCGGTACTGTATCCCTGCTTCTTTAACACGGTGGCAATGGTTTGTTCCGCCGTATCCAACGCAATCGGCGCCGTAGGCCACAACGCCCCGTTAATGCCTACACGGTTGGGATAACAACCCGTGAGCAAACCCGCCCGCGAAGCAGAACAGACTGCCTGCGCAGCATAAAAATAAGTGAATCGCATCCCCTGCGCCGCCAGACGGTTTAAGTTGGGCGTGTGCCAGGGCGTGCCAGCAAAGCACTCCAGGTCACCATACCCCATATCATCCATAAAGATGATCACCACATTAGGGGGCTTAACTTCCGGCAAAGGCTTGATAAAACTGAATGATATGGCCGCCAGACACATAGTCAGGCTAAAATAAACTCTCTTCATCCGGGATGTTTGACAATAAAAAATGGTACCCATAAAATTATACATCTTCCTGACATTTTTTTAAAAAAATGCCAAAAGCAAAAAGCAGAACGCAAAAAGCCATTGAGGCGAATGATTAAAGCGATATTAAATTCGCTCTGATCATTCGCCTCAATGGCTTTTTACTTTCTGCTTTCTTTACAGATGCTTCAGCATTTCTGCTTTTGGTTACTCCAGCACCAGCTCAATCACCGGAATCTCTACGTCCGGTTTACGCACCGGCAGGTCCAGCGCCAGGTCACCTTTATCGGTACCATGCATTTTTATTTCAGAACCATCATTCAGTAACTGGGCATACTTCACTTTACCTTTCATACCAGGCAACTCAAAACGTTGCAGCGGGTAGTCCAGTAAGTGTACATATAAACGTTTGGTAGTTGGATTGTAAGTCAGCAGGCTGTTTTCCGGACGTTTAAACTCCGCCGGCGCTTCGGTACAACCATAAATAGAACGACCATTTACTTCCATCCAGGCGCCCATACCTTTCAGTCTGTCCTGTGCACGGCTATCGATAGTACCACGGGAAGTAGGTCCTACGTTCAGTAACAGGTTACCACCTTTGCTCACGGATTCTATCAATAATACCAGTAATTGTTTGTTGTCTTTCCAGGAGGTTTCATCTCTGTAATAGCCCCAGGAGCCGGAGAAAGTCTGGCAGGTTTCCCAGTGAATACGCTTACCATTACGGGTAGGCCACTCTGATACTTTGTATTGCTCAGGTGTTGCAAAATCGCCCCCATCTTCATATTCACCCAAATCCAGGCGATCATTTACAATAATGCCGGGCTGTAATTTGCGGATCATTTTAATCAGGTCCAGCGAATTCCAGTCGTTATGATCTTTACCATGTTCTCCCGGGAAAGAAAAGTCGGTCCACAGGATATCGATTTTACCATAATTGGTCATCAATTCCTTCAACTGATTTTTCAGGTAAGCACGATACTTTTCCATATCCCGGCCTTTGTTCAGCTGCTCGTAATCCTTGGGATCATTGGGCCGCTGCGGGTGTACGCGATCAATGGTATAATCAGGATGATGCCAGTCGATCAGGGAGTAATAGAATCCCACTTTCAATCCTTCTGCACGGAAAGCGTCCACCCATTCTTTGATCAGGTCTTTCTTCGCTGCCGTGTTAGTGGCTTTATAATCGGTATACTTTGAATCAAACAAACAAAAACCTTCGTGGTGTTTGGTGGTGATTACGGCATACTTCATCCCTGCCGCTTTGGCCTGACGCGCCCACTCTTTGGGATTGTACAGGTCAGGGTTGTACAGGTCGAAGTATTTCTGATAGTCAGCATTGGTAAGATGCTCATTACTTTTTACCCATTCGTGGCGGGAAGGCATAGAGTAAAGGCCCCAGTGAATAAACATACCAAAACGGTCATTTACCCACCACGCCAATCGTTGCTCTTTTTGCTCAGGCGTTTCATTGAAAATTTTCTTGTCCTGTGCATGTATCTGCAACAGGAACAGGAGAAAAGCAACGGCACAGAGTGATAATTTTTTCATAACTGATAAATTATGCTGATTTGGTTTAATACTTATTTATTCCGCCACCAGCCAGGTATAGCCGGCTGCCGGGATGGTTACTTTTACATGCGCCTGATAGTTACGGTCAAGGGTATACGCTTTTGCAACACCTTCTTTTTCCCGTACACGGATACTTTGTGTGGCACCGGTATAATACATTGGTAACACAAATTCTTTGGTGATAGGTTGTGTCGTTGGATTGTACAGCATCACCAGCGCTTTTTGCGGCAACGTTGGACTAACGTGCATTACGCCATCCCAATCACGGCCATCGGCGCGGCGCAGATGTATCATATCGGCATTCAGAATCTGGCGGTATTTTTTATACCAACTGATCATGTTAGTCACTACAGCTTTGGTGGCATCAGTATCGTATAAACGAGGACCACGGTAGCAGGCCTGTATACCGGCGCCATAGTATTGCGCCATCAGCTGATCATAGGAATCGAGATGGTCTTTCAGCGGCTCCAGTGTGGCCGCAGCGCCACCACCCTGGTATTCGCTGAGCGGCACAAAGCCCCAGCCCATGGGAGGCGTTTTCTCCCAGGTGCCGTCAAAAATATTTTGTCTGTTCAGGATCAGTTGTTCTGCTCTTGGCAATGAGAAATTCACTTCGCGGTAGCCCAATGCTATTTTATTGGTACCATCCAGGAAATACCAGTCGGGCGCATTTACATACACCCCTCTTTCATTACACCAGTGATACAGGTCTTTCTGCAGCTGCATCTGCTTCCACTGGGAATCATCTACCCCAGTATGTCCGGGATGCGTGGTGGAAGCGCATACATCGCCAGGATAAGGACCATCATTTTCGAAAATATCGAAGCCGGTAGCCGCAATAAAATGTTTTATCTTTTGCAGATAACCCAATCCCCATTTGCTACCCAGGCAGGGAGCATTGCCGAAGAAAGCATTGCCTGTTTTGCCGGTAACAGGACTGATCACATCATCTTCCTCACTGATACGCCTGCTCGAAAACAGGGAGTAGCCACCGAGCAATATCTTTTTGCTGTGGGCATAATCCGTCAGCGCTTTAAATTTGGCGATATTGGTGACGCTGGTATCTTCCATATTCAAACCACTACCAAAACTCAGGATCACACCTTCATAGCCGGTAGCCGCACATTGGTCGATGATGGCTTTTACCTTTTCCGGATCTGTGCTCACCAGGTGCATGAAAATAGGATTCTCTGTAGTCCACGGTGCAATGGTGCGATAGAATTTTCGTTTAGCCAGGCCGTTACGCTCCCGGTCATAACTATCAAACAGCAGTTCGTAGGTGCGGATAGATTCAAAATGTTCCCCGGCAGCCATGGTAATACCTACGGGCACTTTAGGATGTACTTCCAGCAGACAGGGCGTTTGAAAGTCGTAGTTCACCTGTGAAGTATAAGTGCTGTCGGTTTTCCAGTGAGTAGTTTGATCACTGAGATTGGCTTTCATGGCGTTGTTGAAAGCATAGTTACTTTCTATGTAGATGCCATGGGGCACCTGCATTTTATCCACGGCACCTACTACGGCAGATTCTTCCTCGGGAGTAGCGAGTATTTCATTCACTACCTGGTTCAGTTTCACGGGTTGCCCGGTTTGGTTGGTAATTTCCAGCCATTTGGATAACAACGGAATACCGTCAAATATTTCGTAATGTACTTTTATCTGCAATCCTTTCAGCTCCGGCGCCTGTGCTTCGTAGGAGAAAACAAGCGCTTTCCCGGTGGCTTGTTTAGGGTTGCTGCACCAGCCATGGGCGGTCCATTTCAGGTAAGGTTGTATAGCGGTTACCTGGTGACCTTTATACATAAAATCCGATTTGCCTGCCTGCAGCTGATCCAGCCAGGCGGGTAACAGATAGGCTTGCTGTGTTTGTCCTTTGGCGCCGCCAATCATGTAATCGTGACCGTTGACGATGATCCGGGCTTCCGGTTTTACGGCACGCAGCAGTTGTTCACCGCTTACCAGGTTACGGTAGTCGGTACATATCACGTTGGGGGTTACACGAAAACTCCGGCTCAATAAGCCATTACTCAATGTGATGTCTTTGCCTTTTTCTGTGATAGTGGCCGTATACGACTGTGGTTGAATTAACCAGTCGTTAGCGGGCAACTTCACCTGCGCTGACGAGGTACCGGCATACAAACAAGCCAGCATTCCTGCCAGGAGATTCGTTTTTTTCATGTTCTTACTTTTCTGATACAATTATTTCACGGGCTGCAGGATCACCTTACGCAACCAACATAGCTCATTTTTATTACCGGATACCGGTTTAACAGTCAGGTTTTGTTTACCTGCTTTATCAATATGTACAATACCCACAGCATGTTGAATAAACTGCATCGGCAGATGGCTGCTATAGGTACCTGTAGTTAGTGTAAGGAAAGGCAGCTGCTGTCCGCCAACGGTGACGAGCCCCTGCTGGGAAGCGCTGGCCGGCTCGCAGGCATAGTCGAGTATTACTTTATAATCACCTGCATCCTGTATGTCCAGCGGGAAGATGATGACATCATCCGGTTGCACCATGCCGGTGATGCAGTTGTCGTGTTTCCAGTCGCCGAAATAATGCGAGTAGGTAAACAGTTTACTTTTCGCATTACCATTAAACACCGCCCAAACGGCAGGTATTTCTGCCTGTGGATATTCGCTGCTCACCGTTTGTGTGCGCAGCTGCGACAAGTCCGGCTGCTGACCGCTATACTCCATCACCAACACCGTATTTCGTGTATCCGGCAGCGTTACCGGCAGCTGGATAATGGCTTCTTCCGGTAGTTGTTTAAAGGTAAGGGAAGATGAACTACCGAGTATTTTAACTGATTTAATTTTTGCTGTTACACCGGGTACGCGCAATTGTCTGTTGGCCGGCATTCTCCATACATGCAGGAATAGTTTTCCTGGTTTGCTGGTAGTAACGCCCCAGGGCTGCGCGGGGATAAGGCCCCAGGTGGTACCATAAATACTTTCACCGTAGGTACGCAGCCATTTTCCGGTAGCTTTCAGATAGGCGATGGAATAAGCGGGCCATTGGCCATTTCCATCGGGGCCTACGTTCAACATCAGGTTACCGCCCTTGGAAGCCACGTTGGACAAGAGGTGAATAATTTCTTCCGGTGATTTAAAATTAAGATCGTGTTGGATATATCCCCAGGAGTCGTTGTGTGTATAAATAGATTCCCAGGCGCCGGCGATGGGCACTGGTGGCACTTCAGAGTCGCCAAAGTCGCGGTAATCACCGAGGTCATGCCCTACCCTGCTGCTGAACAAACAGCCGGGTTGCAGCAGCCGCAGGCTATCGATCATAGCTTTTGTCTGGGGTACTGTTAATCCGCCCGGCATGTCAAACCACACGATGCCTAAAGGACCGTAGTTGGTCATTAGTTCTTTTAATTGCGGGATGGATTTAGTGCGATAATATTGCTGGTAGTCTTTCTCTTTATCGTTGAAATCCCAGTTGTTACCGCCTCCGTTGGATTCGTGCCAGTCAAGGAACTGGGAGTAATAAAACCCGAAAGGAATGCCCTGTGTTTTACAGGCGGCAGCCAGGGCTTTCATGGGATCTTTTTTATACGGGGAAGCATCTACGATATCGAAGTCCGTTACTTTAGAATCGAACATGCTGAAGCCTTCGTGATGTTTGGCGGTAATAACGAGGTATTTAATGCCGGCTTCTTTGGCGGTGGCGGCCCATTCATTGGCATCGAAGCCAACGGGATTAAAGGTTTGGGCAACTTTGGCGTACTCGGCGGCTGGTGCTTGAGCGCGTTGCATGATCCACTCCCCGCTGCCGTAGTAGGCGCTATCGTGCCAGCGGCCGGCCAGTTTGGAATATAGTCCCCAGTGTATGAACAGTCCAAATTTCGCTTGCTGGAACCATTTCAGGCCAGGATGTACGGTATTGCCGCTGGCTCCTTTGTTCCACATATCAGGCATTTCCTGTGCGGTGATTTTAGTGTGCAGGAGCAGACATAGCAATAATAAACATGGAATCCTGTGGAACATAGCGCTGAGAAATTTAGTAAACCAACGGTAAAAATTATACATAACCGCTGGTATATGCAAATGCATGGAAAATGGTATCAGGGAAAGGGAAAATGATACAATTAAACGTGCTTTCGCGCCATTAACTAACGGTTAACGAATTTTCCCGGAGGTAATAACTAATTTCGCTTGCAGAATAAGTTATATCTGTCTCTGTATATATATAACTTCACCCGTTTGTTATCAACTTATTTAGCTCATTAACAGGCTATAATGTGTTATAAGCATCTGGTGCAATACCAAGGTGCCATGTGAATGTTTTAAAAGCCTCTGCTGCAGTCATCAGCAGAGGTTTATTTTTTAGGTCCTCTCCGTTTTACTGCTCGTTATTTCAATTCTTGTTTGGGTTCAATTAACGCTCTTTGCCGGGCATACTTTTAATATTGTGCTATCGCTTCATCATCGTTGGGTTTGAAGTGCCACAGTTGTAGATAACTGAAAATGCATACAACTAACAAATATCTGAGCTGTACCTGTTGGCTTCTCCAGGCCGACGGGGTTATTTTTCGATGAATGGGAACCCATAGGTCTAACGGCCCATGGGTTTTTGATTTAATCATCATCTAGCGATAGCGCCTTTGCAGTTTCCACTGCGAAGGTTTTTTTTTAGCTGCCGGGCAATGCTAAAATGAATATTTATTCGCTTATATTTGTATAGTGAAACTCAAAGACGATAAAAAAGTAACCCAGATTTTCCAGGCAGCGCTCAAGCTGGTAGCGAGGAAGGGCMTTGCCGGCGTCACCATGGGCGACATCTCCAAAGAAGCCGGGATTGCCACCGGCACCTTATACGTCTATTTCAAAAGTAAAGATGAGCTGATCAACGCCCTGTTTGCCGCCTGCCGGGAAAATTCGGTACAGGTATCTTTCAAAGGATATCAACCGAGCACACCCTTCAAATTAGGATTCCGGCGAATCTGGCTCAACATCCTACGGTATAAGCTTCAGAATTTTGAAGAAACCATTTTTCAGGAACAATGTTACCACTCTCCTTTTATCACCGCAGATACCCGGGAAAAGGCGCAACAACTGGCCGCTCCCTTCTATGAACTGATGAAAAGAGGACAACAGGAACAACTGATCAAATCTGTGGATACCGGTTTATTAATCACTTGCCTGATCGGCACTATGAATGAACTAATAAAACAAACGCATTACAGTGGCATTCCTCTCAGCAGAAGCCGGATTAATACCGCTTTTGACCTTTGCTGGGATGCGCTGAAAGCATAAATGAAAATGAATAATTATTCACAAATAAATATCACTGCATATGTCAGACATCATGATCGCAGTAGACCTGAGTAGCTTTTCAGAACACCTGATCAGCACAGGCGTAGAACTGGCCAATAAGATGAATGCGTCCGTTACGCTCTTCTCTGTAGTGGAAATCGGAATCGGCTTAGGTTTACCGGAAGGAGGCCCCGTATTTACCGACATCCCGGCACAGATAAAGGAAGTAGAAGAAAGACTGGAAGTTTACAAACAAAATTACCCGAACAACGATCGTATTCAGATACTGGTCGCTGCAGGGAATCCCAAAAATGAAACACTGGAACAGGCACATGCAGGCAACACATCTATGCTGGTGGTAGGCACTCATGGCAGAACCGGACTGGATCATATGCTGTTGGGCAGCAACGCCGAATACATTATCCGGCATTCCAGAATACCCGTACTGGTAGTGCCTTATAACCGGGCCGAACATTAACGGCATACCGATTAACACTCAACAGTTATACAACACAACAGCAACGGCCTTGCCTGTTGCAAGATCCCGGCGAAAACGCCGGGATTTTTTTATGGCTCTGCCGTCTTATTAACGCATGATAAACCTTATATTTATGATGAATAATTAAAGTACGTCTACAGCTTTGTTGCCCCTTTTTCCAGCCCCCAAACTGGTTTCGGAGTTTTACTGCACCTCTCTTCCCTACATTTTTAAAACATTGTTATGAAAAAACACTACTCCTCAAAAGGCCTGCTGCTGGTATTATTGCTGCTGCTGTCTGCTCCTGCAGTTTTTGCACAGTTAAAAATCGGCGACAATCCGGCTACTATCAACAAAGCCTCCATCCTCGAACTGGAAAGCTTACGCCAGGGTTTATTACTGCCCCGCATTGTGGACACTACGCTGGCGCCACTCAACACCGCCCCTGACGGGATGATCATTTATCACACCCAAAGCCAGGCCTTAATGGTAAGACGCGGCGGACACTGGTCAAAACTGGTCGACAGCTTAGACGCTTCCGCTGGTACCTGGTTGCTGAAAGGCAACGCCAACACCAACCCGGCTAACAACTACCTGGGTACATCCGACAACCAGGCACTCTCCATCCGGACCAATGCGACAGAAGCCATTAACATCAGTCCCACTCAAACAGTGGCCCTGAAACAAGTACCCGCCAGCGCTACGCTCATCAGTGTGCTGATGATAGATCCCGCTACTGGTACCATCAACCAACGGAATCTTTCAGCAGCTGCCTTTACAGATGCGATCCACACCCTGAATGGTGTAGCGAAACAGGGCTTTACCATTCGGGCTGATACCCTGAATGCCAACTTCGGTGTTACCACCACCCCCGCAGATAGTACTATTTCCCTCAATATACCCATTGTAGGCACTGCAAGCGCCAGAACGGGTTTACTCACTTATGCCGATTGGCTTTCCTTCAGCACCAAACAAAAAGCCATCACCGTTGGCGCCTTCATTCTTACACCAGGTAGTCCGAATGGTCTCGTATTAGACAGCGCTGCCGGCACCTTATCGTTGGTAGCTGCCACCGCCACCACTCCCGGTGGCGTATCCGCAGTAGCCCAAACTTTCGGCGGCGCCAAAACATTTAATGATAGCGTGAGCGTCGTTACCGGCCTGGGCGTAACCGGACAAGCCACCATTGGTAGTGGCATCAAAGTCACTAACGGCGGCGCCAACATCACCGGCAATGTTACCCTGAATACTGCACCGGCTAACGTAAGCACTGCTACCACTACCGTGCTGTTCAGGAACCCCGTAACCGGCGCCCTTGAAAAAAGAGATGTGGATTCTGCAGCGTTCTCTGTTGGCATCCGTAAAATCAATGGACTCACCGGACCAAATATTTCCATCAAAACCGGCACCACCGGCACCGATGTGGCACTCGACAGTACCAGCGTGGCGAACACCCTCACGCTGAATATTCCCGATGCAAGCGCTACGGCCCGTGGTGTGGTAAATGGTAACACGCAGACTTTCGCTGGTTTCAAAACCATCCGGGACACATTGGCGGTAGCTAAAAATGCTATAGTGGGTGCGAGCACCAACCCCAACTCTACCCTGCAGGTAAGCGGTTCCATGGCGTTGAATATCCGGACCACCAGCAATGCCACCGATGCACTGGCAGAAACAGATAATACCTTGCTGGTAAACGCCACCGGTGCTAATACCACGATTACGTTACCACCAGTCAGCAATATTATAGGCAGGATATATACCATCAAAAAAATATCCGGCACCATTGATAATGCGGTAACCCTGCAGCCCTCCGGCGGCGCGCAGATAGAAGGCGCCAGCTCTTATGTGATCTATAACAATTACACGTATGTAACAATTCAAACAGATGGTACTAACTGGTATGTGATCAGAAAGTAAACCCATTTATTGTTACCTATAAATTGTTATTCATGCTGAAAGCAAGCGTTAAAAGCAGCATATGGCTATGCGTGCTACTGTTGCTGTGTATATTCGTACATGCGCAACAGCTCAAGCTGGGGGACCCTACGTCTTCTGCCATTAAAGCCGCATTGCTGGAACTGAATACCACCAACCAGGGACTCTTACTACCCCGGATTACTGATACCACTGTGTCCCCGCTACCTGCTTCCCCGGATGGCATGATCATTTACTTTAAACCGGCCAGCAGCCTGCTGATCCGGAGAAATGGCGCCTGGTCGAGGTTGGCAGATAGCACTGCCGTGAGTAACAACCAATGGCTGTTAACCGGTAATGCGCTGACAGACAGTACCACCAAATTCATTGGTAGCACCAATGCATTTGCATTGAATATCCGCACCAATAATGTTGCACGGCTCACGGTTTCTTCTACCGGTAATGTAGGCATCGGGAATACTGCGCCTACGTCTTTGCTACAGGTAAAAACAGGCGTGGCCAATACTTCCGGCGTACGACTGGAAAATCTGACCAACACGGCCACCATCACGGTAGGCGCCGGCGCATTGGGAGTAGATGGCAGTGGTAATGTGGTGCGATCGGCTACCGCACCGGTATTTTATAATTCCGGAGGTGTGGTATCACAGAATATAAAAATCTGGGCAGACTCCGTAAGTCAACCCGCCACACCGCTCGCTACCGGACAACTGGCTGTAGATATTTCCAGTGCAGGGTTTACAAAAATTATGTCCATCACCGCTACGGCCAAAGGAGGAACAGACGTGACCAATGCGCCCCTCGTTTCCATACTGGGATATAGCTTAACGAAAATAAATTTCATACTAGTGGAAAGTAAACTCACAKGGGTATTGATTGGAGGCAATGTAGAAGGATTGGAACCCAGCATCTCCAATACCACCAAGATATTTGTCACGGTGGTAGGATACTGATTTTATTTTTCATATAACCGTTACCGTTATAAAACATCGTTACTTCATATTAATACTATTCTTCACCCTGATCGTCCAAATGACAGTCAGCGGGCAATCATCGGCATGGCTGCACCCCAACAGCAAAATGAGCATATTCAGCAGTGATACGGTGGCGGTGTTTGGGGATATGGTCAATGAAGGAAGTATCCTTGCGGTTACCGGCTCTGTTGTTAACTTCTACGGATTACGCTGGCGTAACGGCAGCAATGCCAGTATCCTGGATGAAAGCAGCGATGGCTTTAGCGCTGGCGGAGGACTGTTTCGCTTTATGCAAACAAAGCCGGCGCTGTATCAATACATCAGTGGAGGCTTCAGTGCCGCCACCGGCCAGGGTCCCAGCTTTCCCAATATCAGCGTAGAAAATTCACCGGGTGTTTTCCTGGATGATCTCAGCGACCTCAAGGTGGTGAATGGACTGGATCTGCAAAGAGGTTCCCTTTTCCTCAATGGTTGGAACCTGGTGATGGGGCATCATAATCCCGGCAACATTATGCATTATTCGGCCGAACATTTTATTGTTACCGGCAGCCCTTTTGGCGGCGGCGCAGTGTACCGCAGCCAGGTTTCGGCTACAGATAAAAATGTAGTGTTTCCTATCGGCACCATTCCAGCCAGTTATACGCCGGTAGTACTCGATAATCCGGGTACTACCACCACTATTCGTGCAACCGTATCCGATAGTGTCAGGAAGAATCTGACCACAGGCGATAACCTCGTACTCACCAGTGTGAATAAAACCTGGGAAGTGACACCCACCGCCACAGACGCAGCACTTAATCTGCACCTCGTTTTTGATAAATCAGACGAGGGGCCCGTTTACGAAGCCAATCAAAATACCGCGTACCTGGCCCGGTTTGCGGATACCGGCTGGGATGTAGCCAGTGTAAGGGCGGCGCCAGTCAGACCAGGCCCTTATACTACCGGACCTCCGGACCCGCAAAAAGTGGCCGTGTCCCGCTTGTTTCAACACCTGCGTGGCAGCAACTACTTTACCAGCCTCGTAGCAGAAACGGTGAACAGTCCTAACCGCACCACGCTCGATTTCTTCACCGCCAATCGCAGTAATACGGATGCAGACAGTGTACTGCTTCACTGGATTACCGGCAGAGAATATTTATGCAGCGGCTTCGCTATTGAACGAAAATTTGCACTCAATCAAAACTTCGACTCCATTTCATTTGTTTCCAGCAAATCACCGGGTGGCATCAGCTTCTACCCGGTGGGATACGATGCTACAGATGCACCACATAATGATGGCTTCATCTTTTACCGGCTTAAAGTCATCATGACCGATGGCACCTTCTTCTATGGACCAGTGCGTTTGGTAAAAGGCAAAAATATCAGGGGAGATATTGTGGTATGGCCTAACCCTGTGCAAGGCAGCACGATACATATCTACTATGGCTCCAGTCAACATATAAAGGCCTTATCGCTGATAGATGTGCCAGGGCACCGTTTAATTTATCAGAAATTCCAGCAACCATTGCAACAGCGTAATTATTATGAACTAACGGTACCTGCTAATCTCGCCAGAGGTACTTACTTCCTGCAATTTATCGGGGAAAAAGATGAACTGTTACATACAGAAAAAGTCATCCTGATGGAATAGCATTCCTATCCATCAGTTATTAAAATCCGCTTAAACTCTGCACGGTTACGGGACTGATACGAAAGTTGCCCTAACTTTGCTGTTCATTGCGAACAACGATTTCACGAAACCTACAAACCTTTGGGAAAGAAATTTTTTACTGCAGCATTTCTGCGTAAGCTCCATTTAAAAGAGCTGCTGGCAGTGTTATTTATATTGCTGGCCATCTACTTTTTCCGTTCACAACGTCATGAATTATATGCTTTAGTACCTGCCATCAAACGGGCAGACATCAATTGGGTGATTGCGGGTGTAATCATTACCGTAGCATATATTTTATTGCAGGCGGCCATGTATGTATTCAGCTTCCGCGCAGTGGGAGCGCGACTGGATATCGTAAAAAGCACTGAACTTTTTTTGAAGCGCAACCTGTTATCGGTATTCCTGCCCGCAGGTGGTATTAGTTCCCTGGCTTACCTGCCACAGAGCCTGCGTCGTACCGGTTTGCATAAACAACAAATACATCAGGCTTCCGGTATTTACGGTTTTGTAGGTATCCTGTCTGTTTTCCTGGTGGGTATTCCTGTGGTGGCTTACTCCATGTTTCATGCAGGCTCCATGCGGGACGCCATATGGGGCCTGGTGGCTATTTGTGCGTTGTTACTCGGCGTGGTGCTACTGGTGCGCTCTATGCAAACCAAAGGCAAAGCCTATCAGTTATTAGTGAAATATTTTMCGGGTGCAGCACAACAGGTAGATGAAATTTTTACTTTTCATTTATCGGTGCCTGCGTTTATGAATACGGTATTAGCGTCTGTGTTGATTGAAGTGGCCGGTGTGGCGCATTTATACCTGAGTATGCTGGCGGTAGGCGTTACCCCGTCGCTGGAAGCGGCTTGTGTAGGCTATATTGTGGCTACCATCTTCCTGATTATTTCCCCCTTTTTACGTGGGCTGGGTGCTATTGAATTATCACTGGCATACCTGCTTAGCAACTATGGATTCACCACTTTACAAGCGTTGGAAATCACGCTGTTGTTCCGTTTATTTGAATTCTGGCTACCGCTGATAGCTGGTATGCTTGCCTTTGCATTAAAGGGCAAAGAGTTGGTGCTTCGGTTATTACCACCCATCCTGATTTTCCTGTTGGGCATGGTCAATATCTTTTCTGTGCTCACGCCGCCGCTGGCGAATCGGATGCATTTACTGCGTGCTTATATTCCCGGCACGTCCATACATGCTACTAACTTATTGGTGGTATTCCTTGGGCTGGTATTGCTGGTAACCGCCACTTTCCTGTTCCGCGGTTTACGCAGTGCATGGATTGTAGCACTGGCAGTGTCTATGTTATCGGTGTTTGGGCATATCGGGAAAGCGCTGGATTACGAAGAAGCTTCGCTGGCGCTGATTACCAGCGTTATATTGTTGATCACCTCAAGGCATTACCGGGTAAAAAGTAATCCACAACTGGTGAATATCGGAGTGGTAACGGCTTTGGCCACGTTCCTCCTGGTGCTGGTTTTTGGTACTATTGGATTTTATTTCCTGAATGTGCGTCATTTTGGTATTGACTTTACCTGGCAACAATCTATCCGTCATGCTTTTCACTGTTTTATGTTGTTGGAAGATGATGGATTAAACCCGGTGACCCGCTTTGGGAAAGAGTTCATGTCGGCAATTCGCGTATTGGGTGTGAGCGCCTGGGCATTCCTCTTTTATACCATTATCCGTCCTTACTTGCATGTCACCCAGCAAACCAATACCAGTCTTGAAAAAGCACGGTTTTACCTGAGTCAGTATGGGGATTCTCCGATGGATTACTTTAAGGTAGGACAGGATAAGTTGCTGTTTGTATCTGATCAATACGAAGGATTTATTGCGTACCGGGTGGCTGGCAGTTTTGCCATTGTATTGGAAGAACCGGTATGTAGTGAAAGTAATAAGCTGAATCTATTACTGGAATTTGAACAACAGTGTAAGAAGATGGGATTGCGTCCTGCGTTTTATCGTGTAGATGAGGACAGTACCTATTATTTCAGTCATCTTAAAAAGAAGAAGATGCTGATAGGACAGGAAGCGATCATGGATATACGCAATTTCACCCTGAGTGGGAAAGACAAAAAATCGCTCCGCAACGCGTTGAATAGTTTAGCTAACAAAGGCTATGTGACTACCTTTCATGTAGCGCCGCAAACGCCAGCCATGCTGGAAACGTTGAAGTCCGTGAGTGATGAATGGCTGCAACAATACGAGGTGAAGGAGCTTACTTTTTCACAGGGTCTTTTTGATGCAGATAGCATCCTTGAACAGGATGTAATTACCGTAACAGATAGCGAAGGGCAGGTAGTGGCTTTCCTGAATATGATCCCTGACTACGCGCCGGGAGAGTGTACGTATGATCTGATCCGCAAACGTTCAGATGCCCCGGGAGGTGTGATGGATGCCCTGATCATTGCTTTAATCCAGGATGCACAGCAAAAAGAATTGCAGTTCCTGAACCTGGGTATGGTGCCGATGTCGGGCATTATTCAACCGGAGAATACGGCAGAAAAAATGGTGAAGTATGCCTATGAAAAATTGCGTTTCTTCCGTCATTACCAGGGATTACGGGAATTCAAAGAAAAATATGCCACTGAGTGGACCAACAAATACCTGGTATACGAACATGATTTTGACCTGATACAGCTGCCTTCTGCGTTGAGTAAAGTAATGCAACCATAGCCATTTGCGAACGAACAATTGCAGGATTGATATTGTTTCATCCGCAAGCGTTAATTTAGCAGTAGGGTTTTTCCGGCCCTCATTTACCATCGCAAGCAGAAGGCCATATGATATTATCAGGAATGTTATCAAAGACAGCGAAGCTATTCATCGGGATCGGGGTATTATTATTGGCTACAGCGCAGGCGCCCGCACAAAACATCGGTAATCTGCCGGTGGTGACCAAGCCCCCTGCAGCAGGTACCACGGCTCCGCTGATCCTTTATATTACCGGCGATGGTGGTATGAAGAAGTTTTCCGCCAATGTGATAGAGTCTTTCCATCAGAAAAATTATCCGGTAGTTGCGTTAAATGCCCTGAAGTATTTCTGGAATAAGAAAACGCCTCAGCAGGCTGCCAGAGATGTGGCGGCGTTGATTAAAAATTACCAGTCGCAATGGTCCAGTAACAATGGAGTAGTGTTGATTGGTTATTCGTTGGGCGCAGATGTAATGCCTTTTATCTACACCAGTTTACCGGGGGAAGTGGCTGCTGAGGTAAAACACGTCGTATTGCTTTCTCCGTCTTTAACCACCGATTTGGAAGTGCATGTATCTGATATGCTGGGGAAATCCAACAATAAGGGCATGAGTGTGACTGCGGAAATGAACAAAATTTCCGGAAAACCTTTGTTATTAGTTTTTGGGGCAGAAGAAAAGGAGTTTAATTTTTCTGCGCTGAGTATTCCTTATCAGAAGCTGATACTTCCGGGCGGACATGCTTATGATGAAGATGCTAATGGCGTGGCTGGTAAGATACTGGCCGCTTTACATCCCTGATCGTTCACCTTACATGGGCAATTTATACCGCTTTTCCAGTTCATTCCGCATGCTGGTGGTCAGCGAAATTCTCGCGGCGCCTACCATTACGTGGTCCTGATTTAGTTCGGTAATATGCCGGAGGCTTATTACAAACCAGCGATGTACCCGCATAAATACATTGGCGGGTAGCTGGGAGATGATCCAATCCAGTGTTTCTGTAGTCACCAGCTTTTGATCTTCCAGGTGCAGGGTGATATTGTCATCCATGACTTCTATGTACTGCAGGTCTTTGTAAAACACTTTTTCGAGGCGGTGTGCTGTTTTCAGTACAAAATACTCGGCAGCATACTTTGAGGGGCGGGTTATTCCTTCCATATCTATGAGGTTATATATTTTGGTGAATACGTCGGTCAATGCTGTTTGAGTAAAGGGCAAATGCAAGAGTCCTACTGGCAGGTAATCGAAGCTACCAGGGGGATCGGAGTAGGTCATCACCATTACTGGTAATACATCCTGTGGGCCGGGCGGAGGCGGGAGTGGATCGGCGTAGCATCCAACCAGCAGTACGTCTATGACCTGGGCATCCAGCCATATCCTTGCATCATTCATCGTCTGATAGCGTCCTACTAAATAAACGTATGGGATTGCTGACAGAAAAGACTCCAGTTCCCCGAATCCTTCCGGGTCATTCCCTAAAATAATACAGTTTAGTACCATAGCGCTGATTTTGGTTCGTTACGGCTACGAAAAATCTCTCCAGTCAGTTGCCCGCGGGCACAGAAGATTAAAGTTAAAGCAGGTGACTGAACAGAGACCCGCGTATTATCTAAAATCTAATCTAAACCGCGATATGAAAAAAGAAATATGGTTCGCATAATACTTTATGAAAAGCTGACAATACTTTTGGATAAAATTGGATTTATTTTAGAGGGGAACCGTTAATCCAATGTTAAGTATTATGGAAAAAGAAGGTGGACAGTTAAAGTGATCGTCCCTAAGGGGGCAATAACTTTCCTGTCTACCACTTCAGGGAGGCTTACAGAAAAGATCTTTTCTCAGCTGAATAAACAGCTGTCTGAACAGATCTAAGGCCCAAAAGCGGGCGTGTCGTGGGCGCAGGGGGAGCTAACGGGAAGGCCGGTTAACTGGGCCGGTGCGCGGACCATGTTTACCAGATGTGCAGGAGTAAAAGCAACATTGTACTCACGGTGATCAGATTTTTCGAGAACCTGACATTAAATCCACCTTTTTCAGAGTAGTAGTAACTTTCTTTGTACCGGTCGTACTCAATGGGAGCACCTAACTCCTTCATCATTTTGAGGAATTCATATAGTGTTCTTTCGGAAATACGAAGCCGCTTGGCTAACTGAGCGGGTTTACCGGTCCCTTTGATCCTGATGAGGTAATCAATGGTCTGTAGTCTGTCAAAATAACGCTTTGGCATGTGGCATAGAGGGGTCTTAACGGTTATTTACTGAATTTACGGAATGTGTCTTGATTAAACCAGCATTCTCATATATATATTTAAATGTAAATATTAACAATCTGGTTTAAACGGGTTTTTCAAAATTTAGCTGCAAGGCAATGGCGCTGATGCGATCTATCTGCGGACATTTATTAAACGTTCGGGACATCTTTTTATTGGCATAAAACCMGAAAAAAACACTCACTGCAATAATGCTTCATAGATAATATTGGTTAACGCTGTTCCATAGTCCATAGCGGGATCCGGTGGCCTGGTAGCATATATTTTTCCATTCTTTCCTACCACAATTAATGCAGGATACCTACTAATATTATACTGCGTTAACACCTCGGAATGCTGAGTATCCATCGACAACAACCATCCTGGCAACTCCTTTGCTGTGGCCCCATTGCAGCAGATATTCACAAATGACACAGTGCCTTCTTTGAAGCAGTTTTGTATCTCTGAGAGTATCCTTCCCAATGAATCACTACCATTATAAAAGTGCAGCAGCACTACCTTTCCGCTGAATTGCTGCAGGCTTACCTGCTTGCCTTGCTGGTCCGGAAAGCTAAAGGGAGGGGCCATGTTACCCTTGCTGATTCCTTTCCTGGAGCGGCCATAAAGCTTTCCGACAGCCTGCTTGCAGGCTTCATCCTGCGCCATAGACAGATAGTCCTTTACACACCATTCCTGCTCTTCCTGTTGATTACCCGCTGCAAAACCGAGGGTGAGTGCATGGGCCAGCAGCTTATCCCGAAACCGGCCACTGTAATGCGTTTTAATCCATTCATATATAGCCCGGTTGTTACATTCGTACCGGTGTTGTATAAAGTAATCTGCTTCTGCTTTTTGCAGCAAATAACCTAAATAACGTATAGACATGGCCGTTGTATCCGAYATTGTAATCGATGGCAATGCGGGTAGAATGTACTGTTGATAAAACTGTACCTGCCGTTCTTCCAACGTGCTATCAGGCGCTGGTGGCAGCTTCCATAAAGTGCTTAGCAGCTTGCCGGCTACTTCTCCCTGTACATGCGCCTGCACCAGCAACCAGGTAGCAGCCGGCATACTATCCCGATAAGCGGCCAATACACGGTTACCAGCCTGCAACTGCTGCCGGTACACACTTGCCAGCGCCGTTGCGGTAGCCTGTACTGGCAGCGGGATCTGTGCCTGTTCCCGTCTTGCTTTATACAATCCCCGGTTAACCACCGCTCCCCTGCCGGTAAATACCATACTATCGCCCTGCATCGTGATATGAACACTATCGCCTTCCCGGATCAGGCCATAGAACTGATATCCGCTACCGGCATCTGCATAAAAAAATACCTGCCTGCCAACCGGCAGCGGCAAACGGAAATAAAAGGAATCTTTTTTTAATAAGGTATCCTGCGTAAATGCAGCCGAAACACCCGGGTCGTACCAATAGGCTAACGACACATTGCGTACCGGCTGGTCAGTTACCTTACCGGCAATCACAGTTGGCGACTGTGCGGCTGCAGATCCTGCCAGCCCTAAAAATACGCAGCATATACGCAGTAGCTGCCCTGGTATAAAAGGATGCATAAAAAGGATTTTAAAATGGTAAAATCCCCATGGTAAACACCATAGGGAGATATGATTCACAACGATAGTAAATGAAAACATGATGTATATACCAACGGGTATAGTCGTATCATACACCAACTCAGTGCAGCAATGTTAAGCGGAATAAAAGATTGAAGTGTTAATAGATTCTTAACAGTTAATACGGACCCCGTATTAAATGTTAAACCAATACACCAGTTTAAGCACCAGGGCCCTGTTTTTCACATAAAAGGGTTCGGGAAGGTAATTGTCCGTATACACGATAAAGAGGTCAGAAGCGGGCCTGTAACGCCATTGAAAGCGGGTATTCAGGTTCATGTTCTTCTGCTGGCCATTGTACTGCATAAACCCGGTAAAAAACAGGGTATTGGTCATGGTAACATCCAGGCGTGGCCCCACCAGCCAAAACGAATTAGTGCCCCATGGTTTTGGCAGGTTGATGTAGTTGTAATTAGCACTCAGGGCGATGCTCACAAAAGGCTGGAAACGATATCCCAGCTCTGTATTCGTCATCAGCCGGGTACCATCCGCGTAATAACCACCATAACGGGCCGATAACGCGTAGGTAAACAACGACTGTGGCTTGGATACATAATCCGCCCCCACGGTATTCCAGTTGTGCCGGGAGCCGGCGAGCAGGCTATCTTTACGGGTATTGGTAGGATCAAAAGGCTGTAGTAACTGAATGTAAGTATTAGAAGCCCATACATTCAGGGTATTCCGCTTGCGGAACACAATGCCATAGTTCAGGATCGTTTCATTGTCGGTACGATGCAGGTCCTTCTCCTCAAAAAACCAGGTACTGGTTACCTGCGGTCCATGACTCAGCACCTTACCGGATAAAGGGAAAAACAGGCGGGTAATCTGCGGCACCATCTTCACATACCCCTGTCTGGGTACATATCCTACTTCCGCATTATAGTTCTTTCCTACATACTCGTGCTGCCAGCTAATATTCCATTCTTTGCTGGTGTATTGCAGGTTGGCCGCATGGGCCATGTCATGCCCGCTCTTATTCGGACTATACGATTTCAGGAACATGGCCTTGCCCGTCCAGAAGTTATTGGAAGAAGCCAGGTTATACTCCAGCCCCATATTCCGGTTATACTTGTTGTATATCGGCTGATCGGTCACTTTCGACGGATCATAATTCACCGATTCTTTATTGATAAAAATAAATCCAAGGTTGGAACGGGAAAACACCCGACGCTGCAAAGCCGCTACCGTAAAGTTCTGCGCCGGTAGCCCGGTTTCTTCCTGCTTGCCAGTTTGCATATTCATCACGCCCAAACGCCAGTCCTTATTGATTTTGCCACTCAGTCTGGCCCCAAAACGAATAGGCACCCCTCCCAAACCAATGCGGCGGGAGAAGAAAGGACGAATGGTGGAATAACCGAAATTCGACATCTGGTCGCCGTTCTCCAGAAAGAACTGCCGCTTCTCCGGGTAAAACAATTCAAACCGGTCCAGGTTTGTTACCTGCTTATCCACATCTACCTGCGAGAAATCGGGGTTCACTGTTAAGTCCAGATTCAGGGACGAAGTCACTGCCACCTTCGCATCCAGCCCCGCATCGCGGCGCCATTTTTCAGATGTGCCCTTCTCGTAATCTTTGGAAATACCTCCCAGTAAATAAGGGATCAACGACACATTCGCACCTGCTTCCGGCGGCGCGGCATCCCATACCAGGCTGCCGGTGTAGGCCAGCGAGGCAGTGGCAAACTGTCGCGGTACCGGCGCCCAGGCCGATTTCTCGGTTGTTTTCAAATCGTTGCGGCTAAAGTTAATCCCCCATTTGGTGATCCCTTTTTTATATCGAATAGTTTTGAAAGGAATCGCGGCTTCAAACACCCATTTATCCGGATAGTTCTTCACTACAGAGGTCCACTTATTATCCCAGCTCAGGTCCACTTTTCCGCCATCATACATCAACCCATCCCACTGGGCGCCGGCGGCGTTGGCGCCAAACGTGAAACCATTAGTCTGGTCATCGAATGGGTCCATGAACAAGAGGAAGTTGTCATTCTTCAAAAAGGAGAAATCCCTGCGCAATGACTCTACCATATAAGGCCCATCTCCCACGGTATAGTTCTCTACCAACAGGTAAATATTTTTATCATCGTAAGTCATCCGCACCTCTGTACGTAATCGCGCCAAACTGGTATCCATAGGCAACACCATATGAAATTGCGTGGTGACATCTGCCTGTTGCCAGGCAGCCTCATCGATCACACCATCTATCTTTACCGGCGAATTCGCTTTACGCATCTGCAATTGATAGGAGTCGTTTTTCTTTTGTGCTACTACGGAAATACCTAACAAGCTACAACAAAGTATCAGTGGAATAGTACGAAACATCAGGTTGTTATGGGTTTAGCGAACAAAATACAAAAAGGCGAAAAGGGAGAAAGGAAAAAAGGATGAGCGGGAGCATAAAGTAAAAAGCATAAAGCATAAAGCTATTGTAGCGGATGATCATTGCGAATTATACACGCTTTGATCATCCGCTACAATAGCTTTATGCTTTATGCTTTTTGCTTTACGCCTCTTTACAATTTATTATTCTTCATTTGTGTATCCGCTACCGGCACCTTTACTGTAGTGCTTCTGCTGCTGCGTCCGCGGGGACTGAATACTTTCAGCTTCACCACTTTTCCACCGGCGCTTACCGGCGTAGTGTATAACGGACTTTTCAGCGTAGGCTCTTCACCGTTAGTAGTGTAACGGATCTGTAAACCGGGCATCTGTACATTGGCGCTAAATACACCGTTCTCCACAGTTACGCCAGCAGTTGGAATACGCCAGTTAAAGCCACCTCCGTAATAATCCAGGCGAGGCATTTCGCGTTTACCCATTACATTGCTGAATACGCTCCAGGCATGTGCATACATTGCTTCTGCTTTAGCCGGATCTTTCTCCGTAGCCCATGCCGGGTCTTGCGCCCATGCACGTTCTGACAGCCCCAGTAATTTAGGCAACATCATATATTCCATGCGGTCAGAGCTGGTTACTGTTTCGCTCCACAGCAAACCTTGTATACCAGGAATGTTGGAAGCACCGAAACCAGTGAGACGATCTTTTCCTACAAACATATCCTGCGTTACCGGATTGCCTTTACCATCTACTTTTTGATTTTTGTAGTAGTCGAAAGGAATGAAATAAAACGGTTTATCCACATCTACGAAACCGCCCCAGTAGTAGCCTGGCTCATCAAATGACTTCATATAAGCCATGTCGAAATAGAAGTTGCTCACACCAGACAACACCACTTTATAACCAGCATTGGCCAGGCGATAAGATAAATCTTCCTGTCCGCCGCCGATCACGTTATTCCATACATTCAGCTGGAAATTATCGTTCACGAAATCTGGATTCGGAATGCTCTGCGCTTCGCCTGCCAGGGAAGTTTTACGCATCCCTGCTTCTTCCCAGCCTGCTACGGTGAGGCCGCGGGCTTTCAGCAAGTCATTTACTTTGCGGTAGTAGTAGTACCACAAATCATTTACACCCGTGATGGATTTATCTTGTTGCATCAGTGCAATACAAGCGGGTGATTTTTCAAATACGCCCCCTGGCACTTCGTCGCCGCCCATATGTACTTGTGTCAGCGGTGCACCGGCTTCTTTATACATGGCCTGTAATTCTTCCAGTACTTTATCGAGGAAACGATAAGTAGAAGGTAAAGCCACGTTCATCACGTTATCACTCCAGGCTTGCACAGATTGATATTCAGATTTATCCTGCAAATCGGTCAGTAAATATTCGCTGGCTTCCTGTTCTTTACCGGCTGCTTTCAGGCGATAGTAGCGGGATTCCATTGATTTCACGGCAGCACGTGCGTGACCTGGACTTTCTATTTCAGGTAATACACGTATATGCCTTGCCGTTGCATAGCGTAATATTTCAACAAAATCATTGCGGGAGAAATGACCGGTACCAGCAGCATTGGTGGTATCCGGGCCGGAGCCATAAGAAGGCGGTAACATATCTCTCCAGGTGGTGCTATGTCCACGTTTGGCGCCTACCTGTGTTAACTCAGGCAGGGAAGGTATTTCCACGCGCCAGCCTTCATCATCGCTGAAGTGGAAGTGTAATATATTCAGCTTATACAGCGCCATCAAATCGAGAATACGCAACATGTCCCGTTTGTTGTGGAAGTTGCGGGCTACGTCGATCATGAAAGCACGATATCCAAAGCGAGGTTCATCGGTTACTTCTACGCCGGGGATAGTAACAGATTTTTGCACCGCAGACCAGGCAGTTGGTGCAATCAATGTTTTCAGAGATTGAATAGCATAGAATGCGCCGGCTTCAGATCCAGCTTTAATAGCAATGCCCTGTGGACTTACTTTTAAGCTGTATCCTTCGTTGTTTTTACCTGCTATCGCTGCATCATAGGTCAATGTAGCGGAAACAGTGCCGGGCGTGGTGCGCTTACCCAACAACGTCTGCAACTCCTCTTTCAGCACATCTGCGCTGGCAGACAGCTGCGGATCGGCTGTGATGACAGGTAGGGTGTTCAGCACCAGGTCATTGCCGGTAGCATTATACGTTACTGGTGTAGGAAATACCAGCGGCAGTTGCGAAGCGGGGATATCTTTTACCGCAGCATTCTGTTTAAATATATCCGTTGGCGTTACTACGGCTGTTTTATCGCCGGGATAGCGCATCAGTTGTTTAGCGGTGGTAGAAGGACGGATACTATAATCTTTAATCAACAGGCCTTTTTCCGGTTGATTTTCCCAAACAATATATAAGCCGGTGGGGGCATCGGTAAAGTTAACGGCCCAGGCATCACCGGCGATAGCCAGTTTCAGCGAGTCACCGGGAGCAATACCGTTGAAACCTTCGGCTGGTACAAAACGGTACAGGTCACCATTGATGTGTTCTACTTTCACGTGGCCGGGTAACTCAGTGGAGGCGACAGTTCTGATAAAATTGAAATACAGTTGCCACCCTTTTGCCGGAAATGGTTTGCTGGCGGTATTCACCAAGGTAAAGGCCGACAGGAAGTTGTCTTTTCCCTGGTAGTGGTTTTCTACCACTTCCCAGCTGGTTTTCAGCCGGGCAACGTCGTAAGGAGTTTGTTGTGCCTGCACACCTGCTACGGTACTGAATAACAGCAAACCGGTTGCTACCAACTTACCAAGATAGTTGTATCTTTTCATGTTGTGGATTAATTAAAAAATTGGCTTAGGTTGAAAGATAATAAATTAATTTAAAAACTGATAGCTGATTCATTTTATATGTTGGATTTTGGGATGAACGGAGAGATGGAAAATGTTTGGGGCAGATATATTTAACAAATTTATCTGGCGTGCGTTAAGTAGATTTATGGGAATGAAGAAAAACAGATAAGGAAGTATTCAACTATCTCCCTAAACAGGAGCATCAAAAAATTACAAAAATCAAAGTCCATGGTTAAAGCATTTATCGGATTTTCATGTGTGAGCTTAGCAGTGATCATTTTACTCGGCGTATTTTTCCCCTGGGTATTCTGGCTGCTGATCCTGGTAGTACCTATTGTTATCATGGGTATACTGGATATGTTACAAACCAAACATGCCATTATCCGCAACTATCCTGTTGTAGGCCGTGCGCGTTACTGGATGGAAGCATTGCGCCCCAAGATTTACCAGTATTTTGTAGAGAGTGATATAGATGGCAGCCCGATTAACCGGGTAGACCGGTCCACTATTTACCAGCGGGCTAAGCGGGAACTGGATTCCCAGCCTTTTGGTACCCAGTTTAACGTGTATGCAGAAGGCTATGAATGGATGGCACATTCTATTCAGCCGCAGAATTTTGATAACCTGGAGAAAGATCCCCGGGTAGTATTTGGTGGGAAAGACTGTAAACAGCCTTATTCCGCCAGCATCCTCAATGTAAGCGCCATGAGTTATGGCTCGCTGAGTTCCAACGCTGTACAGGCGTTGAATGGCGGTGCCAAAATCGGGAACTTTGCCCATAATACCGGCGAAGGCGGTATCAGTGATTTTCACCTGGTACAAGGCGGCGATATTATCTGGCAAATTGGTACCGGCTATTTTGGCTGCCGTACTGACGATGGCAATTTCTCTGATAGTCTTTTCGCGGAAAAAACGGCTCTCCCACAGATTAAAATGATAGAGCTAAAAATATCCCAGGGAGCTAAACCCGGCCATGGTGGCATATTACCTGCGGCTAAAAATACACCGGAAATTGCAGCGATCCGTCATGTGAAACCACATACCACCGTGTTTTCCCCTCCCTATCACAAAGCATTTGGCAGTCCACGGGAAATGATGCTGTTTATCCAGCGGTTGCGGGATCTCAGCCAGGGCAAACCGGTAGGTTTTAAGCTATGTATAGGCCAGCCACGGGAATTTTATGCTATCTGTAAGGCGATGGTAGAAACAAATATCTTCCCTGACTTTATTACGGTAGATGGTGGAGAAGGCGGCACAGGTGCGGCACCACCGGAGTTCTCCAACTCTGTAGGAATGCCGCTCATGGATGGACTTTCCTTCGTGCATGATACTCTCACCGGTTTCAATATCCGTCATCATATGAAGCTCATTGCGTCCGGTAAAATACTCACCGGCTATCATATGCTCCGCGCCATGGCACTGGGAGCTGATACCTGCAATAGTGCACGCGCCATGATGATGGCATTGGGTTGTATACAGGCATTGGTATGTAATACCAACAAATGCCCCACGGGCGTTGCTACACAGGACAAATGGCTGTCTGCCGGTCTGGTGGTAGATGATAAAAAACATCGCGTAGCCAACTATCACCGCGACACGATAGAAAGCGCCATAGAACTGGCTGGCGCCGCAGGTTTGCAGAAACCACATGACATTACACGCCGGCATATTTTCCGCCGGGTATTTATGAATACCGTAAAAACTTTTGAAGACATTTACCCGAGTTCCGCACCCGGCGCTTTGCTCAATGGCCAGATGCCTGAGCACCTGAAAAAGGAAATGGATGGAGTGGGGATAGACAATTGGTGAGACCATAAAGCATAAAGCTATTGAAGCGATTGAACTTTGCGAATATATACGCATTGATCAATCGCTTCAATAGCTTTTTGCTTTACGCTTTATGCTTTCGGCTTATACAGCGCCAATGCATTTTCCCTGCATATCTTCGCGGCCAGATCAGCCGGAAAATTATCCAGGATCAGCTGCAGGTCAGAAGCTGCAAATGGACGCGGTGCACGGGTGGATGGCAAGTCAGTACCAAATAATAAAGCGCCGGCGTTAATAGCGCTAATTTGCCGCATAGCGGTGAGTACATCAAAGTCGCAGCGACTGAAACCCGTTGCTTTTACACGGGCGCCCTTTTCCACCAGCGGCAATAAATATTTGAATCCTGCTTTCGATAGTCCGAGGTGATCGATGACTACGGCAGGTAGTTTATGCAAAGTGGTGGAGATTCCTGGCAGTTGCCGGGAATCCACATATAATTCCACATGCCATTTCACGAGGTCGTATACACGTAAACCTAGTGTTTCCAGGTGCTTTACGCTTTCAGAGCCACCACGCTGTACATTAAAGCGCACAGCGCGTACGCCGGCCTCGTGGAGGGCAATAATTTCTTCATCTGTTGTACTGGCAGGAATCTGCGTAACACCCACATAAGCGGGGCCTAATTGTTTCAGTGCTTCCAGTAAATACAACTGATCAAATCCCTGGAAGGAACCGGATACCACTGCGCCGCCTTGTACATTCAGTGTATTCACCTGTTGCTGGTAATCTGCTACAGAAAAGTCGGCCGGTAAAAATCCCTCATTAGGTTGCATGGGGAACCGGTGATCAATAATATGTAGGTGTGCATCAAATACGGGCTTATCAAACATAATCTCATCGTTGTTGGTACAGTTCACAAGCTACTGAAAATAGCTGAAAAAGGAGAGCAGAAAGCATAAAGCCGAAAGCAAAAAGCTATTGTAGCGGAGACCAGAGCGATAAAATTTAACTTTATCTGCTTTTATCTCCGCTACAATAGCTTTTTGCTTTCGGCTTTTTGCTTTCGGCTAATAATTATATTTCCATCGCGCCGGCTGCAGCTTCATCCACAAACCAGTGTAATTCACCATCTTCTGGTCTGATCAGCTGGGAAGGGAATTGTTCGGCGTCAAAGGTGCCTTCAATAACGTTTTTCAGCGTGATAGCTTTGTTAGCGCCGGTGGTGAGAAATAATACACAGGCAGCCTTGTTGACTACTGGAGCTGTTAAAGTAATGCGATACATATTCTGGGCTTCCAGGAAGAATGCCTTTACCCAGGCCTTTTGCTCGTGTACTACGGCCGTACCGGGAAACAGGGACAGGGTATGTCCATCATCTCCCATACCTAATAATACAAGATCAAAGGTGGTTTCTTCTTTCCCAAAATATGATTTCAGTATTTTTTCATATTCGGCAGCGGATGCTTCAGGACCGATATCGGTGCGCATTACGTGGATATTTTCCGGATTTACCCCTACTTTATCCAGTAATTCGAGATAAGCCATGCGGGCATTGTTCCGTTCATCTTCAAACGGTACATCTCTTTCATCTCCCCAGAAAAAATGAATTTTCTCCCATGGAATCACCATGTTATAGGGTGCTTTTGCCAGCAGGCTATATAATTGTTTGGGCGTATTGCCTCCGGATAATACGAAAGTAAAACGCTCCTGTGTTTGTAATACTTCGAGGATGTAGTTGCTGATCCATGCAGCTACGTTTTCACTCAGTTGTGCAGGATCTTTGGCGATATGTAGTTCCATAAGAAGAATGGAATTACGAATTACAAATTACGAATGACGGATTTGTGGGTAGATAGTAAACGCGAATATTATTGCTACAATCTCCACACAAATCCGTCATTCGTAATTCGTAATTCGTAATTTTTATTTAGTCGGTAAATTAATCCAGGTATGACCATCACGGGCTACGAGTGCATCTGCATCATCGGGGCCCCATGAATCCGGTGCATAGTTCGGGAAGTCCTGCGGTGTGCGGTTTTCCCATGTTTCCAGGATAGGCATGATTACTTTCCAGGCGGCATCTACCTGGTCGCCACGCATAAACAGGGTAGCATCACCTTCCATTACATCCAGCAGCAATGTTTCATATGCTTCCGGTGCATGTTCGCCGTTGGCTGCGTCGTAGTTGAAGGTCATATCTACCGGGTCCAGTGTCATGGTTTGACCGGGGCGTTTAGCCTGGAAGCGAATCCTGATATCCATTTCCGGCTGAATGCTGATGGTGAGCCTGTTGGGGCGCCATGTTTGTGCAGCTTCCATCGGGAAGGAATAAGGAGGTGCCTCCTTGAAGGTGATAATGATATTCGTTGCTTTCTGGTGCAGGTATTTTCCGGTACGTACGTAGATCGGAACACCTTGCCAGCGCCAGTTATCGATATAAAATTTCACAGCTGCATAGGTATCGATATTGGATTTGGGATCTACTCCCTTTTCCTGGCGATAACCTACTACCTGGGCGCCTTTCATCCAGCCGGCGGAGTACTGGCCACGTACCGCGTGTTCATGCACCTTGTCAGGTGTAATGCGACGGATAGCGTTCAATACATCCACTTTTTTGTTACGCACTTCGTTGGCATCGAAAGATACGGGAGCTTCCATGGCGAGGATGCACATGATCTGCAGGATATGGTTCTGCACCATATCACGCAGGGCGCCTGCTCTTTCATAATAGCCGCCACGACCTTCCAGTCCCACGCTTTCCGCAGCAGTAATCTGGATGTTATCGATGTAGTTTCGGTTCCAAACTGGTTCAAATAATGCGTTGGCAAAACGGAATGCCAAAATATTCTGAATAGTTTCTTTACCGAGATAGTGATCGATACGATAAATCTGTTCTTCCGTAAATTTCTTCGCCAGCAGTTCATTCAGTTCATGTGCGCTTTGCAGGTCATGACCAAATGGTTTTTCCACCACAATACGGGTACAATGTTTATCGGAGCAGAGGTTCAGCTCACCCAAACGGGTAGCGATATTAGGAACCAGCTGCGGTGCAACTGCCAGGTAAAAAATAACGGTAGGATGAACGCCCCACTCTGCTTCTTTCTGTGTTACAAAATCAGTGATTTTGCTATAAGCAGCCGGATCTTCGGCATCCATCTGCAGGTAAGAAACATGGTCGCTGAAATCTTTCCAGTGGCCATTCTGCTCACCCTTCCGACGGGAAAACTTACTGATCCCTTCCAACAGGTGTTTGTTATAATCTTCGTTGGTGTAAGGGCTGCGGCCCAGGCCTGCAATCGCAAACTGCTCGGGCATCCAGTCATCTAAAAACAGGTTATATAACGCAGGCGTTAGCTTCCGGTAGTTTAAATCGCCACTGCCTCCGAAAATAAAGAGGATGGAAGCAGGTGGGCGTTTATGGATCTGCATAATTTTAATTGAAGATGAACATTTTTTAGTGTTGCTGCCACTCTGTGTGAAAAGTGCCAGGCATGTCAATGCGCTGATAAGTATGCGCACCAAAATAATCGCGTTGTGCCTGTATCAGGTTAGTTGGCATGCGACCGGTACGGAATGCATCGAAATAAGACAATGCAGACATAAAGCCAGCAACAGGTACACCAGCAGCAGCAGCTTGTGCTACTACAGCGCGGGTGTTACTTTCTACTGACTGTACCAGGTAAGCTACGCCTTCATCCAGCAGGATATTGCCCAGGTCAGCGTTTTTCTGATAAGCTTGTGTAAATACTTCCAGGAGGGTGGAACGGATAATACATCCGCCTCTCCATACTTTCACTACTTCTGGTAATGGAATTTCCATTTTCAGATCCGCAGATGCTTCACGCAACATGGCCAATCCTTGTGCATAGCTCAGGATGGTAGCGAAATACAAGGCATCATGCACTTGTTTGATCCACATGTCAGCAGGTACGTGCAGGGTATTTTCCGGTGCTTTGTACAGTGCTTCCGCCTGCAAACGTTGCTCTTTATAAGCAGAGAGCGTGCGCATGGCAACTGCGGTATCAATTACAGGTACTGCCACAGGGAGTTCCATCGCATCCTGTGAAGTCCATTTGCCGGTACCTTTAGAACCTGCTTTATCGGAAATCACATCTATGAGACGTTGGTCAGTTTTATCATCGTTCTGCAGGAAAATATCTGCTGTTATTTCTACGAGGAAAGACTGTAATGCGCCCTGGTTCCAGCTTTTGAACACTTCGTGTAACTGATCATTGTTCAGTCCTGCGCCCTTTTGCAGTAACGCATAACTTTCACTGATCAATTGCATGATGGCATATTCAATACCATTGTGTACCATTTTTACGTAGTGGCCGGCGCCTTCTTTACCGAGATAAGCTACGCAAGGCACTTCCTTTACTTTGGCCGCAATGGCTTCCAGCATAGGTTTTACCTTGGCATATGCATCCAGGTCGCCTCCGGGCATGATGCTGGGGCCTGTACGGGCGCCCTGCTCACCACCGGAAACGCCCATACCCATAAAATGGATACCTTTCGGACGAAGTTCCTGCACGCGGCGTAAAGTGTCGGTATAGTGGGAGTTACCACCATCTATTACTACATCGCCCTGCTCCAGCAGCGGCAACAGAGAAGCAATCACGTCATCTACCGGTTGACCCGCCGGTACCAGCATCATCAGTTTGCGTGGACGTTCCAGCAACTGTACCATCGTAGCCAGTTCTGCTACGCCTTTAACAGTTGTACCGGGCGTAGCGGCTGATTCCAGTGCGCTGTTCTTGGCAGCGTCTTTATCAAAGCCGATAACGGAAAAGCCATGATCAGCCATATTCAGCAACAGGTTTCTACCCATTACGCCGAGGCCAATCATTCCAAAGTCATATAAGCTGTTTGCCATATATAGAGAAGTTACTTAAGGAGGTGTAAAAGTAGGGAAGAATTACGAAATATTGCAGTCAGCCTATTTTTTGTGACGATTGTATCACAGAGCAATTGCTCATATAAAATGCGTGAGCCTTTGGATATCTCCAAAGGCTCACTGTTTATTTTTATCTCCATGATGTCTATGTAACGCATTATGCAGAGTTTCTGCCCGCGTTGATAATACCGAACGAACAACGCATAATCAGCTTTTCGTAGGTTTCCCTGCCATGCCCGTTGTCCGGATGTGAATCCAGTTCCCGGATACGGGTCAGTGCATATTGTTGCGTAGTCAGCAACGGCAGCACAATCCGCTCCCGCATCTGTATCGACAACAGGTCTATCGGACTACCACCCATCAGTTCTGCTTCGTTGGTCAGCAGCAACAGGTATTTACGGGTAAGTTCAAATTCGTTGTAGATCATCTGCCATACTTCCCCATACTGCGGATGTTTGGCCAGATAGGCGGTCAACGGGAAATAGCTTTTCTTCATCGCCATTTCACAGTTATCCAGCAGCGTGCGGAAAAACAGCGAATGTTTATACAAAGCCGCTACTTCTTCCCATTTACCTTGTTTATCCAGTTGCTGCAACGCACTGCCCACGCCATAATATCCGGGTACGTTCTGTTTCAGCTGGCTCCAGGCACCTACGTATGGCACTGCTCTCAGGTCGTTGAGATTGAGTTTAGCAGAGGCATTACGTTTACTGGGGCGGCTGCCGATATTTGCTTCCGCATAGTAGCGCAGCGGGCTGGCATGATCCAGGTAGGCCAGGAAATGCGGATGTGTTTTTAATTTTTTGTAAGATTGATATCCTCCATCAGCCAGCAGCTGCAATAAATCTTCTTCTGATTTAGTCAGCGTTACATCGCGGGAAGAAAATAATTCATTGCTGATACCTGCGTGAATCAGTTGCTCCATGTTGAACTGCGCGGCATCAATGGTACCAAAGTTAGAGCTGATCGTTTGCCCCTGAATGGTTTGCTGAATTTCCTGATTGGCAATATTTCTACCCATGGAAGCGTAGAACTGGTGCGTTTTTCCGCCACCACGTGCCGGAGGACCTCCCCTGCCATCAAAAAACACCACGCTGATGCCGTACTCTTTGGATATTTTGGTCAGCTCTTCTTTAGCTTTATAGATGCTCCAGTTGGCCATCAGGTAACCACCATCTTTAGTGCCATCGGAGAAACCAAGCATAATGGTTTGTTTACACTGGCGACGACGCAGGTGTTCGCGGTAGTCTTTATTTTCATATAGCAACTTCATCACCTGGCCTGCATGACGCAAGTCTTCGATGGTTTCGAAGAGCGGCACAATATCTACTGTCATTTCTTCCTTCTGCCATCCACTCAGCAGGAACATACCATATACTTCCATCACATTCAGCACGCTGGTGCTGTGACTGATAATATAACGGTTACATCCTTCTTCTCCGTTGGCGGCTTGTATTTGTTTGATGCCGGCAATGGTTTGCAGGGTGTCCTGGTGCAGGGAGTTTTCCAGCGATGCAGGATCTATTGCCGCGGAGATATTGAGTAACGCCGCAATTTTCTCCTCATCGTTCAGGGAAGTATAGTTGTCTGGTAATGCCTTGGTTTGTGCAGCCACAGCCTCCAGTACCGCTTCGTGTATAGAGCTGTCCTGGCGGATATCGAGGGAGGCAAAGAATAATCCGAAGATTTCTACTTTGCTGATCAGGTTGTCTACCAGGTGAACGAACAGGCCGTTATGTTCGGCGAGGATCGTACTACGTATATCCGACAACGTGTCCAGGATTTCTTTGCGGCTGATATCTGCTTTATGGCCGGGGATAAAAAGATTGCGGGATAGTTTTTGTTCCAGTGCAGCCACTACGTTTTCTACGCCTTTGAAGGTGAGGCGGCGGCGCAGGTTCCGTACTTCCCGGAAGTAACATTTCATTATAGAAGAACGCAGGGCTGCGGCCACTTCCAGGGTAGTAGGCGCATTTACGAAAGGGTTGCCGTCCCGGTCGCCGCCAGGCCAGAAGCCCATGCGGATAAGGGAATTATCGCTGCTGATAGCGCCGGGGAACTGCGCCCGGATGGACGACAGGATGCGGCCGGCGGATTGATAGAATATATTTTCCAGGAACCACACCAGGCTGATGGCTTCATCATACGGGGTGGGTTTCTCTTTTTTGAAGAAAGGTGTTTTACCCAGCTGTTGCAGGTACATATTTACCTGGCTGGTATTTTCATCGATCAGCGCTTTAGACAGGTCATTAATAATACCTAATACTTCGCCGGGATAGAACTGGGTGGGGTGTGCGGTGARTACCAGCCGTACGGAAAAGTCTTTCAGTTTTTCCTTCAGCTGTTCCTGCGCCTGCTCCTGGATTACTTCCGATTGCAGGTGGCGGAGGGTGCCGGCACCTTGCAGGTCGCGGATATTGCGGAAGGCGGCATCTTCGAGGGCATCAAATAATACTACTTGTCTTTCTGCATATTGCACAAATCGGAATAGCAGGTCCGTTCGCTGTTTCTCCTCTGTATAAGTGGTATACTGTTTAAAAAAGGAGTCCATGATTTCCTGCGGGCTGTTGCCTTTGGCATAACCTTCCTCACAATGCAGCAGGAAAAGCGACAGGAACACGCCTGTTTTTTCCACGCGATGGAAAGGTAATGAGGTGAAGAGGCTATTATACAGCTGGAACTTGGTACCAACGAGGTTCTTAAACTGTTGCAGCGAGTTATTTACCGGCGCTTCCATACTAATTATCCGTTTATAGTGCTAAAGAAGAAGACTAAGCGGCCGTTAAATTAATAATTATTGCGGTAATTTTTAAATTTTTTGATTTTTGTTTGACATATATACAGAAAGTTTGAATATTATCAAATAAAACCACTTAAAAAAGGCAATCCCGGCCACCTTATGTGGGCCGGGACTGGTATCAGGATTAGAATGCGCAGGTTAAATGGTCGGTTAAATGGATGTAGGCCGGATAAACAGGACAGACGAATTTGATGGGTGAAACAATTAATGATGCTGATCTAACTATTGTCCCAGTACGAACCGGATAGGGAGATTAAAGAATACGGCCACGTTTTGTCCGTTCTGACGGCCAGGCCTCCACTTAGGCATGTTGCTCACCACACGTTTAGCTTCTTCTTCGAGGCCACCACCTTTTGCCGCGCCTACAGTTTTTACATCTGTAATACTACCATCACGGTTCACTACAAACTGAATGAAAACGGTGCCTTGTATTTCGTTCTCCTGAGCCATATGCGGGTATCTCACATTTTTATTGAGATACTTTCCGAGGGCAGGTTCGCCACCAGGAAATTCCGGCATAATTTCAACGAAAGCAACCGGACCATTYGCGTCAGGGGCAGCCGCAGCGGATACTACAACTCCGCCTCCACCTAACTCACCAGGTCCCAGATCTACATCCGAGCCACCTTCTACTCCAACTGTTGTTTTAATGCCGATCACTTTATCCACCATGTCAGCATTTCTTGGAGGCGCTTCATCTGGCGGCACATCTCTATCCACTATTATAGGTGTTGTTGCTCTAATACCTGCAGCCAGTGGCGGAGGAGCACTTTGCGCAGCCGGTGGTGGCGTGATAATCTTTTTTTCTTCCGGAATATCAATTGTTTGTATCACCGCTGGTTTCGCTACAAACGCAGGCCGATGCGCATTTTCAGCAGCCATTAATGTGTTGTTCAACACATAACCGCCAATCATTACCAACACAATAGAAGCAGTACCTACTATGGCGTTACGAACACGTTTATCGTAGCGGCTGCGGAGCTCATACGCTCCATAATCTTTATTCCTTCCATCGAAGAGAATGTCGAGGAATTCATTCCCCGGGATTTTAGTTGCGTCCATGGTAATTTGTTTTTTAATTAGATGTGCAGCTGAAATATTTTCCATACGGATATTGAAAATATTTTTTTGGGGAGATGGGAAACGCCGTGTGGGTATATGATGGCGCGATGGTGGGTGCGGGTATATAATAATGACCGTACCCTTTATATAAAATAGAAGTCCCGACGGTTGTCGGGACTTGCTGGCACTGGGGACCTTACCTGGAAACAAGTGGCTCCTTTTATTCAATCAGGCTTTCCGAAAAATGTATAGTCGTACACGTTATATGTATGTCACCACTTCCGGATAATGTTTTATGTAATGGTTGGCAAGTGGCGATGAATGTGTTTGAATGCTTCAGTTGTTCGGGGCAGTCACCAACAAATCCCACCAGAATTGTTTGAGGCAACGCCCCTTTGAACTGAAGTCGATCGTTTAATTTCATTGGATAGTAACAACAATTGTTTCGTTGCGCATACTTTAAAAACGTGTATACGTAACCATTATATTATATATTGTAATGGTTGGTAAAAGTTAATAGCATTGTTTTCATATTATCATTGAGTAAGGTAACGATGAAGATGTTGGTTATAAATGCCAGGAGGATGCGGGTAAGTATGTTGCGGATAATTTACCACCAATAAATTTTTGCAATATACCGTCCCCGCACGCCACACCAGGCACTCTATTTACAGCTTACAGAACGCAAGATTTTTTCATCAACAGCTACAACACGCAGCCGTTTGGATGTAACGGGAACAGGTGATATTCTCCACGAATTGATGCGTGTGGGAACGCATTCCACTAGTTAGCATGTGCCGGGTCATAGTGTATTTTAATTTACACGTTTTCAATAATGATGGCTGCAACACATTGCTGGTGGATCAAAGGATGCCGGAAGCGTTTTGCCGATTGCTTCCCCCTTATCGTGGCAGACAATAATAGTCTACTGAATTGGTAGACAAATATACCATGGGGTTTTATTAATTCCAAATTATTGAAAGACTTTTTTGTTATTTTTCTTTCACCGTAGGGTTAGCTGTGATGGGGACTAAGACAAAAGCGTATTTTTGCGCCATGAAAGAGCTTGTGAAAAATATATTACTCATCATAGCGGGTGCGTTCATCTTCGCGGTGGGCATCAACTATCTGGCTATCCCCAACAAATTATCCGAAGGGGGCGTCATTGGTATTACCATTGTAACCTATTACTACTGGGGCTGGTCGCCAGGTATCACCAACCTGATTATTAATGCCATCCTTATTATCGCCGGTTATAAGTTGCTGGATAAACGTTCTATGTTATACACCTTCCCAGGTATTTTCTTCTGTTCCCTGTTTCTCTACCTGACGGAAAAACCGATTATACCAGTTACCGACAACCCCTTGCTGGCAGCTATCTTTGCAGGGTTATTGGTAGGTATAGGCATCGGACTGGTGTTCCTCTCCGGTGGCACCACCGGCGGTTCTGCCATTATAGCCCGCCTGTTCAATAAGTACCTTGGCTGGAGTCTGGGCAAGGCGATGCTCATTTTAGATATCGTAGTCATACTGGCATCTTCCTTTATCATTGGTGTAGAAAAAACCATGTATACCTTTATTGCGGTATACATTGGCGCCAGAACAGTAGATTATATAGTAGACGGTTTGAATACCAAACGTGCCGTCACCATCATCACCAATCATACCGAAGCCATTGCACAAAAAATTACCGGCGACATGAACCGCGGCGCCACCATACTGCATGGACACGGCGCTTATACGAAATCTCCCAAGGAAGTACTATATGTCATCATCGGCAAACAAGAGCTGATGCGCCTGAAATCATTGGTACAGGAAACCGATCCCGAAGCATTTTTCGTGATACACGAAGTACATGAAGTTTTTGGCCGGGGCTTCTCCAAATAAAATTTTATCGCTTTCGGACCGCGATAGCCGCGGTCCGAAAGCGGATTACTCCGTTAACGCCCGTATTAGTTTTATCTCCGCCACATTATAAGGCGTTCCATCTTTCCGGAAAATATCATGGTACCAAAGCGCGGGCTCACTTCCATCCTGCACCGGCATCCCCTGTGCATACATGGTATTGGTTTTACCCGCCACCAGTCCCCAGCTATAGGCGCCAATATTCTCCTGCTTCAGCAAAGGCATTATATTATCGAAACGGCTTCCCAACGTACGAGCCATGTATTCCGTGCAAAGCAACGGGCGATTGAATGGGCGCAACTGTTGAATATCCTGCTGGTGCATATCAGGCGGCAGATAGTTGTGATAGGTAATGATGTCGGAATGCGCTTCCTCATATTCACTCAGCTCCTTTAAATCCGGGTTCCAGATGCCCACGGTTAAAGGTTGTGAAGGCTTTACCGCCCGGCTCCAGCGAAACACGTCCTCCAGCAGGGACATACTCCTGTTGCCGGCTCCAAAGCTGCCAGGCTCATTGTAGAGGTCCCAAAACAATACCCGTGGATCTTTACCAAAGGTTTGGAGTATGTCTTTTACATATCTCTCTAAAGTATCCTTCAACATAGGATGATCAAAGATGGCGATACCAGGGTCCTGCACCCAGCGCGAGTTATGTACGCCCGGGATAGGCGGTGGTTGCGGACCACCTGCATATACATTGTTCCAGCAGTCGTCAAAAAACACGAACGCCGTAGAGAGGTGGTGGCGGGTCGCAATCGCCAGATAAGTAGCCATACGCTGCTTAAAACCCGGCGCATCTTCCACCCAGGGGACGTGATGCAGGTATACCCGCATGGAATTGAGGCCAATGCCTTCGGCATATCCCAGCTCGCGGTCGATAGTAGTGGAATCAAAAGTGGCGGCCTGCCACATTTCCAGCTGGTTCACCGCGGTGCTGGGAATAAAATTACAGCCACGAAGCCACCCTTTGGCGGCATACCAACGCTGTGCTTTTTCGATGGGCCAGGTATCTGAAGGGGCTTGTTTACAGGCAGTTATCAGGAGGGCTATCCCGCATACTGCCATTAATTTGTTGAGCATAGGGGCAAGGATTAAGGGGTATCTAAAAATAATCAATTTTAAGATCTCTTGCCGGGATTTGTGCGCCCTCATACATCTTTCTTCGATATTTCATATTTGGATTTTGATTTTTAGATGTATATATTGTAGTCGCACAACGCACTTTTCATTCCTTACCATCTTATCAACCAATAATTAAAGGGAAATGACACAAAGCTCTCAACGCTTTTTACCGCTGGACGTATTCCGCGGCATGACCGTTTGTTTCATGATCATAGTGAACACAGGCGGTACAGGTGGAACATATTGGCCACTCGATCATGCCGCCTGGCATGGATGGACGCCCACCGACCTTGTATTTCCTTCGTTTCTTTTTGCTGTAGGCAACGCCATGAGCTTCAGCATGAGAAAATATGAACAACTGGGAAATTCAGCGGTGCTCGGAAAGATTTTCAAGCGCACCCTGATTATTTTCCTATTGGGCTACCTGATGTACTGGTTCCCGTTTTTTGAACAAACCGACCACGGTTGGTCCTTCAAACCATTTAGCGAAACCCGCGTACTGGGCGTATTACAACGTATCGCCCTCTGTTATGGCATTGCTTCCCTGTTAATTCATTACTGCTCTAAAAAAGTGGTATGGGGTGTTAGTGCCCTGTTTTTGCTGGGCTACTGGGCTATCTTATGGTATTGCGGCACTCCTGGTGATCAATATAGCATGACCGGCAACGCCGGCATCTTCCTCGATAAACTGGTGCTGGGTGAAGGTCATATGTACCACGGCGAAGGCATTGCATTTGATCCGGAAGGCATACTGAGTACCATTCCCGCAGTAGTAAATGTAGTAGCCGGTTACTATACCGGTTTGTTTATACAGCAACAAGGCAGAACCAAACAAGGCCTGATGCGCATGGTCATGATAGGTATTGTACTGTTTGCATTGGCCTATGCCTGGAATACCCTATTCCCTATCAACAAAAAACTGTGGACCAGCTCTTATGTACTGCTCACCATCAGTATAGACCTGTTCCTTTTATCACTGCTTATATTCATCATTGATATCGCTGGCTTTACCAAAGGCACCGGATTTTTCACGGTATTCGGAAAGAACCCGTTGTTCCTTTACCTGCTGTCGGAAATCCTCGCCATCATATTCTGGACGGCACATGTAGGCGGCGACAGCTTGTACAAGTGGATCAACGATACTATTTTCCAACCGATGTCTCCTGGCAAATTTGGATCGCTGCTATTTTCACTGGCCTTCATGCTCACCTGCTGGCTGGTAGGATACATTTTAGATAAACGTAAAATTTACGTGCGGGTGTAAGAAAGAGCGGAAAGCTAAAAGCAAAAAGCTATTAAAGCGGATGACCAAAGCGAGTATTTAAATTACTTCTCCGCTTTGGTCATCCGCTTTAATAGCTTTTTGCTTTCTGCTTTTAGCTTTCTGCTTTTGCCTATATTGTAACCAAAACAAATCCAATGGACCTCTCACTGAATGGAAAAACAGCCCTGGTATGTGGCAGCTCACAGGGAATAGGATTAGCTACAGCAGAAGAACTGGCATTATTGGGCGCCACCTGCATTTTACTGGCCAGGAATGAAGACCGCCTGAAAAGCGTGCTCCCCACGCTGAGTACCAGCCAGGGACAGCAACACCGGTATATAGTGGCCGACTTTTCAGAAGTAGCGCAAGTCACTGCAGTAGCAGCAGCTATAGCAGCGCAGGGTCCCGTACATATCCTGATCAACAATACCGGCGGCCCCGCCTCCGGTCCTATTTTATCTGCAGATGCTACTGCCTTCACCGATGCTTTTTCGCAACACCTGCTTTGCAATCAGGCGCTGGCACAAGCCCTGGTACCGGGTATGATCGCCGCAGGCTTTGGACGCATTATCAATATCATTTCTACTTCTGTAAAAACGCCACTCAAAAATCTCGGCGTATCTAATACTACCCGCTGGGCCGTTGCGGCCTGGTCTAAAACCCTGGCTACGGAGCTGGCGCCACATGGCATTACGGTAAATAATGTATTGCCTGGATCTACCAGTACCGCGCGACTGGAAGGCTTATTCCGCAGCAGTGCAGCCGCCAGAAACGTATCGCCGGAAGTAGTGGCTGCTGAGTGGCTGAAAGAAATTCCGATGCAACGCTTCGGAGAAGCCCGTGAAATAGCCGCGCTGGCCGCATTCCTGGCCTCGCCTGCCGCCGCCTATATTACGGGCACCAGCACCGCGGTAGATGGCGGGAAAACACCTGTGATGTAATGTCTTCGCATAAAAAAAGTGGGTAGTACCTGGAGGTACTACCCACTTTTTTTATTCTTCATTTTTTACTTCAGCATTTACTTCAACACTTCTGCCAGCTTCGCCGCTAATTTATCGCCACGCAGATTTTTTGCGATAATCACCCCATTAGGGTCCAATAAAAAATTCTGTGGTACCGCTGTGATGCCGTAAGCTTTTGCTACTTCATTACTCCAGCCTTTCAGGTCACTCACGTGCAACCATGGTAACTGATCATCATTAATAGCTTTGATCCAGGGCGCTTTTTTATCATCGAGTGAAATGGCGATAATCTCAAAATTCTTGTTATGATATTGTGCGTAGGCATCGCGTACATGAGGATTTTCTGCTCTGCAGGGACCGCACCAGCTAGCCCAGAAATCTACCAGTACATACTTACCTTTCAATGATGCTAATGAAATAGCCTGTCCGGTGGTATCCATTTGTGTAAATGGCAACGCGGATTGTCCGATAGCCGTTCTTTTAGCAATATCCAGTTTTGCGGCTAACTCCTTTCCTTTCGCTGAATTGCGAAAGCGCTGATCCAGACCATTAAAGAGCGGTTCAAACGTGGCAGGATTGATAATGCTACTACGCTCTTTCACCATATGCCAGGATACAAAAGATGCCGGATGGTCTTTGATAAATGCCAGCTCAATGTCGTCGCTTTTTTCTGCCAGCGGTTGTGCTATTTTTCGGAGAGAATCTACTACCTTATTGTTTTTCGCCAGAAATGCCTTCGTCATTATTTCTGTTAACGGCGTCATCTGATCAGTGAATGGTTTTTGTTGCTGCTTTAACAGCAAGTAATCCGTTTGCGCCGCACCACCGCTAATCAGGGCTGTTTTCATACGACCGTTACCGTTAACTGTAACAGTGCCTTTCTCCAGGAAAAAATCCTGCTTATCTGCCGCTATCATTTTCTCAATGGTAAAAATACCATCATCATCCAGTGCCTTCAGTTTCAGTGTGGCATTGACCGGTTCTGCAACGGTGCCTTTTATTTCAAAAGCGCCATTTTTTGTAATCGCAGAATCTTCTGTGATTACTTTACCAATGCGATAGCTGAGCATCACTTTGGTTTCTTTTTCAAGTCCGCTGATTTTACCTTTAATAGTATACTTTCCCTGTGCGATAGCGCCCGTAGTCGTGAGCAGCGCGGCAATTGCAATAATATATCTCATCTGTTAGTTTTTGAAAATTCCTGTTAATTTTTCGGTTAATCCTTCTGCTTCCTGGCCTACATATCTCCCTATAATTTTACCTTCTTTATCCAAAAGTATTTTGGTAGGAAAGGCAGTAATACCATAGGCTTTTACCGCATCAAACTGATCGATGCCATGATTATTAAGCACCTGAATCCAGGGGAGCCCATCTTCTTCAATCGCTTTTTTCCATACTGCATCAGCGTCGTTGCCTTGTTCCTGTGCAATGCCGACAATCTCAAATCCGGCACCCTTGTATTTGCTATACAATTCTTTCAGGTGAGGATGGCTCTTGCGACAAGGGCCGCACCAGCTGCCCCAGAAATCGAGTAGTACATATTTTCCCTGTAATGCCTTCAGGTTTACCGGCTGGCCATTGATATCTGTTTTATTCAAGGCGATGGCCTGTTTACCGATGCTGGTCGCTTTGCTGGCGGTTAATTTCTGTTCAATCCTTTTTGCATACTCCGATGTTTTATACGTACCAGCTAAACGATGATAGGTAGCTTCGAGTGTAGCCAGATCCATGCTGTTCACCATATTCGCCAGAAAATACATACTTACCAGTGAGCCGGGATGCGATTGAATAAAAGCGGTTTGCAGTTTCTCCTGTTGTGTACCAAGCTGCTCCCGTTGTTCACGCGCTTTTGCGGCCAGAGAGGTGTCTTTGTTAGACTGTTGTACCCATTGCCAGTTCTTCTCCGTAATAGCGGCTTCTTTCCCTTTAATACTGCCCCACTCTTCATTTTCTTTTCCGCCCTTTACGGTAGCCTTGTAAATGGCATTGGCATCACCGGTAATGCTGATGGTGTTGTTAGACAGAAAAAACTCCAACCCCGGAGAAGGAATATATCCACGATCTGTTTTAATATTTAATGCCGGGTTACGGGTGATGAAATGACATAACACTGGCTGGCTTACCTTCCCTTTAAAAATCAGCGTATTATTCTCCGTGGTGTAATTGCTGTCAATTACAAAGTCTTTACCATCCATGTATGCGATGATAAACTTTGAATCGCCGCTATTCTTCAATGTGGCCTTGACAGTATATCCCTGCTGGGCACTGGCGTATAAAGAGCCAGCTATGAGCAACCCTATACCGGCTATTTTTTTAACATTCATATATGGTCATTTTATTGATTAAGGATTGTCTTCCATACCTGGATTCAGCATTAAAATCTTAGGCGGAATTTTAAGTGTCAGACGTTTTTTAGGCAGGGTAAAAGTGGCTGAACCCAATTGGTGGGTGTAGGTTACATTTTTGAATAGCGGGTCGTTAGACAGGCGGCGCATATCAAACCAACGCATACCTGTACACGCATATTCCCGGAGTCTTTCATCTACTGCAAATCGGATAAGGCCTTCCTGTGTAGTGGCGTCTACACCAGCTTTGGCAGCGGGCAAACGATTACTGCGAAGGGTGATCAGGTCTGCTGTTGCGCCAGCCAGATCGCCAGTGCGGGCCTTGCATTCTGCCAGCATCAGGTACAGGCCGGGAAGAGAGGGACCGAAGTTAATCGCGAGCGGCGAGTTATGCAGCAAGTAAGGGAGTTGAATACTACCCGTGAAATAATCGGTTCCGTAAAAAAACTTGAGCCGCAGGTCAGCAGGATCATATTTTGCCAGTACGGCAGGACTTAACATCGCTACATTGGCAAATGAAAAAGTGAGCAGAATAACCTGTTTCAGGTAAATATTTTCCTGGTTATCGAATGCCTGAGGCATATTGAAAGCGCCATAGCTGGGCATAAACGGCGATGTCCAGGTAGGCATCACTTTATTATAATCGTAGAATTGTAAAGGCACCGCTGTATTGCTCAGGGATGTTTTACATTGCTGCAGGGCAGCCAGCGCCAGGTCATATTTCCCCATTGTAAAATATACCTGTCCCAATATGTAATATCCGGCGGACTTGCCCATGCGCAAGCGCATAGGCGTTACCTCCGGCAGGTCTGGAATGGCGGATACCAGTTCATTAATGATATAGTCATATACTTCCTGTACACGGGCTCTCTTAAATCCGGAAGCCACCGCATTGGCAGTAGTTACCAATGGTACACCCGGATCTGTGGCCGCTGTAGCGGGATCATAAGGCTTTGCAAAATAGTTTAACAGCATAAAGTGCATCAGGGCGCGACCTGTTCTGGCCTCCGCCAATAATGCCTTTTTCTTTGGCAGGTTATCATCCACAACAGACATCACGTTATTCGCCACTACGTTGTAGGTGTAGTTCTGGCCGTAGAAAGTACCCCATTCTACCGCATCGGCATCGGGCAAATACAAATTATCTTTCCAGGCATAGCCATTCTGATAGGAAAGATCCATCAGGGAGAGATAGGCAGAATCTGTAATCACGTCGTCACCCATCATCACACACATATCCGCGCCACCTTTTGAACTGGTGCTGCCATCCGCATTTTGCAACACATCGCCGTAATTCATCAGGTTAGTGCTGTTGAACAGGCCATTGTACTGATCCAGTGTACGTGGCGTGTCTTTTCCTTTGGGTGTTATATCCAGGAATTTGGTACAGGAAGCGCTCATCAGCAGCCCTACTGTTACCCCAATATATATTAGTTGTTTGTTGATCATGTTACCAGTTTTAATAGATTATTTAAACCTAACGTTCACGCCTACTGTAAAGAATGGTTTCATAGCGGGTGCTCTTACGCCGTACATCAGCCTGAAATATTCCGGATCTATCCCGTCTTTATTGGCTTTCCACAGCATCACATTATTCATTTGTGTGTAGATACGGCAGCTTTCCATCCAGGCATGATTGATCACACTAACCGGCAAATTCCAACCCACCGTCAGATCACGAAGTTTGATGTACGATGCGGAAACAATATTGATATCCGCCTGTTGATACAACTCCGTGGAGCGACGCGCAATGTTCTGGGCATTCAATGGTACATAAGAAGGGACATTGGTGTGCGCTTCATCACCCGGTTGCTTCCAGCGGTCTTCAAAAGAAGCCGGGAGATTAGCGGTTAACCTGCCGGAATAAAAAGTATTCACATCTCTCCTCATCTGATATCCCAGGTTATAGACTACCAGGAACGACAGATCAAAACTGCCGTAACGGAAACTGTTGGTCACGCCACCATACCAGGCGGGTTGCGACACCCCGGCATAATGCAGGTCGTCGGCTACAACGCCGGAAGAGTTTTTCACGGTTTTACCCCCGGCAGTAGTTACCTGTGGATCGCCCAAAGCGTCCAGTCCTGCCCATTTATACGCGAAGAAACCGTAAGCAGGATAACCTTCCACAAAGCCTACATTCGCTTTGTTCGAAGGGGTGAGCGGTGTGTTGCGGTTTAATTTCAACACCTTGTTTTTATTGTAGCCAAGGGTAAACAACGTACTCCAGGAGAAACGCCCCCTTACTATGTTTCGGCTGTTGAGCTGCAGGTCGATTCCCTTATTCAGCATATCACCAAGGTTAGCATACCCAAAATACCAGCCCGCTGTTCTGTCTAATGGCTGAGAGCCCAGCAGGTCGATGGTTTTCTTGCGGTATACGTCTATAGCGCCACTCAGGCGACTATCGAACAAATCGAAATCAACTCCGATATTCATCATCTTCGTACGTTCCCAGGTCAGCATTTTATTACCGGGCATCAATGGGCGGTAACCAATGCCTACGCTGTTAAACAGCGGACTGCTTTCTGCTAGTACAATATCTACAGAACTACCAGATCCGGGCAATGGTGCATTGCCTCCCAATCCGTACGTGGCACGGATATTCAGGCGGTTCACAGATTTAATAGCAAAGAAAGATTCATTGCTGATGATCCAGCCCGCACCGGCAGACCAGATCGGTTTGTACTGCTGACTTTTCTCTGTACCAAACAGGTTCGATTGGTCCATACGCACGCTACCATTCAGATTATACCGTTGTTTATAGGTATAAGCACCGTTCGCATACAAAGAAAAAAAGCGGGTTTCTATTTCTCCTACTGCAATGGGGTTTCCTGATAAAGTACTCCTGGTAGCCGTATTGTTGCCAATTACCGGATTGGTTACCCCTGTGGTTTGCAGCGTTTTTTCATCAAACACATTATAAGTTTGTGTCTGGTAGTTAAATCCTCTGCGGGTAGAAGAGAAAGAACGGGTTCTATCGCCACGCACTTCCGTACCAGCCAGGAAAGTAAGTTGGTGTGCCTTGAAGCTGTTATCGTACATCAGCTGATTACGGGCTGTCCAGGAAACATTCTGTGCGGTATAGGTTTGATATTGCCCGCCTGATTCCGGCAGGAAGTATACTGGGCGCGCACCGGGTGTAGGAGCGGCCTGTGTAAAATGCACCAGTTCATAACGTGTTTTATACGACTGTTGATCGTAGAATGTTTGCATGTTGGTATTCACCTGCTGGTATTGGAATCTTCCATCGTAGGTGAGCCCTTTCCATAATTTTATATTCAGCCCGGCATTAGCACGCACCGCGCCGGTAGTACTATCGTTGTTGGTGGTATAACCGGATTCTTTCAGAGGAATATAGTTCAGGTTCAATCCACTTTTATTCTCTGCATTTTGCCGGTATGGCTGATACATCTGCAGGTAAGCCTGTGACAATGGATTACCGGCTGCATCCGCTAGCATGGCGTAAGGGAGGTAAGTATTGAGATCAGGGAGAGATGGGATCAGGAAACGAGTCGATTTCTGCTGCGATAAATTCACGGTCACATCTGCCTTCACACTTTTGCTGAATATAAAGTCCTGGCGCAGGTTCAGCTGATAACGATTCATAGCCGCCTTATTGGTTTGCTCCTGATTGGTGTATGACACAGAACCATAATAAGAATGGAACTGGCTACCACCGGTAAATGAGAGGCTATGATTGGTGAGCAGTGCAGGTTGTTGCAGGTATTTATCTATCTGACTACGATTATTTAATCCGGCCAGTGAATCGAGTCGCGCATTCGCTACATCTGATGTAATCAAGCCGTTGGCCTGATCGTATAATATTTGCTCATGCGGATATACAATCGGATCTGAATTACCTACGCCCGGAGCAGTGACAGTTTTCCAGGGGTACGACGACGGATTAAATACTTCCTTAGCGGCATTGACAAACTGGCGACCGTTCATTTTATGTTGATAACTATAGTCTGGTAATCCTCTAAAAGACACGAAACCATCATAGTTCATTTTGATGCGGCGCTGCTGATCTTTTCCTTTACGGGTAGTGATCACCACCACACCGTTAGCTGCATTAGCGCCCCAGATAGAAGCTGCGGTAGCGTCTTTCAGGAAAGTAATGCTTTCCACATCATTGGGGTTGATGAAGTCGGTGATGTAGTCATTAGACATGGGTACATTGTCTACCACAAATAATGGCCGTCTGCTGGCGTTTACACTGGATACCCCTCTTATCAGAAATTTATCTGCACCGGCGCTGTTATTCACGGCAAACCCAGGCACCAATCCTTCCAAACGATCCACCACACTCATGCTGCCGGACTTTTGCTGCAACTGAGTACCCTCTACTTTTGTAAATGAACCGGCGCTTCTTTCTTTTGAAATGGTTTGATAACCGGTTACCACCACCTGCTGCAACAGGGAAATATTTGGAGAAAGGATAATTTCCAGGTAGGACTTCTCTCCCACTTCCACTGTTTTAGACATAAACCCCATACTGGTAATTACCAGTACAGGATTGCTTTCTGAAACGGCAATAGCGAATTCACCTTTCGCATTGGTATTATTTCCGGCCTGCATATTTTTCAGCATCACCGTTACACCGGGTAATGGATTGTGGGCTTCATCCAGTACTTTTCCTTTGATAATGCGCTCCTGTTTTGCGGGCGCTGGTTGCTGACTAATCACTACCAGGTTAGTTTCGGTGCTGGAGAATCCAAGTCCGGTGCCCTGCAATACTTCTTTCAGTATATCCGTTAGCGTTACATTATCCACATCAATGGATATCAGCTTGTCGGCAGGAATAATATTGTTTCCATACACAAAGCGCAATCCTGACTTTTGTTCAATAGCGCTAAAAACCTTTGTCAGCGGTACTTTCTTCAGGTGCAGGGATAATCGGATGTTTTGTTGAAGCCTGGCGGCGAACGTGTGGATACTGCAGAGTAGCAGTAATAGCATGGTCATTCCCGTAACACGACAAAGAATGCTCCTGCCGGCATGCACGATAAGTGCAGTCCGTAGACTAAATTTTTTCATACATTTAGTTGGTTAATGTCCATAATGGGAAACAGACGCCCGGCAAAAGCCCTGTTTCCGTAACTTAACTGGAGGGAGCGCTTAGGCGTTCCCTTTTTTAGTGGTTAGAAAATGGTTGGTCTAGATAAGTATTCATTTTCTTTTTATTGGCTGATAAATATTTCGTTGTTCACAATATTGTAGTGAAAAGGAACAGAGGCTTGCATGGCCTTCAGTGCCTGTTCTACGGTTTCTTTCTCGAAAGTGGCAGTATACCGGTATTTGTTGGCAATGGCACTATCCACAGTAATTTTCACACCATACCACCGGCTCATTTCTGTGGCGGCTGCGCCCAGCGGCATGTCTGTCATCACCAGGCGGTTGCGGGTCCAGGAGGTTTCTACAGCTGCGCTATCTCTTGGATTGAGCGCCACCTTTGCAATGGGCACTACCTGTGCCCGTGCTGAGTGGCTTTCCACTATTGGTACGGTAATTTTTTGCGCGGCCTGCAAAATCACTTTTCTATTGCGCTCTCCACGAATGGTGACTTCCACCTTTCCTTTTATCAGCGCAGCAGCTACTACATTGTCTTCCGGATAGGCGCGTACATTAAAGGAGGTACCTAACACGCGTATATCCATTTTGCTGGTGTGTACAATAAAAGGTTTGTTGGCCACCGTGGATACGTCAAAGAAGGCTTCTCCTATGAGTGTTACTTCACGGGTATCTTTATTAAACTGGCTAGCCATGGTGATATGGCTATTGGCATTGAGCATAACGCTGGTACCATCCGGCAGCTGGAATGATTTCCTTTCGCCCGCTACGCTGCTGTAGTTACGGTGACGTTGCTGTTTTTTATACTGGTATACGGCAAATCCCGCGATATTGATGAGTAAAGCGATAACAGCGGCGCGGGCCAATATTCTCCATACCGGTGATATGGTTTTTACCGGCGGCGCCTGTAAATGTTGCTGGAAGGCTTGTTCAAAGCGACGACGCTCTTTTGCAAAAGTGGATGCCGTAATATTTCCATTCAGCACATAATACAATTCCTTTGCTTCTTTTACAGCGGCAGCTTTCTCCGGATGCGCCCTGATCCAGTCATCCCAGAAACGCACCGCGCTGGCGTCTACACCCAAACAATACCGGCAGAAAGAAGGCTCCTGTAAAAAATCCTCACTATGATAATCCTGAAAATCAGACATAAAACATCCCTCCTTTTCCTATAGAGAACACGACTTCTACTTTTTACTACCCAAAAAAAATATATTTTTTTTACGAGAGGGTTAACATGACCAATACCAATAGAGGAATACTGTATAAATGCGTATCATCACTGCCATCCCGGCTGAGTTCTGCCCTTAAAATTTTAATAGCGTCGTGGATACTGTTGTAGGCGGTCCTTTTGGTTACATTACAAATAACTGCTATTTCATCATAGTCCCGGTCTTCGAAATAGCGGAGGCGCAGCAGTTCCAGCTGCCGCGGCGCCAGTTTGGCCAAAGCCTTTTCCAGTCGTTGTTTGAGTGTTTTATCAGATTGTGCGGAGATCAGCAGTTGTTCATAAGCCATTTCGGTTTGTTCGCGGCCGGCTTCGAAGGCGTGGTGGCGTTGTTCCCGGCGACGGTCCGCTTTTACTTCTGCCATGAGCTTATGACGGATACAGGTGAGCAGGTAGGCCCGTACATTTTCCACTTCCGGCAGGGTATGGCGTTTGTCCCACAGGTCCAGCAGTACCTGGGTAATACATTCTGAAGCGCGTTCCCGGTTGCCGGTTAACTTCATCCCATAATTAAACATGCCTATATAATGCGCATCATATAACGCCAGCATGGCGGCCTCCTGGCCGTTTAGCAGCATTCTCCAACCATCCTCCATATATGTTTCTTCCGACAGCATGATCGTCAAAAATAAGGAAAGCAATCACCATTTGCTCACCTGCAACAAAATATCGGGAGAAGTACTAAAGGATAGGTAAGCCGTAGGCGCCAGGAGTTTAAGTTATACCCTCTTGTAATCCTCAGCAGGGATTAAAATTCACTGCGCGTACCAGTTTTCCGTTTTCGAAGTATAACTGTACACTGCTGTCGCTATCCATACTATAGGAGTCCCGGAGGGTGATCATATCTGTTTTCCCTTCATTTTCTGCCTGCAACACTGCGTTAGGGAAAAGCCTTCTAACGTCTTCCCAGCTGGTATTGCGGGTCAGGGTTATTTTGCCCAGTTTCAATTCATGAGCCGGCGAGAATACAAATTCTTCGCAGGCAAGAGAGTCTTTGCATAGTTCAAACGTAGAGCCATCCAGATAGAAGTAGCTAAAGTCTTCATCAAACTGTGATCCGCAGATGTCTTCGTTGGCAGTAGAAACGATGCTATCTGCCGGGGCGATGCTGCTTTCGAGGCGCTGCCGGTTAGTGAACAACGGTACTTTGCCATTGATCAGTGCCTTCGAAAATTCGAAGACTTCCACCTTATCCCAGGAAATATTGTGGCGGCGATGTGGTTCCAGCATGGAGTCGTCTGCAGCGGTGAGTGCCTGAATGGTGGTAGCGGGTGCGGCTACCGCCAGCGTGTCTGGTTCTTCCGGTTTGGACTGATGACAAGCGGCCAGCATGGTTACTGTGAGCAATAAAACTATTCTATTCATGATCGTAACTTCTTCGTAGGGCCGATAACGTTAGCGGTTCATAGGCCTGTTAATCCAAAACTAATCATTCTMAAACACATAATTAAAATAAATTATATTAATAGCCAAGTTATTTTTATGCAATCGTTTGCATTAATCAGTAAAGCGCATTATATTGTTAGTATAAACCACGTACTATATATGAAAAAGCTAAAATTCCTGTTATACCTGGGACTGGCCATGCCCCTCACCGCCCGTACCCAGGACAATTCCGCTGATCTGGCGGTAGTAAAAAGAGTAGCCGACTATGCCATTGCACATGCCGCCTTTCAATTCAAAGGCGATAACCAGCAAACCTGGAATACCAGCAAAGAAATTCCTGCCGGCACCAACGCCCTCATCTCCGACCACCTGAGCGAATGGCATTATCCAAACGGGGTACTCAACATTGCTATGGTGGACCTGGGCAACTATCTCAAAGACGATAAATACAACGCCTTCGCCCAAAAGCATGTGGCATTTGCTTTCGATAACTACGCGTACTTTGAAGCCCTCAGCAAAAAAGGCGTAAAGTATAAGAACTTCCCGTTTAATCAACTCATCAACACCCGGGTACTGGATGATTGCGGCGCCATGGGCGCCAGCCTGCTGGATGTATACCATACCGTAAAAAGAAGCGATTACAAGGCCTACATCGACAAAGCGGCACATCATATCAGCAAAGTGCAGGAACGGCTGCCAGACGGCACCTTATGCCGCCCTAATCCATATAAATGGACCTTATGGGGAGATGATCTTTACATGAGCGTTCCTTTCCTCGCCCGTATGGGACAGCTCACCAACGATAACAGCTACTTCGATGACGCCGTAGCACAGGTACAACATTTCACGCATTACCTCTGGGATGCCCGCACAGAACTATATGTACATTATTATTATCAAGACCTGCAAAGACAGGGCGTAGCCCACTGGGGACGCGCTAACGGCTGGATCATGCTGGCCAAAGTACAGCTGTTGAACTACCTGCCGGCCAACCATCCCGGCAGACAAAAAGTAATCGATGACCTCACGCAACAAATTCTCGGCGTAGCAAAATACCAGGGCGCCAATGGCTTATTCCACCAGGTATTGGACCGCACAGATTCTTACACAGAAACTTCCTGCACCGCCATGTTTGTTTATTCCATCGCCAGAGCCGTTAATGAAGGCTGGCTCGACAAACGCTATATCACCATTGCAGAACGTGGATGGGAAGGATTGGTAAAGGAAAAAATACAGGAAGATGGACAACTGAAAGATGTATGCATTGGCACCAATACTTCTGCCGATCTTTCTTTCTATTATAATCGCCCTACGGAGTTAAACGACTTCCATGGCATAGGCCCCGTGATTGAAGCTGGCGTGGAGATTATGCGGTATAGAGCGAAAAAGTAATCGGTAAAGCAAAAAGCTATTGAAGCGATTGATAAGAGCAAATGAGTAATTCAATACCCACTCTTATCAATCGCTTCAATAGCTTTATGCTTTGCGCTTTATGCTTTCTGCTTAATACAGATCAAACCATACTTTAGTAGTCAATAAATCCGCTCCCTGACGGGCAACCGCAGCTTTATAGTTTTTGCCGTTCAATGCCTGCTCGCTCGATGGATAGGTTAAACGCAATGGCATTTTTCCCTGCAAAGCACCGGTATAAGCTGGTGTGAGTTGTGGATAATCCAGTCTTCTCCATTCAGCAAAAGCTTCCAGGCCTTCGCTGAACAATGCCAGCCACTTTTGTTCTCCGATGGATTTCTTATAATTATTGGCATCATAGGTAACTGTTGGTTGCGCCAGATAATCATCTACTGGTTTGCCGGTGATACCATACTGTTTGAAAGAAGCCCGGATAGCCTGTTGATAGAGATCTGCCGCATTACCGCTGATCAGGTTACGCTGCGCCGCTTCTGCCAGGATAAACAATTGCTCTGCATAAGTAAATATCCATGCCGGCGCCTGAGTAGCCGTAAATACCGCACCCACATCGGATGTTTTGCTGAAACCCAGCCGGGATGCAGAGTCTGCAGACAAACCATTTGTAACTCCTACATAGTCAGTGGAACCCGGTTCTTTAGGCAACGCTGCGTATATGCTTAACCGTGGGTCTTTCAGTGCTTTTAACCGATCTATCACTGTTTTACTGATGCGATAGTCGTTCCTGGTTTCCCGGTTTCTTCCTACCGGATTCTGGTTAGGCGAGGTAAGATAAATCAGTCTTGCTTCCCGATCGGACGGCCCCAGCAGGAAGTTGCCTTCTGCAGCCAGTTCTGCGAATACTGCTTTGGCTGCTTCTGGATCACGGTCTGCAATGCGCAGGGCAATACGACTGCGTAATCCGTTGGCGAATCGTTTCCAGCCATTCATATCGCCGGCAAATAAAGAGTCGCCCTGAATAGGATTGGCGCTGGGCGTAATGATTTGAGTAGCGCCTTTTAATTCTGCTAACAAGCCTCTGTATACCGCCTTCTGGCTATCGTATACGGGCGTCAGGTATTTTTCAATGTTGGCAGACTGAGAATAAGGAATATCTCCGTACAGGTCTGTTAACAGTTGAAAAATCCAACTGCGCATAATAATTCCTGCTGCCTTATAGTTTGGGTTGTGCAGGCTATCACCCAGCTGCGCCAGTGTGGTAAAATCCTGTATCCCCTGTGCATAGAAATTATTCCAAACAGTTTGGATATTGGTAGATGCCGGAATATAGCGGTCCGGATCAGGGTATTGAATTTTTGACCAGTACTGGATATACAACAGTGAAGTTTCCATGGCGGCATCCGGTCCCCAGTAGGTATCTACGTTAGACTTAATACCATTGCTCAACAGGTAATCCGGCTCCACGGTGGTGGGCTCGTTTGGATTGATGTTGGTACGCTCCAGGTCCTTCTGGCAACTAGCCAGTAAGGTGGCGGCAAATATGATATAGAAAGGTATCAGCAACTTTTTCATGATCGGTCAATAGTTAAAATGAAACATTCAGGTTAATGCCAAAGCTGCGCGTAGTAGGTATTTGCAGTGTTTCCAATCCCTGGCCGTTGCCGGTGTTGAAGGCGGTTTCCGGATCAATGTTAGGTGTATGCTTGCTCAGGTATCCGAGGTTTCTGGCTACCAGCGCCACATTCACGGCCTGCAGTCCCCATCTGCCTACGATAGATGCCGGCAAAGTATAACCCAGTTTGATTTCACGCAGTTTAACAAAGGAGGCATCGTATATCGCACTTTCATTGAGGTTGCTGCTATACACTGCTTTGTAATAAGTTTGAGCAGCAAGAATGGCAGTATTCTTTTTTCCATCTGCTGTATAACCATCAAATATAATCCCGTCGTGTTTTACGGTGGCGCCACCTGGTGCAGTAGCATTATGATCCGGCAACTGGATATTTTGTCCGGTGGCATTTGTGTAATAAGGCAACCCACCGTTTTCCTGATCGCGGCCTGGCATGGTAGCTGCCAGTACACCGGTTCCCATACCGGTAGAGTTAGTACCCGACCAGATAGAACCACCTTGTTTGGTATCAATCAGCACACTCAGGTTAAAGCCTTTGAAGCTGAAATTATTATTCACGCTACCCGTCCATTTCGGGGTATAGTAGCCCAATATTTTTTTATTAGGATCTACGGATGGCGTACCATCTGCATTTACCAGTATCCTGTTTTCGCTGTCTCTTTTGTAAGCGGTTCCATAGAGTGCACCATAGCGCTCGCCAGTAGTAGCTAATACCTGGATATTGCCGGAGCTGCCTAATACATAGTTCTGTAAAAATCCATCCGCATCGAGCGCCAGTACTTTACTTACGTTACGTGCATAGTTCACGTTAAGGTCCCAACGAAATCCGGAGCGGGTAGATATCGGCGTTAATCCCAGCATCACTTCAACGCCCTGGTTGCTGATTTCTCCGGTGTTCAGTAATTTTTTCAGATAACCGGTAGTAGAACTCACATCCGCCAGCAGTATCTGGTTGCGGCTATGCGAATTGTAATAAGTCAGATCCAACCGGATGCGGTTATCCACAAATCCTGCTTCCACACCAAATTCCGTGGAGGTAGTAATTTCCGGTTTGAGGTTTTTATTCAAAAATTTGTCGGATACCGTTTGCAGTGGGAAAGAACCAAAGGGTTGACTGAAAGGATACGTATTGATCAACTGATAAGGATCGGTATCCTTTCCTACCTGTGCCCAACCACCACGCACTTTCAACAGCGACAAGGTGTTGCTTTGTATATGCAGTGCTTCTGATAATACCACGCTGGCGTTGGCAGAAGGATAGAAGTAAGAATTGCTTCCTGACGGCAACGTGGAAGACCAGTCGTTACGGGCTGTTAAGTTCAGAAACGCATAATTGCGGAAACCTATTTGTGCAGAGGCAAAACCGCTGTATACTTTTTGCCGGTTGAGCAAGCTGTTGGAGATAAAAGGATCGCGGGAGTTATTGAGTGTATATACTCCTTTCACGGCCAGTTTAGGCGCTTGTTGGTAATTTTGTTCCAGCTGATTGGTGCGCAGGTTGGCGCCAGCTAATACATCGAAATCAAAGTCGCTGCCCACTTTTTTCTTTGCATTCAGGGTGAATTCACCGTTGGTTTCACTCACCGTATAGGCGTCTTCGGTATAAGACCCAAATGGAGTACCGTTAGTATAATAAGCTATTTTATACTTGCGTCTGTCGGTATAATAATCGGTACCCAGGCGGAAGTTGGCAGTGAGCCAGTCGCGCACCTGATACGACAACCGGGCATTTCCAAGGAAACGGTTGCGCAGCAGTCCTACGGTATTTTCATTCTGAATCCAGTAAGGGTTGCTATAGTAACTATGGTTCCAGTTGTAGTCCGTACCATCTGCATTCTTATAATCTTTCAGTCTGCTTACGTCTACCTGACGGCCAAACCAGATGAATTGCAGGGTAACGCTGTTACCACGTCTGCCATCTACACCCGGCAGGTTATCAGCGGCGCTGCGTATATAGTCCGCATACGTGCTGAGCGTGAGTTTGGGCGTAATACGAAAGGTATTGCTGGCGGTAAAGGTATTCCGGGTAATACCGGTGTTAGGCAAAATTCCTTCCTGCTTGGTATTATTATAAGAGAAGCGATAATCCATTTTTTCGTTTGTACCACCAACGGATAAGCCGTTGTTCAGCGTATAGCCGGTCACGTAGAAATCTTTTACGTTGTTAGGATGCGCTACAAAAGGCACCGCTTCTCCGTTGGAAAAGAACTGTGGAATGAGGCGACCATCCATTTTAGGTCCCCAGCTTTCATCTACGCCATCGTTGATACCGCCGCCTTTACCATCTTTATATGAGAATTGGCCGCCGGTACCTTGTCCGTAGCTGTTCTGAAAGTCAGGCAGAATCAGCACTTTATCCAGTGTAACGCCGGAATTCACGGTGATGCCGAGGCCTCCTTTGGTATCTTTACCAGTTTTTGTTTTGATCACAATTACGCCACTGGAGGCGCGGGAGCCGTACAACGCTGCGGCGTTGGGGCCTTTCAGTACGCTGATGGAAGCGATATCGTCCGGGTTTACATCGGAGATGGCGTTAGCAAAGTCGCGACCAGTACCAATTCCCAACTGGCTGTTATCTACCGGCACACCATCGAGTACAAACAGGGGTTGGTTATTACCGGCAATAGACGTTTCGCCGCGGATCACAATGCGGGAAGAGCCAAGGTTTCCCTGGCTGTTCGTTACCTGTACGCCTGCTATCTTTCCGGATAACGCGTTCACCAGGTTCGTTTCTTTGGCTTCGGAAATATCTTTGGATTTTAGTTCCTGTACCGCATATCCGAGCGATTTCTTTTCGCGGGAAATACCGAGTGCAGTTACCACTACCTCTTCCAGTTTCCGGTTGTTGTTTTCCAGGGAGATATTAATCACCTTGTTGCTACCAACCACCTCAAACGTAGTCTGGAAACCAAGGGAGGAAATTTGTAGTGTGTCATTTACGTTTGCGCTGATGGTATATTTTCCGTCGACATCCGTTTGTGTGCCATGACTTTTTCCTTTCAACTGTATGATAGCGCCGGGTATGCGTTGCGCATCGGAACGGGAGGTAACTACCCCACTCACCCTGACTTCCTGGGCAATACTCTGCTGCAGCCACAGTAACCCTGGCAGCAGGCATAACAGCCTTTTTACGTAATTCATGCTTAGTACTTAGTTTATGAGTTGACTTAGATCTTTGCGGAGCATGGTTGTCCCGTTACACCGTTCTGATTTTGGTATTTACTTGTTGGCGTATGATGGTTTGGTATGATATCGGGGTCAAAATTAATGCACAAATATTAATCTACAAAATTTATAGACTAAATAGATTTACAAAAGCGGATTTTGTCTGGAGCAGGATTAAACTGATTTTATTTTTGATTTAGGGAGATAAGAAAGAATTTATCTCTTTCTTATCTCCGCTTTGTTCATCTTACAAAATCAAAAAAACAAAATCAGTTTAGTCCTGCCGGAGACAAAAAATCAAGCTATAGATTCAGCAACTTCTTCAGCTCTGTTTTACAGTCTTCGATGTTTTGCCAGATTTGTCTGTCCTGGCATACAGTGCCTTTATACTTAATAGACACTTTGGTTTTGCGCAAAACTACCTGGTAGTATTCCGGGGCATCGGGAGAATTCTCCCAGGTAATTTTTCCACCTTCTTCAATGCCACCGGCGAGTTTGTCTTCGATAATGGCATTTACTTTTTTGCGCATGTTCTCCGCAAAGTCGTAGCTGACCTCCGTTTTTACGAGGCAGGAAGAATCTTTCCTGCTGGGTGTTTGATGGGAGGCGCTGGCGGGTTGACGGGAAACACACAGCAAAAGGGCGCTGGCTGCGAGCAGCAATAACGGGAACTTAATAGTAGGTTTCATAACAAGTATAGATTAAGGGAAAGTTGGAGAATAGGTATATAACAAGTCCGGAAGATGCTTTCTTAGATTTTGGTTGCTGGTGCTAACTCATTATTAAAATAACATATTTATCTCACTCCACAAAATAAATGCGGGGGGATCGTAGGGGTAAAAGAGAGCTGGGGTGTCTTCCTAACAGGTCATTGATATTGCTGCTGCAGATTGAGCAGAATTTTTCTCCCTGCATCGTTCAGGCCCGTCAGGCTGTCCGCTGGCATAAAATGGCGTTTAAAGGCCATGATGGCGGCGGAAGAATCTTTTACATCATAACCTATAATGCGAAGGGCCAACAAAGGGTTAAAAGATGCCGGCACTACGGTGGTGCTGGTATCTTTATACCAGAGGCCGAAGCCTTTTTCAGACAATTGTTGCCAGGGGAAGAACGCGCTTGGATCTACTTTTCTGCCAGGAGCAATATCACCATGGCCTACGAAGTTGGCGGCGGGAATATTATAGCGATGCTGCAGCGTATCCAGTAATACGAGCAGGCTGCTAATCTGCGCGGAATCAAAGGGTTCGTGTCCGTTATTGTCTAGTTCAATACCGATGGAAGAAGAGTTGATGTCGGTCAGGTTGCCCCATTTGGCAATGCCTCCGTGCCAGGCCCGGAGATAGTCGTTAAGCATATGATGGATGGCACCGTTACGACATACCACGTAGTGAGCGCTTACCTGGGTTTTCTCCATGGTAAACGTTTTCAGTGTTTGTTCACATGAATTCTGAGCCGTATGATGAATGATAACGAGATTAGGCTTACGCATGTTAAAATTAATGGTACCCACCCAGGATGGGGCAGCTACGCCATTGGCGCCGGCCAGCCCGCCGGGTTGCTGCCGCAGCGTTTTCGCATCCGACTTAGCATGTTGCCGGTACACCTTGTTGGTGCTCGCATACGGATTACGCGCACAATACGCAAAGCCGCCGACTACTGCTATCAGGCAGCTATATTTTATAAGGAGAGATATGGTCTTCATGGGTATCTGTTAAAGTTTACACAAGTCAACTGGATAAAGATACTAAATGATGCGATCCCTCGTTTTTTTCACGGATACTATGAAAAGTGTTCTTTAAAATTTATATTTACGTTTTCAATAATACTTTTCGGAGTATCAAAAACCTGTGCCACATTGTCATTTATTGCCTACAATCTACTGTTACCGCTGATCTACGCGCTATCGCTTTTGCCATTCCGTGTACTTTATCTGGTGTCTGACGCAGTATATGTGTTGTTATATTATGTGCTGGGCTATCGTAAAAAGGTAGTACTCCAGAATTTGCGTAATTCTTTTCCGGAAAAGAGCGAGGCGGAAATTAACCGCATCTGTAAAGATTTCTATCATTACCTCTGCGATCTTTTCCTGGAAACGTTTAAAACGCTCACTATCAGCAAATCTGCGATGGTAAAGCACTGTAGCTTTACGCCAGAAACAGTGGAGCTGTTTAACCGCCTGGAAGCGGAAAAAAAGAGTGTCGTGCTCGTAATGGGGCATAAAGGCAACTGGGAATGGGCGGGTAATACATTCAGTATCCTGTGCCGTCAGCAGTTGTATGTGATTTATCATCCGCTGGCCAACAAACATTTCAATGGCTTAATGTACCGTATGCGTACCCGTTTTGGCACCAAACTGATTGCCATGCAGGATACCTTCCGTGATATGGTGCAGAACCGTGGCGAAGTAAATGCGACGGCTTTCATCGCAGATCAGGCGCCACAGCCTAAGACGGCTCAATGGCTCCATTTCCTCCACCAGGATACCCCGGTATTCAAGGGTACGGAGAAAATAGCGCAGAAAATGAACTATCCGGTAGTATATGTTACCGTACAACGTTTAAAAAGAGGATATTACACCGTCAGCGCAGAATTGCTGACCGCTACTCCCGCAGAAGAAAAAGACGGGGCTATTACGGCGGCGCATACACGCAAACTGGAAGAAGATATCGTTTCCCAGCCAGCTACCTGGCTGTGGTCGCATAAACGGTGGAAACATAAACGTCCTGCCGTTATTTAATCATACATCAAAAACAACTTTAGCAAAGCTTACCTAACTAACCGTATGCTGGAAGGAAAAGAACTGATACTGGCTACCAAGCCATATGCGCGTGAAGACAGAGCCAAAAGCTGGCGCTACACCTTGTCAACATTATCACTGTTGGTTTTATCACTAACCGGTACCCTGCTATTACCATACCTGGTACTACAGCTGCTGGCCAGCATCCTGTCAGGACTACTGATCGTAAGAATGTTCGTTATTTATCATGATCACCAGCACCACGCCATCCTTCATAACTCCCGGATAGCAGAAGTCATTATGCGTACCTTCGGGGTATATGTATTGGCGCCTTCCAGCATCTGGAAACGTTCACACGATTACCACCATAAACATAATTCCAAGCTTTTCAGCGCCAGCATAGGATCTTACCCTATCATCACCCGCAAAAAATTTGAATCCATCACGCCGGCAGAAAGACGCACCTATCTGTTCAGCCGCCACCCAATAACCATTGCCGCCGGATATTTGTCCATGTTTATGCTCGGGATGTGTGTACAATCATTTTTAAGCAGTCCGCGTAAACACCTGGATTCTTTATTGGCGCTCATTATACACCTTGGTGGCAGTGCGGCGCTGATCTATTTCCTGGGATGGCAAAGCTGGATGCTCTTTATCCTCATTCCATTTACCATTGCCTGCGGAATAGGCGCCTACCTTTTTTATGCACAGCACAACTTCCCTGGCGTAACTTTCAATGTTAACCAGGAATGGTGTTATGATAAAGCAGCCTTGCTGTCTTCCAGCCACATGCTCATGAATCCGGTGATGAAATGGTTTACCGGCAACATCGGCTACCATCACATTCATCACCTGAATGCACGTATACCTTTCTATCGCCTGCCGGAAGTAATGAAGGCGATTCCTGCCTTACAAAATGCTAAAACCACAACATTGAGCCCACGCGATATCCGCGCCTGCTTCCTGTTGAAGGTATGGGACCCTGAACAAGACAGGATGATCAGTCTGGCAGAAGTCCGCGCTATCAGGTCAGCTCAATTGATGACGAAGCCCGATCCTGTAGTAATTGCCGGATAATTCGTTTTCTTGTTTCCAACGTCAGCTGGGTAATTTCTTTTGCTTTTTGCAGCACCGGTAATCCGGCTGTATTGGGAGAACCCGCTCTGAAAGGAGGTTCGGGGTTATATTCCAGTTGCAGTTGTATTACTTTCGCCAGCTCCTCTCCTCCTATGATAGCAGTAAGCTGGAGTCCGAAGTCAATGCCGGCGGTGACTCCGCCGCCGGTGATGCGATTTCTGTCGCGCACCACCCGTTCTTCAATTGTTTCCACGCCAAACATCCGCAATAACTCCAGCGAGCGCCAATGCGTAGTAGCCTTGTAGCCATCCAGTAATCCGGCAGCGGCCAGCACCAGGGCGCCGGTACATACGGACGTGATATATTTTGCCTTCACCGCCTGTTCACGCAGAAATTGCATCACCGGCTGATCCGTCAGCAGCGCATTGATTCCCCTCCCCCCTGGTACAAAAATGATGTCGAGCTGCGGACAATCCGCCATAGCGATATCCGGCTGCAGCGTTAATCCTCCTTCCGCACGAACCGGCCCTTTGGTAGCGCCGATAATCAATACTTCAAAGCAGGACGCTTTGATAAATACATCGTAGGGGCCTGTAAAATCGAGGATCGTTAACTCAGGGAACAGTAACATCCCCACTTTTAATTTTTGCATACATGGAGCTTTAATGCCTTACAATAATAATGCAGCGGGCTGTAAACAGAGAGCAGAGCAATTATTATTCCGGCGGGTGATGATGTCCTGAACTGTTCCTATAATGGCTGGAATACTGCTTTTGCTTGAGGGTAATGCCAGCCAAAGACCAAAATACCCGTCGCAATTACACTACCGGTGCAGGTCATACGTATTCACCGGCACCGCGTCTTGCAACACCGCTATTTCTTCCGGTAGCAATGCAGGCGCCTGTACCGCGCGCAGGGCATCTTCCAGTTGTGCTGCGGTGCGTATTCCTACCACCGCACTGCTGATAGCTGACTGCTGTAGCACAAAGCGCAGGGCGGTTTGTGCCGCATCACGACCGGCGTTACTCTTATTTTTAATGGCAGCTGCAGCGGTGGCAACTTCCTTTTCCGTATAGTTAAGATAAGGTGCAGCGGGTTTATTTACCAGCAATCCCTTCGCTACACTTCCTCTTGCCAGCACACCAATATGGTGGTCCTGCAGCAGCGGGAAACAGGTTTCTTCCGGGCGGCGATCCAGCAAGCTGTATTGCATCATGACGCTAACCATCTGCGAGTGTTTCACGTATTCCCGGATAACATTCGGCCGGATAGAAGAGATACCATAGTGCCTGATTTTTCCTTGTTGCTTTAACAGTTCAAAAGCTGCGATGCTCTCATCCATAGGATCATCCAGGGTGCCGCCATGTAGCTGGTACAAGTCGATATAATCTGTTTGCAGCCGCTTCAGGCTGCCTTCTACTGTCGCTAAAATATAGCCTTTTCGTGGGTTCCAGCTCCAGCTGTTGCCGTCTGCATTCCATTGATTCCCTACTTTGGAAGCAATAATCACATCGGCTCTTTTCTGCCGTAATGCTTTGCCCACGGTAATTTCGTTCTGTCCGTGGTCGTACAGATCAGCGGTATCAAAGAAGTTAATGCCCTGATCCATGGCGTGATGGAGGAGGCGTGTGTTGTCCGCATCGTTGTTACCGAGCGACATACAACCAAATCCTATTTCGCTGATGGCCAGGTCTGATTTTCCGAGGAAACGATAATGCATGCTAACCGGTTTTTACAATGTTCTTGACAGGGCCCTCCGGAGAAGGCCGGTTAAACGAAGTTATAGCCAAATCTTTCATTTTCATATAAATCTGGTATTAAAGTAAGGGGTTGTTTCGATAAACAGCCCCTGTTTTAAATTTGCGTCCACCTCATTTGAGCCACGTTATACTAACTGCTGCTATTAACAGCAATTACCATGTCTTTGAAATAATGGGGCCGCCTGGATAAACAGCCCCTTCTTTTTTTAGTATGTCCGATCCATTGTGTATTCATCACTCTTGACCTGTGAAGGTGTATAAAGGGACCACCTATAAAAATGGCCCCTTACTTTCCCAAATCAAAATACCCGTTGATTAAACACGTTATATATAGAAGGCTGTGTTAGCAGCCTGCGTTTTCAGATAAAGGGACCGCCTGGATAAACAGTCCCTGGATTCCGAATCAATCGCAGCATAAATGATCTTGCATTATTTACACTGTGAGGGCTTTAACATATGGCGTTTACTACATTTTTATTTTATAGGCACAATAAGCTGATAGGTATCAACCTATTGATAGATTTCATATAGGGACCGCCTAGACAAACGGTCCTGTGCTTAAAGCTTCCATCGTGTATGTTGCACTCCAATTTCTTTTTGAATATCATTATTCGCACTGTTCCTTCAGCTGCTTCATTTGTATCCGCTATATGCTCACTACAAACAGGGGGGACTACCTGAATAAGTGGTCCCGTTTATACTTGTTGCAAAGACGATAACTAAGATCATCCTTATTATCAGGAAAAAACGGACTGTCTGGATAAACAGTCCCTGTTTAAACTATCACCCTTTGTGATGAGCTGTTATGGTTAACTAAGCAGGTAACAAACAAGGATAAAATCGTTGATTGAATAGATGATATATCACTCCCAGTTCCGGCAGGTTGCCGAAATAATCCGATGATGCTGCATACAACTGTGTTGTTATTTCTCCCGGGATGACACCCTATTCTATTCCTGGCAAACTACCGGAAATACAGTTGGTGTCGGGCTTTGAAAACAGGTACGGAGTGGGCATTTATTATACGCCCTTTGCCTGTTTAATTCAGTACAAAAAGGAATAGATGATAATGATAGTTACCAAGAAAAGTACAGGTCTGATATTTTCTGTTGAACAAAAAAGATTGCATATGAGTTAGGTTTCAGTTTTAGTATTTGTCTACAATGAAGGGTTAAGCATTTCACTGTACGATACGGTTGCACTTAGGCGTTCCAGTTGGGTTAACTGTTACTAAAAGGTTTATCAATAATGTTGCAGACAAACTAAAAAAAGCATTATGGGTATAATGTTTCAACGATATCGATCGTTATAATGCAAAGGTACTGCATGATACCATACGAAAAACACCTTTTACCGCCATTTTCGGAATGAACGGGAATGAACAGACTAGACAAATATTGAATAAAAAGAAACGCCTGTAAATCAAAAAATTAACGTATAAAAAAAATGGGGGATTGATCAGATCTGGCAAATCAGGTGTATATTCCATCAAGTATTTCATACATACCTTAACGTTAGTACCGTATCCCATGCAAGCACAAATAACAGGGGCCTTTTATGGCATAGCTATTGGCGATGCCCTGGGCGTACCAGTGGAATTTAAAACGCGTAGCTATCTCTCAGAAAATCCTATCCTCACCCTTACCGGCTATGGTTGTTGGAATCAGCCACCGGGCACCTTTTCAGACGATTCTTCTATGACCTTCTGCACAGCAGAAAGCTTGCTCACCGGATATGATATTCCCCACCTGGCGCAAACCTTTGTCCGCTGGATGCAACAGGGATATTGGGGAGCGCATAATGAAGCATTCGACATTGGCCATGGCACGCGGCGGGCATTGCAGAGAGTAGCTACAGGCACATCTCCACTGGTCAGCGGTGGATTTGAAGAATTTGAAAACGGCAATGGTTCCCTGATGCGCATGATGCCCATCGCATTTTTTCTGCTGAAAGAAACGGATATCCATCTACGTTACCAGGTGATAAAAGAAGTATCCGGTATCACGCATCAACATTTCCGCTCTGTGATCGGCTGCTTTATTTATGTAGAATTTGTCCGTGCCCTGCTGATTGGCGGGGATATGCAGGAAGCCTACCTACAAATGCAACGATCTGTAAATGCTTATGTAGCCCACCAATCCTTTAGCGCCAATGAATTAAAATATTACGAACGGGTATTACAACAACAGATCGCCGGCTTTTCTGAACAACAGATCAATAGTTCCGGCTATGTGGTGCATACGCTGGAAAGCGCGCTCTGGTGCCTGCTGAATACCACCGATTATACCTCCTGCGTACTGCGCGCAGTGAACCTGGGCGGCGACACAGATACCACCGGAGCGGTAGCTGGTGCGGTAGCCGGGTTACATTACGGAATCAATAATATTCCCGCGGAATGGATTAGCCAGGTGGCCCAAAGTGCAGAAATCGGACAATTAGCCAGTCGTTTTGCAGCAGTCATTAATACCACCAGTCCCCAGTAAATACAGGTGTTTAAAACCGGCCACATTTTTGCACATAATAGTTGTTCAGTTAAACTTTTCGCTCCTTTTACCGTCCAATAGATGGTTGAATAATAGAGGACTTGATAAGAGGATTACAACTTAATGTTAAGAAAATGAAAAACAGATTTTATATACTGTTTGTGCTGATTGGTCTCCTGGGCACATTGACAGTAACCAGCGCTGACGCACAGCGACATGGTGGCGGAGGTGGCCACTTCCATGGTGGTGGCGGCGCCCGTATAGGCGGCGGTCACTTCTACGGCGGCGGAAGAATCAGTTCTCCAAGAGTAGTGGCCCCCATCAACAGAGGCTATTATCACGGCTATCGTCCTATTTACGGACATGGCTTCTACGGAAGGCCGTACTACCGGTACTACAGACCGTATTATAATCCGTTCTTTCCTCATATAGGCTTATATGTATCTACACTGCCTTTCGGTTACTTCTCCCTGGGAGCCGCCTTTGGTCCAATGTACTACTATGGTGGTTCTTACTATGAATCAACCGGTGATAACAAAGGCTACAAAGTGGTAGAGGCACCTATAGGTGCAGCTGTACCGGACTTACCGGAAGGTGCACAGGAAATAACAGTAGATGGGAACACCTATTATGAGCTGAACGGCACCTACTACCAGGAATCCATGACAGATAACGGCAGACGTTACATTGTAGTGGGCAAAAATGGTAAGATTGGCGACAAAACCGTGACGATTACGGATCAGGGTAACAACAATACCCCTAATAATGACGCCGGCAACAATACAGATAATGGAATGATTTCACAATTGCCGGATAATTGCCGCACCGTGAATATAAACGGTCAGCAGTACTTTTTATCACCAGACGGCATGTATTATCAGTCTGTTTTAAACAGTGATAATTCCATCGCAGGGTACAAAGTGGTGGGTAAAATGAATGCCGATAATTAAAACGATAGTTGTTATTCAGTTGACAAAAGAGCCGGTTTTTCAACCGGCTCTTTTACATTTATATCGGCTACCAGCTGCTGCTGGCACCTCCACCTCCCGATGATCCGCCTCCCCAATCCGAAGACGAAGAGGAAGAACTGGAAAAGCTGCTGGAAGATGATGACGAAGAAGAGGAAGATTCTACCAGCTTGGCAATCGTAAACCGGTAGTCGTGCTTAAAGCCACAAGCCGCGCAGGTATAAGGGATAATCCCCCAACCCTCAGATGAATAAGTAGCGGACTTCTTTGTTAACACCGCCCCTTTCTGATAGCTCATATGCGCACAGGAAGGGCATTGCGCCACTTGCGACCGCATATTGGTATAATTCAGTATCATTCTATTTCCACAGGTATCACAGCCCCATACGTCGTAGTCTACCGAATGCAGCCCCTCTTCTATTACCTGCTTTTTATCCAGGAATTGATTATCTGCCTCCTCATCCAGTTTATGCATGGGCTTCAGGCAGTGGTGGCAGTCGTACGGATCATTGCGCAAATGCTCCATGCGTCGCTTCAGCAAAGCCACGTAAATCCAGAGGAAAGGCGCCGGGAAAGGATATTTGGCGCGACTGAAATCCCGGTACAATACGGCCAGCTGCAGCCATTTTTCATGGCGATCTTTCCCCTTTAATATAATGGCCGACCGCATAGAAATAATCAAGGCCGCCACATGTATAAACACCACCCAGGTAATGTAATAAATCACGAATGTGACGACAAATCCCGCATCCTTGTGCAATTTATTCGTTACATAATAAATGCCGAAGAAAGCCGCCAAATGCAGCAATACCAGCCCTATCCATCCGGGACGCAGAAATTCATTCTGGTACTCCGACACGAGGACGGGCTCCGCATCCACGGCTCTTTTTTTGCGCTTCTTACCAAAGAAAACGTACATCATTAACGCGGACACAATGATCCAGAAAATGATACCGATAAAGGAGAAATCGCCGGTATATGAATAGGAATTACCAGAAGAAGCAGTAGCCTCTCCGGAGGAATAAGTGCCTGCATAAGGTTGTGGCTCCGCATAGGTCACGTTATCACTATCTCCTGCATCGCTGACGGCAACTGCACTGTCGGCCACAGCTTCATCGGTGGCGGGAGACGTACGTGGGGAAATATCCACCACGGGGCMTGTCACCGAAGGCATTAACGAACCATCTGCTGCCGGCATGTCTGGTAACTGGGTGTAGGCATAGTTCCCATTGTTAAACAAAGAGGCCACTGACAGGATGCCATCCGTAAAGGCGGCATCGTAGTTATGTTCCTTGATACGCGGAATCATGTATTCCTGCTGAATACGGAAACAAATAATGTCGGGCATATCTGCCTCAATACCTTTACCTGTCTCAAATTCCAGCTTACGGGCATCTTCTACCATCAGGATCAGTAAGCCGTTATTCTTTTCCTTATCTCCTATTTTCCAATAGTTGAATAGTTGGTGAACGAAGTCGCGGGTATCATTGTTGCCGATGCTGCGCAGTACTACCACGCCTACCTGCACCTTCCCGGCATTATCCAGTAATGAGAGTTTTGCGTTTAATTCGTTCACTGTTGCATCAGCAATCAAGTGGTCTGGATTACTGACATAACCGCCGCCCGTTTTCTTGGGGTCTGGCACATCTGCTACGGTATACTTCTGTTGTTTGCTCTGGTCACATGAAACAAAAAATACGAACAGCCATGCTAACAATACACACTTCAAAAAATATGGTGGTTGCTTCATTTGGGATACATTCTGCCCCCTAAGATATGGTTATTTAACTTTTCATTTCAACAGAAAAAAGTATTTTAATTCCACGATGAAGCCTGTTTTCACTATCCTTACACTATTGGGCTGCTTTGCAGCTACTCATGGTTTGGCCCAGGAGCAACCCAAAGATACCGTTGTTAAACCGCCGGTGCAGCTCAAAACAGTACATATCGTCCAATATCATTTCTTTAAAGATTCCCTCGCCTTCCGCGAAGAATATGGCAGGGAGCTCACCTTCAGACGCCCCAAGTGGTATGAAGTATACACCGGAATGGCCTTAAATATCAATAACCTGTATAAGGTGACACAGTATAAGAAGAATAACAAGAAAATAGCACTCAGACACCTGCTGCTGAATAAAGAACAGGAAATGTTTGTTAGTCGTACCTATACGCCTTCCCTGGTCAACAAAGTAACAAAGCTGGACGGCGACAGCCTCCAACTTTTCATGCACCGATATACCCCTTCCTATGCATTTATAAAGAACGCCTCCGACTATGATTTGTATGTGGAGATAAAAAAGCAATATGAGGCATTCCTGAAAACCCGCGATAGTCTGCCACCTCAACCATAAAATCATTTCTTTGACGCGGGCTGCGGTTAAAAATACTATATTTCAGTATCCTTACGTTTTACTAATTACCGTCCTAACCGGGCAGTATAGTAAAGGTGTTGATAAGATTACATAAATTAGTGATCTCAAACCCTTTAACGTTGTTATTAGTTTTAAAGATGATCAATACAGCTCACATGAAAAGGTTTTCCATACTGGTTGTCCTCTTCGTTCCGGTATTGCTGAACGCGCAGGCGAAACTCAGCCAAACCGTGATAGACGACTTCTCCAACCGGGTAGCTGCCCACTACCAATTACCCCATGATTCCATTACCGGCTACATTGCAGAACAACTCACCCGCAGCGGTAATGCCGGTCTGGATATAGATTCTACTGTTTTTGATCTGAAGAAAGATCCCACGGCTTTTGATGCAGCCCTGAAATACCTTTACCAATACAGCGATTGTAACCGTCAGCGGTTTATCACCAATCTGCGTAGTATGGAGCTGCAAACCAACAGTGTGTTTCCCATCGCCACTTATACTGCCAATAAATTTAAGGGAGATGTAAAAGCCCTGACAGACGATAAAAAAGATTTTCTGACCACATACACGGGACCGGTTACCGGTAAAAAGCCACCTGCCACCATTGCAGAAGTAGCTGCTGCCAACCAGGCCGCTGCCAGCGCGCCGGCGCATACCGGTACGGATAACACCAGCGAGTCTGCCGGCAGCACCACTGTTGCCGAACCTGGCAATACCACTGCCACAGAAGCGCCGGCCGCAGATATCCGCAACTGGGAAGTACGGCCACTGTTCCAGGTACGTAAACCGGAACAGCTGCTGGAAATGTATGGCGCCAGCAACGTTACCCAACACGACGCCATTAACCTGGCAGGCGATAAAGAAGGAGAAGCTTACCTGATCTATCCTGATACGGACAATGAGCTGGAAGTACAGTTTGATGGTGATAATGGAAATATCCTGACCTTCTCCCATTATCCCTCCAAATGGAAATCACCTTATGGTATCAAAGCCGGTGATCCCCTGGATAAACTCATCAAAGTAAACGGCCGTCCCTTTAAAATGAATGCTTTTGAGTGGACCAACGGCGGCATGGTATCCAGCTGGAATGGTGGCGCCCTGGAAGGCAAAGGCGTTATCATAGTGCTGAAAGCCAACAATACCGGCGATCCTAAGCAATACGACCAGGTAACCGGCGATAAATCCATCCGCTCAGATATGCCGGCATTAAAAAAACTGGACGTAATTATTGAATCTGTAGCATTTAAAGCCGCTAACTAGTTGCACTTGTCGATCCGGATAATTATCTTGTTGTAATGAAACAATTTGTATTATCCGGATGTCTGCTTTTCCTCGCAATGGTTGGCATTTCTACTCACATGAACGGACAAACGAAGCGATATCCCTCGCTGAACCACATGGCGCTGTACGTGGTGAACCTGGAGCGCAGTACTGTTTTTTACCGCGATATTATTGGGCTGGAATCTATGCCGGAACCATTCAAAGATGGCCGTCATAGCTGGTTTAAGGTAGGAGAGCATGCACAGGTACATGTCATTTCCGGAGCGGCACAGGCCACTACCCACGATAAAAATACCCACCTCTGCTTCAGCGTGCCTTCTATGGCTGATTTTGTAAAAGTGTTACAGACCAATCACATTGCGTTTGAAGACTGGCCCGGTAAAGTGGGCGCTATCACCAAAAGAGTAGACGGGGTACAACAGATATACCTGCGTGATCCGGATGGCTACTGGCTGGAAATCAATGACGATAAATACTAGCTTTTATTTCAACTCTTTTTCCAGGGCGGCGGCTTTAGCCGCTGCCGCTGCATCGGCTGGAATTAATTTCAGCCATACCCGCGCTTCCTTCCTGTTTTGCTGTTGCGCGTAATACAGCGCGATATAAAATGCGGCATCGTATTTAAAAATCGATTCTCCTTCGAATACTTTCTTTAGATCCTCCAGCCCACTGGCCGTTTGACCGGTATGAGTGGCGGCTATCCCCCTGTAATAAAGGGCCATCTGGCTGCTACTGTCTGTTTTGAGATAGGTATTCAGCAAAGGAATCACTTTCGTGTAGTCCTTCTCGTTAAAATAAAGGGCGGCAGACTGTAACAAACTGTCGGCATTACTTCCCCGTTCTACGGCAACCTGCATTTCAATATTACCGAAGGTTTCCATGTAGTTAGTATCCCTGGTATAAAAGCGGAATAACAGTACGCCCGCCAGTATAGCCGCAGCGGTGCCAAAAGCCAGGAGGTATTTTTTTATTGACACCACTTTGCCGGTACGGCCAAAATGTTCCGGACGTTGCGCCTGTAAGGTTTGCTTCAGGGCAGCCAGTTGTGGGTCTGGCTGCAGCCGTGCAGACAAGGTAGTTTTCACTTCCCGGTACTGTGCCAATGCTGCTGCCAGCGCAGCATCCTGCTGCAATGCCCCCTCAAACTGCTGCCGTTCTTCCGGCAGCATGTCTCCGTCTTCATAACGGATAATATCTTCATGATTATAAGCAGCCATACCTTAAATTTTCTGAGCCTGAATATATGATAACAGCGTAGCCATGCACTCGGATTTTTTTTTCCGGAGATAGCCATAAGTCACTCCCATTGCTGCTGCAATTTTTTCCTGGGCCTCACCGGTGAGCGACAGCCGGAGTATTTCCCGGCATTTCTCTCCCAGCCTTTCAAACTGGGCCAATATCATGCCTGCCTGCGCCTCTTCCTTTAGCACCTGTTCTGCTGCAGCAAATACATCTTCTCCTACTTCATATACATCATCCAGGCGTTTTGTTACCGGTTGCCGGCCTCTTTTTTTTATTTCGTTGAGCCATTTCCGTTTACAGATCAGCAAAAAGAAAGGTTCAAACGGACAAGTCAGTTGCAGCTGCTTGTACTTCGCCTGATTATATACATCTATAATAGCTTCCTGGAAAATATCTGCCGCATCATCTTCCGTACCCTGGTGTTGCAGAATATGGTGTTTGATCTTTCCGGCAAAGCGCTGGTATATCTCCTGTACCAACAAGGTATCATTTCTTAAGAGGCCATCGAGATATCGCTGATCGGGGTGAATACTCATCTGCGCTTGATTTGCATTGGTTGATAGGAACATGCCATATCTAAAAATACATCTTTCTAAAAAAAAATTATCAAAAGGGGGGTAACAAAATAAAAAGGTGGTTGATCTACTATCAAACAGGCAAAAAAATTACTCAACAAAAAAATATTTTTATGAAAACTATCTCTTTAAAAACAATGACCTATCTGGCTGCAGCCACTATGATTTTTTCCTCCTGTAGAAAAAACGACTCCCATGAAGTGGCGCCTGATAAGGGTCTCGACGGAAAGATGTTAGCCGAACTATTCAGCAAAAACGCACCGAAATTTGAGCATTTCACGGTAGATGGTTCCATGGGCGGCGTCATTACCACCAACAAAGGCACCAAATATAATATTCCAGCCAACGCTTTTATGACGGCCAACGGTGGATTGGTGTATGGTCCGGTAGACATCAGTATCAAGGAAATGACCAATGTGAGCGAAATGATTTTGGCGGACAAACCTACGATCACATCGAATGGACAGTTGCTGGTATCTTTTGGAGAGTTCTTTGTGAAAGCGGCGCAAAACAACCAGGACCTTTTCCTGAAACCGAAGAATGACACCGGCCCCGGCATCCGTGTACAGGTAAAGGCCAATCCCCGCGATAATGTGGCTAACGGCGTAAAGCAAGTGCCTATGTGGACCGGCGATACCATTGTAGTTTCCACGCAACATGGCTTCAATTATATTAATCAGCCAGCCACAGCTACTATACTGCAAAAAGTAATGCCAGGTGTACTCTGGAACCAGGTACAAAACAGCTACGCCTTCTTCAACGGCGCCAATGGTACCATGGACTTCCGCCTGGATAGCMTGATCCGCTGGGTAAACTGTGATGGACTGGCCTCAATGCCTAATCCTAAAACTACGGTGATGGCCTATTTCACCAATTATTTCAACCCGGAAACAAGTGCGAACTACGGTGGAGAACAACCTTCTATGCTGTTCTTTAAACCTAAAAATTTCAATACACTGGTGAAATTTTATAACGTCATCCTGAATCCTCCTGCTGGTAAAGAAGGTTTCCATAGCTATCAGACCTCTATCCCGGTAGGGCTGGAAGGCACCTTCCTCGCCATCAGCGCTGTAGGCGGACAGTTTTACGCAGAACAAAAATCAACAACAATCGGTACTCCTGCCGCAGGAGATAACTATACAACCGTAAGCTTTAACCTACAACCCGTAAGTGCTACAGATTTGCTTACACTGATTACAAGTATGAACGCCAAATAACGGCCTGTTATCCGTTTACACTTACTCCCAAAAAAGAACGCAATAAGTCAATCAATCAGGTTGACTTATTGCGCATTTTGCATAATCTTTATTTATATTTATGGTATATGCGATACGCCGCCCCTGTCCTGACACTATTGCTGTTACTGAGTAGCATTTGTAAAGCGCAAACACCTGTTGTCCCCATATTTCCACAGGATACCGTACCTGCCGAAATTGAATTACAGGGAACAGATGACAGCCTGCAACTGATAGCAAAGCTACGTCCGCTGCGACAACTAGCCGGAGCCCCCACTTCCTTTTACACCTACTTTTGGGAACTGGGAGATGGCACTTTTAGCTTTAGCAAAACACCAGCGCTACATTATAAAGATACCGGTACCTACCAGGTACGGCTATACGCTACCAATAACTATGATGATGGGAAAGCGCCTCCCACCAAACCCCGGCCTATTAAAATTAAGAAGCCGGTAAAAAACAGCGCCTGGGCGTCTCACTTTTTCCACGGCGGCGGTAACCTGGAAATGAAGATCAATCGTAATCCAAAGCCAGGTGAAGATTTCATGGCCTTAATCGGCTACCGGAACATCGGTGGTGAGATAGGCAGTGGTACCCTGCTCCTATTCTACAATGAAAAACAGTTCGGACACGCAGCTTTTAATCTCGCTGAAAAAAGAAGTTATCACGGAGAAGATAGCAGCTCCCTTAATACTTTGCTGGCACAAATAGAAACACCGCCCAGCAGCCCGGATATGGCTTTTGCCAAAGGCCCCGGCGCTGCTCCGGCCACGGCTGGCAGCAACGCCGCCACCAAAGCCATGCTGCAAGCCATGCAGGGAACATATAGTCATCATACCGTATTGCATTACAGCAATGTGGACAAAGCCGCAGAACATTTTCTATTCCTGAATATGCATACCCTGCCGGAAATGATACAGGATACCAACGCCACCGTTACCATGACGGCCATGCTGGTACCCGATAATCCATTGATGGTACCAGAATCATATGCCCTGGAAATGGCCGTGGTAAACTCTCACGACCCGAATCGCCTGCAATTGAAAAAGCACCGTATCAACTATCGTTTTATGGGGAAGAAAAAAGAACTGACCTATAAAATACAATTTCAAAATACCGGCCCCGGCCCCGCTAAAAGAGTGGCCATCGGCATCGCGGTACCCAGGCAATTAAATACGGAAACCATACAACTAAAGGAAATCAGCCCCGCCTGCATTGCCTGCGATTCCGCCTATGCGCAGCAAAGTTGTATTGACACCGTACGTACCAAAGACAGCATATACTTCGTATTCCGGAATATTTATCTGCCGGGGTTACAACAGGAAGGCGTTACCGATGAAGACTCTACCAAAGGCTTTGTACGATACTCGATTTTATTTAAGAAGAAGCCTAAAAAGATTCCTTTCAGCAGCAGCGCCGCCATTATATTCGACAAGAACGAACCTATTTATACCAACCGTGCTACAGCAAGATTCATCAAAGGCATTTCGCCAGGTATCGTTGCCGGTTATACGATTTTAGCTAACAGCAAAGATTACACGCTACGCGGCCCGATACAACTAGGCGCAGTACTGGCGCCATTTGCACCGGACCGCCCCTACTTCCAGGTGGAAGCTTATGCCGGTATTATGGAGAAAGAAACCTCCGAAACGCCTATTGCACGTGAGAAGCGCGACACCATCATTGGCGGCGAAACCTTTTTAATTGGCGGCCGGAACAGCGTTATCACTCATTCGCGCCAATCATTGCAATTAGTCCCACTTCACTTCCGGTACAATATCAATAACTGGATTGGCGTAGGTATAGGCGCCATGGCACAAATCAATATTCACAGCAGCACCTCCACGGAAGCAAAAGTATATCTGGCTCACATCCAAACCCCTAACGTACTTGCCCAAACGGTCAGCAATACGCTTAAAGACAATCCCAGATGGTTCGCCGACCTCAATGCAGCACCATTTGCAGATATACAGGTGGGGAAAATAAAAAGCGGTCCTGCTATCGGCTTCCGTTATCTTCATCAGTTAAGCGGCGATACCAAAGACAGATTCTTCCTGTATGCCATCTATAAATTATAATTAATCCTATCTTCAGCTATCATAAATGGCTGAAGATAGATCATACCTCCCCCTGACCAAATATCTACTGCTACTGGCAGTAGCAGGGCTCTTCATCTGTTGGCAAACGCCTGATTCCACCAAACGCCCACTGACGGCCTGGATTTACGCACAAATTCAACTCCCTGCCGCTAGTCCCACCGCCAAAGCGCAACAGCTCAAACAAGCCATTAACAGTATAGGGCATGCCCCCGTCAGCACCGAAGAAATACAAGCCTGGCAAGATCTGCTCATTAACCTGGGCTATGCCCATCTGCAAAGTGGCGATATTATTTCCTCTACAGATGCCTACCAGCAAGCCTTTGAATGGGGACGACAACATAACACCGTGACAGATCCCAGCCTGGTACTGGAATACATCCTGAAACCTTTGGGTAACAACTACACCAGACTGGGCGACTACGAGCAGGCCTTATTCATTCACCGCATGGCGCTGGAATTTGCCCGCGAGCTGGACGACAAACAAGCCATAGCCGCCACTTACAGCAATCTGGCCAATACAGCCGCTAATATGGGCGATTTAACACAGTCGCTGATATACTGCCGGGAAGGGCTGCAACTAGCCGACAAACGCAGCGCTACCTATGGTTTACTGCTATCCGAACAAGCCGATGCCTGTCAGCAGTTACAACAATACAGCGCCGCCAAACAAAGTATACAACAAAGCATCACCATACTGCGGCAGCAGCCTGCGGCCAATGCAGAAGCCGCGCACTGGCTGTTCATGGCCTATCAACAGGCCGGCGATATCTATCTCTCTACACCTGCTATCGCAGCACAATATTACCGGCAGGCCGCCTCGATGCCGGAAAGTAAACGCACCCTGCGCCAACGGGAACAGGCCCGCCTGTTGCTGCGTATGGGCAAATTACAGCTGCTACAGCAACAACCCCGGCAAGCCCTCGTACTGCTAGATAGCTGTGCCCACCTGCTACTACCGGGAAAGGATATACGTCATTTGACTAACCGGGATATCTATGGAGAATATACCCTGCTGGACCTGTTGTTTACCACTGCCAGCGCTTATCAATCCCTGAACGAACCCACTACGGCATTAACACTATATCGGTTGTGCTTTGCCACGGAACGGGAGCTGCGACAACAATACGTTTCCGCAGCGTCAAAAGAAACTGCTATTTCAGATAGCCGTTATCGTTATGAAACCGCTATTAACCTGGCATGGCGTTGCTGGCAGGCTACGCACCAACAGCAATACCAACAGGTCATCCTGCAGTTCATGGAAAACAGCAAATCGCAATTGCTCTGGGAGGAAATGCAGCAGCAAGCACATTATGCAGGCAATGACACCTTACATAAACGCATCCGTTTGTTGGAACAGGCACAGTTGTACTATCGCAAAGAAGCCCTGCAAACCGGACATCCCGATAGCTTATTGCAACAACGGGAGCAACGGATTGCCTGGGACCTGGCTACACTGCGAAAAAAAATACGCCCGGCCCCTGGCACAGACACCGACGTATTTCCAACAGATAGTATCCTTGGATTACTCGGCCCTCATCAACTGATCCGCACGTTTTTCACCGGCCAGCAGGCGCTTTACACCGTGGAACTGGACCACCACGGCATCCGATATATTGATAGCAGTACGATTGACCGCAATGCCATCCTGCATTTTTCGCAACAATACTTTGAAGCGGGGCCACAGGCCATGCTGAATAATCCTAAAGCATATTATAACGCCGCTTATCAGTTGTATACGCAACTGTTTGCCGCACATCCGCTGCAAACAGGCTATACTTACCTGTTGATGCCCGATGGGATACTGAGTACACTGCCCATAGAGGCGCTGGTGAGCAATGCCAGCTATACGCCGGCCATTGGGAAATGGCCTTTCCTCGTAAAACAAGCCACCATTTCTTACGCTTACTCCTTGCGTACGTGGTGGCTACAAATGCGGATCACCGGCCATCCACAAGGCTTTAGTGGTTTTTTCATTTCACAGCAACAAGGCGGGCTGGCGGATCTGCAAGGGGTGAAAAAAGAACAGGAAGGATTGCAGCCAATTATCAGCAACGGCCGTTGGTATGTGAATGAACAAGCCCATTCTACCGCCTTCCGGCAGGCATTGGGCCAGTCGGCGGTGGTACATATCAGTACACACGCATTCACTCAAAAAGATAGCTCGCCCGCGCCGCATATTATGTTGTACGACGCACCGTTTTATCTGTTTGAATTAAGTGGTTTATCACAACATCCTTCATTGGTAGTACTAAGTGCCTGCAAAACAGGCGACGGGCGACTGGTGACCGGCGAAGGCATACAAAGTATGGCCCACGCCTTTATGGCGGGCGGCACCCCTGCCGTAGTAGCCGCGGGCTGGAATGTGAACGATGCCACCGCCCCCTTGCTAATGCAATCATTTTATACCCAGCTGGCGAAACAAAACAACGCAGCTGTAGCCTTACAACAAGCTAAAATTAACTGGCTGAACGATCCGGCAGTGAGCGATCTGCATAAGCTCCCCTATTATTGGGCGGCATTGAGCTTCCAGGGGAATACGCAGGCGGTGGTATTACAGGCCCCCAGGCAATATTGGTATTGGGCCCTGTGGTTAATTCCTGTTGCTATTGCTGTATGGTGTTTCAGGCGAAAAAATCCTACCCGTAGCTGAACATACTGATGTGATGAAATTATAAAGTCCGCTCCGGCATATCCTAATCCGCTGATTTTTTCTTACATTCAGGGAAGAGAGTCCACCCAGTCATACCCTGCTTTATGTCATTACAACTGAATGTTCCCTTAGTGGAAAAAGAGCATGCTATAGCCAAGGGCGCCCAATGGGATCAGATCGCCCAAACCTGGTTTTTGCCGGAAGACCGATACGACCGGCTCATGGAAGTAGACCAGTGGATTCCCGAAAGGCAACCCTCTATTATTCTGCCAACAGAAATTACTATTGTACATGCACATACTTCATGCTGGAATTGTCGGCACGAGACCCAACTGATTGCCATTGCCGGGAATTATTTTTTTGAGAAAGATATGAACGACCGGGATGAGCCAGTATGGCTGGAACAGGATTTCTTTACGTTATTTCAACAGATATCTGCCGTTTCAGGCAATCTGCAAACTTTCCTGAGAGATTACTACCCTCACTATAAACCGGCGGCGGAAGGGCCTTATTGGTTAAATCACTGCCCTTCCTGCGGCCACTCACAAACGGATGGCTTCCTCTTTGAAGATGCCGGCATTTTCAGTCCAACAGAAAAAGAGGCCGCCAACCAATTGTTGATTAAAAATTTTCAGCTCAAATATGCACCGCTCATTGATGCCGTTTATACCCTCGGCGATCAGCTACGACTGATCAACGAGTTTGCAGAACGGAAAGATACCGCGGATGAGCAGGAATAAAAGGAGCGCTTACAACTCCACCTTTGTCTTTAAAAAATCAAAATACCGGCTGTCTTCTTCCGCAAAAATTTCTACTCCCTCCAGCATATACGCCCGCATTAAATGTTCCAGGGCTTGGGCTTCATCTTTTAATTCATAGAGGCATTCACCTAAACGCAGCTGCACAAAGCCAATGGCATGGGCATCCGGGCCATTCAGTGCGTCATAAAACGCAGGGGCAGCGGCGGCAAAATCTCCTTTAAAGAACAGCATATCTCCAATACTGGCATTCAGCCAGGTGCTGGCTTCCCATTCATGGCGGGGCTCCGGCAACAGCTGCAATGCTGTCGTAAATTTCTCCAGTGCCGCATCATAATTTTCTTCGTCAGCCAGCGCGTTGCCGGCTTCTGATAATATTTCTATTTGCTCGTATACCTCATCCGGCAGCGCTTCTTCTACCATAGATGCCAATCCCTGAAATACATGGAGGTACTTTTCATCAGCGCCTTCAAATACACGTCCGCCCGACTTTTGCATGGCTTCATTCAGGTATTGCGTAGCTTCTTCCATGGCGCCATTTTCAAAGAGCGCCTGTCCCAGCATAAATTCCCGTTCCCCATCATCTTGCCGTTCAGGATCGCATTGTTGCAGTATTTTTGCCCATCTGAGCATGGCAGGAAAATCCTTCAGTTCAAGATAAGTAGCTGTGATAGCGCCCGCCAGGGGGAAACTATCTTCATAACTTTGTTTGGGCTGGGGTAACAGTTCCCAGGCTTCTTCCAGCTTTTGGGCATATCTGGCCAGATCACCTTTCTCAAATAATGCTTCTGCTTCTTCCCAGATCGCCTCTATTGCTACAATAATTTTTTGATCCTGTATTTGCATGTATCCGTATTAAAAAGTCAAAGTACAGCGGAGAGCTGTACTTTGACAAAAATAGGATGGATTATTTTATTTCAGCATTATATCTCCAGTTTAAATACACTGAGTAGTCCTTTATGGTCTGTGGGCCAGGTACCGGCAGGCAGCAGGAATTGATCATTCCCTTTCTCTTCTGTCCGCTGATTTCTTACAATACTCCCGGATGGGCCTACTACGATACTTTTTTGCAGTTTTAATTTTTTATCTGGATAAAAATAGATGTAATCTATTCGTTCTCTCTCGTCTGCATCCGGCGCCCAGGCCAGCTTTTTCACTTCCACTGCTTTATTATCTGCCGGAAAGGTGAACCCTGGATTTTTTTCGGGAGATGGAAAAAGTACGCGATAGCTGTCTTTATATCCTTTGCCCTGCAGCATCACGGAACAGGTCCAGGGAACGACCATGCCATGGTGATCGAAGAGGTTTTGGGTGGCCGGTGTCCAGTCGAGATGACTGGCTTCGTTAAAGTCGCCGCCCAGGAATACCAGTCTATTGGCCTTAATATCTTCCGCAGCAGCTTGTAAAAATGCGGCGATGCCCTCATCTCTTTTAGATGCCGTGTTAGACGCCATAATGGTATCCAGATTAGTACAAGGCGCCGCCATTTTCTTCCAGGTCACGCCATCATAGCCTCTTGGCAGGTATACCGCATAATTCAGGTAATCAAGATGGGCGGAGTATACCGCTACCTCCCTACCCTTTACATTGGCCACCAGCTTATAAATAGCACCGCTTTCATTGAATATCACGGAGCTGTCGGTAATCGGATAGCGACTCAGCAACCCCGATCCCTGGCTAAAAAAGGAGTAATACTTTTTGCCTTTTGCGGCCAAAGAAGCCACCAGTCGATCACCCAGCCGGGTGTTATTATAGTTCCTGACTTCACTTAAGGTAACAAAATCGGGATCTATACTTGTGATCTGGTCTATGATGCCTTCATACCCTCCGGGCACCATAGTACCTTCCTGCCAGATGTTGAGTTGCAGCACAGATAAACGTATATCTTTTGCCATTCCTTTAGCCGCCAGCAGGACCAAACATCCGAAGAGGAGCAACGCCGTTTTTATTTGTCTCATAAAAAATATTATTTCAATAATGCCTTGCAAATTTATACATCATCATTCTCAAATGAACGGGTAGCCCGCTTTAAAGGTTCTCCTTTGTAATCCGCGGCCAGCTGCAGTCTTCGCAATCCTATCTTGACATATTCTTCCTGTAATTCAATGCCAATACAATTTCTACCCAGTTTCTTGGCCACCTCACAGGTGGTAAAGGTGCCCGAAAATGGGTCCAGTACCAGGTCGCCCATGTTGGAACTGGCCTTGATAATACGTTCCAGCAATGCTACCGGCTTTTGTGTAGGATGATTTTCATATTCATCCATACGATACCTTACACGGGCAAAATTCCAGACGTTACCAGGTACTTTCTGCGTATTATAGGCCGTGGGTATGGATTTGCGGTAATCGATCAATTTTCGCGTGGCGCCGGTTTTAGCTTCTATCAGAATATCCCCTGCGTTGAAAGTGTAGTTGCTCTTATCTTTCACCGCAAACAAAATGGGCTCATACATGGACCCAAAGTACTTCCTGGCCTGTACACCGGAGCTATCATACCCCCATATAATGCGGGAGAGAATATTTATTTTCTGTCGCAGGTAAATATCGAAGTAAGGCATGAACTGCGTGGCCGTCATCACATATAAGCTGCCAGTAGGTTTGAGCTTTCGCAGACAAAGATCCAGCCATTGATAGCACCAGTTAAGGTAGTCTTCTTCCGAATCCCATCTAAAAATATGTCCATTAAAATTTTTACCAATATTATACGGCGGGTCGGCGAAAATGAGGTCTACCGAATTATCGGGCACCATGGTTTGCAATGCCTCTAAAGCATCCCCATGAATGATCATATACCTGGACGTCCCGAATATTTCCATACCAACCGGATTCTGCAGGTGAATTTAGATAAAAAAAAGTCAGGATAAAATACCCTGGATTTTTTCATTTATAGACAATCGTTAGCAAGCAATCCAAACTATATCATAGCAGATAAAACAAAATGCTATTTATCAGCCAGCATCTGTTGAATAAATAAGTAAGCGTTGTTGCGCTGCCACCGCGCAGCAGCGGAAATAATATTATCTGGCAGGCCGTATGTTGGCCTATCAAAATTTCGCTTATATTTCACTTTATAAACGCGGTGTTGTTCCCTATGAATATTGGTCAGCAAATATTATTTTTTGTCAGTTCCCTGGGGGCTTTCAATGGGCTGGTGATCAGCCTGTATCTTTTCTTTAGTAAAAGAAAGAAAAACCTGTCCACTATATTCCTTTGCTTACTGTTGCTGGCGCTCAGCATCCGGGTTATTAAAGCCGTGTTTTTATATTTCGATCACTCCTTACCTAAAATCTATGTACAGATAGGCCTGTCCGCCTGTTTCCTGATCGGGCCTTCGTTATACTTCTTTTTCAGGTCTGCATTGCAAAATATCAATGTGCTACCCACTTCCTGGAAGTGGATATGGGCAGGACTTCTGGGAAGTTTGCTACTGACCGGGATACTGACTCCTTATCAAACTTATCCTGTATTATGGAATAGCGTTATCGTTTCTATCATCTACGGTCAATGGATGATCTTCCTGGTGGCAACAGGATTCGTATTAAAAAACGTATTGAAAACAGGCTTCACCAATCCTGCCATACTAACGGAAACTGAAAAGTTCTGGTTATTGCTATATGGCAGCAACTGTGTTGTTTGTTTCATCTTCATGCTTTCTTTTGCCGGCATTGCCTGCCATCTATACATCAGTGGCCCGGTGTCATTATCTATTTTATTTTACCTGACCATTTTTTTTCATTTCCGAGGCAAGAAAACGGATGCTATCCGTCTGGTGGCCAAATCTGAAAAAAAGAAAATCGCCGACACCGCTGCTAATACATGGATAGAAAAACTGGAAAAGGCCATACATGATAAGAAGCTATACCAGGACCCCAATATTAAATTAAACGATGTAGCGAAACAGATAAATATAACACCACATCTGCTCTCGCAATTACTGAACGAAAACCTGGGCAAAAGCTTTTCTACCTACATTAATGAGTACCGGATTCACGAAGCCTGCAAACTAATTTCCACCCACACACATCTTACTTTTGAAGCAATTGGATACGAAGTAGGCTATAATTCCAAGTCAACATTCTATGCCGCTTTCAGAAAAGTCAAGGATACCACTCCTGCACTCTACAAAGAGAAAGTATTTGATAATCAATAATTCACAGTACGATTTTATAAATCCGAACGCCTGATTTGTCAATATCAGACCGGCCCTGTCTGCGCTCTTTTTAGGTTTGCAGGAAACCGTTACTGATGACAAAATTTAGCCTGGCGATCTGTTTGCTGACGTGCTTATCATTTTTTGCTGTTGCCCAAAAAACCATCAAAGGAAAGGTACTCGATAACCACACCAGCCAACCCCTGGGGTTCGTGTCCGTAAGTTTACTCGCTTCACCCGACTCCACACTTATCCGGGGACAACTCACAGATACCGCCGGCATCTTCCTGTTACCCGATCTGCGGGCTGGCCGATATATCTTGTTATTTTCTTCCTTTGGACATGGTAAGTTATATAGAGATGTGATACTGGATAATGCTGGCGGAGGCCACCAGGACCTGGGACCGATTATGCTAACCACCATATCCAGTCAATTAAACGAAGTAATTGTCAATGGAGAAAAGCCGGTCTTACAGCGACATGCAGATAAACTGGTATTAAATGTATCTGGCAATCCATTATTCGCGGCGTCTTCCAATACATTCGATATCCTCCGGAAAATACCTGGCCTGCAAATCAATGCCGATGGTACTATGCAAATGACCGGTGGTAGCGCCCCCGGCATATTCATTGATGGGAAACAGGTGCCAATGAGTCCGGAAGAATTACAAAATTATCTTGCCAGCCTTTCGCCCGATATGATAGCATCTATCGAAATCATCAATAATCCTTCTTCCAAATATAATGGCGAACATAAAAGCATTATTGATATCCGGTTAAAACGTGACCTTACCCTGGGCTGGAAGGGCAATATCAGTAGTAACATCCAGCAAAATGCCTATACACTGGCCGAGAATAACTTACTATTGACCTACAAGGCAAAAAAACTTTCCTACACCGCCCGGCTGGGATATACCACCGGAACAAGTATTTACCGGTATTCAGCGCTGCAGCACCTCGCCAATACCAATATCATGACTACCAAAAACGGCGTCCCCACCAGCAATAACAACTTTAGCTATCAGCTTGGCGCAGACTATAATTTCTCGAAAACACATCATATAGAACTTATAGGACGTGCTTATCAGTCGGACCGGCATGTCAATTCCTTGAGTACCCTCCACACTACAGATGCAACCGCACAGCAACTGATATCAGATATCTATACGTTCAATAAAGCCACACCCCGACAAAATACCTATGCCGTTCATCTTAATTATAACGGGCAGCTGGGCAAGAGTCAGCTGGAAATACTCTCTTCTTTCTTAAAAATAAGTAACCGGCAAAATGAGGATATACAAACGAACAATGAAGAAGGGCATCGCCTCCTCGACTATTGGAAAACGGATCTTAAAAATGATATCCGGATACGCACTGTGCAGGCGGACCTTTCTGGTAATGTAGGGAAAGGAAAATGGAGTACCGGCGCCAGGTTTGCCTTTACTACCACCCAAAATCAACTACGTTACGACACACTCAATACGATGTTTGTATTTGAACCGGATAGCAGTCGCACCAACAGCTTTCAATACGACGAATATGTTTCTGCGGCTTATGTTGCTTACGAAAGAAAGGTGCATAAATGGAGCTATAGTGTTAGCTTACGTGCAGAACATACGCATAGTACCGGCAATGCGGTTTCACAACAGTTGCTCACTACCCGTGACTACCTGACCTGGTTGCCTTCCTTTAGTTTTACGTTTCCGCTTGAACAGGGCCAGCAGCTGCATGTGTCTTACAGTCGCCGCATTACCCGGCCTAATTTTGCCCAGTTAAATCCTTTCCGGTTCTATAATAGTCCGCTTAATTATTTTGTAGGGAATCCCTATCTCCAGCCTTCTAAAACGGATATGTTGAATATTGCCTATAGTCGGCAATCGCTTAGTATTACATTATTTGTTGGCAGAGAAACCGATCCTATGGGCCGCTATCCGGAGTACAACCCTGTTACCAATGTATTGGAATACCTCGGCCGCAACCTGCCCTATAATGATTTTGGGGGCATAGAAGTTGGCTTCCCGCTGACGGTTAACCGCTGGTGGAAGATGAATACCAACGTGCGGGGAAACTATAAAAAAGAAGTAACCCCTTATCATGAGGTGACTTATGCTATTCCTGTATTTGATTATACGCTTTCCGGCAGCCAGGTATTTAGTTTACCCAAGGGCATCACGTTCGATATTTCTTATCTCTATCGGTCTGCTACCGGGAATGGCTTATATACATTCAAACCTATGGGAAGTCTGGATTTGGGTATCCAGAAAAGTTGGCTAAAAGKGACACTTAATTCCAAATTMAATTTCTATGATGTATTTGATACCTATCGTTACCAGCTGACATTCCGGGAAAAAACAATTATCAATAACCAGCTACGGCACTGGTATGGCAACCATAAAGTGGCGGTCACCCTAAGTTATAGTTTTGGAAAATCTACTCACACCAGTAAAGGTGAAAGCAAAAATGACGAAGAAAAAAGGGCGGGCATGTAACTATTCTATACCTAATTAAAATTTATTATTTAATAGATTTTACCTGGCTGAATTTTTACATTATCAATGCACTGCCCAAATTTTCTATCTGCAAATTGATTTCAAATTTCGTTTTACAACTAAGTTCCGCTCATTCCGCCCTTCTATAAAAGCAATAAGGCCGCACGATGGCGGCCTTATTGTTGTCTTCACGTTGCTATTAAACCATTGGCAGTCTCTATTTTACCTGCCGGAAATTTTGCGTTACGCGTATTTTATTTTCTTAAGACTATTCCAACACATTTTTCCATTTGGTAGTACGGCCTGTAAACCATACTGGCAGATCCGGATTGTTGGTTGGGCTAATGATAGACCAGCTTTCTGGATCGGACGCCTGCACACTACTTGGATAAGTCATTCTTTCTTTCCATTTGTATTTGTCAAACATGGAAGCAGGGTTTGTTCCCACGTATTTAATTAATCTGCGGGCAGCGGTATACGGCACTTCGAAGTTCAGCATGTTGTAGTGCAACTGCAGCTGATTAAAAATTGCCTGTACTTGTTGCTGGCTGGACATTGCATCAAATTTCTGGGCGGCATTCTCCGCAAAATTACTTGCGTTGTACTCCATTGCGGGCTTGGCATTGATTCTGGAGTCATCCATTGTTGTTGGCATCGCCGGCATAGTGGTTTTAGAATACTGATTAGAGTTATTCAGATCATACCAATATTTGCAGGACAAGATAATTGCATTCTTGTAGTGCTCACGTGCGCTTCCATTCAGTTGACCAAAACCTCTTACTGCTGCTTCAGCCAATGAAAGCTCTGTTTCAACCGCATGAATGGTTGGATATTTCAGTGCAAAGTTGAATTCAGGGCGTACATTATATTCGGAAATCAGATTGTTCTCAGTACCCCGGTTTCCGCCAGTGTCATCGGAATTAGCGAGTCTGTTACGTAGTGCATTTAACAGGAATGCTTCACGTTTGCTCAGATCAGCTTTTGATGCTGCGTCCAATTCAATTGACTGGCTATTGTTTACGCCATAATAAAAGGTGGTTTTTGAAATATCGGTCAGGATAGGATCGTTGATGTAGTAGCCACGCAAAACCCTGTTTAAATAACTATTTACATCTGTATTGCCATCCCATTTTGTTTCAACCCCCAGGTATCTGCCCATACAGTCCGGAGCGAAGATATAAGCAACACGCGGATCAACAGTACCATCCAATAACCCTGTTGCGGAATTATCACTATTATAATAGAATAATGTTTTTCCGTTTATCACCTTGCTACCTCCAGTTGGTTGGCAATACATCACATCTTGCAGGAATTTTTTTCCTGCGGTGAAATCAGCTCCTCTTTCTCTGAAAGAACGTGTAATTCCTAATTCATTACAAATACGGTTCAGTGCAATAACAGCGATGTCGGCCACACCAGCCACATCGTTATAATCGGTCAGTAGCGGCTTGCCCTGCAACTCTGTCAGCACTTGCTTTGTAAGCGCAGGTGTCGCCTCGCTTACGGTCATTGCACAACGTAATCTTAATGAATTAATATACTTACGCCATTTCAAAATACTTCCGCCAAAAAGGATATCCTGTTGACTAAAGGATGCCTGCTGGGTAGAAGTGAGTGTCAGATTTGTCAATGCATCTTCGGCCACCTTAAAATCATTGATGATTTTAGGATAGATATCTGCCTGGCCCAGGTATTTGGCTTTAAGGCCATCAAGGCCGCCTGCAGAACCTGTTTCTATATATGGCACCTTATCATACATGTCAGTGGCTCTTTGATAAGCATAACCTTTCAATGCATGCATTAAAGTGATATACAGGCTATCTAAATTAGTGCGCTTAGCTTGTGGTGTGTTATTGTATTCACGTTGCGCCCAAAGTATTGGCGTCATCCACTGCGTATTCACAAAGTTGAAAATAGATTCATTAAACCCGCCTGTACCCCAGTCATGTTCAACATCTGCGAGCGTGTATGAACCTCCTTCAGCCATTACATTATAAATTTGAATGCCACTGGTCGTAACCCTTCCTCCACTTCTTACCTGGTGATAAACAGAACCATAATCACCACTCAAAAAGAAACCCTGGGTGAGCTGAGAAGTGAAGAAGCCGGCGATAACGCTTACACCTGACTTATCCGCCATATCTTTCGAATATCCATCCGGGTTTTGATATAAATCGTCCAGTTTCTTCTTACATCCTACGGCAGATATTAACAACGTAAGTAAGAAAAGTGATTTTAGATGTATGTATTTCATCTTAGTTGTTTTTAGAATTTAGTTTTGATAGAAATACCTATTGAGCGCTGTGCAGGTAATGCTGTTGTTCCATAGTTGCCTACACCCCAGCCGGTTCCGTTAGTTGATTCTGGTATTGAATTCGGTGCAGCTTTGTAAAGGTAAGCCACATTGTTTGCAAACACAGAAACTGACAGGCTGCTCATACGGATCTTTTGAGCAATTCTCTTACTCACAGTGTAATCGATGGCTACGTTACGCAGTGCTATGTAATCGCTTTTGAAGATTCTATCTTCAGGGAAGAAACCATTTGAAAAATAAGAATCGTAATAATAGTTATCGGCAGAAACCACTTTTGTATTTGTTTTACCATCCACATCAACACCAGGCAATATCACACCATCGTGGAAGGTAGGTCCGCCATTAGGGTTGTTACCTGCCACTTTCTTGGAATTTGCATCCAGATAATAGGCAGCTCCACCGTGTGCGGCATCTCTATATTTCAACGTTTCGCTCAATGCACCGGCAGCCATCATGTAAGTTTCTGTACCTGACAGGAAAGTAGCGCCAAACTGGTAGTCGATGTTTGCAATAAGGCKGAAACTTTTGTAGGTAAAGGAGTTGAGGATACCACCTGATATATCAGGAATTGTTTTACCAATCAATTTGGCAGTGCTCTTATAGTCGTAAGCAGAACCGGCTGCATTGACTACTTTTTGACCATTGTTCACATCGCCAGGTTTGTCATATGTGTAAGTTGACTTAGTCAGATAAAGCTGACCATATTCCTGACCAACATTCGCTACGGCGTTCACGGCACCGAATGCAGTCCATAAAGTGAGTGATGGCAGTTTACCGTCCAGTTTCTCTACTATCGTTTTACCGTGTGCAAAGTTCAGGGTCAGATCCCACTGGAAGTCTTTTGAGAGGACTGGTTTTGTCTTAATAGCCAATTCCCATCCTGTACTCATCACATCTCCGGCGTTCATACGGACATTTTTAACGCCCATTCCCGGAGGCGCAGCTACGGCCATGATCTGGTCGTAGATGTGAGATCTGTAGTAAGAGAAGTCTACACCAATTCTTCTGTTTTGGAGCAGATAAGTTTCAAAACCTAATTCAAATTCACGTTTACGTTCAGGTTTTAAATTCGGATTACCATTGGCATCCATTGGAGGAAGGTCAGTAGGAGGAGTCAACACATAACCACCACCAGTTTGAGAGGTAGTATAGTTAACGTTACTGAAATAGCGTGGGCCCGGACGACCTACTGTAGCATATGATGCTCTTAACTTGGCATAATCAAATACGGTTGGTAATTTGAAGCTTTCGCTTAAAATCCAGGATGCACTCACACCAGGATAGGGATAGCTTCTACTTTCTTTAGGCAAAATAGAAGACCAGTCATTACGGCCCTGTGCTTCTATATACACCTGATTTTTCCAGGATAACTGTACTGATCCAATTAAGCTATATAGCAAATCTTCCCCGTTTGTAAACTGGTACTGCGGCTGCACGCCTAATGGCAGGTTGTTAAATGAGAAGTAGTTAGGAATAACGAGTTGTCCATAACCATTCACAGATGCACCTTTTCCTTCTACGTAATTTTTCCTGATTACTCCACCCACAAAACCAGATAAATTAAAATCACTATTCAGTTTAGTATCGAAGTTCAGCATTCCCTGGCCGTAGGTAGTTTTGTAGATATTCGTTACATCACTATACATGAAACCACTATTAGGTCCGAGTAACTGCGGATCTAACAATTTACCTTTATATTCATTCCGCTCTGTGCTATAATCTATACCACCCATTAATGTAGCACTAAAGATATCGGTGAGTTTAATGTCAGCAGATAAAGACTGGATATTGTGTAATCTGGTGAAGGTAGATTTATTCTGGTACTGATCCCAGAGATAACCCACTACTCCTTTTCTACCATTGGAGATCAAATTTCTATTGGCTGGACTGGAAAAGAAATTATATCCATCAGGAGTCAGCAAATGTGATCTCAGTAAGCCTACGTTGATATCGGAACTAAATGCACCAATCTCCGACTGCTGGCCTTCTCCGTTCATGGTACTCAGGTTGGCCGCATTCACGTTCTGTGAAATGAAAAAGTTGCCGGTATACTTCAGCGTAATGTTAGGATTGATCTTGTAAGACGCATTCAGGCTAAAGGTATTTTTGTTAAAATTTGAACCTGGTCTGATCGGCATCATATTTAAATTAGTGTAAGAGGCGCGGAACTGACCCTGGTCGTTTCCACCGCTTACAGACACATTTGAAGTGTTCTGATGTCCGGTTTGGTAAAGATCATTATAGATATTTTTGGTCTGCGCCTGCCATGGTCTTTCTACACCATCCCACCACATCACTTTTACGCTTGGGTCAAATTTTGGTCCAAATGCCTGGGCACCAGTGCCATCACCCAATGTCGTTGACAATGTTCTTTTTCCATTCACCAGATAATATCCATCCGCATCATTCCTTGGATTGCTGGGGCTGGAACCTGTTCCATATTCAGTTTGTAATTTAGGCATAAACGCTGCACGGTCCCATGAAGTGGTGAAAGAAGCGGCTACACCCAATCCCTGGCCTTTAGTACCACTTTTGGTAGTAATCAGCAACACACCATTAGCACCTTCGCTACCATACAACACAGAGGCTTTCGCTCCTTTCAGTATTTCCATAGAAGCAATGTCGTCAGGGTTGATATCGTTAATACCTGTTCCATTATCACGATCTGTAGCACCAAAACCCATTTGCGTATTCTGGTCGTGAATGGGCACCCCATCTATCACAATCAGTGGACGTGTGGAAGAATTTTGGTCAAAAGATACCGCATTACGAATGTTGATTTTCATACCGGCGGTAGGACCGGCTGCTGTTGCAGCTACCTGTACACCGGGTGCGGCGCCGTAGAGTGCCTGTAAAGGGTTGGACGGCGTACCACTAATCATAATCCTGTCAGCATCTATTTTGGATACTGCGTATCCCAGTGCTTTGGATTGTTTTTTGATACCAAGCGCGGTCACCACTACCTCATCAGTAGTTCTTATATTAGATGCCATCGTTATCTGCATAGAAGCAGTTGCCGACAGTTCCTGTGTTACATACCCAATGTAGGAAATGATCAGCTTTGCATCTGGTTTTACATTAATAGTAAATGTACCCTGCTTGCCGGTCAGCACACCGTTGACCGTTCCTTTTTCGCCCACAGTAGCTCCTTCAAGAACGGCGCCAGTGCCATCCTTAACGACACCTGTGACCGTCATTTTTCCCTGCCCATAGGCAAAAATGCTTCCTATGCAAAAGAGCATAAAGAGCAATAGACATCTTTTGGTTGACTGCATCTTTTTTTTGTTTTTAAAATTGAATAGAACTGATTTTGGTATAGTATTTTGTCTGGAAATTTTGCCAGTAGAGATAGTAGAATACCTGCTAAACTATTAGTTGTCGATCAGACAGTAATAGCTTGTCATATACAATATGGCGCAAATTGTATATCGAACTGCATGGCCCATTCTCATTAAACATAAGGATACTCCGCTTTGTTCATGGTTTCAGTACTATAGTCAGTAATGTCGTTACCCTTTCTCCCTCGCAGTGTCCATCCTGGCCGTTGATAATGGCTGAATTTACCTGGGTACCTATCTGATTTGTTCCCTACTCATTCTCCTGATTGATATGCTTTTAACAAGGCAGTAGCTACTGCACTATCTCATAGTTCAAAAAGCAATATTTAACTGGCTTGATTTATTAAAACATGATAAAGGTGTCCCTCCTGAAGACAACATTTATCGTTCACCAACGCTACTTGATGATAGAAATATTTTAACGTGCATTTGCTTATGAATAACAAATTGATTGATTGACAAAAAATCTGGTTATTAAGTGAACTTCTGGCTGAGTGTTTAATGGAATTTAATTACTGCTGCTCCTGATTGAATTTACAGTTAGGAAATAAATTATCGTAGGTTGATATACGCTGGACGAAATATGTTGAGTAACCCTTGGTTAAACGTTTTAGCTATTCATGAAATAAAGAAATKAATCGTCTCTTCTGCTGCTCCTAATGCTTCTTTTCTTCTTTCTCAAACCTATGTAAAGTTTTCCAAGTGACGCAATTTTTTAACAACTTTTTTACAAAAATGTTAATATTGAACTATTTTTCATTAAAATAGAACCATTATTATGGTCAATTTACCTGGCCGAACAAAGCAACTATGGGTTTACGGCAGGTGTGTGAAAAAGCTATTTACTGCTAATGCACGTTACGCTATCAAACAAACGTAGTATTAATATATTCATTGCAAAGCATAGCAGCATTACGACTCCGTTTCTCCCGATTATTGCTAAACCGATTTTGTGATTTATTATGCTTGTTTTAAGTGATTAACGAGCCATGAAGCATCTTCGAAATAAGCAGGGAAATAATAAAAATGTTGCGGCATTTCACGTGTGGTGATACGGATGGTTGGGTCTATTTTATACCTATTCTTTTTACCGAGTGCTGATTGGGTAGTCCACTGCAGATCCTGAATATTGACGTCGTACACGAGGCTTTCAGACCATAGCGGCGCATAACAAATGAAACGTACTATTCCTCCCGCCTGCATTTCATATGCTGCAATCGTTTTTCTGCAGGTATTGGCGCCAATCAACGGCATTACTATAAAACCATTCACTAAAATAAGCAGCGGAATAGGAATAGCATATAACGGAATTTGCTGCCCAGCGCGTAAATAAGCCATCGCTCCAAGGAACAATACTGCCAGCGGAAACAATAATAATCCCCGTTTCTGAATAGCTATTTGCTTCGCAAAAAAGAGATGACCTGCGGTATTCATTGTATACTTCATATGATCAGATGATGCCTCATATAGCATGGTATCCATGCTATATAATTGGCTTTGTTGCTCGTTGTAATGCGGATAAAATTGACAGGAATCCTTAATAACTATTATCTTTCAATCATGCTCAAATAACACCGTACCTATCAGATAGCGTTTTCAATGAAGGTATCAGTTTCAAATATCCGGGCATGCAAAAACGGAGTTACCTGGCTAAGGTAAAGAAATCGCTGAATTCGCAACAAACACACAGCGCCTTTTAAGATCATTTTAAGGTGCTTCTAACCTGCCCCACAAARCCAGCCATGGATCTGGCGCTACAAGATAATCCCTTATTAAAAACTGCTTGAATATTGCCGATGGAACATTGGTTTTCCGACGCAGAAAGTATAACTACAAATTAACCAGTATCTTATCATTCCTAAAATTATCTTTGCAACACCTTGTTCATCCAACGTCGGGCCCAGCACTATATTTATTAAGTACGCTCCTAAACCAGGATGCGTGCTGATAACATTCATTTCAATAACTACTAAAAAAATTATGAGGACCGGTCCATCTTTTTTTCCAGGAATTATTTTTGCCGCGCTTTTACTGGCCACGCAAAACACACAGGCACAGGTGACGCCTCACAAGGATGTCAGAAAACCTGTAGATACCGCCTGGAGCCATTCCTTAGCAGGCGATAAACTGTTGGCCAATGCCCAGCTATTAAATCCGGCAGGGCAAAGTCTCAATCTGGCAAAAGGAACCCGGGTACTGAACCTGGAGTTTGCCCAGCAACAGCATATCCTCATTGCCAAAACCAACAGCCAGGTAACGATTATCGATGCCCAGGATTTTAAAACCCTCGGTAAAATCGACTATCCTGATAAAGAATCAGGATCTATGAACGGCCTGGCAGTAGACGACAACGACTCCACTATTTATTTTACCGGACTGGAAAAGAATCTATATGTAGGCAATGTGAGCCAATCAGGGAACTTTACGCTTACAAAGAAAATCGACCTATCTGCCAATAATAAAAAAACAAACCCACTGGGAATCGGATTATGTAAAAATAACATCGCCCTTGTGGCCCTGGCCATTACCAATGAAGTCGCTGTTGTTGATCTTTCTAAAGGAAAAATATTAAGCAAGATTCCGGTAGGTGTTTGTCCTTATGCTATCATTGTCAGTAAAGACAAAAAACTCGCATTCGTCAGCAACTTCGGAGGGCCACACGCCAGGAAAGGAGACAGAACAGAACAATCAGCCGGAACTGATGTTGCTGTAGATGAAAGATCCGTAGCACTGCGCGGCTCCGTAGCGGTAATCGATATTGAATCCAGAAAAAAGATTACTGAAATTACCACCCGTATCCATCCGGAATCAATGACACTATCTCCCGATGGCAAATCATTATATGTTACTGATGATAGTGGCGATGGCATCAGCGTAATAGATACCAGGACCCAGAAAGTAGTACACACCATCAACACCAAACCTGATCCCTCCCTCCCCTATGGTAGCCTGACCACCGCACTGGCATTCAGCTCCGACGGGAAAACACTTTTTGCCGCCAATGCCGGCAATAATTCCATTGCCCTCATAGATCCCCGGCATCCACAGAAAGCGCCTTATGGCTTTATTGCCGCTGGTGGCTTTCCAGGCACTATTAACATTGCCGGAAACAACTTATTCATTGGAAACGTAACTGCCGTAAAAGGAGAAATCCAAAAAGTAGCCCTTCCCGGCAATCAGGCTGAATTAAATGCTTATACCGCCGAAGCCAGCAAAGGATTCCACTTTATAGATCTGCTAAGGGCCCAGGCGATAAGTAATGCCAAAACCACTCCTAAACCTGTACCGGACAATGTGGGAGAACCCTCCTCCATTAAGCACGTGGTATATATTATCAAAGAGAATAAAAAATTTGACCAGGTACTCGGCGATTTAGGAAAGGGCAACTGCGATCCTAAACTGGTTGAATTTGGGAACGAAATAACCCCCAACACACACGCACTCGCCAAACAATTTGTGTTGCTGGACAACTACTATTGCAATGGCGTTAATTCAAGCGACGGCCACCAATGGGCCATTCAGGGAATTACCACCCCCTACCATGAAAAAGACTTCTCCAACGGACACTGTGCCTATGATTTTGGAACAGATCCTTTGTCTTATGCCGGTTGTGGCTTCATTTGGAACCACTTACTACGCAAAGGCATTTCATTCAGGAACTTTGGAGAAACAGATCTCGCTGAAATAACCAAAGGGAAAACCTGGACTGACATATATAACGCCTGGAAAAATAAAAATGACTCCGCTCAGTATAAATGTTCCTATGCCATGAAAAGCCTGGAGAAATACAGCGATTTACGCTACCCCGGCTGGAACATGAACATTACCGATCAGGTGAGGGCAGACGTATTTATTGAAGCATTGAAAGAATACGAAACAGCTGGCAACCTTCCTGAATTTATGATCGTTTACTTACCGAATGATCATACCAGCGGCTATGGTGAACAATCGCCAACTCCCCGTGCCTATGTAACAGATAATGACTGGGCAACAGGCCGTGTAGTGGAAGCACTTTCGAAAAGCTCCTTCTGGAAAGATATGGCCATTTTCATCAATGAAGATGATCCGCAAAGCGGCACCGATCACGTGGATGGACACCGCTCCTTCTGCCTCGTGGCCGGCCCCCATGTAAAACGCGATACGGTCATCAGCCACTTTTACAATCAGTCTTCTGTATTACATACCATCTGTCAGATATTCGGTGTACAACCTATGAATCAGCTGGTGGCCGCAGCGCCGCTAATGACCGCCTGCTTCAATCAAACACCTGATTACACCGGATATAACTCCCTGACACCAACGGTTGCCATTAATGAATTGAATCCCCCTAAAAACCAGATCAAAAGCAAAACCACTGCCCGGTTAGCACCATTGACACAGAAAATGGATTTTTCAAAACCGGATTTGATCGATAAAGATGCGTTGCTATTCAGTGAATATGTATGGTCTACTATACATGGCGATAAACCCTTCCCCAAGGCATATTTCGGCGCACATCAAAAGGGATTGAAAGCACTTGGTTTGAAAGTAGATCCTAAGTCTGAAGAAGATGATGATTAAGATTGTGTCGTGAGTCAACTATATCAATAATGTTTACAGATTCAAAACTACCTCAATAGTAGTTTTGAATCTGTAACAAGAATATATGCTGTATGACGTTGGAAAGTGAATAAGTCTGGGATTCTTCCCTATCCAACATATTGAACAATCGGGGTAGTAAAGAAATGGGATAAAAAATCGGTTAAAACGATAATTCCAGCGCCGGTACTTTTTTAATATCCTTCTCTGTGAACTCAAATCTAATGTCTCCTGTCTGGAAGCCACATTCATAGATATTCAACGTATACTTCTCCAAATCTTTAAGCTTATCTGTGGGGAAAACAACCATCAGGCTATTAGCAGATCCCATACCATAAGTTTGTTGAAATGCATAATCAACCATTTTAATGGTATCCTTATTGGCTGTAATGATATCAATATACTGGTTCATATTAAATGCCAGCACAGACAACATCTCGCTATACCTGGCCTGTCCTCCCAGTTCTCTGATTACTTCTTTATTATTTTTCGAGATATCTAATTTGAAATATCTATAGGGGGCGTATTTCTGCTTAATAGCCGCCAATGTTACCGAATCTTTTTTCCCCTGGCTGTTGAGTTCCTGCAATACGAGAAAATCGGATGGCTGATAATAGGCCTTAAATGCAATATCATTTATCTTTTTCTCTTTTGCCACGCCATTGGAAGGATCCTGGATATAACTGGTCAACTTATCTGCAGGCAGGATAGCTGGTCTTGTGCAGGAACTTACTCCTATGGCCATTGCCAGGAAGCAAGGGGTACAAACAATAAGATTTTTTATAGCTCTTAACACTGGAATTATTTTGATTTCCTGGAATAATCATTATTCAAATGATTTAATATCTCCTCCGTGATATCCGCACCGGTATCTGCATATCCAATGTTACCATTGTTGGCTACAAGTATAAATTTATAGTGATGTTGTTTGCCATACTCTGTGAGATAATTATTCACTTTGCTCAGCACTTGTTGGGTAAGGCGACCTTCTTCTTCTTTTGCTTTTTGTTGAATAGCTTGCTGATACTCATAAACGCGCTTCTGTCTCAGGCTCACTTCTTCTTTTGCCTTCTTCTTATCAGCATCAGATCCTTTCAATTGGGCATTGTCGTAAGTACGCATAGCTGTTTGGAAGTCCTGATTCAGTGTATCAATATTGCTCTGCCATTGCTTATTCTTTATCTCAAATTCCTTTCTCGCTTCTTCCATAGCAGTGTATTTGCTCATCAGTTTCCCACTATCTACGTAAGCTATTTTCTCACTCTTAAAAAACATCCATGACAAAATTACCAGCAGCAAAACAACAATAGCTGCTTCCAGGAATATCCTTATCTTCTTATTCATATCGAAATTGTATTTTATTATCTTTTTTGACATTACAACTATGTCCGAATAGCATCCTGCAGTATAATGCAAGACACTATCCGGATATTAATTTTGTATTAGCACTCTCCTACTTTTTCGTTGCTTCAAGTTCAGTAACACGTTGTTGCAATGCGGTATTGCTTTCCTGAAGTGCGGTTTGTTGTTTCTTGAGATCGATCAGGTAGAGGGTCAATTCTTCCACTTTTTGCAACAGACGGCGGTTCATATCTCCCAGATCCTGTCCTTCTTTTTGAACTTCTGCAGCAGAAGGCATGTCCATGAGGTGTTGGTGTTCAGTTACATATTTCTCTACCTCCTGTAATGATGGCAGATGATAGTCTTCATTGAACACATAGTCAGGCCAATTTCCCTTTAACTTTACTTTTACACTTTCAGCAACCACGCTTCCAGCTACGGCCAATTTATATCCCTTTGTATCTGCAGTTCCGATACCTACATTTTGGGTATTAGCCTGCAGGTAGATGCCAATTTCTCCGGAAAATGGATTGGCACCTGCAAAGAGCTTAAGATCTTTTGGTGTACCACCACTATTGGCAGTGGAGGCGATAAAAGCACTTTTAAAATTACCCAGCCAGGTACCTGTATTGTCAATCCCAAACTGTAAATAAGAGGCATTGGCAATATTAGAGTTATCAACCATGTCCACACAGGAATTCACGCCCCCGGCGGTACCTGTATAAGGGTTTGCCGGCTGAATTCTGATCAGGTTATTGGGGTTGTTGGCAGCCACTTCTGGTCTTACCAGGAGGGTTCCGCCCAGCCAGGTAGGGCCTTTGGTTTGTAGATTAAAAGTGGGATCCGGAGATGGAGTGTTAATATTAACCGTTGTGAATGTTCCGGTTTGTGCACGCAGGGAATTGACCATAAATAAAGGCACAAACAAAAGGGCATAAGACAATTTCATGGTAATGGATTTTAAGTATTTAAATTAAAATGCAAAAATATAGGTACTTAGGCTTGAACTGGCTCTACTAGTTGAAATAGAGGAGCCCAATTAGCAGGTTTTTTGATACGTACAGAAACTAACATAGGTTTTGTTAAATCATCTTTATCAATTAAAAATGACGGAATAACTTCTTTAGGCAGATAAAATCCGAGGTAAGCCATTCTGGCTATCCAATGCCCATGGGATACCAGCTCATAATCATCTTCACTCAACCCCATCTCCTTCAGCAACAGCTCTACGCCAATGGGAGTATACCAACGGTAAACGTGTCCTGTAAAATCTTTATAGACAAGTCCTTTGGGATAATAACCAGATACACAGGGAAAGTTACAAATCAATACTCCTCCTTCCTTAAGTATCCTCAGGCTATGAAACATAGCTTCTTTATCCCTCAAGATCATATGGAAAGAAAATTGTACCAGGAAAAGGTCATATTTACCGGTATCAATTACCCAACATTCCGAAACGTCTGCTACATATTCATGATCACCTCCCGGTGCAATATCAATTGCGTGTAATACATCAAGTCCTTCCCCATTTTGCAGTCTGTTAAGATCTGAGTAATGTTGAATTGTCTGCCTTGAATCAATCTCTATTCCGTCGCCCTTAAAATCCCTCAAATGCTTCTTCAAAAACTTATCCCAGTAATAACGCGGAAGTGGGGTGCCTAAATAAAACTTCTTTCCCGTTGGATATAAACGTAGGAATTTGAAGATGATTAAAGGTAATAATACTAAAACAAATAGCCACGAATATAACAGGAAAGATAGTATCCCCCGAATATTTTCTCTGGTTCTTTCTGAAAAGTTTTTTTGTAAAAAACTCACTATTTTTGAGCGCATGTTTAGGAATTCTTTTTTCAACTGACTGCTTAAGTCAGGCTACAGTTACTAGCCGGTTAGGTTCTTTTTAGTACAAAAAAATAGGGACAATTATTACCATTATAATTAATCCGGGAAACGTACAAATATAAATAACCCTGCTAAGAATCAAAATTTTTTCGTTGTTTATTTACAGAAAGATCTTTTACCTTTCATTATTAGAAACTTTGTCCCATTGTGAATAAGGGTAAGTACATTGCTATCAATATTATGCCTACTGCCAGCCCAAGGAAAACAATAATCAGTGGCTCGATAAAATTACTCAACAGCGCTGTTTCGTGCATCACCTCCTCGGTATACTGAATATTAATTCTTTCAAAAAAATCGCCCAACTTATTCACTTCCTCCCCTACTTTGATCATTGCAATTAGTTTGGGTGGGAAAATTGCGTGTTCACTCATTCCTGTATGCAGGCTTTTTCCTAAAAGGATACTTTCTTCGACCTTCCTTAGCGATACCTCGATCGGGTAAAAGCCAACCATCTTGATAACCAGTTGAATGGCCTGTAATACCGGCACCTTTGAAGAAATCAACAACGACATGGAATTGCACATCCTTGCGATATATATCTTAGCCACCAATTCTCCCACCATTGGTATGCGCAATAACAAACGGCTCATGCCACGGCGGTACCAAAGTTTTTTCCTGCTTTTTACCGCCCCTAACATCAATCCTCCTATTACTAACAGCCAGATACCAAATGTCTTTTTTATAGATTCAGAGACAAGCACTACAAACTGCGTCACGGCCGGCAATTCTTTGTTCCCAAATCTCTTGAAAACGTCAGCGAACATAGGAACAATGAAATTGGCCATAAAACCAATCGCCAAAATAGCTACTACTACAACTATCATGGGATATGTCAATGCGCTTACGATCTGTCTTCGTTGCTTAATTTTCTTCTGGAAAAACTGGTGCAGCTCTTTAAATACAAAAGATAAGCGGCCCGTTTCCTCTCCAATACCGGTGCTGAATATTTCATAGTCCGAAAAACAATGCTGGTCCCTCATGGCCGCAGACATCGCCTTACCGGATATAATATCCTGTTGAATAATGTCAAATATCTTTCTAAACTTTGCTTTCTTCTGTTGTTCTGTCACCAGTTTAAACCCCGACCTGATATCCACCCCCGCATCCAGCAATGTGTGCAGCTGAAGGTAAAAATCGGCTTTTATTTTATCTGGCAGCCCGGTACTGAAACTAATATCTTTCTGCCACCATGGCTCACTCCGCGTATGTTCTACTGGACTTCCTGCTGCATGCTGGTTGGCTACAGCTGGCTTTAGTTGCCTGATATCTATTCCTCCCATGATTAATTATCAGTCTCAAAATTAAACAACGCAGATTCATCATAATGCTTCGTAAATACCCAGGGATATTGCTCACCGCCTCCCAGTACAATAATACTTAAACGCCTTATGAGCGGTACTTTACGGGCATTCACCATCGTAATCTCCCAATCCGGGATATTGTACTGTATCTGGAAAGTATCAATATTTATCTCATCATCCACTCTTAAAATGTATTGCTGATTCCCGAAATAGTAGGCTACTTTTCCCTTGTCTTTTACACAAATCAATGAGTCTCCAGACTTCTCCAGCAAATGGCTGGCGTTAAAATCGCCTTCCAGTTGCCGCTTACAGGCATAGTAATCCAACATATAACCAGCCGTCTTTCCGAAACCGGTATATTGAAACATGAAAATATTCAATACCATATAGATGATACCAGAAGCAATGCCTGTTAATATCATTACAATGACTAACTCCAGAATTGTAAAGGCTTGCAGGTGCTTGACCATAGATATAGAAAGATTATCAAAATGCTATCAGGTAAACGGTGTAGCAGGTCCACAAACGATACGCTGGGTTTTCACAGCACACAAAGATTGAACTATTTTGTATAAATTCAAAAAATTCATTCCTCAACTGCCTGGAATAAATTAATAAACTTTTTTCAATTTTCACTACTTTTGGCTGCAACTTAGTTGGTGACCCTATATTATTAAAAAATCGTACCTATGTTTTCGTTACATAAGCGCCTGCTGTCATTTGTCAATTGTCACAAAAAAACATTCCTGACTCTGATGATTGGTGTCCTGGCTTCAGCCCAGCCCGCTTCTTCACAAAATCTTATCGCTTATACCAACCGGGTTACCCTTCAATCAGGGGATACCGTTATTACTTTACATGTTTTACCAAGAGATAAAAAAGTAAAACTAAAAACGGATCAATATTACTATTGGTATAGAGCACAGTCGCTCAGATGTACCCGCGGAGGATATGACGGTCAGCTACTCGATGGAGCATACATGGAGGTTTACCCGGATAAGAACATTAAAATCAAAGGTGAGTTCAAAAAAGGGTTGAAAAATAACACCTGGACAACCTGGAATCCCAAAGGAGAGTACATTAATATTACTACCTGGAAAAATGGCGTTAAAAATGGAACGTTTAAAGAATATGATAATGAAGGTATACTGCTGAGAAGCGGGGTCTATTCTAATGATTTGTTGGATGGCGATATTACTGAATATGCCCGTGATGGTAAAAGTGCTACTAAACGCTATAATAACGGGAAAGTATTTCAAAAGCCAGAAAAAAAACAGGCGGATACAACTATCGCTAAACCCGGACTGGATCGCGATAGCACGGTTACACACCATAATAAAGAGCGGGCATTGTCAAAGCAGCAAAAGAAGCATGCAACAGATTCTACCATCGCTAAACCTGGCCGATGAAAAAGCTACCGGCCGGTTCCCTTTTACTTGCAATTTTTCTTTCATTCATCATTGCGCTATTCCTGGGGCTGGTTTTATTAAGACTCTCTTATTTTTCCTCCATTAGTGCCCGTATTCACAGCAAGGAAAACTGCCAGGACTATTTCACTTCTGCCATTGCTGCTACACTAGCCGACCCCAATGTTAGTACCCATCAATACCAGGGAGACCTGCTGGGCGATTTTTCAGGGAATGCACAAATCAATATTATTAACTGGGGAATTTTCCCAATCGCTTCGGTTACAGCGAATGTTGGACGAGATACCCTGTCCCGCAGCTTCATGATGGGAAGGATGCCCGACAGCATCTTAAATGCCTGTATTTACCTTGAAGAACATAACAAACCCCTCCTGATCAGCGGAAATACCTTGCTCAACGGGGATGTATATCTTCCTAAAAATGGTATTAGTCCAACCTATCTTGACAAAACAGGTTATACCCGCGAAAAACTTTTCAACGACCAAAAATATACCAGTACCCTGATGTTGAGAGATATTTTGAATAGGGAAATACTCCGGGAATTAACCTCACTAAGCACCGGCAAACACACATCCTCCTTAACCGGCAATAATATTCATCAATCATTCGCGGATTCACTCCTAAGTATTAATGTGTTAAACAACATCTCTTCAGGCGACAATTATTCAGGCCATATCATCATCCGGTCAGATTCCATGTTAACAGTTCCCATGGGATGTACACTTAACAATGTGATACTCATAGCCCCTTATATTAAGTTTGAAAAGGGATTTAAAGGGAAGTTACAGGCCATAGCTACCGACAGCATTGTTACTGGTGAGGATTGTATATTTGACTATCCCAGTGCATTTATCTTGCTAAAAAATACCCGGATATTCAACAATGTTGCTGTTATCCGCCTGGGGAAAGGCGCTAAAATTACCGGTTGTATCCTGGGATATTGTGACAATGCAAAAGATGAAATGAAGATATATACAGAATTATGCCACGACTCAAAAGTTACCGGCGTTGTTTTTAATGATGGATTTCTTGAACTGAATGGTCAGGTTACGGGTACCGTGTTGGCTGGCTCCACGCTGCTGAAAAACGGCGCCAGCATTTATGATAATCAGCTTCACAATGTGACAATAGACCGGATAGCGCTAAGTAGCCACTATCTTGCGCCTCCGCTGTTATTCAACACACCTGCCGTAAAAAAGATACTGCAATGGCTCGACTGATAGATAAGAAACTGGAAGCATCAACAATTGTAGAAAATATTGTGGCACTTGTTATTATCACTATTGCCTTCGGAATTGGTATGACCCTCTTTTCAGGCATCGCGTATCCTATACTCGGCACCAAAAAAGAGAGAGGTAGGCTGTTGCTGAATTCCCGCATACAGGAACTATGTAAAGAGCCTGAAAAGGGAATATATACCAGCCAGGCAGGCAATATCTCTATCTCTGTTGATATCTCCCCCGATTCTTTGAATCCCTGTTTAATGCGGATTCATGGCATAGCGATCTCGGGCGCAGATACCATTGCCATCAAAAAAATACTTGTAACAAAGCATTCAAAATAAATTAATTAGCATATTTTCGTTCAAACATCATCCCCTATATCTACATGAAAGTACGTAAGCAACCCACCTCGCGCATATGCGGCAAAAAGTTATCTGCATTTACATTGACAGAAGTGCTTGTAGTATTAATTATCATTGGTATCCTGGTGTTACTCGCCATTCCGAATCTAATGCCTTTGATTACGAAGGCAAAAAGCACCGAGGCGAAATTACAACTGGAACACGTGCATATGCTGGAGAAAAATTTCTTCTATGAAAAATCCCGCTATACAAAAGATCTTTCAGAATTGTCATTTGAACAACAAAAATTAGTTACGGAAGGAGGACAGGCTAACTATCGGATTGATATTATCCAGATAAGCAGTAATGACTTCATTGCCCGGGCTACTGCTGTTGTTGACTTTGATGGAGACGGTACCTTCAATGTATGGGAAATAGACGCCAATAAAAAACTGAGAGAAACTGTACAGGACTAATTTAAGCATGAACCAGTATTTTGCCCTATTATCAATAATTCCATATTCACTTATAGCGATCCAGGACTTCCGGGATAGAGCGATAAGCTGGATACTGATTCCATTACTGATGGGACTAAACCTCCTGTGCAATATCTGGCTATATCACTTACCCATTCTTTTTTTGCTGAAAACATTCCTGTTGAACATACTCATCATCGGTGTTCAATTTTTGCTGCTGCAGGTATACGTTTGTATCCGTGATCAAAAATTCACACCTATTACCCAACATTTTGTTGGTGTTGGTGATCTGGCATTCTACCTGGTATTATTTATTACACTTTCGCCATTGAATTTATTCTTCTTCCATCTGATAAGTCTCCTGGCCTGCCTGCTGACTGGAATATTACTGATGATTACCGGAAGAAAAAATAAAGCCAGAACGATACCCATGGCGGGCATACAAGCTTTAATGCTGGCATTGCTAACGATTAACAGTATCTTAAATACCTCCGCTAACTTCTTTAATGAGGAGTGGCTATTAAATAAACTGGCCTATGTCTGTTACCCGATCCATTGATCAATCGCTGCAGAAAATACTCAGCAGCGAGCAGGCATGGCACTACCAGCTTATTCCTGCGAATGAAACATCAGCAAGTATCTCCTTCTATTTCATAGCTGGCAAACATCCGGCGGCTATTGTAGATGAACTTAACTTCCTGTTTAATAAAGAAATTATTTTATTACCTATTCCTGAAGAAGACCTGAAGCTTCTGCTGGAAACTAACTATCCTTTAACACAACAGGATAGCCGGCTACAACATCGTTTTTACAACGGTCACTCGGATAACTTCCTCCAGGACCTGATCAGCGAATCTAAAAACCTCCACAGCAGTGATATTCATATTGAAATATATGAAGAAAGCTGCCGGGTTAGAATCAGAATAGATGGGATGCTGGTGCAGCGTTATTTGTTAGAAAAAAACCAATATCCGTCGCTGGTAAATAAGATAAAAATAATGGCTAACCTGGATATTGCGGAAAGAAGGCTTCCCCAGGATGGCCGTATCTTTTTCCAGTATCAGCAAACAAAAACTGATATCAGGGTATCCGTTCTGCCAACGCTACACGGTGAAAAAATTGTGCTGCGTTTGCTCAGTAATGATGCCACCAATATTGATTTGAATACCCTCGGCTTCGCACCCGCCGACCTAAGCAATTACCTGGAAGGTGTAAAAAAACCGAATGGCCTGCTCCTCATCAGCGGCCCTACGGGATCGGGTAAAACCACTACCCTGTACGCCACACTGAAAATGCTGAATAAGGATACCCGAAATATTCTGACGATAGAAGATCCTATTGAATACACTCTGGGGGGTATCAACCAGGTACAACTAAAGGAAAACATTGGTCTTACCTTCGGAGCTGCCCTTCGCAATTTTCTCAGACAAGATCCGGATATTATTATGGTCGGTGAAATCAGAGATCCTGATACTGCTAACATGGCTATCAGAGCAGCCCTCACAGGTCACCTTGTACTATCAACAATACATACCAATTCGGCCTGGGGAATTATTTCCAGGCTTACCGACATGGGGATACCACCGTTCCTCGTAGCCAATACCTTAAATACAGCGGTGGCACAACGGTTGTTACGCCTGCTTTGTGACCATTGCAAAACCAGGCGGCCTTTTGATAAGTCCTTATTTCCTCCCCGGTTCCGGGCAGAAAAAGAGATTACACATCACTATGTAGCCGTAGGATGCGAACATTGCTTCAATACCGGCTATAAAGGCCGGAAAGCGGTGTATGAAGTGATCACTATGGATAGCGAGTTATCCGACGAGATTAAACAATCTACAACGGACATATCAACACAACTAAAAGAAAGGAATATACAAACACTGGCTGAAAACGCCTTTTCCCTATTCGAACAGGGAAAGACATCCATTGACGAAATTTATTCATTGTTAACCTCCTGACCATTATCCCTGCATTCTGTCACATGAAAAAAGCAATCATACTTTACGCCGTACTATTATTCAATACCATCCATCTATTTGCTCAGGGGGCACAGCAGGACCGGGTTTCGGTCATTGCACAGCGATTAAACGACCTCTCGCCAACAGTGCCCGGGCTGAATCAGAAAGCCGCGATATCTGTTTCAGGCGGCACCCTGCAGGAATTTCTCCGGGGAATAGCTAATACGCATCACCTCAATCTCAATATCGATCCTGCACTCACTCAAAGGATTACCAATTACTTTGATGGCGAAACCGTTAGTAATATCCTGTTATATCTCGCCAAACAATATAACCTGGAGTTTACTTTCACAGGAAGTATCATCTATATTACCAACTACAACGATCCTCTTAGAAATCAGCCCCCTCCCCCTAAAGAGCTGCATATTGACTACAATAAGAATAGTGGCAACATTACCCTGGATCTGCAAAACGATAGTTTGATGAATGTAGCCAGGCGCATTACCATGATAAGTAATAAAAATGTGGTGGTATTGCCTGAGTTATTTGGTAAAATGGTAAATGGATACATCCAGGATCTCCCCATTTCCAACGCGTTGGAAAAACTGGCATTAACAAACAACTTTAAATTCACCAAAACGAATGATGAAGTATTTGTATTGGAACCCCTGGCCTCCAATGAACAAATTATGCTAAAGTCAGAGCTGAAAAATGCGCCCAATGGAAATACCGTAATTCGAAAAATCAATCGGGATATGCCGGGTACAGGCGGCAACATTGAAGCAACTTCAGATGATATCGGTAACCGGTTGATCACGCTTAATGTAACTTCCATGCCCCTAAAGGACGTACTCAGGAGCATTTCTGATCAAACAGGTATTAACTATTTCATGTATTCCGAAATACAAGGCATTATATCTGCCAATATCAACAATATGCCATTGAATCAGGCCCTTGCCTACATATTTCAGGGGACTGAATACACTTTTCATACAGAGGGAAAGGTTTACATGATCGGTAGCCGTCAAATGGAAGGTATGCGTACCTATAAGATGGTCCAGCTCAAAAATCGCTCTATGGATTCATTAATGCATATATTCCCTCCTGAACTTAGAAGGGGCGTAGACATCAAAGAATTTAAAGAACAGAATAGCTTCCTGCTAAGTGGTAGTGCACCTGAAATTGAACTGATTGACAAATTCATCAAACAGATTGACAAGGTGGTGCCTATGATCACCATCGAAGTGATTTTGATGGATGTAAAAAAGGGGAAATCAATAAAAACGGGGATAAAAATGGGTACTTCCGATTCTGTAAGAACCGGAGGTACACTGCTCGGCCAGGGCGGCCTTGACTACACATTCGGCGCCAGATCTATCAACGATTTCCTGGGAAGAATTGGCATCAACAACATCTTCAACCTGGGTAAAGTAACCCCCAATTTCTATGTACAACTTAGCGCACTGGAAAATAATAGCAATATCGATTTGAGACAAACACCTAAGTTATCCACGCTCAACGGGCATGTGGCCAACCTGAGCATCGGCAGTACCAGGTATTATACGGTGAGTACACAAAATGTTCTTGGTTCGCTAAACCCACAAACAGTGGTTACCCAACAGTATATCCCCGTGGATGCCAATCTATCTATAGACATTATGCCATTGGTATCAGGTGATGAGCAGGTAACACTGAATATAGACGTTAAAATATCCGACTTCATCGGCGATCCTCCTAATAATGCGCCACCACCTTCTTCCAACAGTAAATTCAAATCAATTATCCGGGTAAAAAATGAAGAGATGGTAGTGTTAGGTGGCATTGAAAGAAATGAAAAAACGGAATCAGGAGGTGGTATTCCCGGCCTGTCAAGGGTACCGGTGTTAAAATGGCTCTTCAGCAGCAGAGCAAGATCTACGTCCAAAACCGTTTCGCTCGTGTTTATTAAACCTACCATCATTTACTAAACATGTGGCAATCACTTTTACATAAATATATTCCTATTCGTACGGCTATCGGCGTAGAGATTGTCGTAATGCAGGACAAGTCCCTCCTGCTCAATGCGGTGGTAGTGAAGCAGGTAAAAGGCAAATTGATCCGCGCCGAAGAATATATTAATGTTACCAGTCTTCCGGCATTGATTGAAAAGTTTCCCAAAGGAGTACCCGTTGGACTTAACATATCAGGCCGAGGTATTCTGCATAAACCCGTACCCAGCGTAACCGGACATAACCTCCTGGAAAATGTTATTCCAGGTGCACGACAGGAAGATTATTATTACCAGCAATTTGTTTGCAACGACAAGCCAGAGATCGCCGTTATACGCAAAGATCAACTGGATGAAATGGTGGGGCTATTCGTTGACGCAGGAATTTCCGTCCTACACGTGGGTTTAAGCCTGGGATTTAGCACCAATTTGTTGCATCTTATAAAAATAAATACCGGTAATAATATCCAAACATCCGCCTGGCAATTACAACTCCATGGCGCGAAGCTCATAGAATATACGCTATCACAAGTAACCAATAAACCACAATTAGGTACCGAGTTAATAATCGGTGATCAATCTATAAAACACCTGCTACTACCGGCCTTTGCTATTGCTACAGAAATAATACTGGCCAGCGAAGCAGCCTCCGGACTTCAATTGCAGGAAATTGCCCGTCAAAAAGAAAAATTTGAATATCGCCGTCTGTTCAATATAGTAGGGATAGGTGCATTAGGCACATTGTTGCTCATACTGTTATTAAATGTTTTCATCTATCAACATTATTACACGCTGGCACAGGAAGCACAGGTAAATAATAGCTTATACCAGAAAAAAATAAATACACTGGACACCTTACAGGTTAGGGTACAGGAAAAAGAGAAGTTTCTCGCGGCTATTGGCTGGATAAAGCAACCCGTGATCAGCGAAATTTCCGACAAGATTGGTGCTTCCGTTCCAAAAGAGGTAATATTAACCAATATGACCATCTTTCCGGAAGATAATAACAAATCATCGGGCGCCATCCCCAGATTCCGACAGGATACCATCAGACTGCAGGGCGATTGTAATACACCATGGGTGTTGAATAACTGGATCACCTCTATACAGCAGATTGATATAGTGCAATCAGCGCGATTAGAAAGCTACTGGTATAAAAAAGAAGATGAAACGGGTCACTTTCAACTAGAACTGACTTTAAAATGAACTTTAAACAGCTAAATGAAAAACAACGATTGAGGTGGATGCTGGCTGCATTAGTATTGGTGCTGATAGCCTCTTATCAATATGGTATACGGAATACCATTGAAGCTTATCATAACTATAAGCGGAGTTATTTGCCGGAAGATATGTTGCAATCAAAAATTGAACAATATCAACAACTGTCAGAGAAAGAAAAAACACTCAATAAAATTATTCATACCGCCACACAACAGGATACCGTAAATGCTGACCTGCAACTGCTAAAACAGGTAACAGGCTTTTGTAATCAATATCATCTGAAGTTAAAAAACTACAGTCCTTATAACGGGTATCAATACCAGCAGCTACAGGTAATTACCAACCTGGTAACAGTAGAAGGCTCTTTTAAACAACTCCTCCGGTTTGTGAATGAGTTGGAAAAAAGCGACCTCCCGGCCAGAATAAAGGCGATGACTTACAAAACTACTTTTGATAACCAGCAGAATACAACCTTATTATCTGCTGATATTTATCTTCAACAATTACAGTTTACAAATTCAAACAGCCATGAAAGTAACCCTTAAATACTATATACCGATACTGTTAATAATAACAGCTATTTCTTCCTGCCTGGACGTCATCGAGCCTACACTCAAAGACGTGAAGATCCAGCTGGTAGCCCCTGCTGATCAAATCCTGAGCCGCGATTATCTGCAAACTTTCTATTGGGAACCGGACAACCTGACTGAAAAATACCAGATCCAGATCGCTTCTCCGGATTTTGATGCGCCGGCAAAATTTGTACTCGACAGCACCGTTAAAAGAAATAGTTTTGTTTATACGCTTCAACCAGGAAAATACCAATGGCGGGTAAGAGCGGTAAATAATAGTAGCCAGTCTCCGTACTCCGTCCGCAACCTGATAATAGATACGGCTTCACTGAGCAATCAAACCGTGGTATTATCTGCTCCGGGTAACAACTATATGACCAGCAATGCAGATATAGTTTTTCAATGGCTACCACTTTTCAGCGCTAAAAAATATACACTCCAGGTAGATACCCTTAACTTCAGCAGTCCTGATATTTTCTTAGAAGCAACTACCACTGCCAATACCTATTCCCTCCGGTCATTAAAAGACGGACAATACCAGTGGCGGGTAAGGGCTGTAAATGATACTGCCCAGTCTATGTTTTCTCTTATTTATAATTTTACTATAGACCATACCCCTCCAGTACCTCCGGTATTAACAGCACCCAATAACGACGCACTCAATATCCAGCTCCCCGTTACCCTGCAATGGGCAGCCGTACCCGATGCTGTGAAATATAAATTATTCGTCTATAAAAATGATGGCTCCTTGTATGATGGCTATCCCGTTACAGTTACCAGCACATCTGCTACGTTTAATCGTGGCAACAGCCGGGACAAAATCTACTGGCAGGTGACTGCACTTGATGCAGTCGGTAATGAGAGCAACTTTAGCACGAAAAGAAATTTCACCCTGCAGTAATATGAAAAAGAAATCGTTCAAATTCTTCTTACTGGCTGGTACTGTAGTTGTTTGGGGCAGCATTATTTACAGGATTGTTACAGCTGTTTCCGGACAGGGGCCTGCTAACACCTATGTAGCGCCCCCTTCTCCGGCACGTATTTCCATGACATTACCTCAAAAGTATATCCTGCTCATGGACTACCCGGACCCATTCCTCAAAGATGAAGTCACCGATACTTTACCTGCAGTGCAATCCGCACCTGTTGTAGCTCCGCCACCACCACCTCCCATAGATGTTAGCTTTGTGCAATATGCCGGTATGATCAGCAACCTGGATGCCCCTAAAAAAGTAGCCCTGGTTATTATTCATGGACAGGATAAAATGGTGCAACAGGGAGAAGTAGTAGATGAAGTGAAGATTAAAGAATTGAAGAAAGATGAAATAAAAGTGGTGTATAAAGGGAAGATGTTTGTGGTGAAGAAGACGTAGTTAATAAGCAATGCTATATAGGTAGCGGGAATATTGTAAAACCGAAGAAAGGACAATTAACAATTCAGCAGGCAAACAATAAAAAAGCCTGCGACTAGCGCAGGCCTGTAAAACTTCAAGATTTAAAACAGAAAAATATACGTCTGCATTATCTGTCTTGTTCAAAACAATATCGTCTAAAATATTTTCAATTTTCTGACCAGCATAATACATATTATACTGGCCAGAATATAAGGCAGAAAAAATTGTGTAAATAAATCAATACGTGAGTGAAGGTCTACATACACCTCTACGATTGTTTTGTTATTATCCTTTAACAGATATATAATAGCGGGTATTAGTATGTATACTAATATTGTAGTTATCACCAAACCTGCCAGGGCTATTCTTCCATTCAAAATACTGAAAACGATTGTACCTATAACCGCAAACAAGATGAATATACAAATTGCCCTTACAATTCCAGAGATAAGTATCACTGATCCGGGGCTATGCAGAATAAGGCCAATTATAACATTAGCTATAGCATCCACTGCTATCAGACACAAGAGATATATTATCAGACTTTTTCCCATTTGTTCCTTAAATCAATAGAATCTATAACGCGGTTCATATTTATGATGTAACCAATATTCGGCCACTTTCGTCATGCCATGGGCAAACCTATCATATGGATCGGTAATTATTCCAACAAAACGTAATTCTTTCGATGTAGCTATGCCATAAAGATAATCGCCACGAGCCATATTGCCAATTATCCTAAGGGTTTCCTGAGATTGCCGTTGATAAATCGGATTTACAACAATAAACTGTTCTTCATATAATGTTTTTGCATCCCAGGCTTCGGCCACACTTCCTTTCATGACAGGGCCATTATATAAATCCCTAAGTTTATGCATGGCATCATCGAAGATCGCCTTATTTCCCTCATTGCCAAATTTCACTACATCGTCACCAACCCACCAGGCTGCCGGCCCCCATTCTAAGGTCGACATTTGATTTGCTACTATATAAGCGGCTCCCGGCCAGTTATTCTCAAATCCTCTTTCATCGATCTTTGCAGCAAACCAGCCATAAAAAGCGGTCCGCTGGGTAATGGTTTTATAATCATCAAACCGGAGCGCCTGCAGGTTAGTCATATTAGCTGTATTCCAGACCGCGCTATGACTAAGCCTGTCCGAAGTTAGCCAATGTCCATCTTTTCCATCCAGCTTCCCATTTGGATTCTCTTTATAGTAAGCGTCCGCATCTTCGTATTCTTTATCCCATCCCCCATCGGCATCAACCCGAGTTACCGGGTTATTACCCATTGCTGTATAAGGAGAGTTATATTGTCCTTTAGGATCAACACCTAACCATCTCCCAATACGTGCATCATACATCCTTAGCTCAAATGCGTTCCAGCCGGTTTCTTTATCTTTCTCACTATATTTTCCCTGGAAACCATAACGATAGTCCAGTGAACCACCGTCGCGCATAATGCTCCCGAAAGGGTAATAGTCAGCATATTGCTTAATATTTCGATTCTGATCTATTGTAACCTGCACATTACCGAGATGATTGCTTAGCTCATACTCGCTGATGCCAGTACCCCGACGGAAGATTCCTATACGCCCGGTTGCATACAGTGGTATCTCTGTCTGGCTAATAACACCGGTCCCCGCCTGTGTATAAACCGCCATTAAAGTACCATTGGTACCTGATACGTAATAAGTTGTATTGTTATTAACGTAATCAGTTTTCATAACGCGGATGCCGCGTTCATTGTAAGCAAAAGTCACCTTGGGCTGCGTATAGGCTGCATCTGCGTATACTCCTATTACTTTACCATTGATATCATAGCGGATATATCTTGCCACACCAGTACCCGGCGTTTCAACAGATAGTTGTCCAAGTGGGTTATAATTATAACTGCCATAGGTAGTGCTACCATTTACTACTTTTTGCAACTGATTAGTTCCAATAGGGTAAGTGTAGGTAAAATTATCTGTAGTAGTCCCCGCATCATTAGTACGCGCTAACGATTGAATATTACCATTTCCATCATAGTTCAGATTATACTCTTTAAAAGCACTACTCGCCGCAAAACCAGGTGTTACATAGTTGGGCGCTCCCCACGTCCCACTGTTTAGTTGGTATTTATTATCATATTTATATCCATACATCGAAGGATTCTCAATAGCTGCCCCCATTGCGGCAATGACACTTTGTGGTTTACGGCTAAACCAACTCATTCCTTTCACGTTACCTGTATACTGATCATCTGCAATTGTAGTCGCCAATGGAATGCTACTTACCCCAGTACCTCCACGGACATAGTCTCCATTGAAATATTCCAGGTTCATACCAAAGGCATCTTTGGCAAAACCAGCATTTCCCCCTGATATACCATCTTTACCCGGATCAAGATCTTTGCTGGCATGATTAATCGCTTTCAATTGCCCTTGCACTGTATAAGTATAGTCTACCCCTTGTACATTTCCTCCCAGTTCTACCCTCTTTAAAGGTCCATGCAGGTAATAGCTGTATTTAGCCTGCAATTTCCTGGTGGCAACATTATCTACTGTATTGGTAAAAGCTGCTGACAGGCGCTGCCCCAAATCATATTCATAGTAATGGATAAAGGTTTCGGCTGCAACATTCTTTTGAAAAATTACTTTTGCCGGCTGTCCGAGAAAAGTATATGTATAGTCTATTGTTTTCTTACCAAGACCGGGAATATCCTGAACCATCCAGGTAACTCTATCCTGATCGTCATAATTATACCAGGTTTTAGTACCTGCTGAACTCTCTGTATAAGAAATTGCTGATGGCAGATAAACATCATCCTGCGTATATCCGGTAACTCCGGTAGCTACAGCCACATCATAGGTAGTCTTCAGCCAGTTAGACCTGGTACCATTACCTAGTCCCCCATCCGCTGCCACATTATCTGCGTTAGTCATACCAGCCACGTTAAAAGCAATGCCTCCCGAACCAGGAGTAAATTCACCTGCTTCCACTCCCCTTCCGACATTATCATAGTTCGTATAAGAGTAAATACCGGTGGGACGCTGTATGGCATTCTGGGAAAAACGCAGTTTGCCATCCGTACGATATACAAACTCCGATCTGCCGGTTTCCTTATTGACACTTGCCTTTAGCTGACCTTTCAGATCATATTCGTTTTGTGTAATAAAAGGAATATCTACCCGGTTTGGATAATTATTAATGCCTGGCCCTATTAATTTTTTCACCCCTTCAGGAGGAATAGCCGCCACTAACTGGCCTAACTGATTGTAATAATTATAATTAATGTCCGTAAGCCCTACTGCGTAGCTAATCGTATTACCTACAGGTGTATTCCCTCCTATCAGTTTATAATATCCCGCCGCTAAAACACCTCCGCCGCTAAAGGTCACTGGTTGTTCATTGTTGGACATATCATAGAGTGTCCAATCGCCTGCATTTATATTGACGGTAGTAGGTTTAAACAACTTAAAATAGTAAAATTGAAGAGGACCCGTTATGGCAGGATTATAAATCTTACGGGTATTGGTGTATACCAGATCATTGCCCGGGCGACCAGTCATCAATACTTTACCGGCTTTGTCCTGTACCACCAATAGCTCCTGACCATTTGCATCCCGGCTAATATTGACAGTGGTTGACTGAGCCAATATATCGGCTGTTGGCGTTTCTCCAACTTCTGCTGCAGGGAAATACTTATTACGTACCTGTAAATAGTGATCCAGCTCATTGGTTACCGGCAAAACAAAACTACTGCTTTCATGTCCGCTGCCCGTTTTAAACGTCTCACCTATACCTGCTACACGTTTTACTTCATTTGTACCATCATTATAATAATCCGTTCTGCTAAATGGAACATTGGTAGTGCCTACGTACGGCTCCAGGGTATTATTCTCACTATAGTACCAGCCAAGTGTTCCTGCCACTGTATTATCTACCGGATCGGGATTACTTAATTTTGCACCATCAAAATTTTTATAATTATAGTTTCTCCCCCCGTTGTTCATGAAATTATCTGCATACGTAAACTCTACCGGGGTAATCGGGGCAGATAAGGTATTCAGCACAGGCCGGCCTAAGCCGTCACAAACAACCTGGCTKGCCAGAATACGGCCAGCGGCGAGATTTTTTTCCTGCTTCTGCTGCACTTGTCCGTTATTATCGTAGAATACCTTAGAGGCACCGATAACATTGCCGGAGGCATCATACTGCTGACTTAAGATCCAGTTTCTGTTAAGATCCATCCTGGCCGGGCCGGTAGCTATCGGCCCTATTTCAAATTGCAGGTCTGCACCTGCCGGGATCTCTACTCCCGGTGCAATCTCTATTTCAACCACACTACGGTATTTGAGCACTTCATAGGTCTGAAATACCTTATTCGTCGCCGGTGGCACCGGAAGCATGATTTTGTTCGGACTCTCGATCACCTGTGCATGCAATGCCACACAAAATAACAGCAGCATTGCCATCAGGCTACAGAACAGGCTAAGGCTTCTTGTTTTCATTGGTAGTATTTTTTATAGATCCCTTAGTATTATTTGCTCAGGGTTAATAATATTATTCTATGGTAGTTACTGCCCTTTGCCATAGTTATAATCCATAGTAGCCGCCTTTACTACCCCACCACTCAAGCTTTCTTTATAAGTAGCTTTTACACGGCCAGCTATATCATATTCAAACCTGGTAAAGAAGTTGTTTTTATCAAGTATATAGGTCACCTCTCCAGTAAATTTATCATAGACATAGGCTGAAGCACCGGATATTGCTGGTTGTACCCGGAAATCATCAAAATACACCGATGAGGTACCGCTGTTCTTACATCCGAATGTCAAACTGGTAGCACTGCTTAAAGTACTTGCAGGTACAACAACCATTACCTGATACCATGAACCTACTTTTCTTTGTGCTACTGCATTCACCGGTACCGGGGCTCCGCCATTCACCTGGTAATAAACTCCTGCCGCAGGAAGAGAGGAGTTAGCTGCTGCCACCCAAACACTGGCCATGTAAGGCTTTTTAACCTCATCGCTGGGCAGTGGAACAGTGTAGCTAAATCCGTTCTTGCCGGCGTCCACTTTTAAACTGTTATAACCTGTATGTGCCGTAGCAGCAGGGAATGTAGTGTTCTTCTCCACAACTCCATCTCCAAGGGAAACCTGACCACTGAATTTGCTATTTACCAGGTCATCTTCTGCACCACTATATGCCAGATCTTTCTGACGGGCATTAACCCCGCTTACCAATACTTTCGTATTATTATATCCCATCACAGTAGCAGCGTAATTGCCATTCACATCTTTCGCTTCCAGTTCTTTTGAGTAAACATCATACAAAGTAGTTTCTGCTGTTTTTAACCACGCATTGGCAAGAGAAGAAGGATTAGTCCAGTTAAAGTCAGTAAACTGATTTAATGGCGTAATACCATCCGTAGAAGAGCCTGAAGGTGCCCATACATATGTTGATTGCTTACGCCAAACATTTCCATTATTAGCCACCACTCCATTCTGGACGATTTTAGTTCCTGTATTATCCGGTGTTAATACATCTGTACTACTACTCCAGGTGGTTATAGCTGCCGAAACAAGGCCTAACTTATTATTATTTGCATCCACTTTATAAACATAGTTCCCAGCTTCCTGAGCAAGCATATGCTTATTGTTCCGGTTAGTTACTTTCATTCCCATTGCCGGATATTTGCGATAAGCAGGAATCACTTCTGTCAGGAATAAATTACCATAAACATCCTTGTTTAATTTTTGGGTTAACTGACCAGAATAAAAGTCATATGCCAGGTAATCTTCGGAAGATATCTGTCCCGTTTTATAATTATATTCTGCTTCTCCCATTAAAATATTCGGATTTTCTGTTTTGGCGGTTGCGATACCATATTGCGTATCATAACTTCCTGCCATCGTTACCTTTTTCCTATTACCGAAACGCTCTATAATACGTCCCTGGTAAGCATATTTACTATAAGTACCTTCCCGGTCGGCTTCGTCTCTTACATAACGGTAGGTTTTCCAGGTTAACCAAGCACCTTTACTATCAACTTGTCCCACGCCATTAAGCGAACCTATAGAAGCTGTATTATCCTGGATGGAATAATTCCTGGTACCCGTTACATCAGTTGTACCGCCACCACCGCTTGTACTGGATAACAGGCTCAGTTCAACCATATTTTCTTCCGGCACTCTGAAGCTATATACCGTTGATCCGGGAACCGTATAAGTATCTCCTTGTGCTCCCAGCGCACCAAAAGGCGGATAATTATAAACTTCAGTAGTGGTTCTGACATAGCCATAAAGAACACCTGGAGAAGGTAACAACCTTGATAAAGAGAATATCCGTGCAGCTGCAGGATTGACCATCTCACGATACTCTGCCTTCCAGATCCACTTTTGTATATCATCTCCTATCTGATTGTCAAATAATGGCATACCAGTATAATTAAGATCATGTTTTTGGATCATGTTAGGCTCATAAGTAGTAACTCCTGATGAACCGCCATTAACAATATGCCGATAATCATATTTCGTGGTAGATACTCTGTCTGTACTATTTATCCGTAACTCCTTTACCCTGATTCCTCCGCCATATATTGGCCTGACAGGGTCGTTATTCGGATAAAAGAATATGTTCGCACTCATTACATAACCAGAAAGTCGCACGCGAGTGTCAGTATTGTACTGAAACCCAACCAACCCGAGTACAAAATTATCGTTACAACTCATCACAACAGTATTGGTAAAATTATCCACGGATTTAATGATGAATCCAGCAGTTAAAGGAAGCTGTTTCTTCGGACCGAAAATGGGATAATTCCCCCCAATTCTGGTCAGTTGCATAGAAACTGTTTCGTTCCTGGTAGATATCAAGGCTGTGAGTAATTTTAAATCATCTGCCGGGATCATTGCCATGATCATGTCGGCCTTTGAGCCCACAGCAAGTAATTCGCTCAATGGTACACCATAATTATTCGCTACCTTAAACGTGATCTGTTTATTAGTTTTATCAATAGCAAAACTGTTAGCTATCATGGAACACCTGTTGTCCAATACTATTTTAGAATAAGAGTCCCCTTCATACTTCATTTCTATATTAGCCCCCAACTGTGTGTTAATAGCATGTAATGACCAGGCATCCGCATGCATGGAAGATACCGGCGTGGTCATACGGCCAACGTTTATATTATCGGCGATGGTTGCAGCATTATAGTCCGCCTTATACATTCCCCATTTGTCATAGGCTTCAATACTATAATTTGGATTCTTCGTACTTGCAACAGATGCCGACGTTGACACATATCCCGGCGGAAATGGATCCACCATTCTCAGTCCTAACTTATACCGGTGTTTATTATTCTGATCATAATAATCCTGGGTAGCGGTAACCAATGCACTATAGCTAACATTATCTCCTCCGGTTACACTTACCAGTTCACCGATATAAAATTTCGGTGTCATTCCTATCATCAGTGTACCTATTACTGATGCTCCTTTACTATCCGCATCAATGCTTACATCGCCCCCGAATAACATATTTCTATCCGAAGCAGGTATATCATATACAAATTGTACAGGAGGTAAAACAGAAATACCTTGTTTGCCCGGCGTATTAATGGACATCAACGTAAGCTTCCCTTGCTTGACATTAGGGGTATTGTCCTCAAAGCTGTTAATCGTTCCCTGGCAAAGTGAGTAATCGTGGTTGAATTCAATTATTTTGATGGCCTTACTTTCGATACCCGTTCCTTGCAGATCATATTTATCTATCACATTGGCGCCCAAATCTACCGTGGATTCCACATTCTTTATCCCTGCACCATTAGCGGGGTTGATGCCGGTCGCATCGCTGTTATTTAACAACAGAATCCGGTTTAATTTCAATGTCCGTTTAGATGCAGCAGAAAAAGCGCCATCAGTATAGCTGGCATCAGAAAAAATGCTATAGGCTACCCCTTCTCCCCTACCATCTACTCTTAGATCCTTCTCAAAAATGGCTGTATGTGTTCTGGTCTTAATTTTGTTCAGATAATACAACTCCTTAGAGCCGTGAGAATAACTTTCAAATTCATCATCCACATCCCTGGTATAACCTGTTGCAGGCGTACGCCAATAATAAGTGCCTGTCCATTTACCATAACCCAAATTAACCCAATAACCATAGTCCCCTTCATTGGCAATACCGTTACCATCCCGGTCCACAAAGTCAGGACCAGTAATGCTTGTCAGCAACCAGTTATAGGCATATTGTGAACGTCTGATCTGTTTGCTCCAACGCACTTCTTCATTGTCCGCTTTTTTAACGTTCCGGCTATATATAATACCATCTATGTTATAAACAGGCAATGAATAATGATAGGTGATTCCCTTCTCATTAGTAATAGAAAAACCGCCTATCCGGGAGCTTGAATAACGGTTATACCCTACGGCATTATCCGCGCTCACATCTATAAACCCTTTTGCCTTAGCCGCACCGGAAACGATATCAGCATCGCTGAAATAATCAATGTGACGTGACCCTTCCAATGTATTGGTGGCAGGATCATATGTTCCTAAAGCACCCATTGCCGGGTTCTCATCAAATGGGACACGGAATGATCCAGCCGAGTAATCAGTTAATGACTGTCTATAAGTGTTGGAGAAATCATTAACAAATCTGAAACCTGTTTTTAAAATACTATTGCCTCTGTAGGAATCAGGGATCTGATATCTCACTGTAGGGTTTATCCGCGAGACCGGAGTACTACCGGAGTTTGGAACAAGTTTCACTCCAGTCTCAGAAGCCCTGTTTCCCCCCATCACGTAACTCTGGAACTGATAGGGTCTTATAGCCCCACTCAGTCCCTGTGCAGTTACCATATAGTGATCATAATCAGGTAAACTGGCGCCTGTGTGATGAGAGGGATCCGGAAGTTCAAACATACCTAATCCCCGCTCTAAATCAAACATATGATAGGTATCATAGACTTTATTATCCAATGTGTTATTACTTATTCCCTCCGGTAAAAAAAGTGAACCATAAGATTTCTGGTTTGTGGTGTAATCCATCCATGTCCGGTAGTAGCTATACCGGATACCAAGATTGAGGAGGCCAAACAATGGTATAGAAAATCCCCCATTGGAACTTTCCGTATGCACTCCATCTCTTGAATTCATATTGGAAAAAAGACTGCCAGAGATTCCGGTTTGTCCGTTTGCGTAAAAGCTGGCTCCCTGAGAAGAAGATTCCATTGATACCCCCATAGACCCAACCCCACTTAAACCTACCCCTACGGAACTGGAGGTTTTGAGTGTTTTCAGGTTTAATGACATTCCCGCTGAAGCGTAGGGACCACCAACCAAGCCTGCTTTCTCTTGCAATCCTATTGTTACACCATCAAAATCTACACTGAACCCTTTATTATTATTGTTGGTAAAAGTGAGCCCAAAAGAAACACTCGCATTACGCAGTCCTATACCAATATCAAAGCCGACCATCCTGGACTCTGTTCCGCTCCAGTATGTCCTTCCAAACTGATCAACTCCATTATCATCATCAGCATAGCCATTTTCACTTCTTGTGATAGCACCGGGATTAAGCGCCCAGCCCAAACCTACCCAGCTGGCATCTTCATTGGTTTGAATACCGGCATGATAAGCCAGGGAAACCGGATAACCTCCCTCTGGGCCGGGTACTTCCAGCAAAGGCATATTATAGGTGAAGTCTCCTGTTTGAAGATTCACCATATCTTTCATATCCACCGGTTCAAAACTGGAGGTTTCCGGTGCAGTAGGCCCTGAAGTGAGTGCATAGGCTGCAACAGGAAATCCGATCTGATACACCAGAGTAAACAGAAAGAACAGGGATAGCGTTTTCTTTAAACGATTATTACGGAACATCATAAGTAACGGAATAAAATAAATATCTAACGGCAAAAAGGTTTCAACAACAGGAGTTCCCTACATCAATAATGAATGCACGCAACCAGCGCTCCTTAAAGAATGTAAAGGACGCAATACAATATTGATAGGGTTCGAAAAGTACTTTTCGATATCACTACAAAGATCAATTCCAGGAAAGTAAATACACTGATATCGTTTCTGAAATTTGAATTAGGTGATTAAACGGGCAAATTGATTATTTCACTTCATAAGACATAGAGATCTAAAACTGTTATTAATTGGTATAACAAACATTGTCAGCATCGATATAGGGTACAGTCTATTTCAGGTATAAATCATTATGGTTTCAGCCTTCTCACGGCCTTATATTCAATTGCTACAATATAGTTTTTACTACAGTAATCAAATGTAAAAAAAAATTTGATCGGCAAATTTTATTTTTACATTAAATAAAGAACAAAAAAGGGCCCTCCAMTCAGATACCGTTTCTACAGATTCTACTCGTGATTTTTCGCAAAAAATAATGGACTTCTCGCGCAAACTAAATGGTTACGTATTCGTCTATTTCAACTAACCAGAGGATCAAACACGACCAAGATGATAAATAACTATATTAGCAGGATATCAATTTTCATCTAACACAAAACCAAGATGATAATAATTGGCGATCTCCATGGAACTTATCCTGAGATACTTTACAAAATCAAAAAATTTGGACTGGAAAAAACTTCACTCATTCAGGTGGGTGATTGGGGGCTTGGCTTTCAACATAAAGCTCTTGATATAAAAGCATTATCTCAAATTGATAATTTTCTTAGGGAGAAGGAAAATTATTTGTACATACTGAGAGGCAATCACGATAATAAATGGTTCTGGGATTACCGGGATACTTTCAATTTTCACCATCTTAAGCTGGTACAGGATTATGAGGTAATCGAAATTGAAAACAGGAAAGTGTTTTTTATCGGCGGTGGCATATCAATCGACCGACTGAGAAGAACAATTGGTAAAGACTTCTGGCCCGATGAGGAAATTCGATTTGATGAATCATTGCTAAAGCTGTCATGTACTCAAGGCATTGATATAGCTATCTCTCATATCGCGCCTGGAGAAGCATGGCCTTATACTTTTGACCCTATCGTACTTAATTTTATTGTTAAGGAGATGGAAGCTGGCCGAGACCTTGCCGGTGACCTGAAAAATGAACGACAGATAATGAGTAAGATATATTCATCTATTAAGGCTGCCGGATGTAAGGAATGGTATTATGGGCATTATCATGAATCTCACATGGAAGAAAAAGATGGATTAATTTTCAGATGCGTGGCTATACAGGAAATGTATGATACAAAATAAAATCGAACTAAATCATTACCATTGAAACATTGTAATCACGAACCTATTTCTCACAAGCTGATACTGGATAACATCGATCAACATGGATGCTTCATTACATATGTAGAATCTGATGATTACCTTCCAGGCTTTGCATATACCATTGGTCTTTATCAAAAATTCAATCATCCTGAAATCATGTGTTTTGGCCTGTCAACGGACCTTGCAGGCAGTCTTTTGAATGACGCCTGCCACCTGATAAAGAACGGTCAATCTTTCGATACGGATGTTCACTACCACGACTTCCTTAAAGATTTTCCCATCCAGTTTCTATCCGTAAATAAATCCTTTTATTCCGATTATTTTGGTGTTGCCAGCAGCTTTTACAATCACTACGATTATCCTGCATTACAATTGATATGGCCAGACAAACAAAGCCTTTTCCCATGGGAATCCGGATTTAATAGCAATTGGAAATTTAAACAACCGCTTCTTGACAGGAATACCGATTTCAAGTTTTATGAGGAGAGAAATGTAGGGGTGTATACTACCAGGCATGTTCTGGAGGGCAAGCCTATTTTATACGTTTATCATAATGACGATGGAGCATGGCAGTTTCATAGCGAACAGGAACCCGATCTCAAAGATTCCAAACTGGTTAGTCTTGAAAAAATAACTAAAATCGACCCTAGTGTAAATGAGCTTTATCACTTGTCTTTCGGAAAAAGCGCCTGGCGTAATTCTTTACATGATGACTGGGAATGGGAATGATGGGGAGTAGATTACTTCCGATCATTGTAAGATATTTTCGGAATGAATACACTTGTTTCCGCAACTCTGATCATAAAGAGTACGTCCTTGACTTGTTCCTGGGCTGTCATCGTTTATAGGTTAACCCATTAAATGGGTACTTAAACGTACTAAATAATGACAATGTTTGGAAGATTAGAGAAGAGAAGATATCTTAGATGATCCCATAATCGAAATTTAATACCTATCATTCATGAGTTTTGACCTCTTTTTCTATAAAAGGAAAAATGCTGTAATATCAAAAGAAGACATTAGTAAATACCTGGCTGTTAACCTGTCAATACCCAATGATCCTAACACAAATAGATGGTGGTATGAGAATACCGAAACTGACGTATACTTTTGCTTTGAGTATGAAAAACCGACTCATGGTGAAGAAGATGATGGAGATTTTGAAGAATTTGAAAAAACGAACTTCCTATTTAATATAAACTATTTACGGCCTGACTTCTTTGGGAAAGAAGCCTTTCCAATTGTTTCTAAGCTACTAAAAGACTTAGACCTATTTGTATTCAATCCACAATTTGGAGCAGAAGTCGATTATCCACATCAACCATCAGCCGATAGCCTATATAAATGCTGGTCAGACTTTAATTTACTCACCTCCAAAGATCATTTTGATCAGGATACTTGTTACTACCCATTAGATCTGACCAATCAGTCATGGCGATATAATTTTAATCGTAAGAATCTTCAACAGCAATTAGGTGAAGCTTACTTTGTACCCCGTATTTTCTATTTTAAGACGAAGGAGCATGGGAATGCCATTACCGTTGCAACCTGGACAGAGCATATTCCAAACGTTATGCCACCTGCGGACTACTATGTTATATATAAAAAAACCCGCAGACTATTCAGAAGCGTCACAGAAAGAGGGTTTATTTCCTATAGCACACTGCTTAAAACATTTGGGAGTTACTTCGATAATTATGAGTTCGAAGGTTGTAAAATCATTCACCCAGCGAAGGCTTCGTTAGTAGCAAAAATCTTCAATTCAATAAAATTTGAGCATAGCTTTGAGGATTTTGCGGAGCGAATGGACATCGCCAACCTGTACAATAACAAACCTGGTCTTGATTAATGTACTCGTTATTTTAAACCGGGCACTTAACTATTAATTTAAAACACCTTAAAAATAAAACTTTTGACTCCCGATCCACTCGACAGCGGTCCTATTTCCCGCAAAGAAATACAAGATAAAATTGACCAATATGGATGCTATATTATTCAGGTAGAATCTGATGATTATTTACCTGCTTACGCTTATACAATCGGACTATTTCAAAGATTCAAACATCCGGAAATTATATGCTTTGGATTGTCAATCGAACTATTAGGTAATCTGTTAAATAATGTTTGTGCATCAATAAAAGATGGTAGCCACCTACATGCAGGTACGCTTTACGAGGAATTTATAAAAAATTATCCTATCCAGTTTCTGACTGTAGATAAGTCATATCACTCTGATTACATGGCAATATGTAATATTTTCTATCATACTGAAGATTACCCAGCGTTACAAATGGTATGGCCGGATAGACATCCGCTATTTCCCTGGGAGGAAGGGTTCAATCCTGACTGGAAATTTAAACAGCCACTTCTTGATAGGAACCTGGATTTCAAATTCTATGAGGAGAGAAACGTAGCAGTATTTACGACAAGTCAGGTTTTAGAAGGTAAACCTATTTTGTATGTTTACCATAATGATGATGGTGCGTGGCAGTTTCATAGTGAACAAGAGCCTGATCTCAAAGATTCCAAACTGGTTAGTCTTGAAAAAATAACTAAAATCGACCCTAGTGTAAATGAGCTTTATCACTTGTCTTTCGGAAAAAGCGCCTGGCGAAAGTCTATCAATGATCAGTGGGATTGGGAATAGCGTTAAGGAATTATTTCAAAATTCCTGCGAGATTCCCAAAGTTATTCAAAAGGCGCTATACCCAATAACCGAATTTCGGGCAGATGGGTATCTGTTACCATTTTTCAAAGTCTGTTCCCTTTAACCAATAATCATAAAAATCTATCATTTCATTTATCTCCTTTTTCTTAAGAAGATATTCGTTAGTTGCTATTTGATGATTTTCCCTATGTAAGGTTAACTCTTTCATCTCCTGCCTCTTCATGTGCCGTTTCTTGACGTTCTCATAATGCCCAAAGGTTTTCTCTAGAGCTTCGAGGTACTCTTTACTTGATAAATAGCTATTATGCTGAAGCTGCACTCTTTCCAGGGAAGTTCCCCTTCTTTCTCTGTATGGAACTGTTTGGCCAAATTGAAATAGTGGCTTCTGACGAATGTACTGATTAAATCCCTCACAGGTAAATTCAATTTCACCCCGTTGAGTAACAATTAGCCATGTCGTTTTATCTTCTTCTACTTGTTTTTCTATATAGTCAATCTCAAAAACATCTTCCATTGCTATTTCAAAGTCAAAAGAAAGGATTTTCGCTTTTTTAAAAACCAATGTTGCAGGTGCAACCCAGAATGTAAAAGGTAACCCCTCAAGATCCGGCTGATTCCATTTTAATATATAGTCAATATCAAATTCAAGGTCCTCCTTTAGGGCCATTTTATAGATCTGCGAATCATGCCAGCCCATAATTTCAAAGTCATCTTCCGTCCAAATACTCTTTTCTAGCTCATAAGACATATCTATCATACGCATTGTTATTAAATGGCTGTTTATACTTTCTGTCTGTTTACGAATCGCAAACATTATAATTTTGTAAACACAATTAAATTGTCAGCTCGCGAACTAGAAACAAAAATTAATTCCTAAGATTTATCAGATTCACAACAACTTTAATCATCATCTCTTTTTCATCAGGTTTTGACTCTGCAATCATCAGCGTTAATGCTACCAAAGCGTTGTCTCCAATCTTCTTTGAACCATCTGAATGATAAAGAATACTATTCTTATCTAAAAACCAAACGAATAAGAACGCAGCAATACGCTTGTTCCCATCTGAAAAAGAATGATTCTTAATAACGAAATATAAGAGATTGGCCGCCTTCTCTTCCACACTTGGATAAAGATGCTGTCCACCAAATGTCTGATAGATAGCAGCCAATGACCCCTGAAAAGATTCATCCTTTTCATTCCCAAACAAACTACTTCCTCCGAACTTATCCCGAAGACCTTTGATAGCCCCTATGGCAGTATAATATGTTATTTCAAATAAGTTCTCAGTAGTTATTGATTCAATTTGAAGCACCTGATGGTCATACTGATCCAGCACATCCAGCGCATAAGTGTAATCTGTGATCACCTTCAGTAAACCGGTTACCTCATCAGTGTTCTCCATTACATTCCCAAGCAACTTCACCGTTTGCTTTAACTCGTCTAATTGACGGGACTGTTCCTGAAAACGATTTTTATCGATAGCATACCCATTCACCAGATATTCTTTCAGCACTTTATTTGCCCAGATACGAAATTGCGTTCCTCTTACTGAATTGACTCTGTAACCAATTGATATAATCATATCCAGGTTATAGTGTTCCAACTCCCTGCTGACAGACCGTTTCCCTTCTTGTCGAACTGTTCGGAATTTCCGAATAGTTGCTTCCTGGCCTAGTTCATTAGAACMATATATATGTTTAATGTGCTCACTTATATTGGCTCTACTGGATTGAAACAAGTCGACAATCTGAGCTTGGGTCAACCAAACTGTCTCATGTTCTAACTTTACATCAATGGTTGTTTCTCCGTTTGGATGCTGATATATTAAAATTTGATCGTTGCCCATGGCTGGTTTTTTGATAAAAGTAACACATCAAAAATAAAAACAAAATGAAGCTAACGGCTTAATGTATTGGCCGGGAAATAACGATAAAAATAATCATCGGAATTGGAACAAATGTTTGGAGATGAACTAAACTGGTCTATTACGCTCTTAGGCTGCCAATTAATTATTGCCATTATTTCCCCATGTACCGTATCTTATTACTGATTTGGTCGTTTATGGATCAACAACAAAACAAAGGAAAACCCAAGCATCCTGTCAAGATGCAACACTGATACGCATTACGTTAGGTAAATAAAGAAAAGTAGCTATAAATAAAAGAAAGGGCTTACTTCCCGATACAAAACTTACTAAATATATAATCCAACCTATCCTCATTTGTCACTTCTCCTGTAATCTCTCCAAGATAATGCAAACAAAGCCGGATATCCAGTGCCAGCAAGTCTCCCGGCAATCCGTTATCCATTCCCTCCTTTACATCCTGCAGTGATTTCAGTACTTCCTTCAGTGCTGCATAATGTCTGGCATTGGTAACGATAGTATCTTCTGTATTAACATCACCTGCTATTACTTTATGTACCAGGGCATCTTTCAGTTCCTGTATGTGTGCATGATTTTTTGCAGAGATGAAAAGAATGCCGGGGATGTCAGCGAACTTAGTACGAATGGCGGCTTCGCCAGTGATGTCTGTTTTATTTCCGACAAGAAGATAGTTGATGTTGTCTGCTTCGAAAGCTTCAATCTGCTGACGTATATCCGTAGCAGTTAGTTCATTCACATCAAACAGGTAAACAACCACACCAGCCTCTTTGATTTTCTCCATTGTTTTCTGTACGCCGATGCTTTCGATGGTATCGAGGCTTTCGCGGATACCGGCGGTGTCGATGAGGCGGAAAAGGATGCCATCGATATTGAGGACTTCTTCAATGGTATCGCGCGTAGTGCCGGCGATATCGCTGACGATGGCGCGGTTTTCATTGAGCAGGGTATTGAGCAGGGTAGATTTACCGGCGTTGGGCTTGCCAACAATGGCGGTATTAACGCCATTTTTGATCACATTTCCCATGCGGAAGGAGTCGATCAGGTGTTGCAAGGTACCGGTGGCATTTGAAACAAGGCGATATAAGCCCGTACGATCGGCGAACTCCACATCTTCCTGACTGAAGTCCAACTCGAGCTCAATAAGGGCGGAAAAGGTGATTAATTGCTCACGGAGGGCATGTAATTCCTTGGAGAACCCACCGCGCATCTGCTGCATGGCCGTTTGATGAGAAGCGGCCGAATTGCTGGCGATGAGGTCAGCAACGGATTCTGCCTGGGTAAGGTCTAATTTCCCGTTGAGGAAAGCCCGCTGGGTGAATTCCCCTGGTTTAGCCAGGCGTGCGCCGGCTTTTATGGTGGCGTCAATAATTTGTTGTTGGATATAGGGAGATCCATGGCAGGATATTTCTATCACATCTTCGCCGGTATAAGACCCTGGGCCTTTATACAAGCTAACTACTACTTCATCAATCATCCGTCCTTCTGAAACGATGCTGCCGAAATGGAGGGTATGGCTGGCCTGTTGGGTCAGGTCTTTGGCTGGGAATAAGCTATTACTGATGGCATAGGTACCGGGGCCGCTCAACCGTATTACTGCGATGGCGCCAAGGCCTGGTGCAGTAGCCACTGCTACAATAGTATCATCAAATCCGGTTAGTTTGCCCAGCATACCTGTTTTAGTTTATGATTATTCCCAAAGGGCACAAATTTACGATAATTGGGGATAGTAGCGTGGGCTATAAAGCAAAAGTCCCGTTCCAACGATGTTGAAACGGGACTTTTACAAATTATGTTGAGACAGTACTACTCCTGCAAAGTAAAGCGGATAGGGAGGTTGAACTGTACAGAAACCTGGCGGCCATTTTGCTTACCAGCTTTCCATTTAGGCATGGTTTTCACCACGCGAACAGCTTCTTCTTCCAGGCCACCACCTTTTGCGGCACCTACTGTTTTAACGTCTTTAATGTTTCCTTCGGAGTCTACTACGAACTGAACGAATACTGTACCGGAGATACCATTTTCCTGCGCAACGCGAGGGTAACGGATGTTTTTGCTCAGGTACTTCGCCAGTGCTTCCTCACCACCTGGGAAGGTTGGAGGTTGTTCTACGAAGGTGAAGATTTCCTCTTTAGCAGGAGCAGCCGGAGCGGTTACTACACCGGTACCTTTACTATCTTCCAGTAATCCCGGATCGATACCGTTTGGATCACCTTCTACAGTTTTAGTACTGATGGCTTTGTCCTTGATGTCCTCATGCTTTGGAGGTTCCTCATCCGGTGGTACTTCGTTATCTTTCTTAATAACCGGAGGAGTAAATTGTACTGACGGTTTTACCGGTGGCGGTGGCGCAGGCGGTGGTGGAGGCGGAGGTGGTGTTTTCGGATCATCCGGCAACTTCACATCCTCCATCTTAATTTCCTGTATCACCGGCTTCTTCAGGTTATCTCCTTCTGAAGCTTTTACCCACTGTGTTATCATGTACGTTGCAAAGAATATTACAAACAATGACGCGGTTCCCAAAATGGCATTCCGCACACGCTTATTATACTGTCTCCGCAAATCGTACGCCCCATAATCCTTATTCCTGCMGTCAAACAGGATATCAAGAAAATCGGACTTTAAGACTTTAGCAGAATCCATTGTTGTTGTTTTATTATGGATGCAAAAAAATAATTATTCCACAAAACTATTTAGCTGGCGCTGGAGTAGAAGTTACACCGTTAGCTGCTTCGGTAGACTGGATCCATTTTTTATCCTGGTCGCTGATGTCTACTGTTGCGTAACGCTGAATTCTATTGATCGCCATTTCGTCGAGGATATCAACGAAGTTCTTATAATTGGCCTGATCATCAGCCTTTATAATCACTACAACGTCTTCTGGTTCACCTTTTGCATTCCGCAGTTTGGCAACGTCATCCCGCTTCTTGATGATCTCATCTCTGATTCCTCCGGTATTAGCAAAAGTTGTTGCTTTGAAGAAGTCAGGATTAGCAGAAGCATTAGGGTCTTGCGCCAAACCTTCGTAATAGTAAACTCGATTATCTTTTCCGAGTAAAATGGTAAGAGCAGTACTTTCTTTTACTTTGTTCTGATCTTTCTCATTCTCGGTATCTTTTGGCATGATCAAGTCCATTGTTTTGGGCTTGGACATGGTAGTGGTAAGCATGAAGAAGGTAATCAACAGAAAACCTAAATCCACCATGGGCGTCATATCTACACGGGTAGACTGTTTCTTGKATTTCGTCCCACCGTGTTTCTTCCCTTTCCCACCACTACTACTGGTATCCATTTCTGCCATAGTAGCCAATTTTTTTAGTTACTTAAATCAACAGCCTTCCAGGTCAGGAAGCAATTGCTGTCGTTTACTTATGTTTACCACCGGCCTGTTGTTCTTCCCAGGCAGCAGTACCTTTCGGTGCTTCTTCCAGGTTAGTCACCAGGTTCAGCTTCTGGATTTTCTTTCTTTTGAAAGTATCCAGGATTTCTTTGATCTTAGGATAAGGAGTTTGGTTATCTGCCTTAATACAATACTTCACTTTATTGAGGTTTGTACCCTGGGCTGCATTACCATATTCAATCCACGCTCCTAATTCTCCGCTGGCAGAATCTGTAGGTATTCCTTTATCCAGACCAGAAGTTTTACGCTGTTCCTCGCTGAGGGCCAGGTAAGCTTTCAGATCTTTGATAGGTGCTCCTACGCTGGCTCCGGTGACAAAGTTTTTGATTTCTTTCTCATCCAGACCCAATTTATACTGCGTATTCAGATCTTCTATCAGCTTCCTTCTTTTAGGCTGGCCATCCATGCTGAAAAACACTCTACCATCCTTATCTACTGTGAACAATAACACATCAGAATCAGGCAAAAGGGTGGTGTTAATAGAGGATGGGGTAACTACCGTTACCGGTTCATCCGGTTTGAACTTCGTTGCCAGCATAAAGAAAGTTAATAGCAGGAAAGCCACATCACACATTGCTGTCATGTCAATGTTGGTGCTTTTCCTTGGCATTTTAACTTTAGGCATCTTTACTCTGTTTTATGGTTTACTTTAAATAGATTCAAAACCGCTTACTTTCCACAAAATAATCTCAGATTATTTGTGATTAGCAGCAAAGCTCTGTGTTAAAGTAAAGCCAGATTCGTCAATAGCGTAAGTGATGCTATCGATGTTAGTAGTAAAGTAGTTGTACATGATGATCGCTACAGCAGAAGTACCGATACCCAGTGCAGTGTTGATCAACGCTTCAGAGATACCACCTGCCAGCTGTGCAGAGTCTGGTGCACCACCGGAAGACATCGCTGCGAACGCACGGATCATACCCAATACTGTACCGAACAGACCTAACAGGGTAGCTACGGAAGCAATAGTAGATAAGAACACCAGGTTCTTTTCCATCATTGGCAGTTCCAATGCAGTTGTTTCTTCAATTTCGTTTTTAATGGTCAGAATCTTCTGCTCTGTATCCAGCTCAGTATTAGAAACCATTTCTTTGTACTTTTTCAGACCAGCTTTCAGTACGTTACCTACAGAACCTTTCTGTTTGTCACACTCTGCCAGTGCTGCATCAATATTGCGGTTAGCCAGGTGATACTGTACTTTACGTACCAGCTCAGAACCGCTGAATTTACCTTTTGCTTTTGACAGGTAAAGGAAACGCTCAATTACGAATGTCAGACAAACCAGTAACACAGAAATCAGGATAGGTACGATCAGACCACCTTTGTAAACTGTACCAAACCATTTACCAATACCAGAATCAACTGGGTGACTTTCTGGATTGTTACCCACGAAGTTGGCTGGGTTACCTAATACAAAAAAGTAAAACAGAAATCCTATCACTAAACAGATAGGCACAGCCAACGCAGCGAACAGGTTGGATGACTTTTTAGGTTGATGAGAAGAAGCCTTAGCTGTAGCTGCAGTCACAGTTGTTTTAGTCTCAGCCATGTTGATTGAAATTTTAGTGTTAAAAATTAAACTATTGTTTGTTAGAAGTTACTAATTACTAATTACGATTACGATACCCTTTATTGTGGAATGCCCTTCCGCACTCAATTTACTGTTTTTTATCAGTGATTCGCAAAGTTATAAGGTTGGTCCAAAAAAACAAGTGCAGCTCAAAAAAACCCACAAAAATTAACTTTCACACACAAAAGCCCCACCACAGGGCTTTTAGACCACTCATTTTTTTAGAGCAAACACTTACATAAGCGAATAAACCAATATCGCAGTTTTCACAACTGATTGTTACTGTCCCAATTCTTGAAATAGTTTGATTTTTTTCAAAGTTGGACGCACAATTTAAGAAAAAATTCAAATGTTCCAACAGAAATCTTACAATTCTGATAACTTATTTATTCCCGCGCCAGTAAACACTTTCAGCCTAAGCTAATAGCATTTAGCAACGGAACATAGAATATTTTACTCCCTTCTTCCCCAAATTCAATAGCATAGCGGGCATTATCTTCTACTACTTTCTTTCTCCATATAAAATTATTATCTGCTATAATAATAAATAGTTACATAAAAAAAGTTGCCCCCGCAACTACTGTTTTAACATTTACTTTTCAATTTTACTCCTTTTTTTCCATTCCTACAGTCTTTACTGCGCTTATGGATTTTCCTGATAAGTTAATACTTAATATACTTACTTGCAAAGGTTTTTAAAAAAACATAACAAGTAAATCAAAAACCACTTATTAAAACTGTAATGAGCAAACCATTTCAAAACAAACTGATACTCGCCATGGCAGGAGCCTTCTGCCTGAGTACTGCAGTTTTACAACCTGCTACAGCACAGCGGAAAAAACATTCCAAAAATGCTGCGCCAACTACTCCTGCACCTGCCAAAGATTCAACTGGTAAGCCACCAATGATCAAACCAGGCCCTAAACCCGGACCTAAACCTTTTGCAGAAGTGATCACCGATAAAGCAAAATCTGACTCCGGTTTATTCAATATCTATAAACTAGATGACCGCTTCTTCTTCGAAATACCCGATGCACTCATCGGTAGAGATGTACTCGTAGTCAACAGAATATCCAAATCCGCAGCTGGCCTCCGCGCCATGATGATGGGATATAGCGGGGATATCATCAACGAAAATGTGATTCGCTTTGAAAAAGGTCCTAACAATCGCATCTTCCTGAAAAATATCTCCTATTCAGATGTATCAAAGGACTCAACGCAGCCTATGTTTACCTCTGTAAGGAATTCTAACCTGCAGCCCATTGTAGCCGCTTTTGATGTAAAAGCATTATCTAAAAATAATGATGGAAGCGTCATTGATCTGACCGAATTTATTAATGGCGACAATGATATCCTGTTCTTCGATGGCCAGATAAAAAATGCACTAAAACTCGGCGGTGTTCAACCAGATAAATCTTACATCTCTGATGTAAAATCCTATCCAATGAACACAGAAATTAAAACCGTAAAAACATATAGCAAAAGTGGCGGCCCTGCCGGACCCGGTATGCCTCCTGCACCAGGTGGCAATGCTACCGTGGAACTCAACAGCTCTATAGTACTATTGCCTGCTGTTCCCATGCAGCCGCGCTACTACGATCCACGCGTAGGTTACTTCACCACCAGCGTAACAGATTTCGATGCAGATCCTCAAGGTGTTAAAAAACTTCAGATGATCACCCGCTGGCGCCTGGAACCAAAACCGGAAGACATGGAAAAATACAAACGCGGCGAACTGGTAGAACCAGTGAAACCTATTGTGTTTTACATCGATCCTGCTACCCCGGAAAAATGGCGTAAATACCTGATCCTCGGGGTTAACGACTGGCAAAAAGCTTTTGAAGAAGCCGGATTTAAAAATGCTATCATCGCTAAAATGGYCCCTACACCACAGGAAGATTCTACCTGGTCTATCGAAGATGCCCGCTTCTCTGCCATCGTTTATAAACCTTCCGATGTGCCTAATGCCAGCGGTCCACATATCCACGATCCACGCTCCGGTGAAATCATCGAAAGCCATATCAACTGGTACCACAACGTAATGCGCTTACTGCGTAACTGGTATTTTGTACAGGCTTCTCCTAATGATCCACGTGCCCGCAATATGCAATTCAGCGATGAACTGATGGGAGAACTGATCCGCTTTGTGTCTTCTCACGAAGTTGGTCATACCCTCGGTCTGCGCCATAACTTTGGCTCCAGCTCCGCTTATCCTGTTGAAAAACTCCGCGATAAAGAGTGGGTAAAACAAAACGGACACGCTGCCTCTATCATGGACTATGCGCGTTTCAACTACGTAGCACAACCTGGCGATGGCATCAACGGCGCTGACCTCTACCCCCGCATCAACTACTACGATAAATGGGCCATCCAATGGGGCTACAAGCTGCTGCCACAGGCTAAATCCCCTGAAGACGAAACCCCTATCCTGAACAAATGGACGGTAGAAAAACTGAAGGATAAAAAATACTGGTTCGGTACTGAAAGTAATCCGGATGACCCAAGATCACAAAACGAAGACCTTGGTGACAATGCCATGATTGCAAGTACTTATGGTATTAAAAATCTGCAATATATCATGCCTAATCTCCTTGCCTGGACAAAGGTGGAGAACGAAGGATATGGTAACCTGGGCGAATTATACAAAGAAATAGCCGGACAGTTTAGTCGTTACATGGGCCACGTAGCTAAAAACGTAGGCGGTATCTATGAAACCCCTAAAACTGTAGAACAGGAAGGCGCTGTGTATGAATATGTACCAAAAGCCACACAGAAAGAAGCCATTCAGTTCCTGAACAAACAACTGTTCACCACACCCAAATGGCTGATCAACCAGGATCTGCTGAATCGCTTTGGCGGCGATGCCGTTTCCATGATCATTTCCCGCCAGGAACCAGTGCTGGACAGATTAATGAGCAGTAACACCCTCAGAAAACTGATCAGCAGTGAAGCTGCGTTAGGTGCACAGGCATATGCTCCAACCGAATTGTTGGGCGACCTGAAAAAATCCATCTTCTCAGAAATATATACACATCAGTCAATTGATGTATATCGCAGAAACCTGCAACGCGCCTATGTGGATAACCTGACAGAACTGGTAAATCCTCCGGCAGCAAATCCAATGGCAGCGATGTTTGGCTCCGCACCTGCAGATCCATCTAAATCAGATGCTGCTGGTATTGGCCGCGCACAGCTGATTGCACTCAGAACAGAACTGCGTGCTGCAGCAGCCGGTGGCGATGCCATGACCCGCAACCACATACAGGACCTGATTGCCCGTATTGGTAAAGCACTCGATCCTAAATAACGATCAGGAATACACGAAAATAACCGCACCCTTTCCGCTATAAACGGAAAGGGTGCTTTCGTTAATCTATGCCTCAAAGCATAGTAATTCTTCCGGAAAAAGCTTAATATCGTTACATTATTTACTCACGAAGCCTCAAAAAGTGAAAGATCGGACTAACAAAATAACGATTTACGATATAGCCAGTAAGCTTAACCTGTCTGCATCTACCGTGTCCCGTGCATTGCAAAACAATCCACTGATTAACATGGAAACGCGGGAAAAAGTACAGCAAGCGGCTACTGAAATGGGATATGTCCCAAACTGGATTGCGTCCAGTTTACGGAAAAAACGGTCAAATATCCTGGGCCTGATTGTTCCCCGTACATCAATGTACTTTCAAAGCACAGCTATCAGCGGTATCCAGCATGAAGCACATAAATATGGATTCAGTATCGTAATTGGCCAATCCGATGAAACGGTGGCGATGGAAAAAGAACTGGTCCATACCTTCTACTCGCTTCGCGTAGATGGCTTGCTGGCAGTAGCTTCTATGTTCACCACTAATTTTGATCACTTCAATCCATTCATTAAAAACAATATTCCCCTGGTATTCTACGATCGCGTACCTACCGACTTCCAGGGTTATACCATTACCGGAGATGACTTTAAAGGAGGCTTTCTCGCTACCGAACACCTCATCAAACAAGGCTGCAAACGTATTGCACACTTCTCCGGACAGCTCACCTGTAATCTATACCAGCAAAGGCTTTCGGGTTATAAGGAAGCCCTTGCACAATATAACATCCCTTTTGATGAGGAGCTTGTTTATGTACATGACTTAACGATGGATTCCGGTACTGTGGCAGCCCAACAATTATTTGATGCGCATAAAATGCCGGATGGCATGTTTGCGGCAAATGATAGTTCTGCTGTTGCCTTTATCCGGGAAGCCAGGAAAAGAAATATTGCGGTTCCTCAGCAAATCAAAGTGGTAGGCTATTCCAATGATTTGTCTTCACGCATCATTTCCCCTTCTCTTACCACTATTGAACAATCAGGATATAACATGGGACAGAAAGCAGTGGAAACAATTGTTCAGCTAATCAACCAGGAAGAGACGGTGAAAGTGACTAAAAATTATATCTTTCCGGTAGAATTAATAAAACGCGAATCCACCGCTATATAAGCAGACATTTAACCGATAAACTGTATTAAACATAACCTACAACTTTTTATGCAACCACGTATCTATGCTTTTTTGTTGGGCGCAGCCACCCTTGCTGTGAGTGCTTGTAACAACCGTATCTATGTACCTAACCAGGTAAATGCTCCTGCACTAAAGGAACGCTATGAATTTAAAGGCAGTGTTACTCCTACTAATTTACAGGGTGCTTTTGCAGTTAGCGACAACATTGCTATTATGGCCAATGGGCAGTATCTCTGGGGTTTCGATGATATAAATCCAGATAAGAATAATAACAATACCGATGATCTTTTTTTCAACCGTATCCGTGGAGGAATGGTAGAAGGTGCTGTTGGCTACTTCAAAGGTTTTGGTTCCCGGAAGCAAATGGTATTTGATGTGTATGGAGGTTATGGCAGCGGGGGTTTTAGAACATTTACGCATCGTCCTGATGCAAATGATGGGACTAACATTAACGACTATCTGCTAAAGAATCGCTTCAGTAAGGTATTTGTGCAGCCGAGCATCGGGTACGTAAACCATATTGTGGAAACCATCTTTACCAGTCGTTTCTCTATGGTAAATTTTTACAACAGTCAATTCGGAGCAAAAGCTTTTGAAAACAATGAAAATGCCAAAGCTGACTTCCTTCGTGTTGGTGATAAACCCGTTGTTTTTTATGAACCTGCTTTCACTGTCAGAGTGGGATATCGGTATGTGAAGTTTCAATCACAACTGTTGTTCTCTGTCCCTTTAAATAATGGCTCCTGGGATAATTACGGCCAGAACTATAATGTGAACCGATATTTCCAACAGGTCAATTTTACCATGGGAGTTGCTGTAAATGTTGCTCACTGGTATGATGATATAAAAAGGAAAAGAAAATAGTATTACATCCGGGGTAAAGCCCGGATTTTTTATTTAGGAAGATGATTACCGGAGATGATTATATAGGGAGATGACTACCGAATCGGCTGTTATCAGTATAAAACAAAGAAGCCTTAGTGTATAAACACTAAGGCTTCTTTTTAATAAGTATGGCAGCTACCTACTCTCCCGCATGATTGTGCAGTACCATCGGCCATGAGGGGCTTAACTTCTCTGTTCGGAATGGGAAGAGGTGAACACCCTCGGCAAAACCACCATAAGATCTTTAGTCTGCAGTAGCAGAAAATAATATGATGAAGTTCTAACGAACCTGTAAAAATTGTATGTAAATCTTTCAACGTCATTGAAAGTGATGCTCCTTCAACAGCTTTTCTGTGAGGAGGGAAAAAAGAAAAAGCCTTAGTAAACAGATACTAAGGCTTTTCTTAATAAGTATGGCAGCTACCTACTCTCCCGCATGATTGTGCAGTACCATCGGCCATGAGGGGCTTAACTTCTCTGTTCGGAATGGGAAGAGGTGAACACCCTCGGCAAAACC